>NZ_FYDZ01000028.1:0-15438 GCF_900187515.1 Pseudomonas sp. Irchel s3f10
GAACGTCCATCAAGCATCGAACATCTTGAGCACCGAAGGCAGAAGCGAACGGAGCAGAAGGCAGCTCAAGGCTGCCTTCTGCTATGACACAGGTTTTACCGGACACTAGTGACGCTCCGCGTGGGAATGCCTCTAGGGACGCTCCGCGTCCAGTGACGCGGAGCGTCACGGGCTGCATTGCCACGCAGAGCGTGGGAACGATCAGGGGCAGGGGGCTACTCAGCAGGCTTGCGGGGTTTCGCCCCGGGCCAGACGCGCATTGATGTCCTCGATCACCTCGGGCAACTCGGCGATGGTGTCGATCAGATAATGCGGGCGCGAGGGGGCGAACATCTTGCCGATCCGCGCGCGTTCTTCCGCCAGTCGATCCGACGGCAACGCCTTGTATTGCTCATAGCTCAGGCCCAGTGCGTTGCCCGAGCAGGTCAACGCCACAGTCCACATGCCGGCGCTGCGCCCTTCGAGAATCCCCGGCCAGGTGTCGTCGACCTTGACGCACGCGGCCACATCATCAATGCCCAGAGCAATCACGTTGGCCAAGGCCTGCGCCGGATAGGGCCGGCCATTCGGTACTTCATCGGTGGCGACGACATGGTCAGCGACGTAGCCATTTTCCCGCGCCAGTTCGACAACCTTGGCCATCACCACCGCTGGATAACCCGAGCACGAACCGATTTTCAACCCCTTGTCGCGCAACGCCGCAATCGCTTCGAGCGCACCCGGAATCAACGCAGAATGCAGGGCGATTTTCTCGATTTGCAACGGCATGAAGCGCTCGTAGATCGCCGTGACATCGTCGTCACTCGGCAAGCGATCAAACGCTGCACGATAACGCTCGGCAATCTGCGGCAGGTTGCACAGGGTGCGGATGTGATCCCACTTGCCCATACCCATCGGCCCGCGCGCTTCTTCCAGCGACACCGCGACGCCAAACTCGGCAAAGGCTTCGACGAAAATCTGCGTTGGGGCAAACGAGCCGAAATCGACAACGGTGCCAGCCCAGTCAAGGATCGCGGCTTGCAGGTGAGTCGGTTGTTGGTACTGCATGGTCAATCTCCGTTTTCAGGTAAGCGTGGGCCGTCCCTCGGCAATGAGGTAGGCGGTCAAGGGTCAGTGCTGATCAGGTCAGCGGTGGATTCGCATCAAACAGTTCGGCAATTACTGGCCGGTTGCGGCGGATGCCGAGGCAGCACAGGTGGTATTCGATAAAGAACGGGTGATCGACAAAGGTGATCGGCGTGGTGCCGGGTGTTTCGGCGTACTCGACCGCCGAGACAAACCCGATGCCGATGCCCTTGACGATCGCGTGAACGATGGCTTCGCGGCTGTTGAGTTGCATGACGCAGTTGAGTTCGATGTCGAGGCGCTTGCAGCTTTCCTCCACCAGTTGTCGGGTGCGCGCGCTGGATTCGCGCATCACCCATTTCTCGCGGCTGATTTCGCTGATGTGAACCTGCGACTGACCGGCCCAGGGATGGTCATCGCGGACCACGGCGATGATCGGATAACGGTGATACAGCCGCGTGTGGAAGCGCTCATCGAATTCCGACAAGGCCAGAATCGCTACATCGATATCGAAGTTGAACAACCGTGCCAGGGTGTCCTTTTCCGAAGAAAACGACGTTTCCAGTTCGATATCCGGGTGACGCTGCATCAGCTCATAGGTCAGGTTCATCGCAATCGGCGGCGACACTGCGCCGAGGCGCAACATGCCGGTCTTGCGCTGCTTGAAGCTCTGCAACAGTTGCACGGCTTCATCCTCCTGACCGAACAGGCCCTGAGTGATCGCATAGAGCTTGTGCCCGGCGGCGCTCATTTCGATGTAGCGGCCACGGCGATGGAACAGCTCCACCGAGAAGGTGTTTTCCAGCGCGTTGACCTGCTCGCTGACGGTCGGCTGGCCGACGCTGAGGTACTCCGCTGCGAGAGTGAAACTGCCGGTTTTGGCCACCGCATGAAACGAACGCAACCACTTGTGATACTGGTACATGCATGCCCCGTCAGCGTCGAATGAACAATGCCACTGCCGCGCTGCACAGGCAGGCGCTGGTGACCACTATGAAGATCAGAGACGTATTTGCCGTGGTGTCAAGCAGACGCCCGATCAGTGGCTCGGCCAATCCGGCGAACAGGTACGAGGAAAAGTTCATGATTCCGGTCGCTGTACCGGCGCGTTTTGCCCCCACCAGATCCGGGCACAGTGCCCAGAAACTCGAGGCCGGGCCGTAGACGAAGAAGCCGCAAAGGAACAACGCCACCAGGCCGATGACACTGTGTGGCGGCAGGCTCCACATCCACAGGCTGGTGGCGGCGCCGAGGAACATATAGAGCATGATCGCCAGATAGCGCTTGGAGCCGAACAGTTTGTCCGACACCCAGCCGTTGCTCAGTGCACCAACCGCCATGCCGACGGGGAGGGCGACGGTGATCCATTTCGGATCGATCATGCCGTCACCGCTTTTCCAGTCCGCGCCGAGAAAGTGCACCGGTACCCAGACGATCAAGCCGTAGCGCGCCGCGTTCTGAAAGCCCAGTGACAGCGCGGCGATCAGCAGGCGAGGGTTCTTCAGCACGGCTTTGTAGCGTTGCGCCGAGGACTCGACTTCGCCCTGTGCGGCTTCCTGATGTTTGTCGTCAGCGTTGGCCACACCGGTATCACCTACAGGCTCGAAGCCCATATCCTGCGGGCGTTCGCGGGCAACCAGATAGAAAATGATCCCGCCGGCGAGCATCAGCAGCACCGGCAAACGGAAGATCCAGCGCCATTCCAGTTGCAGCACTTCAAGCACGACGATGGAAGTGACGTACGACAGAATCGACGCGCAACCGGCGGCGAAGGTGTAGAAGCCATAGACCTTGCCGCGCTCACCCGCCGCCCACCAATTGGCAATCAGCCGACCGCCCGGCGCCCAGCCCAAGGCCTGAAAGTAGCCGTTGACGCCCCACGGCAGAATCAGACTGGTGAAACCGCTGGCAAAACTGGTCACCCAGTTGGCACCGCACGACAACACCGCACCGAGGGTCATGATGCGCCGCCCACCGAATTTATCGGCGAGGTTGCCGTTGATGGCCTGGCCAATGGCGTAGGCCCAGAGCATCGCCGCAGAAGCCCAGCCGAGGGTTTCCTTGCTCAAGCCGAACTCGGCCTGAATCCCCGGAATGGCAAAACCGAAGGTCTGCCGACCGGTGTAGAAAAACAGGTAACAGAACATCGCCGCCAGCAGCATGCGCCACTGGGCGACCCGGAACGAGGCGGAACGGACGGCGAGACCAGGCATTGTTTCGGCACGATTCATGATCTTTTCCTTATTGTTGTCGGTTCCCGCCGGGTGTCGTCGGCGGGGTGCACTCTTTTTTGGTGCGACAGGAAATCACCGCGGCTGCATGCCGCTGGCGGTGCTTGGGTTACTCGGGTGTCATCAGGCGTCAGGCGGCTTGCGAACCAATGAAGTTCTTGCCGCGCGCGCCCTGCATTGCGAGCTGGATGATGGCTTCGGCATCCTTGGCCGAGACGCCGTAGTCGGCAAACTCGGTCTTCACCCCGAGGCTGTGCAAGAACTCGCGCAACTGCTGCTGGGCTTTGCCCAGGTCCGCGCCGAATACCCGTTGCAAGGTCCGGTCGCGAGTGGCGTCGTGGCCCCAGGCCAAACCCAAAACCAGCGGTAAGGTGAAGGAGCAGGCGATGCCGTGGGGCAAACCGTGGCGCAAGGTCATTTCATAGGAAATCGAATGCGCCAGCGCGGTTTTGGTGTTGGAAAACGCCAGCCCCGCCTTGAGCGCAGCGAGCGCCATGCGGCTGCGCAATTCGTGACTGGAGAGGTCTTTGTGCAGGCGCGGCAGGCATTCCAGAATGTCTTCAATCGCAGAAATGGCGAAGGTGTCGGAGACCGGATTGGCGTTGACGTTCCAGATCGCTTCGAGAGCATGGGACAGCGCGTCAAGCCCGGTGGACACGGTGACACTGGCCGGTACGGTGAGCATCAGTTGCGGGTCGATGATCGCCACCCGTGGCCAGGTGCAGTCCAGGTGCAGCGAGTATTTCTTCTGGCTGGCACTGTCCCAGATCGTCGCCCATGGCGTGACTTCGCTGCCGGTGCCGGCGGTGGTCGGCGCGGCGATCAGTTGTTTGCAACGGGCCGGGGTGAACGGTTTGCCGCTGGACAGCAGGCTCAACAGTTCATCGAAGCGGCCGGATTCGGTGCCGACGATCAACGCCTTGGCGGTATCGATGGCGCTGCCGCCACCCACGGCGAGGACCACGTCACAGTCGCCGGCGTGCTGCCAGAAATGCTCGTAAGTGCTGCGCAGATGGGCGACGTCGGGGTTGGGCTGGACGTCTTCGACAATGTAGATCAGGCGCTCGCCGAGCAACGCTTGCAGGCGATCGACCAGCCCCAGCCCACGGGCCTCAGGGAAGGTGACGAGGGCCACGGTTTGCTGGTCGGTAATGGCAGCGAGGTCTTGTAGGCTGCCCCAGCCGAAACGGGTATCAACTGGGTTCTGGAAGCGGGCAGTCATGGTGGATCCTTATTGTTGTTGTCGTGTGGCGCCATACTCGATGGCGGTCGACAACGGTACAAATCGATAAATCGCAGGTTTGAATCGGCTCAGCCGATAGCAGCTTTACGCTAGTGCGCCGAACCGCTCTGGATCGCCGCGCGCAGGCGGCTGGAGATGGCGTCGGCGACGATCACCATGAAAGTGATGACGATGATGCAGGTCGCGGTTTCCTGGTATTTGAACAGCTTGAGACTGCTCACCAGTTCGAAGCCCAAACCGCCGGCACCGACCATTCCCAGCACCGTGGCCGAGCGCAAGTTGACTTCGAAGCGGTACAGAATCACGGCAATCCACGCGGTGATGACCTGCGGCAAAACGCCAAACACGATCACCTGCAACGGCCGCGCACCGGTGGCTTGCAGCGCTTCAATCGGGCCTTGATCAATCTCTTCGATGCTCTCGGCGAAGAACTTGCCGAGCATGCCCAGGCCATGCAGTGCCAGCGCCAATACACCGGGGAACGGGCCGAGGCCGACGGCTGAAACGAAAATCAGCGCGAGGATCAGTTCGTTGATGCTGCGGGTGAAATTCAAGGCCTGACGGGTGGCGTGAAACAGCCAGCGGTTGCGGCTCAAATTGCGTGCCGCGAGAAACGACAGCGGAATCGCCAGCAACACGCCGAGCAGGGTGCCCCAGATGGCGATCTGCAAAGTCTCCACCGCTGGCGCAAGCAGACGCGGAAGAATGCTCAGATCCGGTGGGAAGGTGCGCGAGAGAAAATCACCGATCTGCGGCAACCCCGCCGCCAATTCACCGAGGCTGAGCTGCGCGCCTTGGGCGCTCCAGTTCAGCGTCCACAGCACGATCAGGACGACGGCGCCGGTGGTCAGCCAACTGCGCGGACCACGCGGACGATCGCCGACCCACTGATAGTTTTGCGATGACATGCTCAGGCCCTCGAGGCAGTGCGGTAGGACAGGGTGGGCGTGGGCACGTCAGCAGGGGATTGCGCCAATTGCCCCGGATAGATTCGCGCCAGATCGGCTTCAGTCATGCTTGACGCTTTGCCATCGAACACCAGACTGCCGTTGGCCAAGCCGACCACGCGGTCGCCGAACTCACGGGCGTATTCGACCTGATGCAGATTGCACAACACGGTGATGCCCAGTTCGCGAGTGGCATCGCGCAGGTACTGCAACACCAGCCGCGCGGTTTTCGGGTCGAGACTGGCGATCGGTTCATCGGCCAGAATCACCTGCGGCCGTTGCGCCAGGGCGCGGGCAATGCCGACGCGCTGCTTCTGCCCGCCAGACAACGAATCGGTACGCTCACCGGCCTTGTGCGCCAGCTCGACGCGCTCCAGACATTGCATCGCCAGCGCCACATCGTCACGGCGGAACAGTTGCAGAATCGAGGCGAGGGTGCCGACAGAACCGAGGCGACCGGTCAGCACATTCTTCAAAACGCTTAAGCGAGGCACGACGTTGTGGTGCTGAAAAATCATCGCCACTTCACGGCGCAGAACGCTGGTGTCAGGGCAGGCGAGGGCATCGATACCGGCCACGTTCAGCGTGCCGCTGTCGGCCTGCGCCAAACGATTGATGCAACGCAGCAAGGTCGATTTGCCGGCGCCGGACTGACCGAGCACCACGACGAATTCGCCCGCAGCGACTTCAAGGTCGATGCCGCGCAACACCGGGTTGTTGCCGTAATGTTTGGTCAGTTGGCGGATGCTGATCATTTCATGCTCCGCAGATCGAGATCGAGCACCTTGGCGGTGTCGCGCACCACGTCATACGACGCGTCGGTGGTCGGCTGGAAACCATTGAGCACGCCCTGATCACCCCACGGCACATCCTTGATCGACGCCAGCGCGTCGGCGACCTTCTTCTTCAATTCCGGATCGAGCGCCTTGCGCCAGACCATTGGCGATTCGGGGATCGGCTTGGAACTCCAGACGATTTCGAAGTCATCCTGCTTCACCACCCCTTTGGCCACGGCGCTGGCGAAGATGCGGTCAGCCACGGCTGCCGCGTCAACTTTCTTGTTCTCCACCGCGAGGATGCTGGCGTCGTGGGAACCTGAGAAAATCACCCGTTTGAACAAACTGTCCGGGGCGAAACCGGCCTGTTCCAGACCTGCTTTCGGGAACAGATGACCGGACGCGGAACTCGGATCGACGAACGCGAACGTATGACCCTTGAGGTCGGCCAGCGAATGAATACCGCTGTCCTTGCGCGCCAGAATCACGCTTTTGTAAGCGCTCTGGCCGGTCTTCTTGGTCACCGCCACCGAGAACGCCTCGACATCCGCTACCGAGGTCGCCAGCACGTAAGAGAACGGCCCGAGGTAGGCGACGTCGAGCTTGCCCGAGCGCAGCGCTTCGATGATGCCGTTGTAATCGGTGGCCACGAACGGCACGACCGGCATGCCGATTTTGGCTTGCAGATCGTCGAGCACTTGTTTGCTCGATTCGATCATCGCCTGGGAGTCTTCGGAGGGGATCAGGCCAATGGTCAGTTTGTCCTTGGCCCAGACCTGGCTGGCGCCGAAGGCAAGTGCGGTGAAGCTGACGACACGCAGAAACTGTTTGATTGTTTTCATGGCATTCCACGGTGTGGTTGGGAGTTGCCACAGGCTAGGTCTGTCACGTGACAGTCATTCAATCAATTCAATATGCGAAACCGCAGCTAACTATTGATGGGGTCTATGGATGTCGAGCGCCAAATTGCGGGCCTTTCTCGCCGTCGCCCGCCACGGCAGTTTCAGTTCCGGGGCGCGGGCGTCGGGCTTGAGCCAACCGACCCTGACCACTCAGGTGCAGGCCTTGGAACGTCAGCACAATGTTGAGCTGTTCCATCGGCGCGGGCGGCGCATCGAGTTGTCGGATGTGGGTCGGCAACTGCTGCCTATCGCTCAGCGCATCGCCCTGCTGGAACTGGAAGCGCATAACCTGCTGCGTGATTCCGGACGGCTCGACAGCGGCCAGCTCAAGGTCGGTGCGGTGGGGCCGTTTCATGTGATCGAAATGGTCGACAGCTACCTGCAACAACATCCGAATATCGATGTGTCGATTCGCGTGGGCAACTCGGCGCAAGTGCTGTCGGATTTGGAAAACTATGTTACCGACATCGCCGTGCTGGCCGGGCGTCAGGATGATCCGGCGTTGTGTGCGGTGCGTTATGCGCGGCACGCGATCATCCTGTTTGCCCATCATGAGCATCCGCTGGCCAATCGCGGCAGCGTGCGGCTGGAAGAATTGGAAGGGCAGCGTTTGCTGCAACGCGAACCCGGTTCGACCACACGACTGGTGCTGGAGCAGGCGCTGAATGCGGCGCAGGTCAAACCGCGTATCGCCATGGAAATCGGTAGTCGCGAGGCGTTGCGTGAAGCGGTGGTGCGTGGGTTGGGGCTGGGTGTGGTGTCGGAAGCGGAGTTCATTGCTGATCCAAAAATCCGCACGATCAGAATCGATGGCGAAGAACTCTTTACCGAGACTTATCTGTACTGCCTGGCCGAGCGGCGTTCCAGTCGGCTTATCTCATCGTTTTTCGATGCGGCGCTGCGTTGATTTGCAATTTCGCTTAAGGCTTGGCTAATATACGATACATATACATATCGTATCGGATTCATATATGGGCATCGTAAAGATTTCAGAGGACATGCACGAGAACCTGCGTATCTCCAGCAACGCCCTCAGCCGCTCGATCAACGCGCAAGCCGAGCACTGGATGCGCATCGGCATGCTCGCCGAACTGCACCCCAACCTCGACCACAGCGCCATTTGCCGCTTGCTGATCCGCGCCGAACAGAACGGCGGGCTGGATCTGCAACAACTGACTCAGGAAGCCGTCAGCGCATGAGAAACCAGATCAAGATCAACACCCCGGCCGACATCGCGCAATCGCGCGCTGCCGGCAAACTCGCCGCTGAAGTGCTGGCCATGCTGGTGCCGCACGTCAAGGCGGGCGTCACCACTGATCAGCTCGATCAACTTTGTAATGACTACATCTTCAACGTGCAGAAAGCGGTGCCGGCCAACGTCGGTTATCACGGCTTCCCGAAAACCGTGTGCGCCTCGGTCAACGATGTGGTGTGTCATGGCATCCCGTCGGGCACACCGCTGAAGGATGGCGATATCGTCAATCTCGATATCGCGGTGATCAAGGACGGCTGGTTCGGCGACACCAGCCGCATGTACGTGGTCGGTGAGGCGACGCCTGAGGCGCAGCATCTGATCAAGACCACTTATGAGGCGATGTGCGCGGGTATTCGTGTGGTGAAACCGGGCGCGACGTTGGGCGATATCGGCCATGCGATCCAGACGTTGGCGGAGAAGGAAGGTTTCAGCGTGGTGCGCGAGTATTGCGGGCACGGGATCGGCAAGGTCTATCACGATGAGCCGCAGATTCTGCATTACGGCTTCCCGAATCAGGGCATGAAGCTCAAGGCCGGGATGATTTTTACCGTGGAGCCGATGCTCAATGCCGGCAAACGTCATGTGAAAAACATGCCCGATGGCTGGACGGTGCTGACCAAGGATGGCTCGTTGTCGGCGCAATGGGAGCATATGGTTGCGGTGACGGAGACGGGGTTTGAAATTCTCACGGCGTGGCCGGACGAAATCGAAGGCTACTGCGCCATTGTCTGATACCGCGTCGACTGGTTCCCTCACCCTAGCCCTCTCCCAGAGGGAGAGGGGACTGACCGGGTTGTTTTGGCGTTATACATCGACTTGAAAGTCCTGAGTCGAACTCAGGTCCTGAAAAGCCCCCGATCTGCTCCCTTTCCCCCTCGCCCCCCTTGGGGGAGAGGGCTGGGGTGAGGGGGTAGATCTCACAGGCGACACGCTATCAGTGAGAACCCGCAGCCTTGTTGAGGTCGCTTTCGGTCCATTCGGTGTAGACGCACGCATCGGCAGTGGCCCAGCGCACTTGCACCGGGTCGCCAGCCTTGAGCGGCATGCCAGCGGCGGACAAGGCCTTCACTGTCATCGAAGTGCCGCCCGAGGTCACCACGCTGCACGTCTGGCTCTCACCCAGAAACAGCACTTCCACAACCTTCGCTGAAACCTCATTCCAGCCCGACGGCAACGGTTCGCTAATCGCCTGCGCCACGCTCAACGCCAGTGCCTTTTCCGGCCGCACCATCAGCAAAACATCCTGATCGGTGTGCAACCCAGCGGTCAGGCAAATCGACAACGACTGTCCTTCAAACGAAGCCGCCGCATTGCCCTGCGCCTTGAGCTTGAGGAAGTTCGAATTGCCCAGAAACGACGCCACAAACGCATTCGGCGGATTCTGATACAGGTCATAACCACTGCCCAAACCAACAATCTTGCCGTGACTGAAAATCGCAATGCGCTGCGACAAACGCATGGCTTCTTCCTGGTCGTGGGTCACGTAAACGATGGTGATGCCCAGACGGCGATGCAGTTGGCGCAATTCATCCTGCAAATCCTCGCGCAGCTTTTTATCCAGCGCACCGAGCGGTTCGTCCATCAGCAAAATGCGTGGTTCGTAGACCAAGGCGCGGGCGATGGCGACACGTTGTTGCTGGCCGCCAGACAGTTGCGAAGGGCGGCGATGCGCGAACTGTTCCAACTGCACCAGTTTCAGCATTGCATCGACACGCTTGTCGCGCTCGGCGGCGGCCAGTTTGCGAATCGCCAAAGGAAACGCGATGTTGTCGCGCACCGACAGATGCGGGAACAGCGAATAGCGCTGGAACACCATGCCAATGTCACGCTTGTGCGGCGGCACATTCACCAGCGACTGACCGTTGACGAGGATCTCGCCACTGCTCGGTGTTTCAAACCCGGCAAGCATCGACAGCGTGGTGCTTTTGCCCGAGCCGCTGGAGCCGAGGAAGGTCAGGAACTCGCCGTCCTTGATGTCCAGCGAGATGTTGTCGACGGCGGCAAAATCGCCGTAGTGCTTGTTCAGGTTGCGCAGGCTGACCAGGGGTTTGTCGTTCTGCTGGGATGCGTCTTTGATCACGGCACTCATGTCGTACTCCTGGGCGCTCAGGCGCTGATTTCGTTGCGCCGGCGCAGGGCGGCGGCGATGACCATGACCAACACCGACAAGCCGATCAGCAGCGTCGAAGCGACGGCGATCACTGGCGTCAGGTCCTGGCGCAAGGTGGTCCACATTTTCACGGGAAGGGTTTGCAGGGTCGGGCTGGCCATCATCACGCTGAGCACCACTTCGTCCCACGAAACCAGGAAGGCGAAGAGGGCGCCGGCGACCATGCCCGGACGAATCGCCGGGAACGTCACTTTGAACACCGCTTGCAACCGTGAGGCGCCGCAGATCACCGCCGCGTCTTCAATAGACTGATCGAACAGCTTCAGCGAGTTGATGATCGAGATGATGGTGAACGGCAACGCGACGATCACATGGCTGACGACGAAGGCGAACATCGTCCCGGTGTAGCCGAGTTTTAGAAACAGCGCGTACACCGCCACGGCGATGATCACCAGCGGCACGATCATCGGCAGGGTGAACAGACCGTAGAGCATTTCCCGACCGGGAAAGCGCCCGCGCACCAGCGCAAACGCCGTCGGCAAACCGAGGGCCACGGCGCAGATTGTGGTCAGCACGGCGACCTTGAGGCTGGCGGCAGCGGCGTTCATCCAGTCGGGGTTGGAAAAGAACTGGCCGTACCATTTCAGCGTCCAGCCCGGTGGCGGGAACACCAGCCACTGTGACGAACCGAACGACAAAAGCACGATGAACACGATCGGCAACAGCAGGAACAGACCGATCAGCCCGGTGGTTGCATACAAGCCGAAGCGCATGCGCCGGCTCATCGCATTGGGAGTCAGGAGCATGTCGGCTTACCTCGCGTTACTGGCGCCAACCGGGGATTCCGGTTGAAGCTTCAGGTAGAAGTAGAACAGCACCAGAGTGATCGCGATCAGCAACGCGGCGCCAGCACTGGCCAGGCCCCAGTTGAGGAACGATTGCACCTGCTGAATGATGAACTCCGGCAGCATCATGTTCTGCGCCCCGCCGAGCAGCGCCGGGGTCACGTAGTAACCGAGCGACATGACGAACACCATCAAGCCACCGGAGGCCAGACCCGGCCGGCACAGCGGCAGGAACACCCGGAAGAAGTTGGTCCACGGACTGGCGCCGCAAATCGAGCCAGCCTGCAGGATCATCGGGTCGATGGCCTGCATGGTTGCCTGCAACGGCAACACGATGAACGGGATCATGATGTAGCTCATGCCGATCACCACACCGGTGAGGTTGTGGACCATTTCCAGCGGCTGATCGATGATGCCCATCGCCATCAAGGCCTTGTTGATCACGCCGGACGCTTGCAGCAACACCAGCCACGAATAGGTGCGGGCGAGCAGGCTGGTCCACATCGACAGCAGCACGATGTTGAGGATCCAGCGCCCCCAGCCACGCGGTACCAAGGTGATCGCCCAGGCCAGCGGAAAGCCCAGCAGCAGGCTGAACAGTGTTACCAGCCCGGCCACCGAAAAGGTGTTGAGCAGCACCCGGGCATACGCCGAGTTGGCGAACAGTTGCTCATAGTTGCCAAGGCCCGGGGTCGGTTCGAGCACGCCGCGCAACAGCAGGCCAATCAACGGCGCGAGAAAGAACAGGCCGATGAACAGCAGCGCCGGTACGAGGTTGCCGGCGCCGCGCCAGCGTTGTCTGAGGGACGGGGCTTGTTGCATCGCAACCGCCTGTGTTCCGTGGGCCGAGCCGGCAGCGCTGGTCGCGCTCCCGGTGGCAGTGGAGGGACGGGGCGCGGTGGCCGCCATTTTCATTTGACCAGCCATTCGTTCCACCGTGTCGCGATGGCCTGGCCGTTTTTGGCCCAGTACGCGAAATCAAGAGTGATCTGATCCTTAGCGTAGGCAGTCGGCAGGTTGGGGGCCAGCGTCGAATCCAGACGCTCCACACTGTCGAGGTTGACCGGGGCGTAGGCGGTCAGGTTGGAGAAGTCGGCCTGACCCTTGGCGCTGCTGGCACTGGCCAGGAACTTCATCGCCGCGTCCTTGTTTTTCGAGCCCTTTGGAATCACCAGAATGTCGGCCATGACCAGGTTCTGTTTCCAGCTCACGCCGACCGGGGCGCCGTCTTCTTGCAGGGCGTGAATACGACCGTTCCAGAATTGGCCCATGCTCGCTTCACCGGACGCCAGCAGTTGCTGCGACTGCGCGCCGCCGCCCCACCAGACGATGTCTTTCTTGATGGTGTCGAGTTTCTTGAAGGCGCGATCCAGATCCAGCGGGTAGAGCTTGTCGGCGGCTACGCCATCGGCCAGCAGCGCCAGTTCGAGCACGCCGGGGCTTGGCCATTTGTACAGGGCGCGTTTGCCGGGGTAGGTTTTGGTGTCGAACAGGGCGCTCCAGTCCTGCGGCTTGTTGGCTCCGAGTTTGCCCTCGTTGTAGCCGAGGACGAAGGAGAAGAAGAACGAGCCGACGCCGTGATCGCTGACGAAACGCGGGTCGATCTTGTCGCGCTGAATCACTTTGAAATCGAGGGGTTCGAGCAGGCCTTCAGCCGCGGCGCGCAGGGCGAAATCGGCTTCGACATCGACTACATCCCACTGCACATTGCCGCTCTCGACCATGGCTTTGAGTTTGCCGTAGTCGGTCGGGCCGTCCTGCACGACGGTGATGCCGCTGGCCTTGCTGAACGGATCGGCCCAGGCCTGTTTCTGCGCATCCTGGGTGCTTCCGCCCCAGCTGACGAAGTTCACGCTTTCGGCCGCCATTGCAGCCTGGCCGGTGACGCTGAGCAGTCCCGCAAAAAAGATCGCGGTTGCAGCTTTGTTCAACACCATGTTCACGCCCTCATTGTTGTGTTTTTGAGCGGGCTTGCGTTGTTGCCCGCCTATCGGGAGCAGTAGCCGGACGTGTCCGGTCTATGGAATATCATATTATGGTATTCCAAGCTTTGTGCAAGCACTTTGCCTTACCGGTTATCTGGCGGATCTGGTTTTTGAAGTGTTTGATTTGAGAGATGTGGAGAGATTCTAGATCCAGCCCCTCACCCCAGCCCTCTCCCAATGGGAGAGGGGGAAAGGGAGCAGATCTTCATGTCGTTCAAAACCGCGTTCGACCCGGCATTGGAAAGGGAGCCGATCTTTGTGTTGTTCAAAATCTGAGTTCGACTCGGTATCTCAGGTCGATGTCTAGTGGGCAAACACCTCGGTCGGCTCCCTCTCCCTCCGGGAGAGGGCTGGGGTGAGGGCAGCTTTATTCAGTGAACGGAATACTCTCAACCACCTCCAGGTCATACCCTGTCAGGCCAGCGTATTTCAGAGGAGGGCCCAGGTGACGCAGCTTGCCAACCCCCAGATTCTGCAGAATCTGCGCCCCAGTCCCGACCTCCGAATAAATCCGCGATTGCGAGCGACTGAACTGCCGTGGCGGCTGGGTCAGTTGCGGCACCCGCTCCAGCAGCGCCTGCGAAGACTCATGATTGGCCAACACCACCACAACCCCATGCCCCTCAGCCGCGACCCGTTGCAGCGCCGCCCACAACGTCCAGTTCGTCGGCCCGCTGTACTCGGCGCCAACCAGATCCCGCAGTGGATCAATCACATGCACACGCACCAGCGTCGGCTCTTCACGGCGCAAATCGCCCATGACCATCGCCATGTGCACGCCGCCCTCGATGCGATCCTCAAAGGTGATTAAACGGAACGTACCATGCACCGTCGGCAGCTCGCGTTCACCAATCCGTTCGATGGTGTGTTCGGTACTCAGCCGATAGTGAATCAGGTCAGCGATGGTGCCGATCTTGATCCCGTGCTTGCGCGCGAACACTTCCAGATCCGGACGCCGGGCCATGGTGCCGTCGTCGTTCATCACCTCGACAATCACCGAGGCAGGGGTGAAACCGGCCAATCGAGCCAGATCACAACCCGCTTCGGTGTGACCCGCGCGAGTCAGCACCCCCCCTTCCTTGGCGCGCAGCGGGAAGATGTGCCCCGGCTGCACCAGGTCTTCGGCACGCGCATTCGGCGCGACGGCGGCGGCAACCGTGCAGGCGCGATCCGCCGCGGAGATGCCGGTGGTCACGCCAACCGCCGCCTCGATCGACACGGTAAACGCGGTGCTGAACACGCTGCCATTGGCCGGGACCATTTGCTCCAGGCCTAAACGCTGGCAATGTTCGTCAGTTAGGGTCAGGCAAATCAGCCCGCGCGCTTCACGGGCCATGAAGCTGATCGCCTCCGGCGTGCAGCGGTCGGCGGCCAGCAACAGGTCGCCTTCGTTTTCGCGGTCTTCGTCATCGACCAGCAAGACCATTTTGCCGAGACGATAATCTTCGATGATTTCTTCGATGCTGTTGAAGGCCATGCTGGACTCTCAGGGTTCGTTGGAAATATATTGGTATACCATAATACAAAATTAACAAAGAGGTCACTATGAAGGCGTACTGGATTGCTCATGTGGATATAGCCGATGCCGATCACTACAGCCAATACACCCAGCGTGCGCCGGCAGCGTTCGCTGAGTTTGGCGCGAAGTTTCTGGCCAGAGGCGGGCGCAGCGAAGCGATGGAAGGGCGCGAGACGCCGCAGCGCAGCGTGGTGATCGAGTTCGAGAGCTATGAGAAGGCCGTGGCGTGCTACCACTCGGCGGCGTACCAGGAGGCGAAGCGTTATCGCGAAGAATGGGCGAGGGCGGAAATCATCATCGTCGAAGGCATCGCCCCACTCTGAAGCCTACGGTATTGATCGTTCCCACGCTCCGCGTGGGAATGCCTCTTCGGACGCTCCGCGTTCGGCTTTGAAAGGGACGCGGAGCGTCCCGGGCTGCATTCCCACGCGGAGCGTCACTAGTGTCCGGTAAAAACTGAAGGGGGAGCTTGCTCCCCCTTGCTGTGCCTGCTTCCTGAGCAATAATCAGGTTTTTCAGACTCGATTTTCGACTATGTTCAGCAGCACCCGATTTGCGCA
>NZ_FYDZ01000009.1:0-248915 GCF_900187515.1 Pseudomonas sp. Irchel s3f10
AGGGCCGTCGAAGACTACGACGTTGATAGGTTGGGTGTGTAAGCGCTGTGAGGCGTTGAGCTAACCAATACTAATTGCCCGTGAGGCTTGACCATATAACACCCAAGCAATTTGCGTCGAAAGGCCAGATTGCGGTGTGTGAAGACGAAACGAACCGAAAGTTCGACTGCACTTAAAAAAGCAGCACAAACACCGAAAGCTGTCACATACCCAATTTGCTGAAGCGAGGCCATCTGGCCACGATTCGGTACCCGAATTTCTTGACGACCATAGAGCGTTGGAACCACCTGATCCCATCCCGAACTCAGCAGTGAAACGATGCATCGCCGATGGTAGTGTGGGGTTTCCCCATGTGAGAGTAGGTCATCGTCAAGATTAAATTCCGAAACCCCAATTGCGAAAGCAGTTGGGGTTTTGTTTTGCCTGTGGAAAAGTTCTTACAGCGCATTGACCTGCCCCCCAACCGTCGCAAGAGATGCCATTGGGGAAATTCCTTCTGAGTGACCGGGCTGTTTTTGGTATGGTGCAGCTCGTTTTTTAACGGACTGATGTCATGCCCATGGATCGGCACTCATTTATGTTTATGTCAAAGAGTTGCTGTAGAAATGCCTGAGCCCATCCCGATCAAGGATCACGAAAAAGAGACGCGTCTGGTCAACAAACGGTTGATTGCCTGCGCCATGTTCGTCTTCGCCGTTAGCTGCGCCCTGGTCGTGCGCCTGTACATCCTGCAAGTGGTGGAATTCGACTACCACTCGACCATCTCTGAAAACAATCGTGTCCACGTCTTGCCGATCCCGCCGACACGCGGCTTGATCTACGATCGCAATGGTGTACTGCTCGCGGATAACCGTCCCAGTTTCAACCTGACCATCACCCGCGAACGCGCCACCGACGTCAATCAAGAACTGGACGAAGTCATCAATCTCCTGCACCTGCCTGCGGAAGATCGCACAGTCTTCGATAAAGCCATGAAGCAGTCCCGCCACCCGTTTACGCCGGTGACGCTGTTCTATGAGCTGACGGAAGAGCAAATTGCCGTACTGGCCGTCAACGAGTTCCGCCTCCCGGGCCTGGACGTCGAGCCGCAGTTCGTTCGCCATTACCCGCTCGGCGCCCACTTCGCCCACTCGATCGGTTACGTCGGCCGGATCAACGAAAAAGAATCCAAAACCCTCGACTCGGTGGAGTACCGTGGTACCCAATCGATTGGCAAAACCGGCATCGAACGTTTCTATGAAGCCCAGCTACACGGCCACGTTGGTTACGAAGAGGTGGAAACCAACGCCCAAGGACGCGTACTCCGAGTGCTCAAACATACCGACCCGGTCCCCGGCCAGAACATCGTCCTGAGCCTTGATATCAAGCTGCAGGAAGCCGCCGAAGCCGCGCTGGGTGATCGTCGTGGTTCCGTGGTAGCGCTCGATCCGTCGACCGGTGAAGTGTTGGCCATGGTCAGCAATCCGAGCTTCGACCCGAATTTGTTCGTCACCGGTATCAGCTCCAAGGAATACTCGGCACTGCGGGATTCGATCGACCGGCCGCTGTTCAACCGTGTACTGCGCGGACTTTACGCCCCGGGATCGACCATCAAGCCAGAAGTGGCCATCGCTGGCCTCGATGCCGGTGTGGTGACGCCGCAAACCCGCGTCTTCGACCCCGGTTATTACCAGCTCCCGGACTTCGATCACAAGTACCGCAACTGGAACCACAGCGGCGACGGCTGGGTGGACATGGACGCGGCGATCATGCGTTCCAACGATACCTACTTCTATGACCTGGCGCACAAACTCGGTATCGATCGCCTGCACGATTACATGGCGATGTTCGGCCTCGGCGAGAAAGTCTCTCTGGACATGTTCGAAGAGTCGCCCGGCCTGATGCCATCGCAAGCGTGGAAACGCGCGACTCGCCGGCAAGCCTGGTACCCGGGCGAAACGGTCATCCTCGGCATCGGCCAGGGCTACATGCAAGTCACGCCACTGCAACTGGCTCAGGCCACGGCATTGATCGCCAACAAAGGTGTATGGAACCGGCCGCACCTGGCCAAAACCGTCGATGGCGTCGCCCCGGTCGATGAGCATCCGATGCCGAACATCCTGCTCAAGGATCCGCGAGATTGGGAACAGGTCAATCACGGCATGCAGATGGTGATGCACGATGCCCGAGGCATTGCTCGTGCGGCCGCGGCCGGTGCGCAATACCGTATCGCTGGCAAGAGTGGTACGGCGCAGGTGGTGGCGATCAAGCAAGGCGAACGCTACAACCGCGAGAAAACCCTTGAGCGCCACCGCGATAACGCCTTGTTCGTTGGCTTTGCGCCGGCTGAGCATCCGAAGATTGCGATCTCGGTGATGATCGAGAACGGTGAGGCTGGTGGTCGTGTCGCCGGCCCTGTGGTGCGGCAGATCATGGATGCCTGGCTGCTGGATCAGGACGGTCATCTCAAGCCGCAATACGCGGCGCCGACCAAAGCGCCTGGAGACCCGCACGTCTAACGGTTCGCAGCCTCGGCTCTGCTGGTTGAGCCGAGGCTGTGAGTTGCCCTGCAAAGCCTATTTGCAGCGATAACCCTCGGGCATCGTGACGGTGTAGTTGCGCTGAACACGGTCCTCGAAGTTGAGGTTCTGCAGGCCTTGCTCCACTAGAAAGTCTTCGACCTTGGAGGATTGGCAGTCTTCGTTATAGGACGAAGCGCGAAGCAGGTAGACCGGGCGCTTACTGACTTCATCGCGTGCAGTGGCAACGAAGGTGCTGAGCGTGGTGTAACCTGTTCGCTCCGAGGTGCCTATCGGGCCGTAGGTTGTGTTCGGTTTACTCGTGCACGTCAGCCGATCGTCCTTTTTCTTGCTGCTCTTGCACACGGTAGAGGTGCTGGTCGGCACTTGCCCATACTCGGTGGCGGTATATCGGTAAGTCACCTGTCGGCTGCCGACATCGAGGCTGACGGTCATTTTTATCGGCGCATGGTTCTTCGGCAGACTGGCGTCGGTATAAACCTCTTGGAAGCCCCTGTCTTTCAGCGCATTAACCATGTCGCGAAGATAGTAACGGGCATTCAGCGCGTTTTCGTCACTGCCGCCTACTGACGTCACCAGCACAGTTGCCTTTCGATCAAAATGATAATCCGGATCAGGTGTGGCATTTAGCGCTACGTCCATTTGCGTGGCGCAGCCGCTGATCAACGCTGTCAGTAAAAACAGCGCGCAGAATAAAAACCGGGTCATGACAAAGTCGCCTTACAAACTAAGGATTGAATAAGAGTAAAACGCAGTGGACTGACGACAATTAACTCGCGCGGATGCGCAAGGTTCAGTCTTTCTGGTATTCCAGCAAATCGCCTGGCTGGCAATCGAGTGCTGCGCAGAGCTTGTCCAGGGTGGCCATTTTCACGCCCTTGACCTTGCCATTTTTCAGTAATGACAGGTTGGCCTCGGTGATGCCCAGCAGGCTGGCCAATTCTTTCGAGCGAATTTTTTGCGTGGCCATGACAACGTCAAGGCGGACGATAATGGTCATTGTATTGTTCTATATGTATTGGCTTTGCTCATCGCTGAGTACTTTTGCATCGCGCATGATAATTGAAAACAAACAGAGCAATACGCCTTTGACAATCTCGTAGGCAGAAGTGGAAGACAGGCCGACCGAGAACTGAAAAATACGATCCCCTGGCGGCATATCAATAGACAGGGCCAAACCTTGCAGGGTCTCTACCAGCGGGTAGGCGGCCGGTGAAATGATGCACAAAATCCCCACTCGCCATAACACCTTGATATTGCGCTCGGTCCAGGTTTCGCCGCGGGACAAGCGCAGGAAAAACAACCCGGTCAGCCAGAGCACGTAGGTCGAAAGAAGGACGGGCAGGAAATCCAGAACGACGAGCAGCGCAGTGACCAGTGGCGAGAGCCATGTGTCGGGGGCAAGCAGGGCACCTTCGACAAACGGGTCAAGTAATTGCGGCGAGTTTTCGGCGAAGGCGTAGAGCAGCGCCGCGAGCATTTCATCCGTTTTGAAGAACCAGATCGAAGCGTTGCCACCGACCTCGGTCACCCCCAAAACCCAGACAAGAATCGCTGCCAGTAGTCCGACCCAATGCATGCGCTGCAGTGCCAATCCGTTGTTACGAGTACTCATGAAAAATCCTTGCGGTGTCATTGGGAATGACTAATTCTCGATGTTAAATTATCGAATGGCAATAATAAATTGTTCTTGTTTTGTGAAGGGCACCGCTGGCATCGGGTGCAGGGGCGAAAGACTGAACCTCAGATCAAGCGTTTTGCGGGGGATTTCAATGTCGATAGGCTCTCGAATTCGAAACAAGTCGAGAGCAGAGGAGGGGCGCGATCCACTCGGTGGCCGCTGATATTGATGGTGGGGGCAGGGTCACTATGGCGAGGCGGCTGTCGCGCGATTGATTCTGGTGCGCGATGCCCAGCGGCTGGGATTTTCTCTCGACACCATACGGGGCGTATTCCTGGAGGACGGGAGTTGTTCGAAATCGTTGACCATCGAGCAAATCGATATCCGTATGGATGAGATACGCCAGATCGAGGCCAACCTGACGATGCAGCGGGAGGGTTTGTTGCGGCTACGGCATGTGCTGGAGGAAAGCTTGCGCAGTGGTGCACCTGTCGTGTGCGCGAGTGTGCAATGGACCGAGTCGTATCGGCCCGAGCAGAACATGATCACGCGCAACGCGTTGAACGGGCGTTGACCCACATTTGAAATGCGTTCCAATGTGAGAGCCTGCTCGCGAAGGATTCCTCAAAACCGTGGCAAAAAATCAGGCCCCAGGCACCGGGCAGCTCATGTCACCTTCTTCACACTTCAAATACTGTTTCAGCGCCTCGACCCGCACCTTGGTCACCCCGGTCAGACAACTGCTGTAAACCCACGGATAAACACTCCCGCCAGTTACCCCGGACGATGAAAACTTGCACTCGGCATCCCGAAACCCGAGCCACGCCCGCTGTGCACTGACCAATAGTTTCTTGCCATCCGGGTTGTCCTTCAAACGCCCGGTAATCTGCTGGTACACCGTGTTTAACTCCTTGTCCGCCGCTTTGAAGTCCCGACCGGCGCATTGATTCATCGTCGCCTGATCGCTGGCGTTCGCGCAGTCGACGGCGGCGTGGGCGAGGGGGGTGAACAGGAAGGGCGTGAGAGCCAGAAGCAGGCGTAGGGACATGGTCAAATCTCGCTGTATCGAAGTAAGTGCCGAGCAGTGTAGCGGCTGCGTCGCGCTTATTCCGGCGGGCGCATTCGGGAAGCCGCAAGCAAACGGTCGGCGGTCGCCGCAATCTCTTCAACGTCGTGCAGCTTTTCCAGCCAGTGTTCAGGAATCCCCCGCACGCCGTAATAGGCGCCGGCCAACTGTCCGGTAATCGCGGCGGTGGTATCGGCGTCATCGCCCAGGTTGGCCGCCCGCAAAATGGCCGCTTCGAAGCTGTCCGTGTGGTGAAAGCACCACAACGCCGCTTCCAGCGACTGCACGCTGTAGCCACTGCCTTTGATGTCTGCCTCGGACAGACCGAGGAAATCGCCACGCGCAATGGCGGCGACCTTGGGTTGCGAGAAGCTGGCGACAGGCAGCTGCCGCAGTTCTGCTTTGCTCGCGCCTTCAAGCGCTCTGGCGAGCAATCCCGCCAACAATTGGCAACTTTCGATGGCTTCCGGTGCTGCGTGGGTGGTTCGCGAACTGTCGGCGGCAAAGCTTTGGATTTGCCGGGCGTCGGGAAAGTAGAACAGCACCACCGGAGCCAGACGCATCAGTGAACCGTTGCCGGCACTGTACGGGTCGGTCGAGCCGGCGAAGGGATCAGCGGTTTGCTGATATTGCGCCAGCGCCTGACTGACGGTCATGCCGATATCGAAACATTCACCGGTCGAGCTGAGATAGCCCCATTGCCACCAGTTGAGGTAGCGGCCCATCTGATCGGCAGCATTGAAGCCATTCTTGTTCAGCAGGCTTTCTGCCAGACACAGGGCCATCGAGGTGTCATCGGTCCACTGCCCTGGCTTGAGGTGGAACGGGCCACCGCCGACCATATCGGTCAACGGTTGGAATGATCCCCGTGGTTTGAACTCAACCGTAGTACCGACAGCGTCGCCGCATGCCAGACCAAGCAGGGCACCGCGGTAACGTTCGGCGAGGGATGGCGGCATGATTCGTCCTTGTTGATTCAAATTCGTTGGAAAAGGTAACAGTTTCGTTGGGCGAAGGGTGCCTGGATCCATCACAGTACCGGTCAGAAAACTGCAGCTTGATGTTTCCTTGCTGATGAATGACTGCACCGCTCTGATACAACTTCACAGTGGACATGTGGTCATAGAGGCCTAGTGTTCAGAACAGGAGGTGACGTATGAAACCAGTACCCAATAGTTTCGAACGCAAAATCACGCTCAAGGCTTCGCGTTCGCATGTCTGGCGTGCATTGGTCGATGCCGAGGCGTTTGGCCAGTGGTTTGGTGTGGCGCTGGAGGGCAGGCGGTTTATTGCTGGTGAATGGACGCAAGGGCAGGTCACCTATCCGGGTTATGAACATGTGTTGTGGAACGTGTTGATCGAGCGGGTCGAGCCGCAGCAACTGTTTTCGTTCCGCTGGCATCCGTATGCAGTCAATCCGAAGATTGACTATTCCCAAGAGCCGACCACGCTGGTCAAGTTCGAGCTACAGGATTATGAGGACGGCACACTGCTCAAGGTTTCCGAGTCAGGTTTCGCGCATATTCCCGACGTTCGCCAGAAAGAGGCCTATTTCATGGACAGCCGTGGCTGGGAGGAGCAGTTGAGCCGGCTTGAGCAGTTTCTTGCCGAGAGCGCCAAGGCCCGCGAGCGTGACGGTGGCTGATATTTTCGAACCTTGGCTGAAACGCTGGGCACTGGTGCCGGACGGCGCGCCGATCATCACGCCCGGCAACCGTCTGCTGCCGGTACGCGTGAACGACAGGCCGGCCATGCTCAAGGTTGCGCTGGACATCGACGAGAAGCACGGCAATCGATTGATGACCTGGTGGGAGGGTGACGGCGCTGCGCAAGTGTTGGCGCACCACGAGGATGGCCTGTTGATGGAGCGTGCCATGGGCCGTCGCTCGCTGATGCACATGGCGCTGAATGGCGAAGACGACGAGGCAAGCCGGATTCTCTGTCCGGCGCTGTCGCGATTGCATGCGCCACGTCCGACACAGCCACCGCCGCTGGTGGAGTTGGGGCCATGGTTTGCGTCGCTGCGCATCGCAGCGGCCCAACATGGCGGCCTCTATACCCTGAGCCTGCAAACCGCCGAAGCCCTGCTCGCCGATCCACAGGATGTCGTAGTGCTGCACGGCGACATGCATCACGACAATGTGCTGGATTTCGAGTCGCGCGGCTGGCTGGCAATTGATCCGAAAAGGGTCAGGGGCGAGCGCGGTTTTGACTACGCCAACCTGATTTGCAACCCGGACTTGCCGACGGCCACCGATCCCCAACGCTTTCGTCGGCAGCTGGCTGTGATTGTCGAGGCTGCCGGACTGGATCGGCGGAGGCTGCTGCAATGGGTGCTGGCGTTTGCCGGTTTGTCCGCTGCGTGGTTTCTGGAGGATGATGCGCTGGAACAAGCCTCAGGGCAGCTGAAAGTCGCGCAGATCGCCGCTTCAATGCTCGATGCCTGACAGGGCTAAGGGTTTTCGGAAGGGTTGCTATGGCGAATGTCTTACACGCATTGGTAGCTTTTACGACTATTGCCGATTGGATCCACTGCGTAATCTACACACATCAACTGAGACACAGGGAGTGTTTCAGGATCAGGGATGATCGACCATTTGCAAGGATTGCTGCCGACAGGGAGTCGATAATGGTCTTGGGAAAAACCCGCTTCGGCGGGTTTTTTTTCGTCTGCATGTAGGAGCAGCCGCAGGCTGCGATCTTTTGATCTTGCTTAAAAAAGCCAAAGTCAAAAGATCGCAGCCTGCGACAGCTCCTACATTGGTTTGTGCGTTATGAGGCGATCAACTGGCGCAAGACGTAATGCAAAATCCCGCCCGACTTGAAGTACTCCACCTCATTCAACGTATCGATGCGGCATAACACTTCGATTTTCTCCTGCTTGCCATCCTCACGGGTAATCACCAACGGCAAGTTCATTCGCGGTGTCAGCTCGACGCCGGTCAGCCCCTGGATTTCAAAGGTTTCCTTGCCGGTGAGGTTGAGGCTCTTGCGGTTCTGATCAAGCTTGAACTGCAGCGGCAACACGCCCATGCCGACCAGATTGGAACGGTGAATCCGTTCGAAGCTTTCCGCGATCACCGCTTTCACGCCCAGCAGATTGGTGCCCTTGGCCGCCCAGTCACGGCTGGAACCGGTGCCGTATTCTTGCCCGGCAATCACCACCAGCGGCGTGCCCGAAGCCTGGTACTTCATCGCCGCATCATAGATCGCCAGTTTCTCCCCGGTCGGCATGTAGATCGTGTTGCCACCTTCTTCACCACCGAGCATTTCATTGCGGATGCGGATATTGGCGAAGGTGCCGCGCATCATCACTTCATGATTGCCGCGACGTGAGCCGTAAGAGTTGAAGTCCCGTGGCTCCACGCCTTTTTCGCGCAGATAACGCCCGGCCGGGCTGTCAGCCTTGATGTTGCCTGCAGGGGAGATGTGGTCGGTGGTGACCGAATCGCCGAGCAGGGCCAACACCCGCGCACCTTTGACATCCTTGATTTCCGGCAGCGGCCCGGAAATATCGTCGAAGAACGGTGGATGCTGGATGTAGGTCGAATCGTCCTGCCACACGTAAGTCGCCGCTTGCGGCACCTCGATGGCCTGCCATTGTTCATCACCGGCAAACACTTCGGCGTATTCCTTGTGGAACATTGCCGTGCTGACCTGATTCACCGCATCAGCGATCTCTTTACTCGATGGCCAGATGTCGCGCAGGTACACCGGATTGCCTTGCTGATCTTCGCCCAACGGTTCGCTGCTGATGTCGCTGCGCACGCTGCCGGCCAAGGCATAGGCGACCACCAGTGGCGGCGAGGCCAGCCAGTTGGTTTTCACCAACGGATGCACGCGGCCTTCGAAGTTGCGGTTGCCGGAGAGCACGGATGCCACGGTGAGATCGGCTTTCTGGATAGCTTTCTCGATCGGCTCGGGCAGCGGTCCCGAGTTGCCGATGCAGGTGGTGCAGCCATAACCGACCAGGGAAAAGCCGAGCTGATCGAGATATTGCGTCAGCCCCGCAGCCTTGTAATAGTCGGTGACCACTTTTGAACCCGGTGCCAGCGAACTCTTCACCCACGGTTTGCGGGTCAGGCCTTTCTCAACAGCTTTTTTTGCCAGCAGCCCGGCAGCCATCATCACGCTCGGGTTGGAGGTGTTGGTGCAGGAAGTGATCGCGGCGATGACCACGGCGCCGTTTTTCAGGCGATAGGTGCGGCCTTCGTACTCGTATTCGGCTTCGCCGACCAGATCGGCGTTGCCCACCGCGACCCCACCACCGCCCTCGCTTTCCAGACGTCCTTCTTCCTTGCTGGTGGGTTTGAATTGCAGATCGATGAAGTCGCTGAAGGCTTGCGGTACGTTCGGCAGTGACACACGATCCTGCGGGCGTTTCGGTCCGGCCAGACTCGCTTCGACGCTGCCCATGTCCAGTGCGAGGCTATCGGTGAATTCCGGCTCCTGACCGGGCAGGCGCCACAGTCCTTGCGCTTTGGTGTACGCCTCGACCAGTTTCACCACTTCCGGTGGCCGGCCGGAGAGGCGCAAGTATTCCAGGGTCACGTCATCAACTGGGAAGAAGCCGCACGTCGCGCCATATTCCGGGGCCATGTTGGCGATGGTCGCACGGTCGGCCAGTGGCAGATCAGCGAGGCCGTCACCGTAGAACTCGACGAATTTGCCGACCACGCCTTTCTTGCGCAGCATTTGCGTGACGGTCAGCACCAGGTCGGTGGCGGTGATGCCTTCCTTGAGTTTGCCGGTCAGTTTGAAACCGATCACTTCCGGAATCAGCATCGACACCGGTTGCCCGAGCATTGCCGCTTCGGCTTCGATCCCGCCGACGCCCCAGCCGAGTACGCCGAGGCCGTTGATCATCGTTGTGTGCGAATCGGTACCGACCAGCGTGTCGGGGAACGCATAGGTGCGGCCGTCCTCATCCTTGGTCCACACGGTGCGGCCGAGGTATTCGAGGTTGACCTGGTGGCAGATCCCGGTGCCCGGTGGCACCACGCTGAAATTGTCGAAGGCGCTCTGGCCCCAACGGAGGAAGGCATAACGTTCGCCGTTGCGCTGCATTTCGATGTCGACGTTCTGCTCGAACGCGCTCGCGGTGGCGAACTTGTCGACCATCACCGAGTGGTCGATCACCAGGTCCACCGGCGACAACGGATTGATTCGCTGTGGATCGCCACCAGCCTTGGCCATCGCCGCGCGCATGGCGGCGAGGTCGACCACGGCGGGCACGCCGGTAAAGTCTTGCATCAATACCCGGGCCGGGCGGTACTGGATTTCGCGGTCGGAGCGGCGCTCCTTGAGCCACGCAGCAAGCGCCTTGAGATCGGCGCCGGTGACAGTTTTTTCATCTTCCCAGCGCAGCAGATTTTCCAGCAAAACTTTCAGCGACATGGGCAGCTTGTCGAGATCGCCCAGGCTTTTGGCGGCATTCGGCAAGCTGAAATAGTGGTAGGTCTTGTCGTCGATTTGCAGTGTTTTAAGGGTCTTCAGACTATCGAGGGACGGCATTACGATCACTCCTTTGAATCCGCACGGCTACGGATTGAGGGGACGGGCAGAGCTATCAACGTAGCCCTGTTTTCATTAGCTGGCTAATAACTGGACTCTATGGGCAAGTCCAAGGTTCCGACATCGGCTATCATGCGCCGGTTTTCGTGACAGGCTTTGCTTCAGCGCAAGGCCTGAGCATCGCGCAGCGGCCGAATGATCGCCCGCTGCCCAGGAGTAAGAATGAACACCCTATTCATGCATTGCCGGCCAGGCTTCGAAGGCGAAGTCTGTTCGGAGATTTCCGACCTCGCCGCGCAACTCAACGTGGCCGGCTACGCCAAGGCCAAAGCGGCCACCGCCTGCGCCGAGTTTGTCTGCACCGAAGAAGACGGCGCCGAACGCCTGATGCGCGGCCAGCGTTTCGCCGAGCTGATCTTCCCGCGCCAATGGGCGCGCGGGGTTTTCATCGATCTGCCGGAAACTGATCGCATTAGCGTGATCCTCGCGCACATGGCCGAATTCCCGGTGTGCGGCAGCCTGTGGCTGGAAGTCGTTGATACCAATGACGGCAAAGAGCTGTCGAACTTCTGCAAGAAATTCGAAGGCCCGTTGCGCAAGGCGCTGACCGGCGCCGGCAAACTGCTGGATGATGCGAGCAAGCCGCGTCTGCTGCTGACCTTCAAGAGCGGTCGTGAAGTGTTTCTGGGTATGGCCGATGCCGGCAACTCGGCGATGTGGCCGATGGGCATTCCACGCCTGAAGTTCCCGCGTGAGGCGCCGAGCCGTTCGACGCTGAAGCTGGAAGAGGCGTGGCACCACTTCATTCCGCGTGATCAGTGGGAAGATCGTCTGCACAGCGACATGACTGGCGTTGACCTCGGCGCCGCGCCGGGCGGCTGGACCTGGCAACTGGTCAACCGCGGCATGCTGGTGACCGCCATCGACAACGGCCCGATGGCTGAAAGCCTGATGGACACTGGCTTGGTGCAGCATTTGATGGCCGACGGTTTTACCTTTAAGCCTAAGCAGCCGGTGGACTGGATGGTCTGCGACATCGTCGAGAAGCCGGCGCGTAACGCCGCGATGCTCGAAGAGTGGATCGGCGAGGGGCATTGCCGCGAGGCGGTGGTCAACCTGAAATTGCCGATGAAGCAGCGTTACGCCGAGGTGAAGCGTTTGCTCGAACGTATCGCCGATGGTTTCAAGGCGCGCGGGATCAAGGTCGATATCGGCTGCAAACAGCTGTATCACGACCGCGAAGAAGTGACCTGCCACTTGCGTCGGCATGACATCAAGAAACCAAAATCCCGCTGACACACTGCAAAACCCTGTGGGAGCTGCCGCAGGCTGCGATCTTTTGATCTTGAAAAGCAAAGATCGCAGCCTTCGGCAGCTCCTACAGGGGGGGTGTAACGCCACAGATGACCGAATACCCGGCAATGCGCGACAATGCCGGCCAGTTTCAGGAGTGAATCATGAGTGAAATGATCGATACCCCGGTCGACGGTACCCTCGACGCCACCGGCCTCAATTGCCCGGAACCGGTGATGATGCTGCACCAGCACATCCGTGACCTGGCGCCCGGCGGCCTGCTCAAGGTGATCGCCACCGATCCATCGACCAAACGCGATATCCCCAAATTCTGCGTGTTTCTCGACCATGAACTGGTGAGCCAGCACGAAGAGGCCGGTACTTACCTGTACTGGATCCGTAAGAAACACGCCTGAATCCCAGGCGAACGCAAAACCAAATGTGGGAGCGAGCCTGCTCGCGAAAGCGGTATCTCAGTCACTGTTGATGGCGACTGACACACCGCATTCGCCAGCAGGCTGGCTCCCACATTTTTTCGTCCCGGTTTAAAGGACTTAGCCTGCCGAGCGACTGATCCGAATACGCTTGCGCGCACTACGCGTCAAACGGATCGACAGCATCAACGCCGCACAGCTCAAACCAACGATCAGACCCTGCCACAAGCCGCTCGGGCCGCGTGGCTCGCCGAGCCAGTCGGTCAGGCCGAGGGCGTAACCCACCGGCAAACCAATCCCCCAATAGGCGAACAGGGTCAGGATCATCGTCACCCGAGTGTCCTGATAACCACGCAGTGCGCCGGCAGCGGTGACCTGGATCGCGTCGGAAAACTGGAACAGCGCCGAGTACACAATCAGCATCGCCGCAATGTGAATCACTGTTGGGTCGGCGGTGTAGATCGCCGCAATCGGCTCGCGCAGCAACAGCATCATGCTCGCCGACAGACAGGCGTAGGCCAGCGCGGTGCCCATACCGACGCCAGCGGCAAACCGCGCCTCACGCGGTTCTTCGCGGCCCAACGCCTGACCGACACGCACGGTCACCGCCATACCCAATGAGTACGGAATCATGAACACCAGCGAACTGACGTTCAGCGCAATCTGGTGCCCGGCCACCACGGTAGCGCCGAGGCTGCCGATCAACAGCGCGATCACGGCGAAAATGCTCGACTCGGCAAACACCGCGATGCCGATCGGCAGACCAATCCCCAGCAGACGCTTGATCACTGTCCATTGCGGCCAGTCGAAACGGCTGAAAATCTCGCTCGAACGATAGGCAGGCGCCCAGCGCTCATAACCGGCCAGACCCAGCGCCATCACCCACATCACGATCGCCGTGGCCCAGCCGCAGCCAACGCCGCCCATGGCCGGCACACCGAAGTGGCCATAGATGAAGACGTAGTTCAGCGGAATGTTCAGCGCCAGACCGCACAGGCCCAACACCATTGCCGGACGCGTGCGACCGATGCCGTCACTGGTGCAGCGCAGCACGTGATAGAACGCCACCGCCGGCAGACCGCTGGCGATGCCGTGCAGGTATTGCATGCACGGGCCGATCAGCTCGGGATCGACCTTCATCAGGTGCAACACCGGTTCGGCGGCGACCAGCATCGCTGTCGCGATCAGCCCGACTACCAGCGCCAGCCACAACGCCTGACGCACGAGCGGGCCGATTTCGCTGTGAGTGCCAGCGCCAAAACGCTGGGCGACTTTCGGCGTAGTTGCCAGCAGCGTGCCGGTCATCAGCAGAAACACCGGCACCCAGATCGAGTTGCCCAGCGCCACGGCCGCCAGATCCTTGGGCCCGACGCGGCCAGCCATCACCGCATCGACGAAGCCCATGGCCGTGGTCGCCAGTTGCGCGATGATGATCGGCAACGCCAGGGCGAGCAGGTTCTTGAACTCCAGGCGAATACGCGCGGGGCGGGTGAGGGAAACAGCGACAGGTTGATCAGTTACAGAATTCACGGGCAAAGCGTCCACAGGTGTTGATGCGCAGGGCGCCGCATTCTACGCCGCTGACGCCTTGGTCAGGAAAAATCCTCTGTTGCGGATTTGTAAGCGCAAAGCCTGCTGGCCCGGCGACCGATCTGCACCTAAACTGCCGATCCGCCTAAGGAGCCCGCCATGCTGATTGTTGCCGACGAAAATATCCCGCTGCTCGATGCCTTTTTTGCCGGTTTCGGCGAGATCCGCCGGGTCCCGGGCCGTTCCATCGACCGTGCGACGGTCGAGCAGGCCGACGTGTTGCTCGTACGTTCGGTGACCAACGTCAATCGTGCGTTGCTCGAGGGCAGCAAGGTGCGCTTTGTCGGCACCTGCACCATTGGCACTGATCATCTGGATCTCGACTACTTCAATGAGGCCGGCATCACTTGGTCGAGTGCGCCTGGCTGTAATGCCCGGGGCGTGGTCGATTACGTGCTGGGCAGTCTGATGACGCTTGCCGAAATCGAAGGCGTCGATCTGACTCAGCGGACCTACGGTGTCGTCGGCGCCGGTGAGGTGGGAGGGCGCCTGATCAAGGTTCTGAAGGGCCTGGGCTGGAACGTCAAAGTCTGCGATCCGCCGCGTCAGTCTGCCGAAGGCGGCGATTACGTCAGCCTGGAGCAGATCATCGAGCAGTGCGATGTGATCAGTCTGCACACGCCATTGACCCGCAGCGGTGACGGCGCGACCTGGCATTTGTTCGATCAGCAGCGTTTGCAGCAACTCAAACCCGGCGCTTGGTTGATCAACGCAGCGCGTGGTCCGGTTGTGGATAACGCCGCGTTGCGCAAAGTGCTACTGGAGCGTGAAGACCTGCAGGCCGTTCTCGACGTCTGGGAAGCCGAGCCTGAGGTTGACGCGGCGCTGGCCGAACTCTGCGTGCTGGCCACGCCACACATTGCCGGTTACAGCCTTGATGGCAAACAGCGCGGAACGGCGCAGATATATCAGGCCTATTGCGAGTTCAGCGGTCAGCCGTCCAGCATCCAGCTCAGTGACTTGCTACCGGCGCCGTGGTTGTCGCAAGTGACCTTGCATGGCGACAGCAATCCGGCCTGGGCGCTGGCGATGTTGTGCCGTGGTGTCTACGACCCACGCCGTGATGACGCGGATTTTCGCCGCAGCCTTGTAGGCAATGTCGGCGAGCAGCGAGCGGCGTTCGACGTGTTGCGCAAGCAGTATCCGGTGCGGCGCGAGATTGAAGGGCTGAAGGTGCGGATTGAAGGGGAGTCGCCGGCTTTGGCGAAGATCGTGGCGGCGCTGGGGGCGGTGACGGTCTAGAAACCGGGTCGGCCATTTCGCGAGCAGGCTCGCTCCCACATGGATCTGTGATTCACTGAAGATCCCCAGTGGGAGCGAGCCTGCTCGCGAAGGCCGCGCCACAAATTCCTGATCTGCAGACAGAAAAAACCCGGCCAAAGGGGCCGGGTCATGAAGACGGTGGCTATATCACTCTTGTTCGGCAGGCTTGACCAATCGCTTCTCCAGCTCACTGCAGGCTTGCTGGATCATTTCTTCAGTGATCGGTACTTCGCGCCCATCCTTATCCAGTATCGAGCAACCCAGAGATTGGCCGGGCTTGGTGCGGATCACTTCAATTTTGTCTTCGCTGCTGTGTTGCAAGGACATGGCCTGTCTCCTCATCAGGTTGTGCGCCTAGGGTAAAACCGCCACGTGACCGGGCTGTGACAAACTCCTGCGGTCTGTCAGTGGAGGCATCTCCACTCAAACAGAAACGACCGCTCGTCTCAACCGGGACTTTAGACCAATAGTAACTATGGCCTAGTCTTTGGGGGCATATTTAACCTGACTCATTGTGATTTACAGAGTTCCGCCCCAAGAAGGTTTAGGCTAGCCCTTTCACCAACACGGATGTGTACCTGAATGACCCCGAAGCTTTCTTCACGACACCGTCGGGCCCTGCGTCTGACCAGTCGATTTCTGGCCCCTTACCGCTGGCAAGTCATCGCTGCGCTGCTGGCGTTGATCGTCACCGCCGCCGTCACGTTGTCGATGGGGCAGGGGATCAAACTGTTGGTCGACCGCGGCTTCATGACTCAGTCGCCGCATCAGCTCAACCAGAGTATCGGCATCTTCATGCTGATGGTGCTGGGTTTGGCGGTGGGCACGTTTGCTCGGTTCTACTGGGTGTCGTGGATCGGCGAGCGTTGCGTGGCCGACATTCGCCGTGAGGTCTTCAACCATCTGGTCTATCTGCACCCCGGCTTCTATGAGAACAATCGCAGTTCGGAGATTCAGTCGCGGCTGACGGCCGACACGACACTCCTGCAGTCGGTAATCGGCTCGTCGCTGTCGATGTTCCTGCGCAACCTGCTGATGGTCATTGGTGGTGTCATTCTGTTGTTCGTGACCAACGCGAAACTCACCAGCATCGTGGTAATTGCCTTGCCGTTCGTGGTGGCACCGATTCTGATTTTCGGCCGGCGCGTGCGCAATCTGTCGCGGTTGAGCCAGGATCGGGTCGCCGATATCGGTAGCTACGTTTCCGAAACCCTCGGCCAGATCAAAACCGTGCAGGCCTACAACCATCAGGTGCAGGATGAGCGGCGTTTTGCGACAACGGTTGAGGACGCCTTCGACACTGCGCGCAAACGCATCTTTCAGCGTTCGTGGATGATCACCATGGTGATCGTACTGGTGCTCGGTGCGGTGGCGGTGATGTTGTGGGTCGGCGGCATGGACGTGATCGCCGGGCGCATCACCGGTGGCGAACTGGCCGCGTTTGTCTTTTACAGTCTGATCGTCGGCAGTGCGATTGGCACGTTGAGTGAGGTGATTGGCGAACTGCAGCGCGCGGCCGGGGCCGCCGAACGAATCGCTGAGCTGTTGGGTTCGGAAAATATCATCCAGCCGCCCGCCACCGGGCTTGTGACCCTGCCAGAGCGCGTGCGCGGCGAATTGCAATTTCAGGACGTGCGTTTTTCCTACCCTTCGCGTCCGGAAAGCTACGCCGTCAACGGTTTGAATCTGGCCATCCGGGCCGGTGAGACGCTGGCGCTGGTTGGGCCATCCGGCGCCGGCAAGTCCACGGTGTACGATTTGCTATTGCGCTTTTATGACCCCGTGGAAGGGCGGATCCTGATTGATGGTGTGCCGCTGACCAGTCTCGACCCGCTGGACCTGCGTCGTCACTTCGCTTTGGTATCACAGTCGCCGGCGCTGTTTTTCGGTAGCGTTGAAGAAAACATTCGTTACGGCAACCCGGGGGCGACGCTGGAGCAAGTCAAGGACGCGGCAAAAATTGCTCACGCCCACGACTTCATCGAGAAAATGCCCAACGGTTACCAGACCCATCTCGGCGATGGTGGCCTTGGTCTTTCCGGCGGCCAGCGCCAACGTCTGGCGATCGCAAGGGCATTGCTGGTCGACGCACCGATCCTGCTGCTGGACGAAGCCACCAGCGCCCTCGATGCGCAGAGTGAACACCTGATTCAGGAAGCCTTGCCGAGTCTGATGCAGAACCGCACTACGCTGGTGATCGCGCATCGACTGGCCACGGTGAAAAACGCTGACCGGATTGCGGTGATGGATCAGGGCAAGCTTGTGGCCATTGGTACTCATCAGGAGCTGATTGCCAGCAATCCGCTGTATGCGCGGTTGGCGGCGTTGCAGTTTAATGATGGAAAAGTAACGGTTGATCAAGTCTGATGGACACTGCTCGTATCGGGCATTATGGCGGCCTGTTTGGAATGCCTGGATGAGGACATGAGCCGTTACCAACCGCCGTTGACCCTAACCACACGAATGATTGCGTTGATCGCCGAAATCAGCGAGCAAATCGGTCAGCTTTCGGCTGGGGGCGACAGTCGGCAGACGCCTCATCTGCGCCGAGGCAATCGTATCCGTACGATTCAGGCCTCTTTAGCAATCGAAAACAATACATTGAGCGTCGAGCAGGTAACCGCAGTGCTCGCCGGGCAACGGGTTTTAGGTTTGCCCAAGGAAATTCAAGAAGTGCGCAATGCATTTACAGCGTATGAAACCATGCTGCAATGGCAGCCTGACAACAGGGCTGACCTGCTTCAAGCGCATGAGTTGTTGATGCATGGGCTGATTGATGAGTGCGGGCACTTTCGTCGAGCAGGTGTGGGGATTTATCGCGGAGCGCAACTGGTTCATATGGCGCCGCCTCCGAGCCGCATATCACCGCTGATGGATGACTTGCTGGCATGGCTTGTGCGCTCTGAATGGCATCCGCTGATCATCAGTTGCGTATTCCATTATGAGTTTGAGTTCATCCATCCGTTTGCTGATGGAAACGGGCGAATGGGACGGCTGTGGCAAACATTGATATTGAGCCAATGGCGCCCGGTCCTGGCGTATTTGCCGGTCGAAGCGGTTATTCGAGAGGAGCAGGATGCCTATTACTCTGCCTTGTCTGCTTCTGATCAGCAGGGAGAGTCAACGCCTTTTGTCGAGTACATGCTGCATGCGCTAAATGTTTCGTTGCGTGAAGCCATCGCTAATGAGTCAGCAAGCGACCTAGTAACCGACTCAGTAACCGACCTAGTAGCGAGATTATTGTTAACGCTGGGGGCCCGTTCTCTGAGGATCAGTGATCTGATGGCAGAGATGAGCCTGGTCCACAAGGCTACGTTCAGATCCAACTATCTCAAGCCGGCCTTAACCGCTGGAATGATCGAAATGACCGATCCTCAATCACCCAAGAATCCAACCCAGAAATATCGGCTTACTCAACTTGGCAAAATGATGATTAAAAAGTTGAAGTGTTAATTTGGCAGCCGACAGCTCAATAAAAATGCCCGTATCGCGAGATACGGGCATTTTTCGTTATCCGGCCTTAAGCGCTGGATTACTGATCATCAAAATACCGCTCATGCCAATCCACCAGCGGCTGTGGCGAGTTGAGCTTCTGGCCGTAGATCACCGAGTACGACAGCACGTTCTGCACGTACTGACGGGTCTCGTCGAACGGAATGCTTTCCACCCAGACGTCGAAGCTCAGATGATCAGCGCCGCGCAGCCATTGGCGCACACGACCGGGGCCGGCGTTGTAGGCGGCGGAGGCGAGGACGCGGTTGCCGTTGAACTGGCTATGCACCTGACTCAGGTAAGCGGCGCCGAGCTGGATGTTCTTGTCCGGATCGAGTACCTGCTGCGGCGAGGCCAGCGGGATGCTGAACTTGCGCGCGGTTTCCTTGGCGGTGCCGGGCATCAATTGCATCAGGCCACTGGCGCCAACGCCGGAGCGCGCGTCGTCCATGAAGGCACTTTCCTGGCGGGTAATGGCGAACACCCAGCTCGAATGCAGACCACGTACCTTGGCTTCACGCACGAGGGTTTCGCGGTGGGCCATCGGGAAGCGGATATCCAGATCGTCCCAGTATTGCGCCTGACTGATGGTGCGGATCGCCGGGAAGTACCATTTCAGGTCGTAAGCCAGTTTCGCTTGGGCAACCATCTCATCGCGGTTGAAATGGCGGCTGACGTGATACCACTCGCGGCGACCGTCGACGATCTGCCCGCGGGCGTGGAATTCCAGCGCGCGGCGTACGCCCGGGGTGTTGCGCACCTTGTTGATCAGCGCCTGGCTGAGGACCAACGGCTTGTTGTTCAGCGAGTACGGCGATTGCGAGCGGTCGGCGGCGAGGAAGCCGTAGAAGTCACGTTCCCGGGCGAGGCCTTTGTACAGCGTCTGTGCTTCCGGGTTTTGCGGCTGGGCCAGTTCCAGACTGCGCGCCTGCCAGTAGCGCCAGCGGTTGGTGGTGGCCAGATCCTGCGGCAGACGGCGGGTCAACTGATACGCATCGTCCCAACGGGCCAGACGCAACAGCAAGCGCAGGCGCCATTCTGAAACGGTGTTGTCGCGCAGCTCCGGGTCGTATTTGGTCATCACGTCCAGCGCGCGGCTGTCGAAACGACGGGCGAGGGTCAAGCCGATTTCCCGGGCGATCGCGACTTTTTCATCGCGAGAGAAATGCATGCTGCTGGCGTAACCGTCGAGCAACGCCATGGCCTTGTCCGGGTCCTGACGGGCGAGGCGACGCAGGCCGAGGCTGACCACGTCGGACATCGGCTCATCGGCCGGGGTGAAGCGCGAAGGCTGATTCAGCAACTCCGGTTTCTGTGCCACATCCACCAGCAGACGACCGCGTGGGGCGAGGGTGGTCAGGCCGTTGACCAGACTGTTGGCCAGTGGATAGTTGCGCGTCTGAGCGGCGAGTTTGGTGCGCTCCCAGCGTTTCTGTTCGGTGAGCTGACCGTCGGCGGCCCAGATACCGAACAGCGCGTCGCATGCAGCGGGTTGCGATTTGCCGGTCAGCCAGAGCTTGTCGGCGTTGGCATAGCCTTCGGCTTTCTTATTGTGGGTGATCTGGTATTGCGCATTGAGGCAATCCAGCTCGGTGAAGTTGAGTTTCGGGTCGTAATACTTGACGAAGGTCGCCCAGTCGCCACGGTCGGCGAGCCAGCGCAACCAGCGCAGTTTCATCCAGTTGGCCTGGGGCAGGTCACCGTGCTCGGCGAGAAACTTCTCGATCTCGGCGTTGCTCGCGGTCTTCAGGCGCGCGGTCAGTTCGTCGTAGGCCAGGTACGGTTCCAGCGGGTAATCGGCCAACGCCTGGCTGTAACGGAAATACGGGCCGGTATCACCCTTGGCCAAGGCGCGCTTGGCTTCATCGTAATACTGGCGTTGGGTGGACAGGTCCACCGCCTGGGCGGATTGAGCGGCAGCGGCGGTAAGTAGCAAACAGGACAAAACACTGAAAAGGCGACTGCGCATGAGACATCCGGGCAGAGAAATCATGACAAGTGCCGACACGAATCAGCACTGAATTGTCTGTAGCTTAGCCTTTTGCCAGCAAGCGGCGAAAGCTTTGCGGGCCTCGCAGCACAAGTTCGCAACAAATGTTGTGCAGAGTGCTTCGACAGACAAATTGCCGGCCTGCTGAAGCCCTAACTCAGGTAGAATGCGCGCCCGGTTTTTGGAGAAGCTCATGACCCTGCTCAAATTCAGCGATGTGTCCCTTGCGTTCGGCGCTATGCCGTTGTTGGACAAGGTGTCCTGGCAGATCGCCCGTGGTGAGCGGGTGTGCATCATCGGTCGCAACGGCACTGGCAAGTCCAGCATGATGAAACTGGTCAAGGGCGACCAGAAGCCCGATGAAGGCTCGGTGTGGCGTGCCCCCGGTCTGAAAATCGGCGAATTGCCGCAAGAATTGCCAGTGGCCGACGATCGGACGGTGTTCGACGTGGTCGCTGAAGGCCTTGATGGCGTGGGTGCGTTGCTCGCCGAGTACCATCACCTTGCGCAGAACTGCGTCACTGAAGAAGACCTGAACAAGCTGATGCACGTTCAGCAAGACCTCGAAGCCCGTGATGGCTGGCGCTTGCAGACTCTGGTCGAAAGCACCTTGAGCCGTCTGCAACTGCCGGCCGACAAGACCCTCGCCCAGTTGTCCGGCGGCTGGCGTCGTCGCGTGCTGCTGGCACAGGCGCTGGTGTCCGAGCCGGATCTGCTGCTGCTCGACGAACCGACCAACCACCTGGACATCGGTGCGATTGCCTGGCTTGAAGAAGCGTTGAAAGATTTCCAGGGCGCCGTGCTGTTCATCACGCACGATCGTTCCTTCCTGCAAAACCTCGCCACGCGCATCCTCGAACTGGATCGCGGCGGCCTGATCGACTGGAACGGCGACTACGCCAGCTTCCTCGTTCACAAAGAAGCCGCGCTGGCCGCTGAAGAGACCGCTAACGCGCTGTTCGACAAGAAACTGGCCCAGGAAGAAGTCTGGATCCGCCAAGGCATCAAGGCGCGCCGCACCCGCAACGAAGGCCGCGTCCGCGCCCTGAAAGCGTTGCGCGTCGAGCGTAGCGAGCGTCGTGAACGCACCGGCAAGGCTAACATTCAGCTGGACACTGCCGACAAGTCCGGCAAGCAGGTGATGGTCCTCGAGAACGTGAGTTTCGCTCACCCGGGCGGCCCGCTCCTGATCAAGGATTTCTCGATGGTGCTGACGCGCGGCGACCGTATCGGTCTGCTCGGCGCCAACGGTACCGGCAAGACCACCCTGCTGAAGCTGATGCTCAGCGGTCTGCAACCGACCAGCGGCAAAGTGGAAGAGGGCACGCGGATCGACGTGGCGTACTTCGACCAACTGCGTCATCAGCTGGATCTGGAAAAAACCGTGATCGATAACGTCGCCGAAGGTCGCGACTTCATCGATATCGACGGCCAGAGCCGTCACGTGCTGAGCTACCTCGGCGACTTCCTGTTCAGCCCGCAGCGTGCCCGCACGCCGGTCAAGGCGCTGTCGGGTGGTGAGCGTGCACGTCTGTTGCTGGCCAAACTGTTCAGCAAGCCGGCTAACCTGCTAGTGCTCGACGAACCGACCAACGACCTCGACGTGGAAACCCTCGAGCTGCTCGAAGAAGTGCTGCTGACCTTCAACGGCACCGTGCTGATGGTCAGCCACGACCGGGCATTCCTCGACAACGTGGTCACCAGCACGCTGGTCTTCGAAGGTGAAGGCAAGGTGCGTGAATACGTCGGCGGCTATCAGGACTGGATCCGTCAGGGCGGTTCGCCGCGTCTGTTGGGCGTGACTGAAAGCAAATCGGGCAAGGCTGACCTGAATTCGGCGGTGGTTACTGCAGAGCCCGCAGTGGCTGCAGCGCCTGCGGCAGCTGCTCCGGCGGCGAAGAAAAAGCTGAGCTACAAACTGCAGCGTGAGCTGGAAGCGTTGCCGGGCGATATCGACGCCAAGGAACAGCAGATCGCCGCAGTGGAGGCCGAGATGGCTGAAGGCGGTTTCTATCAGCGTCCACCGGCTGAAACAGCCAAGGTGATTGCTTCGCTGGAGCAGTTGCAGGCTGAGCTGGATGCGTTGATGGAACGTTGGGCCGAGCTGGATGCCTGATTGATCGGGATGTGAAAAAGCCCGGCGTTCAGTGATGAACGCCGGGCTTTTCATATGTAAACGCATTTTCCTTGTAGGAGTGAGCCTGCTCGCGATAGCGGATTAGCATTCAACGAATTCGTCGACTGTCAGAACGCTATCGCGAGCAGACTCACTTCTACATGGAGCGGTGTTTCAACGTTTGACCAGGTGGACGGCGAGGACGTCGCATGGCGCGCCGTGCAGCACGTCATTCGCGGTCGAGCCGAGCAGCAGCGCCAGACCATGTCGACCATGACTGCCGACCACGATCAGATCGCACGCTTGTTCCTTGGCGAAATGATGGATTTCCTGGCGTGGCTGGCCATAGGTCAGGTGGCAATTGGCACCTTCAAGCTCAGTGTACTTTTGTTTCAAACGCTCAAGTCGTTCCTTGGCCTGATCGAACTGCTGTTGTTGCAGTTGTGACAGATCCATCGGTACGTCGCCGCCGAACGCCATGGCCATAGGTTCGACGATATGCACCAGCGAAAGCTTGGCGCCATTGCTCACCGATAGCTCGCGGGCGCGGTGAATCACAGGGTCGCACTCTTCGGTCAGATCTACGGCGACCAGGATGTGGTGGTAGGGCATGAGGTGCTCCTCGTGAGGGTTCAATATTGTTAAGTATGGCTGGTTTCAAGCGCATTGGTTCCAAAGTGACACAATGCGCTGACCAAGAATTGGGAATAGAGATATGACGGTCTGGTTGGTGGTGTCAATCCTGCTGGTGGTTTTAAGTCCGCTGGCGTGGTTGCGCCCATCGCGCGCGCAAAGCGGTCGCATCGCCCTGCGCATGGAGGCGCGCCGCATCGGTCTGGCCATGCAACTGGCGCCTCAGGAATGGCCGCACTGGCTGGCGCAGGAACCGCCGAACCCGTGCGCGCAGTATCATCGACCGCGCCGTGGCAAGTCGCCTGCCTGCTGGACTTACTGGCAGAAAGCGCCGGGGGTGTGGGTCAATCAGTGGCAGGAAGTCTGCGAAGATCGGGCGCTGCTTAATCATTTCGAAAAATTGCCGGGCAACGTTTTCAAAGTCGAGGCAGACAAGCAGATGATCGCCTTGTATTGGGGCGAGAAGGGCGACGCCACGGTTTTGCTGGATATCGATGCCACCCTGAAAGCACTGGCATGACGCGCGGACTTTTCCCACTGCAACGGTGTGGAAGGTCCGGCAGACGCGCAATAAAAAGCCCGACATGATTCATCGGGCTGGGGTGGCCAGGCAGGCCGGAAATCTTTTTGATGCTTAGTCAGTCAGCGCATTTCCCTGTCGTCCACCCAGCGTAGCCCTTTAAACAAGGGCTGCTGCGAATTAGGGCGACTTTTCTAACTATTGATTCTATGAATGGCTTCACATGCAGACGCGTGTTGCGGGTCTTCGTCTTACAGAAATGACCGCAAAGTCGCATTTCAACCCGTATTTTGGGCGATTGACAATTGTCGGAAATTCCGTGAAGGTGACGTACCCAAATCAAACGGGCGTATGAATTGAGCGTTTGTCTTACAGACTGCTCCTACAGAATCCCGACTATCGCGTTGGCGGGTGTGCCGGGTGGATTGGCTTCAGCATCGACGAAAAAGCGTCCTGCCGAGCCATTCGCCTGCGTCCGACGTGTACTGTTCAGCTTCCATATCGTGGAGATCAGTTGATGATTTACGAAGGTAAAGCCATCACGGTTAAAGCTCTTGAAAGTGGCATCGTCGAATTGAAATTCGACCTCAAGGGTGAGTCCGTCAACAAGTTCAACCGTCTAACCCTGAACGAACTGCGTCAGGCCGTAGACACCATCAAGGCAGATGCTTCGATCAAGGGCGTGATCGTCAGCAGTGGCAAGGACGTGTTCATCGTCGGCGCCGACATCACCGAATTTGTCGACAACTTCAAGCTGCCGGATGCCGAGCTGGTTGCTGGCAATCTCGAAGCCAACAAGATCTTCAGCGATTTCGAAGACCTCAACGTTCCGACCGTCGTGGCCATCAATGGCATCGCGCTGGGCGGCGGCCTGGAAATGTGCCTGGCAGCTGACTATCGCGTCATGTCGACCAAGGCCAAGATCGGCCTGCCGGAAGTCAAACTGGGCATCTACCCAGGCTTCGGTGGCACCGTGCGTCTGCCGCGCCTGATCGGTGTCGACAACGCCATCGAATGGATTGCCTCCGGTAAGGAAAACCGCCCTGAAGACGCTCTGAAAGTCAGCGCCGTCGACGCCGTGGTTGCTCCTGAAAAACTGCAGGAAGCTGCCCTTGAACTGATCAAACGCGCCATCTCCGGCGAGTTCGACTTCAAGGCCAAGCGTCAGCCGAAACTTGAAAAACTCAAGCTGAACGCCATTGAACAAATGATGGCTTTCGAAACCGCCAAAGGTTTCGTCGCCGGTCAAGCGGGCCCGAACTACCCGGCGCCGGTTGAAGCGATCAAGACCATCCAGAAAGCCGCGAACTTCGGTCGTGACAAGGCGCTGGAAGTCGAAGCTGCCGGTTTCGTCAAACTGGCCAAGACCTCTGCCGCGCAGAGCTTGATCGGCCTGTTCCTGAACGATCAGGAGCTGAAGAAAAAGGCCAAGGCCTACGACGAAATCGCCAAAGACGTGAAGCAGGCCGCTGTACTCGGCGCCGGCATCATGGGCGGCGGTATCGCTTATCAGTCGGCCTCCAAAGGTACGCCGATCCTGATGAAAGACATCAACGAGCACGGCATCGAGCAAGGTCTGGCCGAAGCCGCCAAGCTGCTGGTTGGCCGCGTTGATAAAGGTCGCATGACCGCTGCGAAGATGGCTGAAGTGCTCAACGCCATTCGTCCGACCCTGTCCTACGGCGATTTCGGTCACGTCGATCTGGTTGTCGAAGCTGTCGTCGAGAACCCTAAGGTCAAGCAAGCCGTGTTGGCTGAAGTGGAAGGTCAGGTCAAAGAGGACACCATCCTCGCGTCCAACACCTCGACCATTTCCATCAGCCTGCTGGCCAAAGCCCTCAAGCGTCCGGAAAACTTCGTCGGCATGCACTTCTTCAACCCGGTGCACATGATGCCGCTGGTGGAAGTGATCCGTGGCGAGAAGTCGAGTGAGCTGGCTGTTGCCACCACCGTTGCCTACGCCAAGAAAATGGGCAAGAACCCGATCGTCGTCAACGACTGCCCGGGCTTCCTGGTCAACCGCGTCCTGTTCCCGTACTTCGGCGGCTTCGCCAAGCTGGTCAGCGCCGGTGTCGACTTCGTCCGTATCGACAAGGTCATGGAAAAATTCGGCTGGCCGATGGGCCCGGCATACCTGATGGACGTGGTCGGCATCGACACAGGTCACCACGGTCGTGACGTAATGGCTGAAGGTTTCCCCGACCGCATGAAGGATGACCGTCGTTCGGCCATCGACGTGCTGTACGAAGCCAAGCGCCTGGGCCAGAAAAACGGCAAGGGCTTCTACGCCTACGAGGCCGACAAGAAAGGCAAGCAGAAGAAAGTCGCCGATCCATCGGTACTGGAAGTGCTCAAGCCAATCGTTTACGAGCAGCGCGAAGTCACTGACGAAGACATCATCAACTGGATGATGATCCCGCTGTGCCTGGAAACCGTGCGTTGCCTGGAAGACGGCATCGTTGAAACCGCCGCCGAAGCCGACATGGGTCTTGTCTACGGTATCGGTTTCCCTCCATTCCGTGGCGGTGCGCTGCGCTACATCGATTCGATCGGTGTTGCCGAGTTCGTTGCCCTGGCTGACCAGTACGCTGATTTGGGCGCGCTGTACCACCCGACCGCGAAACTGCGTGAAATGGCCAAAACCGGCCAACGGTTCTTCGGTTAAGCGTCCCAACTTTTGAGCGAGAGTGAAATTTTATGAGCTTGAATCCAAGAGACGTCGTGATTGTCGACTTCGGTCGTACTCCGATGGGCCGCTCCAAGGGCGGCATGCACCGCAACACCCGCGCCGAAGACATGTCGGCGCACCTGATCAGCAAATTGCTGGAACGCAACGCCAAGGTCGATCCTGCAGAAGTCGAGGACGTGATCTGGGGCTGCGTCAACCAGACCCTGGAGCAGGGCTGGAACATCGCGCGCATGGCGTCGCTGATGACCCAGATCCCGCACACTTCGGCTGGCCAGACCGTTAGCCGTCTGTGTGGTTCGTCGATGAGCGCATTGCACACTGCTGCGCAAGCGATCATGACCGGCAACGGTGACGTGTTCGTGGTTGGCGGCGTCGAGCATATGGGCCACGTGAGCATGATGCACGGTGTCGATCCGAACCCGCACATGTCGCTGTACGCGGCGAAAGCCTCGGGCATGATGGGCCTGACCGCAGAAATGCTCGGCAAAATGCACGGCATCACTCGCGAACAGCAGGACGCTTTCGGCGTGCGTTCCCACCAGTTGGCCCACAAGGCAACTGTGGAAGGCAAATTCAAAGACGAAATCATCCCGATGCAGGGCTACGACGAGAACGGTTTTCTGAAACTGTTCGACTACGACGAAACCATTCGTCCGGAAACCACCCTGGAAAGTCTGGCGGCCCTCAAGCCTGCCTTCAATCCAAAGGGCGGCACCGTGACTGCCGGTACTTCGTCGCAGATCACCGATGGTGCTTCGTGCATGATCGTGATGTCGGCGCAGCGTGCGCAGGACCTGGGTATCCAGCCAATGGCGGTTATCCGTTCGATGGCAGTGGCGGGTGTGGATCCGGCGATCATGGGCTATGGTCCAGTTCCGGCAACACAAAAAGCCCTGAAGCGTGCGGGCCTTGCCATCAACGATATCGACTTCTTCGAGCTCAACGAAGCTTTCGCCGCACAGGCCCTGCCAGTGCTGAAAGATCTGAAAGTGCTCGACAAGATGAACGAGAAGGTTAACCTGCACGGCGGCGCGATCGCCCTGGGTCACCCGTTCGGTTGCTCCGGTGCCCGTATTTCCGGCACCTTGCTGAACGTGATGAAGCAGAATAGCGGCACCTTCGGGGTGGCCACTATGTGCATTGGTCTCGGCCAAGGCATCTCCACTGTCTTCGAACGCGTTTAAGCGTCTCGTCGATGGAAGCCGGGGCCAAGTGCCCCGGTTTTTGTTTTTGTGGATTTATTTTGTTTTTATTTTGAAAAAATTTGAGTGAGGGCCGAAGCATGCCGATACAACCTGGGCTCTACCAACATTACAAAGGTCCGCAGTACCGCGTATTCAGTGTTGCGCGGCATTCCGAGACCGAAGAAGAAGTGGTCTTTTACCAAGCCCTGTATGGCGATTACGGCTTTTGGGTGCGCCCTCTGAGCATGTTTCTCGAGTCAGTCGAAGTTGACGGCGAGCAGGTGCCACGCTTTGCTTTGGTGCAAGCCGAACCGAGCCTTTTTTCCAAGGCATAAGGCGAGGGCGCACAGAACCCTGTGCTTGACCTCACCTTGTATCAACTATATATAGCGGTGCCGCGTCAGGCGCCAACCGCCTTTCACTTCTAGAATTCAGGAATTTTCTGATCCATGGGCAAATCGCTGGTCATTGTGGAATCCCCGGCTAAGGCCAAGACCATCAACAAGTATCTGGGTAACCAATACGTGGTGAAGTCGAGTATCGGCCATATCCGAGACCTGCCCACCAGCGGTTCGGCTAGCGCCAGCAAAGAGCCAGCCGCCAAGCGCGGCAAGGCTGCTGCGGGCGAAGGTCCGGTGCTCTCGCCGAAAGAGAAAGCGCGCAAGCAGCTGGTCTCGCGTATGGGTGTCGATCCCGATCATGGCTGGAAAGCCAAGTACGAGATCCTCCCGGGTAAAGAGAAGGTCATCGAAGAGCTGCGCCGGCTCGCCAAAGATGCTGACACCATCTATCTCGCAACCGACTTGGATCGCGAGGGGGAAGCCATTGCCTGGCACCTGCGCGAAGCCATCGGTGGTGACGACAGCCGCTACAAGCGCGTGGTGTTCAACGAAATCACCAAGAAGGCGATTCAGGAAGCCTTCTCGGAACCGGGCGAGCTGGACATCGATCGTGTCAACGCTCAACAGGCGCGTCGCTTCCTCGACCGCGTTGTGGGTTACATGGTCTCGCCGTTGCTGTGGGCGAAAATCGCTCGTGGTCTGTCCGCCGGTCGTGTGCAATCGGTTGCTGTGAAGCTGGTGGTGGAGCGTGAACGCGAAATTCGTGCGTTCAACCCGGAAGAGTACTGGGAAGTGCACGCCGATCTCGGCACCACGAAAGGCTCGACCGTGCGTTTCGAAGTGGCTCGCGAGAAAGGCGAGGCCTTCAAGCCGCTCAACGAAGCCCAGGCCATGGCTGCGCTGGAGAAGCTAAAGTCTTCCAGCTACAGCATCGTCAAACGCGAAGACAAGCCGACCAGCAGCAAGCCTTCGGCGCCGTTCATCACGTCGACCCTGCAACAGGCTGCGAGCAACCGCCTGGGCTTCGGCGTGAAGAAAACCATGATGATGGCCCAGCGTCTGTACGAAGCCGGCTACATCACTTATATGCGAACCGACTCGACCAACCTCTCGGCTGATGCCGTGGCGATGGCGCGCACTTACATTGAAGACGAGTTCGGCAAGAAGTACCTGCCGGAAACACCGAACGTCTACAGCAGCAAAGAAGGCGCGCAAGAGGCTCACGAAGCGATCCGTCCTTCCGACGCCAACACCACGCCGACCAAACTCGCAGGCATGGAGCGTGACGCTGAGCGCCTCTACGAACTGATCTGGCGCCAGTTCCTCGCTTGCCAGATGCTGCCGGCGCAATACTTGTCGACCACCGTCAGCGTCGGCGCTGGCGACTTCGAGCTGCGTGCCAAGGGCCGTATCCTAAAATTCGACGGTTACACCCGCGTCATGCCGCAGATTGCCAAACCAGGCGACGACGACGTTCTGCCTGATATGGCGCAGGGCGATGTGATGAAGCTGATCAAGCTTGATCCATCGCAGCACTTCACCAAGCCACCGGCCCGTTACTCGGAAGCCAGCCTGGTTAAAGAAATGGAAAAACGCGGCATCGGTCGTCCTTCGACTTACGCTGCGATCATTTCGACCATTCAGGATCGCGGCTACGTGACCTTGCACAACCGTCGTTTCTACTCGGAAAAGATGGGCGACATCGTCACCGAGCGTCTGTCGGAAAGCTTCTCCAACCTCATGGACTACGGCTTCACTGCCGGCATGGAAGAGAACCTCGATGACGTGGCACAGGGTGAGCGCGACTGGAAAAGTGTGCTGGACGAGTTCTACGGCGATTTCAAAAAGAAACTCGAAGTAGCCGAAAACCCGGAAAGCGGCATGCGCGCCAACCAGCCGGTCATGACCGATATTCCTTGCACCACTTGCGGCCGTCCGATGCAGATTCGTACTGCGTCGACTGGCGTGTTCCTCGGGTGCTCGGGCTACAGCCTGCCGCCGAAAGAACGCTGCAAGGCCACCGTCAACCTGGTGCCGGGCGACGAGATCGCTGCGGACGACGAAGGTGAGTCGGAATCGCTGGTGCTGCGTGGCAAGCATCGCTGCCCGATCTGCAGCACGGCGATGGACGCCTACCTGCTGGACGAGAAGCGCAAGCTGCACATCTGCGGTAACAACCCGGATTGTGCTGGCTACGAAATCGAAGAGGGCAGCTACCGTATCAAGGGCTACGAAGGTCCGAGCCTGGAATGCGACAAGTGCGGCAGCGAGATGCAGCTCAAGACTGGCCGTTTCGGCAAGTTCTTCGGTTGCACCAACCCTGAGTGCAAGAACACCCGCAAACTGCTGAAAAGCGGTGATGCAGCGCCACCGAAGATGGATCCGGTGAAGATGCCTGAGCTGAAATGCGAAAAGGTCAACGACACCTACATCCTCCGTGACGGTGCCTCTGGTCTGTTCCTGGCCGCCAGCCAGTTCCCGAAAAACCGTGAGACCCGTGCTCCGCTGGTGATCGAGATTGTGCCGCACAAGGACGAAATCGATCCGAAGTATCACTTCCTCTGCGACGCGCCGAAGAAGGATCCTGATGGTCTGCCAGCGGTTATTCGCTACAGCCGCAAGACCAAAGAGCAATACGTGCAGACCGAAGTCGACGGCAAGCCTACCGGTTGGAAGGCGTACTTCGACGGCGGTAAGTGGACGGTTGAAGACAAGCGTACGAAGGCCAAAGCCGAGTAAGCGTTAGTCTGATACTGAAAGGCCGCATGACGACCCACGGGTTTTCATGCGGCCTTTTTGTTTTGTACTTGCGGTAGGATCGACTGATCCACGACACTGTCCGGCCTGTGTGAAGCAATTATTTCGTTGTGGAGAGTGCCGTCATGGCTCACGAACTCTATACCCGTACCAATCAGAAGATCTATTTCGCCGGCCTGTCGCTCGAAGCCCTGGCTCGCGCTGAAGAAGGGCGGGCGATGAATTCTCTGGCGTTGATTCAGGCTGGTCGAGAATCGGCGTTGTTTCACCTGTACGGCGCCTTGTTGGGGCTTTGTCATGAGATCGCTGGTTTCTATCGTCTGCCGCAGGCCAATGCGCCGCGGGCCGAGATGCTGCTGACGCGTGAAGTGCTGGAGTCGATCGCGATTCCCGAGTTGGCCGAAATGGTCGAGCTGGCAGGTAACTCTGAAACCTGGTTGGCGAAACTGCTGGCTGCGCATTCGGCGCTGTTTCAGCCGCCACGGGTGCCACACAAGCCCAAAGGGGACGTGACTCAGCCGCTGATTCAGGCGATTAATCTGGATGAAGAGGAGTCGCCAGAAGAGCTGAGTCGAGAGGAGCTGGAGAGCTGGCGGCAGAATCTGAAGGGCTTGGCGATTCGCTTTCGCGAAGGCTTGAACGAGTGCTGAGGGCGATTGACACGGTGGCAATCTGAAACATGCTGCTGGTCAAGATCCCGAGCGAAGCCTGAATGATGTCTATATAATCCCTGCCTTTCGTGGAGAACAGACCTATATGCCAACGTCCTTTCTAGAAATTGTCGAGTTACCAGACGGCCGAATCGAGCTGCGCAGGGCTGAGGACGAGGGTTCTTTGGTGACGCTGGATTTCTCCGAGGATGCCAAGGCGTTCCTGCAAGGTCAGCATGTGGAAATCGCCAAGGCGATGTTAAGCGTCGGCGTGCAGATGGCCGGCCGTATGGTTGAAGGCGAGTTTGATAAGGAAGAGGGGCCGCGGGTTCTTCATTGATCCTGGCGTCTCTTTACTTTTTGACGTTACCGCTTCAGATCGGCTTCTCTTTCCCTGGAGAAGCCCTGCGCTTCACACAGCGCGTATAACCACCAATCAACCCAAACGAATATTCAGGCTCTGAGCATCGCCCGTGCGTGCGGCGTTGATCAGTTGTTGTCGTGAATTTGCGTTCAGCGGGTTGAGCCAAGTGACTACGGTGTGACTGCGACCCAGCTTCAGCGCTTCGCATGCCAGTTGCTGAGCGCTTTGAGCGCCCCGTGGTTGCAGCAGCAGAATGCGTTCGCGGTTCAGGCCGGCATCCCGCAGCCATGTCTGGGTCAGGCTTGCAGGAGGCGCTATCAGCGTCAGCCAGCGCGCGTCCTGATCTTCACTGAGTTCGCGAAGGATCGGGGCTAGCAGGTTCAGGCAGTTCCCGGCAGCACCCCGCAGTGACAGCTCACTGAATACTTCGGGTTCGGCATTCCACGGGCGCTCGACCACATCTTTCAGAGTCGGCGCCATCGGTTGCGCCAGAAACGCTTCGAATAAAGGCAGTTGTGTTTGCTGGGGGGTGTGTGGGAACTGCATAAAGCCTCCTTTAGCGGCGAATGACGCCGACACTCAAGCCTTCGATCACCAGTTCCTGATCTTTCAGGTCAACTTCGATAGGGGCGAACTCGGGGTTTTCGGCAATCAGCCAGACCTTGCTGCCTTCACGCTTGAAGCGTTTGACCGTTACTTCATCGCCGATGCGTGCGACGACAACCTGGCCGTTACGCGCTTCACGGGTGGTGTGCACCGCGAGGAGGTCGCCGTCGAAAATGCCGATGTCCTTCATGCTCATGCCGTGCACGCGCAACAGGTAGTCGGCACGAGGGTGAAAGAAGGTCGGGTTGATGTTGCAGGATTCCTCGATATGCTGCTGGGCGAGGATTGGCGCGCCGGCAGCGACCCGGCCAATGATCGGCAGGGTGGAGTCGTCGGCCTTGGCTTCGAAGCCGGGAATGCGAATGCCGCGAGAAGCGCCAGGGGTCATCTCGATGGCACCTTTGCGGGCCAGTGCCTTGAGATGTTCTTCAGCCGCGTTCGGCGACTTGAAGCCCAGTTCCTGAGCGATTTCCGCACGGGTTGGCGGGTAGCCGTGGTCTTCTAGGCAACGTTTGATAAAGGCCAGAATCTCGGCTTGGCGTGGCGTCAGCTTTAGCATATTGATCGCTCTGTCTTTTTATACAGTGACTGGGATTATATACAGTGAAGCGCCCTTGGCAATGCCCGTTTTTTTGCCTGCCGCCGGACGGTCGGAAGAAGGGTTTAATAAAGCGTCGGCCTTGTGTGGTTAAATAGCTGACCGACCATTCCCAAAACGAACTGGCAGGCTTGACAAGGCACAGGCTGAAACGTATGTTTCAAACAAGTGTTTGTCAGGCGGAGTAGCCATGGCCCAGTCGGAAACCGTTGAACGCATTCTTGATGCTGCCGAGCAGTTGTTCGCGGAGAAAGGTTTCGCTGAAACCTCATTGCGTTTGATTACCAGCAAGGCTGGCGTCAACCTGGCAGCGGTGAACTATCATTTCGGCTCGAAAAAAGCGCTGATCCAAGCGGTTTTTTCGCGCTTTCTCGGCCCGTTCTGCATCAGTCTCGATAAAGAGCTGGAGCGGCGTCAGGCCAAGCCTGAAAACAAGCCAACTCTCGAAGAGCTGCTGGAAATCCTTGTCGAACAGGCTCTCGTGGTTCAGCCACGCAGCGGCAACGACCTGTCGATCTTCATGCGTTTGCTCGGTCTCGCGTTCAGCCAGAGCCAAGGCCATTTGCGCCGCTACCTGGAAGACATGTACGGCAAGGTATTCCGTCGCTACATGTTGCTGGTCAACGAAGCCGCACCACGAATTCCGCCGATCGAGCTGTTCTGGCGCGTGCACTTCATGCTCGGCGCCGCCGCGTTCAGCATGTCCGGCATCAAGGCTTTGCGCGCAATCGCCGAGACCGATTTCGGCGTCAATACCTCCATCGAACAAGTGATGCGTCTGATGGTGCCGTTCCTCGCCGCGGGTATGCGCGCTGAAACCGGCGTCACTGATACAGCCATGGCCACCGCGCAACTGCGTCCGCGCAGCAAGTCAACGCCGGTCGCCGCCAAGGTTTAACCGCACACGGGTGGGCGCGGCAGCTTGTATCCGCTAAGCTAGCCGCCCATGCCGACTTTCGTTCTGAACCCGATCTTCATAGAAATTGCCGACCTGCCGAGCATGGCTCACGGTAGCGATTTGCTGCGGGTCGGGTTTTTCGTTTTCAAGGAATTTCTATGACTGCTGGCCTGCAAGGCTCGTTGATGGTGGACGTCGCCGGTACCTGGCTGACGGCTGAAGATCGCCAATTATTGCGTCAGCCCGAAGTGGGCGGCCTGATCATTTTCGCGCGCAACATCGAGCATCCGCGCCAGGTGCGTGAACTCAGTGCGTCGATTCGGGCAGTTCGTCCGGATCTGCTGCTGGCGGTGGATCAGGAGGGCGGTCGCGTGCAGCGTCTGCGTCAGGGTTTTGTGCGTCTGCCGGCCATGCGCGCCATCGCCGACAACCCGAATGCTGAATACCTCGCCGAGCAATGCGGCTGGATCATGGCCACCGAAGTGCTGGCGGTCGGGCTCGACCTGAGCTTCGCCCCGGTGCTCGATCTGGATTATCAACGCAGTGCAGTCGTTGGCACCCGTTCGTTCGAAGGTGATCCCGAGCGTGCGGCACTGCTCGCCGGTGCATTCATTCGCGGTATGAACAGCGCGGGCATGGCTGCCACCGGTAAGCATTTCCCTGGCCACGGCTGGGCCGAAGCCGACTCTCATGTCGCGATTCCAAACGACGAACGCAGCCTCGACGAGATCCGCGCCAACGATCTCGTACCCTTCGCCAAACTCAGCAAACAATTGGCCGCGATCATGCCGGCGCACGTTATCTATCCACAAGTCGATTCGCAGCCTGCCGGCTTCTCCCGCCGCTGGTTGCAGGACATTCTGCGGGGTGAATTGCAGTTCGACGGCGTGATCTTCAGCGACGACCTGTCGATGGCCGGCGCCCACGTGGTTGGCGATGCCGCTAGCCGTATTGAAGCCGCTTTGACTGCCGGTTGCGACATGGGCCTGGTGTGCAACGACCGCGCCGCTGCCGAACTGGCCCTGAGCGCCGCACAACGCATGAAGGTCAAGCCTTCCGAGCGCATCGCCCGTATGCGCGGCCAGGCATTCGCCAGTACTGATTACCGGCAGGATCCGCGCTGGCTCACCGCCATCGGCGCGCTCAAAGACGCTCAATTGATCGATTAAGGATTTTGCTATGACGGTTTACGCAATCATCGGTGGCACCGGCCTGACCCAACTCGAAGGCCTGACCATTCGCCAATCGCTGGCGGTAGACACGCCCTACGGCGCGCCATCGGCCGACGTGCAGATTGGCGAGTACGCTGGCAAGGAAGTGTTGTTCCTTGCACGTCATGGCCACCCGCATCGCTTCCCGCCGCACAAGGTCAACTACCGCGCCAATCTGTGGGCGCTGAAGCAGGCGGGTGCCGAGGCAATCATCGCGGTGAACGCCGTGGGCGGGATCCATTCGGCCATGGGCACCGGTCATTTCTGCGTGCCGCACCAGATCGTCGACTACACCAGCGGCCGCGAGCACACCTTTTTTGCCGATGATCTGGAGCACGTCACCCATATCGACTTCAGCTTCCCCTACAGCGAACCGTTGCGTCAGCAATTGATCGCCGCCGTGGCCGCCGAAGGTTGCGAGTACAGCGATCAAGGTGTGTATGCCTGCACTCAGGGCCCGCGTCTGGAAACCGTGGCGGAGATCGTGCGTCTTGAGCGCGATGGCTGCGACATCGTCGGCATGACCGGCATGCCGGAAGCGGCACTGGCCCGCGAGCTGGATCTGGATTACGCCTGTCTGGCACTGGTGGTGAACCCGGCAGCGGGCAAGACCACCGAAGTGATCACCATGGCCGAGATCGAGCAGGCGTTGCATGACGGCATGGGCAAGGTGAAGTCGGCATTGGCGCGGGTGTTGGCCGGCTAAGGACTGCCCATGAGCATTCTCATCGAACGGCTCAAGTCGTTGGCCTGGACTCAGGCATTCAGTAGCAAGGCGCTGGCCAAGGCTCGCGCTTATGCAGCCGATGACCGGGTAGAGATCATCGAGATCGATGACAGAAAGATCGAGGCGTTCTGCGTCGGTTCGGAAAATCAGGCGTATGAACAAACCATTTACCTGTCCGAAGATCGGCTGGGTTCTGTCAACTTGCGTTGCCTGTGCACCTGTCCTGTCTCAATCGACTGCAAACACTGCGCTGCGGTGCTCTATCACCTGCAGGGCAGTGATCATGAAGCGTCTGAAAGTGACGCACAGATCCCGTTGGGTCGGGCGCTGGAACATTGGCTTTCGACCATCCCCGTTCCGGCCAAGCCTGCCGAAGAAGGCGCGCAAACCGCAGGCACGCGCCTGTTTTACAAGCTCAAGCCAACGCCTGTGAGGGGCAAGTGGCTGCTCGATATTTTCAAGGTTTCCCAGCTCAAGAGCGGCGAGTTACGCGAAGTCAAACCGATGTATTCGCTAGCGGAAATGCTCATGCGTCAGCCCGGCTACCTGTCCGAGCTGGATCTGCGCGTTGCCAGGCTGCTGGTTGCCATGCACTCTCACCACGCCTATTACAGCGGCTATCCGCTGGAAGGCAGCAGCGGCGCCGAACTGCTGGAAATGCTCCTGCGCACCTCGCGGCTGTTCCTCGATTTCGAGGATCTTCGACCGTTGGTGCCGGGCGCGAAGCGCATCGGCCAGTTCGCTTGGGCCGAGCAGGCTGACGGCGGGTTCCGCGCGCAGTGGAGCAGTGCCGAGGCTGCGCAGGAAACCGTGCTGGCGCTGGAGCCGCTTTATTACCTGGATCGTGAACAGCGGCAGATTGGCCCTCTGTTCAATGAACTGGAAGAAAAACTGGCCAGCCATTTGACGCTGGCGCCGGACATTCCGGCGCATCAGGCCATGCAGTTCAGCCATCGCATGAGCGCCGCGACGAGAATCCCGCCGCCGCACCAACTGACCGAACGAATCATCGACGACGTACTACCGCAGCCACAACTGACTCTCGTCAGCGGTCGGGAGCGCTCGCGCTGGGAATACGTTCTGGAGCACCGCGCCGCACTGGTGTTTACCTACAACGGCCAGCCGACGGTGGATCGCAACCCGGAAGTGATGATCCTCAACGGTACCGAAACCCAGCGCATTCAACGCCAGCCTGCGGTGGAAAAGAAACTGCGCCAGATCCTGCAAAGGCTCGGCTTCAAGAAAGCCACGCGCAAGAGCTCGCTGGATCGTCCCGGCGAGATGTTCACGTTGCCGGATGATTCCGCCTGGCTCGGGTTTATGCACGAAGGGCTTGCCACGTTGCGCGCCTCGAACTGGGAAGTGGAGATGAGTCCCGGCTTTCATTTCAATGTGCAACCGGTTGAGCATTGGTACGCCGAGGTCGAAGAAGAGGCCGGGCATCAGTGGTTTGACTTGCAGTTGGGTATCGTCGTCAATGGCCAGCGCTACAGTTTGCTGCCGATCCTTCTGCACTTGTTGCGCACCCAGCCGCGCTTGCTTGACCCGGTCAATCTGGCACAACGCAGCGATGACGAAAAACTCCTGATCGAACTGAAACCCAGCGGTTTTGGCGACCCTTCAGGCGCCAAGGTCGCGCTGCCGCTGAGTCGGGTCAAACCGCTGATGGCCACGCTGGGCGAGTTGTACCTGGGCGGTCATCAGGGCGATGCACTGCGCTTGAGTGTCCCGGATGCCGCGCGCTTGAGTATGCTCGATGGCGTACCGCTGGATTGGCAGGGAGGCGAGCGGCTGCGCACCTTCGCCAAGCGCTTGCAGAATTCCAGTCACACCCACGTCGCTGCACCGGCCGGCCTTAACGCGCAACTGCGCCCGTATCAGCTCGAAGGTCTGAACTGGATGCAGACCCTGCGCGAGCTTGAGGTCGGCGGCATTCTCGGCGATGACATGGGGCTGGGCAAAACGCTGCAAACCCTGGCGCATCTGCTCACGGAAAAACACGCCGGTCGCCTTGATTGCCCGGCGCTGGCGGTGATGCCGACCAGCCTGATTCCCAACTGGCTCGACGAGGCCGAGCGTTTCACACCCCAGCTGAAAGTACTGGCGCTGCACGGCTCTGGGCGGCAAAAGGATTTTGCTGATCTGGCTGATTACGATCTGGTGCTGACCACATACGCGTTGCTGCCGAGGGATCTGGAGACCTTGCAGCCGCAGTCGTGGAGCGTGCTGATTCTCGATGAAGCGCAGAACATCAAGAACCCGCTCAGCAAAGCCGCACAAGCCGCGCGCGACTTGCAGGCCCGCCAGCGCTTGTGCCTGAGCGGCACGCCATTGGAAAACCACTTGGGCGAGCTGTGGTCGCAGTTTCATTTCCTCATGCCCGGTTGGCTTGGCGACAGCAAGTCCTTCAATCGCGATTACCGCACGCCAATCGAAAAGCACGGCAATGTTCAGCGTATGCAGCACCTGACAGCGCGCATCAAGCCGTTTTTGCTGCGCCGCAAAAAGGATCAGGTCGCCACCGAGTTGCCGCCGAAAACCGAAATTGTCCATTGGGTCGATCTCAGCGACGGCCAGCGCGATGTCTATGAAACGGTTCGCGTGGCGATGGACAAAAAAGTCCGCGACGAAATTGCCCGCAGTGGCGTGGCGCGCAGTCAGATCATCATTCTTGATGCCTTGCTCAAGCTGCGGCAGGTCTGTTGCGATTTGCGTCTGATCAAGATGCCGCTGACGGCGAAGGCGCTGCGCTCCGGCAGTGGCAAGCTGGTCAGCCTGATGGAGATGCTCGAAGAGTTGCTCGGCGAAGGTCGCAGGATCCTGCTGTTCTCGCAGTTCACCTCGATGCTCGCGTTGATCGAGCAAGAGCTGCAGCAACGGGACATTGCCTATTCGCTGCTGACCGGTGATACCACGGATCGACGCACGCCGGTGAAGGACTTTCAGGGCGGCAAGGTGCCGCTGTTTCTGATCAGTCTGAAGGCCGGGGGCACCGGTTTGAATCTGACCGCCGCAGACACGGTGATCCACTTCGACCCTTGGTGGAACCCGGCGGTGGAGAATCAGGCCACCGATCGTGCGTATCGAATCGGGCAAAACAACCCGGTATTCGTTTACAAGCTGATCGCTCGCGGCACAGTAGAGGAAAAAATACAGGCGCTGCAGCAGGAGAAAGCAGCGTTGGCCGGGGCGGTGCTTGAGGGCGGGACGACGGGTGGCTGGAAACTGGAGCAGGGTGACATTGAGGCGCTGTTTGCGCCGTTGCCTGTTGCCAAGGGCTGAGCCCTAAGTAATAGAGCAATATCTGATGGCCCCATCGCTGGCAAGCCAGCTCCCACAGGGTTGTGAGTCGTACACAAAACTGTGTTCCAACTCGATACCTGTGGGAGCTGGCTTGCCAGCGATGGCTATCTAACAGGCGACAAATATCTCAACGCTTATCGAGCTTATCCGGCAACGGCGCAAACAACGCTTCGATATCATCACTCTGCAACTTCCAGTCCCCGGCCTTGCGCCCATCCAGCACGCCTGCCGCCAAGTCGGATTTTTCCTTTTGCAGGTGCTGAATCTTCTCTTCCACCGTGCCCCGGGCAATCATCTTGTAAACGAACACCGGTTTCTCCTGACCAATCCGATACGCCCGATCCGTCGCCTGATTCTCGGTCGCCGGGTTCCACCACGGGTCGTAGTGAATCACCGTATCCGCTTCCGTCAGGTTCAAGCCCACGCCACCAGCCTTCAGGCTGATGAGAAAGATCTGACGCTTGCCGCTCTGGAATTCCTTCACCGGCGTACGTCGATCTCGGGTTTGGCCGGTCAGCAGCGCGTAAGCGACATTACGTTTTTTCAGCTCGTCTTCGATCAAGGACAGCATCGAGGTGAACTGCGAAAACAACAGAATCCGCCGACCTTCCTCAAACAACTCCTCAAGCATTTCCATCAGGCTGTCGAGCTTGCCCGAGGTGCTGCCGCGAGCGGGCAGGGTGGCGTCGTTGACCAGACGCAGATCGCAGCAAACCTGACGCAGCTTGAGCAGCGCCTCAAGAATGATGATCTGACTGCGCGCCACGCCTTTACGGGTGATCTCGTCGCGGACTTTCTTGTCCATCGCCAGGCGCATGGTTTCATACACATCGCGCTGCGCTTCGTTGAGATCGACCCAATGGATGATCTCTGTTTTAGGCGGCAACTCGGTGGCAACCTGTTCTTTGGTCCGGCGCAGCAGAAACGGTTTTATCCTACCGTTCAAGTGCTGAAGTCTGACTTCACTGCCACGCTTTTCAATCGGCACACGGTAATCGGCATTGAAGCTTTTCACGTCGCCGAGCCAGCCCGGCAGCAGGAAATGGAACAGTGACCACAACTCACCCAAGTGGTTTTCCAGCGGCGTACCGCTGAGGCACAGGCGCTGGCGTGCATTGAGCTCGCGTGCGGCTTGAGCGGCTTTGCTGTTCGGATTCTTGATGTACTGCGCCTCATCCAGCACCAACACATGCAGCGGCTGCCTGGCCAGACGTTCGACGTCTTTGGGCAGTAGTGCGTAAGTGGTGAGGATCAGGTCGTAATCCGCCAGATTGTCGAAGTGCTTTTTGCGAGTGGCGCCGTACAGCGCGACCACTTTCAGTTGCGGCGTGAAGTGCGCCGCCTCATCGAGCCAGTTCGGAATCAGGCTGGTCGGCATCACCACCATGCACGGGCGATCGAGGCGACCGGCGATTTTCTCACTGAGAATATGCGCCAGAGTCTGTAGGGTTTTGCCCAAACCCATGTCGTCCGCAAGAATCCCGCCGACTTCCAGTTGCCGCAGCGATTGCATCCAGCTCAAGCCTTCGAGCTGATAAGGGCGCAGCGTCGCATTCAAGCTCTCTGGGGCTTCTGCACTGAAATCACGAATGTCGCGCAGGCGTTGAGCGAGCGTGCGGATCTGCTCGCCACCCTCCCATAGCAGCGGCAGGCCTTCCAGAGAGTTGAGGCGCGTGGCGTCGGCCTTGCTCAGGCGCAGGGTGGTTTCGCCCGGCTCCTGCAAATAAAACTCGCCGAGCGTCATCAGTACCGGCTTCAACCGGCCCAACGGCAAAGCCACTTGCAACGGCCCATGGTCGCTGGTGCGTTGCGGGATATTGACCAGAATCAGTTCATCGTCGCGGCGACGGGCGAGGCGTTCCGGGTTGAGGATTTCCGCGTGCGAACGCATCAGATTGAGCAGGATAGGCAACAGGCTCAGGCGCTCACCGTTGACGATGATCCCCAGTTCCAGATCAAACCAGTCGCGCTCCGGCACCTGTTCTACGGTGGCGTACCAGTCATCCACGGCGGTCAGGTCGAAGCCGAACTCCTCATCGATCTGCAGCTCCCAACCTTGGCTGCGCAGCTTCGGCAGTTCGTTGAGGGTGAAAGTCAGCCAGGCGCTGTCATTGACCATCTCGTAGAGCTCGCCGGCACTTTCCGGCAGCGCTTTGCTCTGTCGCGTGGCGATGCGAAAGCCGAGGATTCTTAACTGTTCGCGGTAGGACTGTTCGACTTCCGGGTGACGTTTTATCCGCAGCGTCTGGGTTTCCTGACGAATCAGGATGTCGCTGTTCTTCTGCCCGCTGACGTATTCGTCGAGATAGCTGAACGACAGCGCCGCACGATGCTGGATGTAGCGCTGCATCTTGCCGTTGCGAGGTTCGAAAGCGCTGAACTCGACGCTGGCCAGCCACAGGCGCGGCATCGGCTGCACATTGTCGACCAGCACTTGCGGCGGCGCTTTCGGGCTGCGGTTTTCCAGCACGGCCTGGAGCTTTTCCAAGAGTTCGGCGTCTTTTGCAGCGGCGGGGTAATCGAGGGTTTCCTGTACTTTCAGCAACACCGCCGCGCAGTGTTTGCAGTTGGTGCGCACCGGGCAGGTGCAGCCGGCATCGACCAGCAGCAAAGTGCCTTTGACTGAATCGCGAAGATGAATCGTCTGACGGTACACGTTACCGCCAGAGCCTTCGCAACTGGCGGTGATGGTCGCATCGCCGACCTGGGCGATGCGTACCCGGTTTTCCAGGGCGTAACGGCGGCCACGCTCCAGGCTCTGTTCCTTGAATCGGCTGACCCAGGAGGGCGCCAACGGTTTACTCAGCGGCGGGTTCATAAGGACTTCGATCAGTCCGGAATCGCTTCAGGCGCTTCCCGAGGCGCAGGCGCGGTCAGGGAAGTGATCTTGATCAGCAGGGCCAGATGGCCGTTGTCGAGATAGTTGAGTTGGCCATTCTTGGTGTGGCTGTCCTGCTTCAGGCGCTCACTGGCGGTGACCAGGCCATTGGCGTCGATCTGATTGACCCAGAAGTCGGCGTTCACATCGGTGAAGCGCCCGAGCTTCATCTCCAGCGTGCCCTCGATCGGGAACTGACCGAATTGCTCCTGGCCGTCGCTGACCGCGACTTTGGCTGGCGTCTCACCGAGGGTTTGCTGCCAGGCCTTGTGCATCAAGACTGTGTAGTCGCCGCTGGCGGTGAGCTTGGTGACGACGTCATTCAGCGCAGGTGTGCGCTGGCTGTCATCGGCCAAGCGCTGAGCGCCAGCGGCCCAGTCTTCCGGCGCGGCACGGCTGACGATGGCCGGCACGGCGTTCTGACGCACCAGAATCATTTCGACCTGATACAGGTCATCGGCGAAAACCGAGGGTGCTACCAGGGTGAGTAGCAAAGTCAGCGAGCGAAACAGGCGCATGCGGCGTCCTTTAAACAGATTTCGGGAGGAGGCGCTCAAACAGCGCCTCTACAGTATTAAAGCGCTCTTCCGGGCGTTCCATCGGCACCTGGAACTTGAACATTGTGGCGCCTTCGAATTTGTAGCGTTTTGGCTGGCTCTGGATCAGCTTGATCAGCGTCATCGGATCGACCGGCGTCTGCGCTTCGAACTCGATGCGCCCACCTTGCGGGCCACCATCGACCTTTTTGATGCCCAGTTGCTCGGCCTGCAACTTCAATGCAGTGATGCGCACCAGATTCTTCGTTGGCTCCGGCAGCAGACCAAAACGGTCGATCATCTCGACTTGCAGATCCTTCAAGCCTTCCTCATCGGTGGCTGAAGCAATGCGCTTGTACAGAATCAGGCGAGCGTGAACGTCTGGCAGGTAGTCTTCCGGAATCAGCGCCGGCACCCGCAGGTTGACTTCCGGGCCACCGCCCAGCGGTTGATCGAGGTTCGGTTGCTCGCCCTTGCGGATCGATTTCACCGCGCGCTCAAGCATTTCCATATACAGCGTGAAACCGACGGCTTGAATCTGCCCGCTCTGGCCATCGCCAAGCAACTCGCCGGCACCACGGATTTCCAGGTCGTTGGTCGCCAGTACGAAACCGGCGCCGAGATCCTGAGTATTGGCGATCGCTTCCAGACGCTTTTCCGCATCGGAAGTGATTTGCTGGCGCGGCGGCGTCAGCAGGTAGGCGTAAGCCTGGTGGTGACTACGGCCAACGCGACCGCGCAACTGGTGCAGTTGCGCCAGGCCGAACTTGTCGGCGCGCTCGATGATGATGGTGTTGGCGCTCGGCACGTCGATGCCGGTCTCGATGATGGTCGAGGCGATCAGCACGTTGAAACGCTTGTGATAGAAGTCGCTCATCACCTGTTCGAGTTCGCGCTCGCGCATCTGTCCGTGACCGATGCCGATGCGTGCTTCCGGCACCAGCTCGGCGAGGTCGGCAGCGCACTTCTCGATGGTTTTCACATCGTTGTGCAGGTAGTAAACCTGGCCGCCACGCAGCAGTTCGCGGAGCAGGGCCTCTTTGACCGTGCTCTTGTTCTGCTCCATGACGAAGGTGCGCACCGACAAGCGTCGCGCTGGCGGCGTGGCGATGATCGACAGGTCGCGCATGCCCGACACCGCCATATTCAGCGTGCGCGGAATCGGTGTGGCGGTCAGCGTAAGAATGTCGACTTCGCTGCGCAGGGCCTTGAGCTGTTCTTTCTGACGGACACCGAAGCGGTGTTCTTCGTCGATGATCACCAGCCCGAGATTTTTGATTTTTACATCGTCGGACAGCAGCTTGTGCGTGCCGATGACAATATCGATCTTGCCTTCCGCCAGATCGGCGATCGCCGCATTGACTTCCTTGGCCGATTTGAAGCGGCTCATTACCTCCACGGTCACCGGCCAGTCGGCGAAGCGATCGCGGAAGCTGTTGTAGTGCTGCTGGGCGAGCAGGGTGGTCGGTACCAGAATCGCCACTTGACGACCGCCATGCACAGCGATGAACGCTGCGCGCATGGCCACTTCGGTCTTGCCGAAACCGACGTCACCGCAGACCAGTCGATCCATCGGTTTCGGCGCGAGCATGTCTTCGCGCACGGCTTCGATGGTCGATTGCTGATCCGGGGTTTCTTCGAACGGGAAACCGGCGCTGAACGTCGCGTAATCGGCTTTCGGGTCGGCGAATGCGTAACCTTCGCGAGCGGCGCGACGGGCATAGATGTCGAGCAGTTCAGCGGCGACATCGCGCACCTGTTCGGCGGCTTTGCGCTTGGCTTTCTGCCAAACCTCGGAGCCGAGGCGGTGCAGCGGGGCCAGGGCGTCGTCGCTGCCGGTGTAGCGCGCAATCAAATGCAGGTTGGCCACCGGCACGTAAAGCTTGGCGTTCTCGGCGTATTCGAGGGTGAGGAATTCGGCAGCCTGATTGTCGATTTCCAGAATCGTCAGGCCCAGATAACGGCCGACACCGTGATCGATGTGCACCACCGGCGCGCCTTCGCGCAGTTCGGTGAGGTTCTTGATCACTGCGTCATTGCTGACGTCGCTGCGTTTCTCGCGGCGACGACGTTGCATCACGCGCTGGCCGAACAGCGGACTTTCCGCGACCAGTGCCAGCGCCGGGTCATCCAGCATCAGGCCTTCGTCGAGCGGGGCAATGGTGATCGCCAGGCGATAGTTGCTCGCGACGAAGTCTGGCCAGCTGTCGACAGTTTTCGGCCGCAGCTTCAGGCGTTCAAGCAACTCCAGCAGCACTTCGCGACGGCCGGCGGATTCGGCGGTGAACAGCACGCGTCCGGGGAATTCATCGAGGAACCCGGCCAGCGCGGCCAGCGGTTGCGTGGCTTTGGCTTCAATCGCCAGATTCGGCAGTGCTTGCGCCGGGAAGCGTTCGCGACCAGCGCCGCTTTCGACGTCTTGCTGACTGGTAACCACACGCGGCCAGCTCTTCAGGCGCGCGAAGCAGTCTTCCACCGGCAGGAACAATTCGGCGGGTGGCAATAAAGGACGCGATGGATCGACGCGGCGCTCTTCGTAACGGTTGCGCACGTCGTTCCAGAAATTCTCCGCCGCTTGCTCGATGCCCGGCAGAGAGAACACCTGGGTGTCCTGCGGCAGGTAATCGAACAGCGTCGAAGTTTCGTCGAAGAACAGCGGCAGGTAGTACTCGATACCGGCCGGAGTGATGCCGCTGCTCAGATCCTGAAAGATCGGGCAGCGACGGAAGTCGACGTCGAAACGCTCGCGGAAGCGTGCCTTGAAACGGGTGACCGCGTCTTTCTGCAGCGGGAACTCACGAGCCGGCAGCAGCTTGACCGAATCGACCTTGTCGATGGAGCGCTGGTTTTCCGGGTCGAAGGTGCGCAGGGTTTCGATTTCGTCATCGAACAGGTCGATGCGATAGGGCAGTTTGCTGCCCATCGGGAACAGGTCGATCAGCGCACCGCGTACGGTGAACTCGCCGTGCTCGTACACCGTGTCGACGTAGCGATAGCCGCTGGCTTCAAGCCGCGAGCGCATCTGTTCAACATCGAGCTTCTGCCCGACATCCAGCACCAGGCTGCTGCCGAGCAGGAACTTGGTCGGCGCCAAGCGGTGCAACGCTGTGGTGATCGGCACCACCAGTACGCCATGCGCCAGTTCCGGCAGCCTGTATAAGCTGGCGATGCGCTGGGAAATGATGTCCTGGTGCGGCGAGAACAGGTCGTAGGGCAGGGTTTCCCAGTCGGGGAAATGCAGCACGGGCAAATCCGGGGCGAAGAAACTCAGCTCCTGTTCCAGTCGTTCAGCGCTCTGGCTGTCGGCGGTCAGTAGCAGGGTGAAGCGCTTGGCAGCGCTGGCAGCCTCGGCAATCGCCAGGCTGAGGGCAGCACCGGGCAGATTGCCCCAATGCTGTTTACCTGCCTCGGCAGGGAGTAGCGGTAGACGCAGAACGGGCACGGAAGGTTGAGCTCCAGGCTTTGCGACAAAGTCGGTAATTGTAGCGGCGTCCGGTGCCGCCTGTCAGTTGCAGACTACGTCTATCTTCGCTGTTTGGACGAAATGTAGTGGTAACCATAAAAACCAGCCGTTTTTTTGTGGTTATGTAGTGCCGAAACGGGGTGGTGTTACGGAGGGTTACAGACATCGTCTAACAGTCGTCGAAAAATTGACTGCGCTGAAAGCCCCGGTTTTACTGGGCTCGAGAGAGGCGTAATTTTTTTGAACGGAATTTTGTTACCGATTTCGCGACAAGCGCGCATTGCTACGGGAGGTTGTCGGCGGCATAATGTAGCCCCTTTTTTCTGCCCCTACATGTGGAAGGTTACCGTGACTCAGAAGCCCGACCAGTGTCTTGGTGAATGGATCGACCGTGAAGCACTCGCAGAAGCGATGATTCCGCTTATCGGTCAGCTCTACCGCAATAACAACGTGGTGAGCTCGATCTATGGCCGCAGCCTGATCAACCAGTCTGTCATCGCGATTCTCAAAGCTCACCGCTTTGCGCGCCACCGTTCTTCCGACGACAGCGAACTCTCCGTCCACGAAACATTCCCACTGCTCAAAGCCATGAGCGAGCTCAAGCTCGGCGCGGCTTCGGTAGATCTGGGCAAGTTGGCGTTCAAATTCCGCAACGAAGGCAATGGCCGCAGCGCCGAGCAGTTCGTTCGTGAAGAGATGGCTGACGTGGTTGGCCAGCAAAACGCTTCCGCACGTAAAGGCACCGACGTTGTGCTCTACGGCTTCGGTCGTATCGGCCGTCTGCTGGCGCGCATCCTGATCGAGAAAACCGGTGGTGGCGACGGTCTGCGTCTGCGTGCCATCGTCGTGCGCAAAGGCGCCGACAACGACCTGACCAAACGCGCCAGCCTGCTGCGTCGCGACTCGGTACACGGTTCGTTCAACGGCACCATCACCATCGACGAAGAAAACAACACCATCACCGCCAACGGTAACCTGATCCAGGTGATCTACGCGAAGAACCCGACTGAAGTGGATTACACCCAGTACGGCATCAAAGACGCGCTGCTGGTGGACAACACCGGTGTATGGCGTGACGCCGATGGCCTGGGTCAGCACTTGCAGTGCCCGGGTATCGACCGCGTTGTTCTGACCGCGCCTGGCAAGGGCAAGCTGAAGAACATCGTTCACGGCATCAATCACGGTGAAATCACCGCTGACGACAAGATCGTGTCCGCCGCTTCCTGCACCACCAACGCCATCGTGCCGGTGCTGAAAGCTGTGAATGACAAGTTCGGCATCATCAATGGTCACGTCGAAACCGTTCACTCGTACACCAACGACCAGAACCTGATCGACAACTTCCACAAGGGCGATCGCCGTGGTCGTAGCGCCGCGCTGAACATGGTTATCACCGAAACCGGTGCTGCCACCGCTGCTGCCAAGGCCCTGCCTGAGCTGGCCGGCAAGCTGACCGGTAACGCGATCCGTGTTCCGACGCCAAACGTGTCGATGGCCATTCTCAACCTCAACCTTGAGAAAGCCGCCACCCGTGAAGAGATGAACGAGTACCTGCGCTACATGGCGCTGCACTCCGATCTGCACAAGCAAATCGACTTCGTCAATTCGCAGGAAGTGGTTTCGACCGACTTCGTCGGCTCGCGCCACGCCGGTGTAGTCGATGCTGAAGCGACCATCGTTCAGGACAACCGCGTTGTGCTGTACGTCTGGTACGACAACGAGTTCGGTTACAGCTGCCAGGTTATCCGCGTGATGGAAGACATGGCAGGTGTAAACCCGCCAGCGTTCCCGCGCTAAGCGATAGCTGCAGATGAAAACGCCCCGACCTAGGTCGGGGCGTTTTTGTTTGTGTGTCAGTTGGATCTTTGATGCCAGTCTAGGCCTCATCGCGAGCAGGCTCACTCCTACATGGGGATTTGTGAACGACGCAGATCCAATGTAGGAGTGAGCCTGCTCGCGATAGCTATTTAACGAGCGCCGCCGGGTATGGCGGCTTGCGCCGTGCGTAACTCATGCTTATTGCCCCGGAACAACACCAGCGTCGCAATCAACCCCAGCACCGCTGCACCACTGAGCCAGATCCCCGGCGCAGCCTTGTTGTCCAGCACATGAATCAAATAAGTGCACGCCGCCGGGGTAAACCCGCCGAATGTCGCTGTTGCCAGGCTGTAAGCCAGCGAGAACCCGGTCGTACGCACTTCCACCGGCATGATCTCGGTCAGCGCCACCACCATCGCGCCGTTGTATGAGCCGTACAGGAACGACAACCACAGCTCGACGATCAGCAAATGGCTGAAGCTCGGGTTCGCCACCAGCCACGACAGGGCAGGGTAAGCGGTCAGGATCGCCAGAATCGTCGCTGCCAGCAGTAAGGGTTTTCGGCCGATCTTGTCAGACACCGAGCCCATCACCGGCAACCAGAAGAAGTTCGACAGGCCGATGCACACCGTCACCAGCAATGCGTCGAAGTCCGACAAATGCAGTTCAGATTTGCCGAAGGTCGGGGTGTACGCGGTGATGAGGTAGAACGACACCGTGGTCATTACCACCAGTGCCATGCCTGCGATGACGATGCCAAAGTTCTGACCGATCGAGCGGACAATTTCCCGCAGGGTAGGGCGATGTTTCCTGGCCTGGAACTCCGGCGTTTCCTCCAGTGAACGGCGAATGACGAAAATCACCGGCACAATCATGCAGCCGATCAGGAACGGCACGCGCCAGCCCCAATCACCCATTTGTTCCGGGCTCAGCCAATGGTTGAGGCCGACGCCGAGCAACCCGGCGAAGACCACTGCCGCTTGCTGACTGGCAGACTGCCAACTGACAAAGAAACCCTTGCGGCCCGGTGTCGCGATCTCTGCCAGATACACCGACACACCGCCCAGCTCCACGCCGGCCGAGAAGCCTTGCAGCAAACGGCCAAACAGGACGAGCAGAGGCGCGGCGACGCCTAGGGTCGCATAGCCCGGCACGCAGGCAATCAGTACCGTACCGGCAGCCATCAGCGCGAGGGTGATGATCAGTCCTTGACGACGACCATGACGGTCGATGTAGGCGCCGAGGAAAATCGCCCCCAGCGGACGCATCAGGAAGCCGGCACCAAAGGTCGCCAGCGAAAGCATCAGCGAAGCGAAGGCACTGTCGGTGGGGAAGAAGGTTTTGGCGATGGCCGTGGCGTAAAAGCCATAGACCATGAAGTCGAACATTTCGAGAAAGTTGCCGCTGACAACGCGAAAGATCGCTTTGCCTTTGCCCGTGGTGGAGGACATGTTCAGGTACTCGCTATTGGATTTTGTATAAAGATGTTGCAGATCCTTTAATTCATAATGGCCGCCGCGGTTTTACGGAGAGATGAATAATTGTTCACTGGACGCTTGTTTTGGCTTGTGATGCTGGCTGGCGTATTGGCTGGCTGCGGTAATGGCGAGTCCATGGAAAGCTTCGGCGGGCCTACCATGGGCAGCACGTATTCGATCAAGTACCTGCGTCACGCAGGCATGCCTGAAGCGACGCAGGTTCGCAGTGAGGTGGAGGGCATCCTTGGCGAAGTCGACCGGCAGTTATCCACCTATCGCGATGATTCGGACATCGAGCGCTTCAACGCTTTGCCCGCCAACAGCTGTCAGAAAATGCCTGCGTCGGTACTCGAATTGGTCCGAACTGGCGAACAACTCTCAGCGCAAAGCGAAGGCTCCTACGACCTGACCGTCGAGCCACTGATGAATCTCTGGGGCTTCGGCCCACAAGGTCGTGAAGAGAAAGTCCCTGATGCCGCTGCGCTGGCCGAGGTGATGCAGCGGGTCGGTCACCAGCATCTGCAGATCAATGGCGATCAGTTGTGCAAGGATGCCGCCGTCGAAGTCGATTTCAACAGCATCGCCGCTGGTTATGCCGTCGACACCATCGCGGCAAGGCTCGATGCCATGGGCATCCACGACTACCTCGCTGAAGCGACGGGGGAGTTAAAGGCAAAGGGTCGAAAGCTTGACGACTCATCGTGGCGCATCGCTCTGGAAGAACCCCGCGACGATCAGCAGGTCGCCGAGCGCATCATCAATGTCGACGGCTACGGCGTTTCCACCTCCGGCGACTACCGCAACTATTTCCTGCAGGACGGCCGGCGTTATTCCCACACCTTCGATGCCCGCAACGGTGCACCGGTCCTACACGACCTGGCGTCAGTCACGGTGATTCATCCTTCAGCGTTGATGGCCGATGGACTATCGACGCTGTTGCTGATTCTCGGCCCCGAAAGGGCTTGGGACTATGCCGAAAAACATGACATTGGTGCATTCTTTGTGATTCGTGCCGATACAGGTTTTGTCGTCCGCACCAACACGGCTTTCGAACGCCTCAGTGGCAAGAAAACTGACTGAGAACAATACGAAAGCTGGCGTTGTAGTGCAGGCAAAAGTAGCCTACGACGCGACCAAGGGTTAATGTGCGCGGCGTTGACGCTTCTATAGACTGTGTCCGGGTTCTTGATTGACCCCCAATTGTTCCTTCGCGCCGCCGTTCGGCGTGATTTAGCCGCCGGTGCTGCTGGCATCGCGGCCTGTTCTGAGGAGTACGCATGGCTGTCTACAACTACGACGTGGTGGTGCTGGGTTCCGGCCCGGCGGGAGAAGGCGCGGCAATGAACGCCGCCAAAGCAGGGCGCAAGGTCGCGATGGTCGACAGCCGTCGCCAGGTCGGCGGCAACTGCACCCACCTCGGCACCATCCCGTCCAAGGCACTGCGTCACTCGGTGCGGCAGATCATGCAGTTCAACACCAATCCTATGTTCCGGGCGATCGGCGAGCCACGCTGGTTCTCCTTCCCGGACGTGTTGAAAAGCGCCGAGAAGGTTATTTCCAAACAAGTCGCTTCGCGCACCGGTTACTACGCCCGTAACCGCGTCGACGTGTTCTTCGGCACCGGCAGCTTCGCCGACGAGCAAACCATCGAAGTGGTCTGCGCCAACGGCGTGGTCGAGAAACTGGTGGCCAAGCACATCATCATCGCCACCGGTTCACGTCCTTATCGCCCGGCGGACATCGATTTCCACCACCCGCGTATCTACGATAGCGACACCATCCTCAGCCTCAACCACACCCCGCGCAAACTGATCGTTTACGGTGCTGGAGTGATCGGTTGCGAATACGCGTCGATCTTCAGCGGTCTGGGTGTATTGGTTGAACTGGTCGATAACCGTGGTCAGTTGCTGAGCTTCCTCGACTCGGAAATCTCCCAGGCGTTGAGCTACCACTTCAGCAACAACAACATCACCGTGCGCCACAACGAAGATTACGATCGCGTTGAAGGCGTCGACAACGGTGTGATCCTGCACCTCAAGTCCGGCAAGAAGATCAAGGCCGACGCCTTGCTCTGGTGCAACGGCCGTACCGGTAACACCGACACGCTGGGTCTGGAAAACATCGGCGTCAAGGTCAACAGCCGTGGCCAGATCGAAGTCGACGAGGCTTACCGTACCTGCGTGCCGAACATCTACGGCGCCGGTGACGTGATCGGCTGGCCGAGCCTGGCCAGTGCCGCCCACGACCAGGGTCGTTCGGCCGCTGGCAGTATCGTTGATAACGGTAGCTGGCGCTTTGTGAATGACGTGCCGACTGGCATCTACACCATTCCGGAGATCAGCTCGATCGGCAAGAACGAGCAGGAACTGACCCAGGCCAAAGTGCCGTACGAAGTCGGCAAAGCGTTCTTCAAGAGCATGGCGCGTGCGCAGATCGCCGGCGAGCCGCAAGGCATGCTGAAGATCCTGTTCCACCGTGAAACCCTGGAAGTGCTGGGCGTTCACTGCTTCGGTTACCAGGCTTCGGAGATCGTCCACATCGGTCAGGCGATCATGAGCCAGCCGGGCGAACTGAACACGCTGAAGTACTTCGTCAACACGACGTTCAACTACCCGACCATGGCTGAAGCCTATCGGGTAGCAGCGTACGACGGCCTCAACCGGCTTTTTTGACGGGCTCCGGCCGGTGGCCTGAGCCGGCCGGGGAGACCGATTTCAGCAATTCTCGAGGGTGGCAGTGGCCAAACCGGGAAAGTCTGTAATCAGGCTGTCAACGCCGAAGTCGGCGAGTCTGCGCATCAGCGCAGGCTCGTTGACGGTCCACACCGACACATGCAGCCCTTGACGCTGCGCCTTCTGCAGGCGTTCCGGCGTACACAGCGTCCAGTTCAACGCGAGAATCTCACAGCCATAGCTGGCCGCGACCTTTAGCGGGTCGAGCCAGGCGTATTCGGCGACCAGTCCCCGTGACACATCCGGCACCAGATCCAGCGCCGCTTTCAGCACTTCCCGCGAACTCGAGGTGATCGTCACCTTGTCGAGCAGGCCATGGCGCTGAGCCATTTCACGAATCGCCAGCACGGTGGTTGCCGCGCGAGTACGCGAAGCGCTTTTGACTTCCAGCTGCCAGTGATCAAAATCACATTTCTCGAACAACTCTTCCAGGGTCGGAATCGGGCACGGCTTGATCCAGCCCGGGCCGCCCTTGCGTGCGTCGTAAGTGACCAGTTCGGCGGCGGTGTGCTCAACGACCTTGCCACGCCGTTCCGTGGTGCGCTTGAGGGTCGGGTCGTGGATGACCATCAACTCGCCGTCCTTGGACAGGTGCAGATCCAGTTCGCAACGGCGCACGCCGTGCTTGAGACATTCCTGAAAACTGCTCAGGGTGTTTTCCGGTGCTTCGCCCTTGGCGCCGCGGTGGCCGTAGATGAGGGTCACGGTGCTTCCTTAAGTTAAATGCCAGATTCGTTCTGTTCGCGGGCCAGACGTCGTTCCTGTGCCTGCTTCTGCAAGATATAGCGGGCGAGCAATTGGCGCTGGGCATCGGTCAAGTGTTCGAACTCGGTGCCGACGTCATAACCTTCGCCCTTGCGGTCGCAGTGGGTGACGCGTGCGCGCAGCAGCAGGCCCAGCGCTTGTGGCATCAGCACCAGTTTCACGGACAGGTGTGCACCGGTGGCAATCGGTGTCGGGTGCTGAAAGTCGATCCCGCCTTCGGAGATGATCACCGGTTGCGGCTCGCCGATATGGCCGAGCACGGTCAGGGCGACCACCTGGCTGAGTAGGTCGATGCGTTTGTTCTGGGATTTCAGGAACGCGGCGATGGCCCGGTCGCGCTCGCTGATCTGGCGCAACAGGTGCTGCGACTCGAATTCGCTCAGGTGCAGTTCGCTGAGCAGGTTGAACAGTGGGGAAGCATCCTGCAACACTTCCTGGCCTGCGGCTTCGGGAGCGGGCAGGGGCCGAATTTCCAGTGCGATCGTGTCCTCGATACGGTAGTATTCGCGGCGATCTTCTTCATCTAATGTCGACATGGCGAACCCATGGTAGCGGCGGTGGTCTGAGTGTAAAGCTGGTTATCGACCCCCGCCACAAGGACGTTCCTTTTCCCTCCGAACAAGCCCCGACATGTTCAGACCTCTCTTCGTATTTATCGGCACGCGTTATACCCGTGCAAAGCGTCGCAATCATTTTGTGTCATTCATTTCCCTGACTTCGATGATCGGGCTCGCCCTTGGCGTGGTCGTGATGATCGTCGTGCTGTCGGTGATGAATGGCTTCGATCATGAGATGCGCACCCGCGTGCTGGGCATGGTGCCCCACGCGACCATTGAATCCACTGAGCCGCTCAACGATTGGCAAAGCCTCGCGACCCAGGTCAAGCAGAACCCGCAGGTGACGGCGGTTGCGCCGTTCACCCAGATGCAGGGCCTGCTGACCAATAACGGTCAGGTGTCCAAGGTGTTGCTCAACGCCATCGACCCTGCGCTTGAGCGTAACGTGTCGATCATCGACAACTTCATGAAGCAGGGCAAACTCGACGATTTGACGCCGGGCAGCTTCGGCATCGTCATCGGCGACAAGGCCGCGACCAAGCTCGGCGTGGGCATCGGTGACAAAGTCACCTTCGTCGCGCCGGAGGTCAGCGTGACCCCGGCCGGGATGTTTCCGCGCATGAAACGCTTCACCGTAGTCGGCATTTTCCATGTCGGCGCCGGCGAGCTCGATGGCTATCTGGGCGTCACCAACCTGCAGGATCTGGCGAAGATGCACCGCTGGAAGCCTGATCAGGTGCAGGGCATTCGCCTGAAGTTCGACGATCTGTTCCAGGCACCGCGCGTGGCGTGGAACATCGCCCAGCAACTCGGCGAAGACCATTACTACGCCCGCGACTGGACGCGTACTCACGGCAATCTGTATCAGGCGATCCGTATGGAAAAAGCCATGATCGGCCTGCTGTTGCTGCTGATCGTCGCCGTCGCTGCGTTCAACATCATTTCCACGCTGGTGATGGTGGTCAACGACAAGAAGGGCGACATCGCCATTCTGCGTACGTTGGGCGCGACGCCGGGCACGATCATGCGCACGTTCATGGTGCAAGGCACGGTGATCGGTGTGGTCGGCACGGCGATTGGCGCGGTGCTCGGGATTCTCGCTGCGCTTAACGTCAGCGCAGCGATCTCGGCACTGGAAGGCCTGATCGGCCACAAATTCCTTAATGCTGACGTGTATTTCATTGATTATCTTCCGTCGCAGGTACAGAGCCAGGATGTCGTCATGGTCTGCGCTGCTGCGTTGGTTCTGAGTTTCCTCGCCACCCTGTATCCCGCCTGGCGTGCCGCGCGCACCCAGCCGGCGGAGGCGCTACGTTATGAGTGAGTCGGGCATGAGTGAACAAGCAATCTTGAGCTGCCGCAACCTGGGCAAATCCTACGAGGAAGGCCCGGAATCGGTAGAAGTACTCGCCGGCCTGCAACTGGAGTTGCACCCGGGCGAGCGTGTGGCGATCGTCGGCACTTCGGGTTCGGGCAAAAGTACGTTGCTCAACCTGCTCGGCGGACTGGATACGCCGACCAAGGGCAGCGTCTGGCTCGACGGCGAAGAATTGTCGGCACTGAGCGAGAAGAAGCGTGGCCTGCTGCGTAACCGTGCGCTCGGTTTCGTGTATCAGTTTCACCACTTGCTGCCGGAATTCACTGCGCTGGAAAACGTCTGCATGCCGCTGCTGATCGGCAAGACGCCGATCCCGGAAGCCCGTCAGCGCGCCACGGCTTTGCTGGAACGCGTCGGCCTCGGCCATCGCCTTGAGCACAAACCCTCGGAACTGTCCGGTGGTGAGCGTCAGCGTGTCGCCATCGCTCGCGCTCTGGTGAACAAGCCAGGCCTGGTGATGCTCGATGAGCCAACCGGCAACCTCGACTCCCACACCGCGCAAGGCATTCAGGATTTGATGCTGGAACTCAGCACCTCGATGCGTACCGCGTTTCTGGTGGTGACTCACGACATGAACCTGGCCCGCCAGATGGATCGCGTACTGCACCTGCAAGAAGGTTGCCTGACGCCCATCTGATTGGCTGAAACCCGGCGCCTGCAAAGGCGTCGGGTCTTTTATTTTTATACGGTGCCCCAGCGAATGTTCAGACCGTTATCGATCTTTATCGGCACGCGCTATACCCGCGCCAAGCGCCGCAATCGCTTTGTTTCGTTCATTTCGATGACCTCGATGATCGGCCTCGCCCTCGGCGTGCTCGCGATGATCGTGGTGTTGTCGGTGATGAACGGCTTCCAGCGCGAAATGAGCTCGCGCATCCTCGGCATGGTGCCGCACGCGACCATCGTTGGCGTCAAGCCGATTGATGACTGGCAGCCAGTGGCTGCCGCCGCGATGAAGAATCCTGAAGTGACTGCCGCCGTGCCGTTCACCGAGATGGAAGGCATGCTCTCCTATAAGGGCCTGATGCAGCCGATCCAGATCAGTGGCGTCGATCCGGCGCAGGAAGGCAAGGTGTCGATCGTTGCCCAGCACATTGTGCAGGGGCGTCTGGATGCCTTGAAACCGGGCGAGTTCGGCGTGGTGATTGGTGAAATCACCGCACGACGTTTCCGCCTCAATGTCGGCGACAAAATCACCCTGATCGTCCCGGAAGTCAGCACCGCGCCGGGTGGCATCACCCCGCGTATGCAGCGACTGAACGTGGTCGGCGTGTTCAAGGTTGGCGCCGAACTGGACGGCTCGATGGGCCTGATCCACGTGGCCGATGCCGCGACCATGCAGCACTGGGAACCGAATCAGGTGCAGAGCGTGCGTCTGGCGGTGAAAGACCTGTACGCCGCGCCGAAAGTCTCCTCGGACATTGCCGCCGGGTTGGGCGCCGAGTTCAAGGCTGACGACTGGACCCACACCCAGGGCAGCCTGTTCAGCGCGATGAAAATGGAAAAAACCATGATCGGCCTGCTGTTGCTGATGATCGTCGCGGTGGCGGCGTTCAACATCATCGCCACCCTGATCATGGTGGTGAACGACAAGGGCGCGGACATCGCGATTTTGCGCACCATCGGCGCCACGCCACGGCAGATCATGGCGATCTTCATGGTGCAGGGCACGGTGATCGGCATTGTCGGCACATTGATTGGCGGTGTGCTCGGCGTGATCGCCGCGCTGAATGTCAGTCAGATCGTGGGCTGGATCGAGCGAGTCAGCGGGCAGCATATCTTCAGTTCGGATGTGTATTTCGTCAGCAATCTGCCGTCGGAATTGCAGGGTGGGGATGTGCTGTTGATCTGTTCGGCGGGCTTTATTCTGAGCTTTTTGGCAACGGTGTATCCGGCCTGGCGGGCGGCGAAGATCGAGCCGGCTCATGCGCTGAGATATTCTTAAGCAGACAGGCCGCTTTCGCGAGCAGGCTCGCTCCCACAGGGGATTTGTGAACGACGCAGATCCAATGTGGGAGCGAGCCTGCTCGCGAAGGGGCCGCAACTGCTGGCCTCAATCTCTCTTGGGTAGCTCAATCACAAACCGCGTCCATCCCGCTTCAGATTCGCAACGAATTTGCCCACCATGGGCGCGGACGATGGATTGAGTAATCGCCAACCCCAACCCCGCATGCTCACTGCTGCCTTCCTGCCGCGCCGGATCGGCCCGATAAAACCGGTCGAACAATCGCGGCAACAACTCCGCAGAAATTCCCTCACCGCTGTTCTCGACTGAAATGCGCACAACGCTCGCTTGATCAACGATCCGCAAGCTCACATAGCCCTCAGCCGGGGTAAACCGCAGCGCGTTATCCAGCAGATTCGACAAGGCCCGGCGCAACATACTGCGATCACCCTCGATCCGCGCGTTGCCTCCTCGACTCAGCTTGACCCCGGCGTCCTCCGCCAGCGGCGCAAAAAACTCCAGCAGCAGATCGGTCTCATCCGCCAATTCCAAGGGTTCGCGCTTGGGCATCAGCAAACCGTGATCAGACTTGGCCAGGTACAACATGTCGTTGACCAACTGCGCCATCCATTGCAGTTCTTCGAGATTGCTGTGCAGCGCTTCGCGGTAATCCTCGATTGGCCGTGGGCGGGTGAGGGTGACCTGAGTGTGAGTGAGCAGGTTCGACAGCGGTGTACGCAGCTCATGGGCGATGTCGGCGGAAAACGCCGAGAGCCGCTGAAACGAGTCGTCGAGGCGTGCGAGCATGGCGTTGAAGCTGTGGGACATTTCCGCAAGCTCGGGCGGCATTTGCGCTTCCGGTAGTCGGGCATTCAACGATTGAGCGGAAATCCCACGGGCGACTGCACTCATGCGTCGCAATGGCCGCAAGCCGCTGCGTGCGGCCCAGGCACCGAGCAAAGCGGTGGCCAGCGCTGACAGGCCGACAGTCAGCCAGATCAGATGCTGCATGCGTTGCAGAAAGTGCTGGTGATGGGTGATGTCCAGCAGCAAGGTCAATTGCGGCGAATCGGGTTTTTCCGGGTAGAGCGGGGCGTTGAGTACGCGATAGTCCGTACCGTCGTGACTCACGGTCGACAGGCCGGGTTGTGCCGGCAAGTCCTTGGGGATCTGCGTCGAACTGTCGTACCAGCGTTGGCCGTCACTGCCAGTGATGCGCAGCGACAGATCGGCCTGACGGCTCAGTTCATCCGCCAGTCGTGCTTCACGTTGGCCGGGTTGAAGATCCTGCAAGGCGCGGCGCAGGCCGATCAGCTTGCCGTCCAGTTGTTGCTGGTCGAGTTCGATAAAGTGCGCCTCGCTGGCGCGGTCGAACAACACGCCGGCGAACAGTGAAACCACGGCGGTGCACGCAGCAAACAACAGGGCCAAGCGCGAACTCAGCGACAACCGGCGCATCAGGCGCCACGCTCTTCGAGCACGTAACCCATGCCGCGCACCGTGTGGATCAGCTTGTTGGGGAATTCGTCGTCGATTTTCAGGCGCAAACGGCGGATCGCGACTTCGATAACATTGGTGTCGCTGTCGAAATTCATGTCCCAGACCTGCGAGGCAATCAGCGATTTCGGCAGCACTTCGCCTTGGCGACGCAGAAGCATTTCCAGCAGCGCGAATTCCTTGGCCGTCAGATCGATGCGCTGGCCGCTGCGCTCGACCCGGCGGCGGATCAGATCCAGACGCAGGTCGGCCAGTTGCAGACTGGTTTCCTGTTGTGTAGCGCTGCCGCGACGCAACAGGCTGCGCACCCGCGCCAGCAGTTCGGAGAAAGCGAAGGGCTTGACCAGATAGTCGTCGGCACCGAGTTCGAGGCCATGAACCCTGTCTTCCACGGCGTCTTTGGCCGTGAGAAAAAGTACCGGCGTATCCAGCCCGGCGCTGCGCACCGCTTGCAGAATCTGCCAGCCGCTGCGACCCGGGAGCATCACGTCGAGGATCAGCAACGCGTAGTCACCGCTCAGTGCCAGTTGCTGGCCGCTGTTGCCGTCAGCCACCAGCTCCGTGTTGAACCCGGCCTCGGTCAGGCCCTGGCGCAGGTATTGGCCGGTTTTCGCTTGGTCTTCGACGATCAACAGTTTCATGGGCGACTCGGTTTTGTTCGGGGTGTAGAAACGAAAGCTTTATACCTTGAGAGCAGACGACAGGCGCCAACCTGACAAAGTTGTAATCTGCCTGTCAGGTAGATGCCAGCGCCGGCCGGCTAAAGTTTCCCATAGGCTGAACCTTATCTTGTTGGAGAACGACCATGTTTTTACGCCAATCCTTGACGTTGGCTGCCTGTCTGTTGGCGCTGAGCTCGCCAGTGTGGGCCGCGCCAGCTCACACCTACGAGTTTGGCCAGCCAGCGCCTGCCGCCAAAGCCACGCGCAGCATTGAAGTGGTGTTGAACGACATGTCGTTCGACCCGAAGGCGATTCAGGTCAAGGCCGGTGAGACCGTTCGCTTTGTGCTGGTGAATAAAGGCCAATTGCTGCACGAATTCAACCTCGGCGACGCGGCGATGCATGCCAGACACCAGCAGGAAATGTTGCAGATGCAGCAAAGCGGCATGCTTACGCCTACCGGCATGAAGGAAATGTCCCACGACATGGCCGGCATGGATCACCCAACGATGGGCCATGGTATGAAGCATGATGATCCGAACAGCGTGTTGGTCGAACCGGGCAAAACTGCCGAGTTGACCTGGACCTTCAGCAAGGCCACCAGCCTGGAATTTGCCTGCAATATTCCCGGGCATTATCAGGCGGGCATGGTCGGCAAACTGACTGTCAGTCAGTAAGCACTCAAAGGCGCGGGCAAAGGCTGGTAGAATCCGCTGATTCTTCAGTCAGGTTTCCGCCATGCATCCCGCAGCCGAACATTCGCCGCTGGGCAAATCCAGCGAATACATCGCCACGTACACGCCATCCCTGCTGTTCCCGATTCCGCGCACCGCGAAATGGGCCGAGCTGGGCCTGACCGCCGACACCCTGCCGTATAAAGGTGTGGATTTCTGGAACTGCTTCGAGCTGTCGTGGCTGTTGCCATCCGGCAAGCCAGTGGTGGCGATCGGCGAATTCAGCATTCCGGCGGATTCGCCGAATATCATCGAATCGAAGTCGTTCAAGCTGTATTTGAACTCGCTGAACCAGACGCCGTTTGCCGACGTCACTTCTTTGGAAGCAACGCTGGTCAAGGATTTGTCGGCCGCTGCCGGCAAACCGGTGGGTGTCCGGGTTCGCAGCCTGAAGGATGTTGAAGCGGAGGGCGTCGTGGCGCTGCCGGGCGTGTGCATCGACGATCTGGATATCAGCGTCAGCAACTATGAGCACCCGCGCCCGGAACTGCTGCGTTGCGATGAATCGCGGGTTGTCGAAGAGACGGTCTATAGCCATCTGCTCAAATCAAATTGCCCGGTGACCAGTCAGCCGGACTGGGGCACAGTGGTGGTGGAGTACCGTGGCTCGGCGCTGGATCATGCCAGTCTGCTCGAATATATCGTCAGCTTCCGTCAGCACTCGGACTTCCATGAACAGTGTGTGGAGCGGATTTTCCTTGATCTGCAGCGTCTTCTGAAACCTGAGAAGCTCACGGTATTTGCCCGTTACGTACGTCGCGGCGGACTGGATATCAACCCGTATCGCAGCACTGAAAGTGTACAGCTGCCGAACCATCGATTGGTGCGTCAATAGATACCCAATGTAGGAGTGAGCCTGCTCGCGATAGCGGTGTAGCAGTCGACATCAACGTTGAATGTCAGTCAGCTATCGCGAGCAGGCTCACTCCTACAGGGGAATGCATTGCCAAAGTTGAAATGAAAAAGCCCTGCCAGTGATGGCAGGGCTTTTTGCGTTTCGGGGGGAATCAGATCCCCATGCTGCCCAGCGCGTTGACGATATTGCGCAAGGTGCCAGCTATGGTTGGATGGTCAACTTCAAAGCGTTCAACGGCGAGGTTCACGCCGTCGGCAATGTTCGAATCGTTGGTCTTGGTTTCGAGTTCAAGTTCCAGTTCAATCTGCGCCATCAGCGCATGCAAATCCTCACGCTCGGCTTCCGACAGCGGCGGATTCTGCTCCAGCTGCTCGCGCAGGGTATCGAGCTGTTTTTGCAGTTCTTGGGCGGGCATGGTGTTTTCCTTTTATCAATAGGCACTGGCATTGACCGCAGCCGCGCGCCAAAGGTCTATGGCTGACCTTTAGATTAATCCACTCCCGGCAAACCTGCATGATCCCGATCAGGGCTTTTCGCCTTTGAGGCGGCGCAGGCTGATGTCTGCCAGGCAGGTGTCGAGTTCGCCCAAGTGATCGATCACCGAATGCACGCCGAGCCCGAATAGCTGCATCGTCGCCTTGCCACGCAGTTGTTCGCGTTCTCTCTGGCTCAGCGCTTGCCATTCGCCCGGCGCCAGGCCGCACAGCGAGCCGCAGGAGGCGAGGCCGATGGTCCACAACCCAGCGTTAAGGCCGGCCTGCAACAGGCGCGGCTCACCGCTGACCAATACGCAACCGTCCAGACTGCTGACGTTCAGATCCATCAGGGCCTGCCAGCAAGCGTTCGGCGCAGGCCATGGATTGATTGTTGCCGAATATTGCGCGGGTTTGATCCAGGCAGGTAGCGAGTTTGATAACGATTGGGCGAGGGCAGGGGGGAGTTCATCCAGCCAGGCGCAGGGAATCTGCTGGCGCTGCAAACTATGCAGACTGTCGAGCGCCCCCGGCGTAGCCTCGGCATATTCGGGCCGGGCAACGGTATTCAGACGAGCGCGAGCACCGAAATCCACCAGACAACCGCTGAGTCCAAACAGTACGGCGGTCAGGCTGGACGCGGCGACGGGCAAGGTTTCGGCGTGTGTCATGGCAGCGTCCCTGAAATAGCGACAAGGCTAGTCATTCCAGGTGACAGTTGCGTGACGGCTATGTGAAACGCGGCGTGGGAAGCGTCCTACAACTTTGCACAATTGGCCGACTGCCCAAACCGGCTTTTGCGCTTATACTAGCGGCCTTAATGCCCGGGCCCCGATGCCCGCGACAGTACATATCCAAGGAGTTTTTCTATGCGCTGGAGCTATCCGCTCGCTCAGCTAAGTGTATGTGCCGGCCTGTTGCTGGCGCCGTTCGCCACTCAGGCGGCAACGGAAGAAGACCCTTGGGAAAGCGTCAATCGCCCGATTTTCCAGTTCAATGACTTCGTTGACACTTACGCGCTGAAGCCATTGGCCCAGGGCTATGAGTTTGTCACGCCGCAGTTCCTCGAAGACGGCATCCACAACATGTTCCGCAACGTCGGTGACGTCACCAACCTTGCCAACAACATCCTGCAAGCCAAACCGGCTGCTGCGGGCGTCGACACCGCTCGCCTGATCTTCAATACCACTTTCGGTCTGCTCGGCTTCTTCGATGTCGGTACCCAGATGGGCCTGAACCGTAGCGACGAAGACTTCGGTCAGACCCTCGGTTACTGGGGCGTAGGTAGCGGTCCGTACGTGATGCTGCCGCTGATGGGGCCGAGCACGTTGCGCGATGCGCCGTCCAAGTACGTCGACAGCTACACCGGTATGTACCGCTACATCGACCACGTGCCTACGCGTAACTCGATCTTCGGTCTGAACATCGTCGACACCCGCGCCAGCCTGCTGTCGAGCGAGAAGTTGATCAGCGGCGACAAGTACACCTTCATCCGCAACGCTTACTTGCAGAACCGCGAGTTCAAAGTGAAGGATGGCCAGGTCGAAGACGATTTTTAATCTCGACCGGTAAAAACAAAGGCGACCTCAGGGTCGCCTTTTTTGTGTGTAGCTATTTCATCTTCAGGATGGTCAGGCCGAGCTTCTGGCCGCCGCCATCCTGTGGCCTGATCCACACCACTTCGGTCTCGGCTTCAAGGCCGCTGAGTGCGGCGTGATCGGAGTCGATGCGCACGCTCAAACGATCACCGACCGCGAACTGGCGCGGTGCTTCGACCTGCATGCCACTGCTGGAGAGGTCGATGCAAACGCCTGAAACCTCATCGCCTTCATGAATCAACACGACATCGGCATCGACTCGCATGCGGATGAAATCGCGCTTTTCGCTGTAGTCCCGACTGGTTTGACTCATAGGTTCGTCCTTCCATTGGGTTACGGTTTGAGCTGTTCTTATAACTCTCGGTGATTTGACAAGTAAAGTCGTCAAGCGACCATCGGCGCATGCTTGAAACGCTCTGCGGATGGGAGTACCGTCTGCGCCTTAGAAGGGCACCTCTGGTGTAACCGCGTTTGCAGCCAATGCTCGAAAGCGGTGCAGTAGAGAGGCTAGAAAGCGAATCCAGTAGTCTGCGCAGGGCCGAATGCCCCGCCAACTACGCCAACCTAATTCTGGCGCCGTTTGCCCACATGCCAAAAACCAGTGCCACGCTGCTGATAATCGATGATGACGAAGTAGTGCGCGCGAGCCTCGCGGCCTATTTGGAAGACAGTGGTTTCAGCGTCCTGCAGGCCAGCAACGGCCAACAGGGTCTTCAGGTATTCGAGCAAGACACGCCCGACCTGGTCATCTGCGATCTGCGCATGCCGCAGATGGGCGGTCTCGAACTGATCCGTCAGGTCACCGAGCGGTCGCCGCAGACGCCGGTGATCGTGGTGTCGGGTGCCGGCGTTATGAACGACGCGGTCGAGGCCCTGCGCTTGGGCGCGGCGGACTACCTGATCAAGCCTCTCGAAGATCTGGCTGTGCTCGAGCACTCTGTGCGCCGGGCTCTGGATCGTGCGCGCCTGCTGGTGGAAAACCAGCGCTACCGCGAGAAGCTGGAAAAGGCCAACCGCGAGCTTGAGGCCAGCCTGAATCTGCTCCAGGAAGACCAGAACGCCGGTCGCCAGGTGCAGATGAACATGCTGCCGGAAAGCCCGTGGAGCATCGACGAGTTCAAGTTTGCGCATCAGATCATCCCGTCGTTGTACCTGTCGGGGGATTTTGTCGACTATTTCCGTGTCGACGAGCGCCGGGTGGCTTTCTATCTGGCGGATGTATCCGGTCATGGCGCCTCTTCAGCCTTCGTCACCGTGCTGCTGAAGTTCATGACCACGCGCCTGTTGTTCGAATCCAAGCGCAACGGCACCTTGCCGGAATTCAAGCCTTCGGAAGTCCTTGGTCATATCAACCGGGGGCTGATCAGTTGTAAGCTGGGTAAACACGTCACAATGGTCGGTGGAGTCATCGACGAGGAGACCGGTTTGTTGACCTATAGCATCGGCGGCCATCTGCCGTTGCCTGTGTTGTACACGCCTGACAGTGTTCGTTATCTCGAAGGGCGTGGTCTGCCAGTTGGCCTCTTCAATGAAGCCACCTACGAAGACCACGTGCTTGAGCTGCCGCCGACGTTCAGCCTGACGCTGATGTCCGATGGCATTCTGGATCTTTTGCCAGAACCTACGCTCAAAGAAAAAGAAGCCGCTTTGCCTCAACGGGTGAAGTCGGCGGGCGGCAGCCTGGATGGTCTGCGGCAAGTGTTTGGATTGGCCACGCTAGGGGAGATGCCGGATGATATCGCCCTGTTGGTGTTGAGCAGGAATCTTTAATGAGTACCGGTAGAATCCAGTTCGCCGAGCAGGACGGCACCTTCGTCCTGAAATTCGTCGGTGAAGTTCGCCTGACCCTGTGTTCGGCGTTGGATGCGACTATTGAGAAAATCTTCACCGCGCTGAATTTCAACGCGATCGTGATCGATTTGACCGAAACCCGCAGCATCGACAGCACGACGTTGGGCCTGTTGGCCAAACTGTCGATCCTGTCGCGGCAGAAGGTCGGCCTGCTGCCGACTGTCGTCACCACCCACGAAGACATCACCCGTCTTTTGCAATCGATGGGTTTCGAGCAGGTGTTCAACATCGTCAACCACCCGGTGCCATGCCCGGAGTGCCTGGACGACCTGCCAGATCAGGACCAGTCGGAAGAAGTGGTACGGATCAAGGTGCTCGAAGCGCACAAGATCCTCATGGGCCTCAACGACTCCAATCGTGAAGCGTTCCATGATCTGGTGAATGCCCTCGAGCGGCATTGATCCACTGAATTGAAGGTAGGCCCTGCTGGCCTCATCGCGAGCAGGCTCACTCCTACAGGGTTATTCATTCGACACATAATCGCGATCAGACCACAGATCCCTTGTAGGAGTGAGCCTGCTCGCGATAGCGCCCGCAAGTACACTGAACATTTCCAGCAAACACAAAAAAGGGCGAACCTGTGAAGGTTCGCCCTTTTTGCATTTCCCTAACTCAAATCACAGCTTGGCCTGCAGCAGCGCCTCGAGCTTCTCCTGGTCGCGAGCAAACTGACGAATGCCCTCAGCCAGCTTCTCAGTGGCCATCGCATCTTCGTTGGACAACCAGCGGAATTGCGCTTCGTTGAGGCTCAGACGGGCTTCACCGGCGTTGCCCGGGGCCAGTTTGCGCTCCAGCTTGCCGGTGTCGGCCGCCAGCTTGTCGATCAGGTCCGGGCTGATGGTCAGGCGGTCGCAGCCGGCCAGTTGCTCGATCTGGTTGAGGTTGCGGAAGCTCGCGCCCATGACCACGGTTTTGTAGTCGTTGGCCTTGTAGTAGTTGTAGATGCGGGTCACCGACTGTACGCCCGGATCATCAGCACCGGTGTAGTCGTTGCCGTTGGCCTTCTTGTACCAGTCGTAGATGCGGCCCACGAATGGCGAAATCAGGAACACGCCAGCGTCAGCGCAAGCGGCGGCCTGAGCGAAGGAGAACAGCAGGGTCAGGTTGGTCTGGATGCCTTCCTTCTCCAGCACTTCGGCGGCGCGGATGCCTTCCCAGGTCGAGGCGATCTTGATCAGTACGCGATCACGGCCAATGCCGGCCTTGTCGTACAGCTCGATCAAGCGATGCGCGCGTTTCAGCACGGCGTCCTTGTCGAACGACAGGCGTGCATCCACTTCGGTGGAGATGCGGCCCGGAATCACTTTGAGAATTTCCTGACCCACTGCGACGCCGAAACGGTCGCTGGCCAGGCCGACATCGCCTTTGCAGTCGCTGACGCAGGCGTTCAGCAGCTCGGCGTAGGCCGGAATGGCTGCCGCTTTGAGCAGCAGGGAAGGGTTGGTGGTGGCGTCGACCGGTTTGACCCGGGAGATCGCTTCGAAGTCGCCGGTGTCGGCAACTACGGTGGTGAATTGTTTGAGTTGTTCCAGCTTGGAAGTCATGGGCGTGCTCTGTCCTATGGGTCTGATGACATTACCCGAGCGCTGACGGCCACTCAAGGGTAGGTGCGTGTATCGATGGCCCCTGCAGCAACAACCTGAAAACGATTGTTTGAAAGGCGGGGCGCGGTATCGATGAATACGATGCCAAAACGGCCAACAGGTTCAAAGCAGCCGACCTGCGTACAGGCCGGTTGTGCATGCGCTACTGGGCGTTCAACAGGGCTTCGACGGACATACGTGCCGGTTTCGGCTGACCGTCAGAGGTCAGCAGGCCGAAGTTCTTCTCGCGATCGTTGCTGCCCGAATCACTGTTCTTCCATTCGTAGATGGAGGTCAGCGGGATGTTGAGTTTTTTAACATCGCCAATAAACGCGTTGATCTTGCTCGCTTGGCCCTCTGCACCGCCGTTGGAGGCCAGTGCCGAGACACCCCACTCACTGATGATTCCGGGCACATGAAAGTTCTGCTGAATGAAGTTCTGCGCGTTGCTGATCTGCGTAGCCGTCATGCCATAGGGGTGATAGGACACGGCGCTCAGGCATTTGGGGTATTCGCTGACGATGCGGCTCAGTGCCACCGTTGAAGCAGAACCTGCGCTAGGTGGGCGGGCGAAACCGTAACCGACCACTGGCGTCGATAGCGGCTGTTCTTGCAGCGCCTTGCACACACCGCTCATGAACGGCACAAACGTGGTGTCGAAATTGCGCGTCGGCCAGTAGGTTTCCAGGTCCGGTTCATTCCATAACTCGATCGCCACCAGTTGCGCGCTGTACGACTGTTGAAGCCCCGTCACGGCTTTGGCGAAGCCTTCGCCGGCGGTGGTCAGCTCGGCGCTCGATGTGGCGGGCAACGCCTTGATCGCGCGGACCGTCAGCAACACCGGCAGACCCGCAGATTGCGCCGCCGCAAAGGCGTCGCTGATCTGTTTCTGATAAGCCTTGGCGGTCAGGCTGTCGCTCCACACACCGAAGCGGACAAAACCGAAGCCTGCCGATTTGATCTGCGCGGCGTCGGCGGCCGTGAAGTTCTGGATCTTCACCTGCACGCCGATGTTCTTCGCCGGAAGGTTGGGAAACAGTTCGCTGGCGTGAGCCTGAGTTGTAGCCCCGGCCACCATCAGTGCCAACGCGCCGAGTTTTTTGAGATGTGTTGTTTTCATGTCTGCTCTCCCGAAGAGAAGTGACAACTGCGAATAAATGATCTCGTTGCTCAATTTTCGAGTGAGGTGATGGCACTAAGTGCGCGAATGTTATTTTTTGTCGGAAAACAATCGGCCGAAAATCACAGTTATTTTTAGTCCGTTAATAGTGGTTGGGGGGCTTTTAAACGCTGTGGTACTTAATGCTTCGGTACTAACAGGGCGAATCTATTTCCGAGTGAAGAAAGATCTGAGGGTTCATTAAATTGCTCTTGGGATGTTGGCCGTTTGACATTACACAGGAAAGTAAAACCTTGTTCAGAAAGATCCTTGTCGTTTGCGTGGGCAATATATGCCGTAGTCCGACGGCAGAACTGATGCTGCGTAACGCGCTGGCCCCCTCAGCGATCACCGTCTCCTCCGCAGGCCTGTCGGCACGGGTGGGCGAGGGCGTCGAAGCGTCCGCCCGGCAAGTGCTCGAAGACCATGGCCATAACGCCGAAGGCTTCATCGCACGGCAACTGACCGCAGACATCGTCAATGAATCAGACCTGATTCTGGTCATGGAAAAACAGCATGTTAATCAAGTATTGAAGATTGCCTCTCATGCGAGGGGCAAAGTATTTCTCCTCGGCAAGTGGCAGAGCGAGCGCGAAATACAAGATCCGTATCGTCAAGGCAAGGCCGCTTTTATTCATGCCCATGCATTGATTGAAGATGCTGTCAGCTCATGGGCACAACGCCTCGCGCGTTGATGAATATTCTTCAGATCAATGAATGGTAAGAACAGACTTATGCAGTTACCGTCCGTCATCGGCACCCGCGACAATGATCAAGACAGTATTGATCTTCTCGGCATATTCGGCAGTTTGATCGACCAGAAATGGTTGATCGGCGCGCTCACCGGCGCCTTCATGGTTACCGGTGTGGCCTACGCAGTGTTGGCCACGCCCGTGTATCTGGCGAATGCGCTGGTGCAGGTCGAGCCGAAAAAGAACGACATGCTCGGGTTCTCCGACCTCAACAGCATGCTCGGTGGGCAATCGCCGTCGGTGACCGAAATCGGCATCATCAAATCCCGCGCGGTGATCGGCAAAACTGTCGACGACTTGCGCCTGGACATCGATGTCACCCCCAATACCTTCCCGATGATTGGCGGCTTTCTCGCCCGGCGTTATCGCGGCGAGACCGAGACCAGCGTCGCCGCCCCGCGTTTCGGCCTGAATAGCTACGCCTGGGGCGGTGAGCGTCTGGAGTTCGCCCGGCTCAATCTGCCGAAAGAGCTGTTGGGCAAGAAACTCACCCTGATCGCCGGCGAACAGAAGCACTTCCAGTTACTCGATGACAACGACAACCTGCTGGTCGAAGGCGTGGCTGGTGAAGCCTTCGCGCAGGATGGCGTAGAAGGGCAGATCAGCCAGTTGCTGGCCAACCCCGGCACCCGCTTCGAGGTGGTGCGCAACCCACGGATCGTGACCATTCAGGGTTATCAGGACGCGCTGGATATCTCCGAGCAGGGCAAGGAATCGGGGATTATCAAACTGGCGCTGGCCAGCAGCGACGCCGCTGAAGCGGTGAAGATTCTCAACAAGATCGCCGCGCTTTATGTCGATCAGAACGTGCGTCGTACCTCGGCGGAAGCGGCGCAGAGTCTGGCCTTCCTGCAGAGCCAGTTGCCGCAGGTCAAACGTGATCTGGCCAAGGCCAGCGATGCGCTGAACGCCTATCAGACCCACGGCAAGACCGTGAACATCTCGCTGGAAACCCAGTCGGTGCTCGGTCAGTCGGTGGCGCTGGAAACGCGGATCTCCGAGCTGAAAATGCAGCAGGCGGAGATGGACCGCAAGTTCACCAAACAGCACCCGGCCTATCGCGCGTTGATGAGCCAGATCGGCGAACTGACCCAGCAACAGAAGTCGCTGGAAGGCAAGGTCGGCGATCTGCCCGCGACGCAGCAGGAATTACTCAACCTGACCCGCGATGTCGAAGTCGCTTCGCAGATCTACACGCAGTTGCTGAACAAATCCCAGGAGCTGGACATCGTCCGCGCCGGTGCCGTGGGTAACGTGCGTCTGGTCGATGCGGCGGATGTCGACCTGACCAGCCCGGTCAAACCGAAAAAAGCCCTGATTGTGCTGATTGCCACCTTCCTCGGCGCTTTTGTCGGCGTGGCGCTGGTGCTGCTGCGCAAATCCCTGAGCCGTGGTCTGGAAGGCCCGGAAGCCATCGAACAACTCGGTTTGCCGGTGTACGCGTCGATCCCGTACAGCGCCTTGCAGGATGAAGAAGACAACAAAAAAGGCCGCGCCCGCGATGGTGTCGACAAACCGGCGTACCTGTTGGCCCTGCGCAATCCCACGGACCTGTCGATTGAATCGATCCGCAGCCTGCGCACCTGCCTGCACTTCGCCGGGCTCGATTCGACCAACAACCGCATCATGATTTCCGGGCCGAGCCCGCAAGTGGGCAAGACCTTCGTCTCGTCCAACCTCGCGGCGGTCATGGCCCTGAGCGGCCAGCGCGTGGTGCTGATCGATGCCGACATGCGCAAAGGGCACCTGCACAAAACCCTCAACACGCCGATTACCAACGGCTTGTCCGACCTGCTGGTCAAGCGCTGCAGCATCGATCAGGCGATCAACAAAATCGAAGTCGACAACCTGCACTTCATCAGCCGTGGTCAGGTGCCACCGAATCCGTCCGAGCTGTTGATGCACGCCAACTTCCGCGAGCTATTGGCGGAACTGAGCGAGCGCTACGACCTGGTGATCATCGATACGCCGCCACTGCTGGCGGTGACCGATGCCGCGATTGTTGGCCGTGAAGCCGGGATCAGCCTGATCGTCACGCGCTTCGGGGTGAACCCGGCCAAAGAGATCGAACTGACCATCCGCCGCTTCGCGCAGAACGGCATCGAGTTGAAAGGCGCAGTGTTCAACGGCGTCGAGAAGCGTGCGGCCAGTTACTACGGCAACGGCGGCAACGGTTATTACAACTACGAATACGCGTCCGACAAATCCTGACTGTCAGCGACTGTTTTTTCCTGTTTGAAGTGGGTGATTTGTGAAGAAAATACTGCACGTGGCAGAGACGATCAAAGGTGGCGTCGCGACGGTGATCCGGACGATTTCGGCTTCGCCCGAAGGCGATGCGGCGAACTACCAGCTGGTGTATCTGGTTCCGGATGATCAGGCCAAAGAGTTGCACGGCATCGGCGCGCAACAGATCCGCACCTTCCCGCGCACCGGGCGCAATGTGCAGTCGTTGCTGCGTTTCGCCTGGCGCCTGACCCAGGTCATGCTCAAGGAAAAACCCGACGTGGTGCATCTGCACAGCACCTTTTCCGGAGTCATCGGCCGATGCGTTTGTGTGCTGTTGCGACCGTGGCGCAAGCCGAAAATCGTCTACTGCCCACACGCGTTTTCGTTCCTGATGGAAAGCTCGCCGACCAAGCAGAAAGTCTATGCGTGGATCGAGCGAGTACTGCAGAAAGTCACCGACGTGATCATTTGCGTCAGCCAGTACGAACTCGACAAAGCCGCGCGCTTCGGCATCGAGCGCAAGCGCATGAAGCTGATCTACAACGGCATTCACCGCAGGGATGACGCGCCGAAAGCGGCGAGTCCCGAGCCGATTCATCTGCTCTTCGTCGGTCGCCTCGATTATCAGAAAGGCTTCGACGTGCTGCTCAAGGCCTTCGCCAACGTGCAGCGCAAAGACTTGAAACTGACCGTGGTCGGCAGCGCGGTGAACGAGGACTCGGTGGAGTGCCCACCGATGGACTCTGTTGAATACCTGCCATGGGTCACGCCGAGCGAGGTGCAGGCGCTGTACCAGAAAGCCGATGCGCTGATCGTGCCGAGTCGCTGGGAAGGTTTCGCCATGGTGCCGCTGGAAGGCATGGCCATGGGCTTGCCGGTGATCGCCAGCAACTGCACCTCGCTGCCTGAACTGGTCACCAATGAAGTCTCCGGTTATGTGTTCCCGTCCGGCGATCACCAGGCGTTGGCCGACGTGCTGACGATCATCCAGAAGCCGCGCCTGCTCGACCTCGGCAACGAAGGACGGAGCATCGTCCGCGAGCGTTTCAGCGCCGCGTTGATGATTCGCCAGACCTACGACCTGTATCGCGCTCCCACTTTTTAAGTAGAACTCAAGCATATGAACGTAACGATTTTGCATGGCTACAGTGCCTCCAACTCCGGTGACGGCTTGCTCGTCGATCTGGCCATTGCCCTGGTGCAGCGCAACTTTGGCGAAGACACCGCGATCAGCGTGGTCGCTTCCGATCCGGATTCTTTCAGCTACTTGCCGCACCCGCGTTTTGACGCACCGGTGATGGCGGCCAAGGGTTTGGGCCGGGTCAAGCAAGCGGTGTTTCTCAATCAGTCCTACGCCGGGCTGGCGGATCTGCTGAAGAAAACCGACCTGATCGTCGGTGTCGGCGGCGGCTACATGCGCTCGAAAAGCGCCTTCGAACACATCAAGCTGAAACTCGGCCACGCCAAGCAACTGGAAACCGCGATCCTCAGCAAAGTGCCGTCGGTGTACCTACCGCAAAGCATCGGCCCGTTCCACGGCGAGAGCAGCAAGATCGTCGAGCACTATGCCAGCGCCGATGCGGTGTTCGTGCGCGACAATCGCTCTTCGGCGATTTTCGATGCCTGTGCCAACGTCTACCGCGCGCCGGATCTGGCGGTGCAGTCGCTGGCGAGCAAAATCCTTCAGCAAGCGAAGTTCACCCGCTGCGCGTCGTCGCCAGCCACGGTGTGCGTAGTGCTGCGCAAGCCGCCGGAGTGGAGCAAGGAGAAGAAAGTCGCTTACGTAGCCAATCTGAAAGTGCTGCTGCAGCGCCTGAAGAACAAAAGCAAAGTGGTTTGCGCCGTACAGAGCGCGGTGCGTGGCAACGATGACGGTGCGTTCTATCGCGAGCTGGGCATTACCGAAGACTTGCTGTCGTTGAAGGCGACGATTGCCAAATATCAGCCGGACCTGGTGATTTCCGTGCGCCTGCACGGCGCCATCGAATCGCTGCTCTCCGGCGTGCCGGCGTACCACATCAGCTATGAACGCAAAGGCTTTGGCGCCTATCAGGACATGGGCGTCGAGGACTGGGTGATCAACGGCGGCGACATCAATGTCGACACCATCATCGACACGGTTTACGCGCCGAATGCGCTGTCGAATTTCGGCAAACGCCTGACCGACACCTGCCGTGAAATCGAGGCGAAAACCGTGGCCATGGACGACATTATCAAGGGTGTCGTTCGATGATATTTCGGCTGCTGCTTCGCGGCGGAGCGTTAGGCGCGAAGTTTTTGCTGGTGTTGGCGATCACCCATTACCTCGGGTATGAGGCGCTGGGTTTTTACGGCGTGGTGGTCGCAGCGTCGCTGATTGCGTCGAAGTTCTACAGCGTCGGTTTCAGTTCCGAGATCAATCGCTTGATCAGCGTCGGCGGCAGTTCGCGCCGCGTGGTCGACAAGGTTTTGCTGCTGTATCTGGCGGTGGGGCTGGTGCTGTCGGTGGTGACGGTGCTGATTTATTCACTGTTCCAGACAGTTGAAGCGCCGGCCGCGCTGATCCTCTGCGTGACGCTGGTATTGCTCACTGAGCACCTGTCGTTCGAGATCAATTCGTTCGTGTTTTCCGCGCAGAAAGCCACAGCGGGCGCGTTGCTGTTCTTCATCAAGACCGGTCTGTGGGCGGTGTTGGCGGTGGGCGGGATGATGCTCGATTGGGTGTCGGGAATCGCCAGTGTGTTGTGGCTGTGGGTCGCCGCCAACGTGCTGGTGATCATCGCCGGTTACCTGATCGTGGTGAACGTGCACAAGGGCCGGGTTGCCGGCACGTTGGCTACGGCCACGGTGTGGAAGGCCGGTTTGCCGTTCTACCTCGGCACCGGGCTGATCGCGCTGAGTCAGTACGCCGAGCGCTTTCTGATCATCGACCTGGAACCCTACGCCAGCCTCGGTAAATATGTGTACGCGTGGTCGGCGGCGAATACCTTGCAGGCGTTGTCGTATGCGGTGGTGGCGGTGGTCGGGATTCCGGTACTGGCCAAGCGTTTTCAGGCTGATCAGCAGGCATTCACGGTCAAGCAACTGTTCATCAACAAGTGGGTGATGCGCTCGCTGGTCGTGTCGGCTGCGGTGGCGGTGGCGATCTATGTGTTTTTCAACGTGGTGCTCGATTACGTCGCCACCAGCGTGCCGCGTCCGGACAACGCGATCCTCGGCGTACTGATTTTCTCCTTCGCCTTGCGCGCGATTGGCGACATCGTCTGGGGTGGTCTGATTGCTTCGAAAAACAGTCGGGTGTCACTGGCCAGCGCGGCGATTTGCCTGCTGGTGTCGGTGCCGGTCAGCTATCTGTTGATCAAGCACTATTCGATCTACGGCGCGGCGTGGGGCAATGTCTTCGCGATCATTGTGCAGCTCGGTGTAATCGCCGTACTGACCCGCGTGACCGGTGCGAAGAAGGCTGCCGTGTCATGGGCCTGAAACTGCCGTGCATCGAGTTTCGTGGCAAGAGACTCGATTCGTATGTCTCGTTCCTGATCCTGTTCACCGGGCTGTTTCTCTCGGTGGCTATGCCGCTGTTGATCCCGCGTGATCCGGGGCCGGATGCGATGACCTTGTGGTCGTCCTACGCCCGTGCCGACAACTGCAACTTCTGGAACCCGTTCTCGCCGGATCGCTCGTCCTACGAGTGTTCGGCGTTCCTGCTGCGGCCCACCGGGATCAATCTGACCAATGCCTGGGCCTACGGCATGTTCTGCAATTTTTTCCTCACGGCGATACCGGTGGTGGTGTTTCGGCGCATGCCGTTGGCGATCTTCGGCACCCTGTGTCTGTGGGGGATTGTGCGCTCGTTCTTCCTGGAGAACCTGACCAAGGAAATCATTGTGTCGGTGGCGGTATTGAGCATTCTGCTCAGCTCGCTGACGCGTAAATATCGCGGCGGTTTTTTCCTTTCGGCGGTGATCTACGGCGTGCTGATTCGGCCCTACTGGATTCTGTTTTCGCTGTCGTGGGTTGGCGTCTGCGTGATGAAAAAATACGTGTCGCGCACGACGTTCTTTCTGATGCTGTTCCTGTTTTATCTCGCGGTAGCGATGTCGATCCAGCTCGCACTGGGCTTTCCAGTGTCATCGATTCGCGCCAGTAACAACGAACTGCGCACGGCGGGCGAGGAGGGCTCGAAATCCTTGATCGTGTCGTGGCTCAGCGGCAGCGACTTCGTTTCGCAGGCGCTGGACTCGATGATCATCTTCTTCCGTTTGTCGTTCCCGGTGGAGCTGATTCTGTTGTCCGGCCCGGGTCAGGTGATCTTCGTCGCATTGATGATCATGACCGCGCTGCTGCTGTTCAAAGTCATCACCTCGACTGATTACAAGGGCGCACCGATCCAGACCAAACCCAAGGAACTGATCGCGATCCCGCTGGCGTTTCTGCTGGTGCAAGGGCTGTTCGAGCCGGACTTCGGCTCCTTCGCCCGGCACTTCTCGATGGTGGTGCCGGTGTTGTTCGTTGGCCTGGGCTTGATGCTGCGGGCGAACAAACCGGTGCAGGTCGAATCACGAATTCTGAATTGAGGCAGGTGCTTTATGTCGAGCAATAAAAAGTCCCTGGAGATTGAAACCCTGCGTGGCCTGGCGTGCCTGTTGCTGGTGCTCTATCACGTCATCGGGCCGTTGGGTGGCGGGTTGAAGATCGATATCGGCTCGCCGTTCCGGGTCATCGCCGATTCGATGGTGTACGTGCGTATGCCGCTGTTCACGTTCATCTCCGGGTACATCTATTCGATCTACAAAATTCGTGGCAACGACTTTTCCGCGTTCTTCAGCGGCAAGGTGCGGCGCTTGATCGTGCCGCTGTTTTGCGTTGGCGTGCCGTTCTCGGTGTTGCAAGCGGTAGGGCCGGGGGTGAACAAGGACGTCGGGGTGATCGACGCGTTGTTGTCGTTCTGGGTGCCGATCAACCACTTCTGGTTCCTGCAAGCGGTGTTCATCATTTTCATGTTCGTCGGACTGCTGGAGTGGCGCGGGATGTTGCGTTCGGCGACGCGGTTGTATGGGCTGTTTGCGTTTGCGGCGCTGCTGTTTTTGTTGCCGCCGTTCAAGTTCGATGCGTTCGGGATTAATGGTGCGATTTATCTGTTGCCGTTTTTCGTGGCGGGGATGATTGGGCAAGAGAACGTCGACGCGTTGAAGCAGCGCTTCAAGGTGATCGGGCCGTTGGTGTTTGTGTTGATCTCGCTGACGCTGTTGTATGTCGCGGCGATTGATCGTGAGTTGATTGTTGATCGTCGCAGTCTGATCGGGTTGACCGTGGGTTGCGTGTCTTGCATCGCCTTGCTGTCGAGTGATGTGCGCTCGAAGGCGCTGACGTGGCTCGGTGGTTATTCGTATGCGATTTTCCTGTTTCATGTGTTGTTTGCGGCGACGTCGCGGTTTGTGCTGGGGCGGTTGGGGGTGAAGGATGAGAGCTTGCTGGTGCTCGGTGGCTTGAGTTGCGGCTTGCTCGGGCCGGTGGTGTTGTCGATGATTTTCAGTCGGTTCAATTTCACTTCGGTGTTGTTCCTTGGTGAGCGGGCGGCGAAGAAGAAACCGTTGGTGCCGGTCACTCCGGTGGTGCAGACCCAAAGCAGCTAAAAGCTTCGCGAGCAGGCTCGCTCCCACAGGTTTACTCGGTGTACACAGATTTAGCGGATGATCGCGTTAAATGTAGGAGTGAGCCTGCTCGCGATAGCGTTGTGTCAGTCAATGCATTTGTATTGGATAGACCGCTATCGCGAGCAGGCTCACTCCTACAGTTGATCTCTGTACACCCAAGCATTCAGTGGGCCATTTCAGACTGAAGGAAAATTTTGCATGTTGGCAGTAGATGATGCGCAACCCGTCGCAGCGTCGGTGGTTCAGGTGGGTGATGCCCGCGAGCGTTTCGCGCAGTGGCGTGAAGGCAAGGCTGGCAAGGTGTTGTCGGTCTCGGTGATCGGCGACAGCTACAGCGCCGGCCAGGATTTCTATCTGAACAAACTGGTGCAGCGCGTGGCCGGGGAGGTGGGTTTTGCCGGGCCGGGTTATGTCGGCTTCAACCACGGCGCGGCGCTGGGCGGCACACATTTCAAATACACCCGCAGCAGTGACAAGTACTTTGGCGGCGACTGGAAGGTTTCAGACCTGGGGCAAGCGAGCCCGGACAGCCGCACGGTGACAGGCCGGCCCGGTGCATGGTTGCAAGTGGATGCGAGTCCGACGCCGCGCATCGATACCGCTGTCACTCAGGCGAAACTGCTTTACCTCGGCACCGGCGAATCCTCTGAGATCCGTTACCGCTGGTCACCTTCAGAAGATTGGCAGCCGATGACGCTGACAGGCGCCGGGGTTCAGGAAGTGCCATTGGCAGGCCTGTCTGCAGCGAAAGACTGGTCCTTCAAACTGGAAGTTGTGAAGGGCGCGCCGACGTTGTTCGGCCTGTGGATGAGCAACGATCAGAATGGCGTGCGGGTTTCGAAACTGGCAGCCTCCGGTGCGGCCTCGGCGGACTTCTATCACAAGGATCCGCAATGGCAAGTGCAGTGGAAAGCTGCGGTGTCGAAGATCCCCGCGGATGTTTACCTGATCATGCTCGGTGGCAATGATCAGGGCTTCGGCGTAAAGCCCGCGCAGTATCTGCAGAACGTTCAGGGGCTGGTGGGCATGCTGCGTGAGATTCAGCCGCAGGCGAGCATCAACCTGATCATGCGCCAGGACACCACGCGCTCCAGTGCGTATCCGATGTCGGCGTATGCGCAGGTGCTTGAACCGTGGGCGCGCGAGCAGCATCTGGGGTATGCCAACCTGCAATGTGCGTTCGGGCCGGACGTCAAACGCTACGCGGCGGCGATGATTGGCCCGGACAAGATTCACCCGGTGCCGGCCACAGGCGGGAAGGTGATTGCTGATTATTTTTATGGCTGGATCACTGGCACCCAAAGCGGTTGCGAAGCTTCGCCACACTGATCGTTCCCACGCTCTGCGTGGGAATGCCGCCCGGGACGCTCCGCGTCCCCTCGCTGTGTGACGCAGAGCGTCACTGGATGCATTCCCACGCAGAGCGTGGGAATGATCAGGTGAGGGGAGTTATTCGAAGGCGTCGACCTGCTCGAGCAATTCCGCAATCTTCTGCGGCATCAGCCGCGTATCGCACCGTGTCTCAACGTTAATGATGATCGCCGGATCGTTGCAGCAAATCCGCACGCGAAAACGCCAGTCACCGAAGATCACCTTCAGCCCATCGCGATCATCCATCTCCAACGCCTGCTCGCCATAGAGCTTTTTCAAATGCGCGAGCAGCGGATACGGATCGCGCAACGGCCGGCGAATATCACCGGACGCCGGAAACACGCCAATCCGCTCCACCAGCAGAATCGTGCCCAGCCAGGTTTCGTTGGCGCTGGGCAACGGCTGATGGCGGGACAACCAGCTCATCACCCCGAGGTTACCCACCTCGCGTTCAATCTCTACGGAATGTTGTGCAATGTTCATGGTGGCCTCGTTGGGTGAAGGGAGCCGTCTCAGCGGCCCTTGAGATAAACGTTTTCGTAGCAGAAATTGGTCGCCTGCAAGTAACCCTCGGCGTCACCGCAGTCAAAACGCAGGCCTTTGAATTGGTAGGCCAGCACGCAACCGTTCTGCGCCTGCTTCATCAGCGCGTCGGTGATCTGGATCTCGCCGCCCTTGCCCGGTTGGGTGTCGGCGATCAGGTCGAAAATGTCCGGGGTGAGGATGTAGCGGCCGATGATCGCCAGGTTCGACGGCGCGTCCTGTGGGGCCGGTTTTTCCACCATGTTGTTGACCCGATAGATGCCGTCGGACATCAGTTCGCCGGCAATCACCCCGTACTTGTGAGTCTGGTCGGCCGGGACTTCCTGGATGGCGACGATCGAGCAGCGGAATTTCTTGTACAGCTCAATCATCTGGGTAAGTACGCCGTCACCTTCCAGGTTCAGGCACAGGTCGTCGGCCAGCACCACGGCAAACGGCTCGTCGCCGATCAACGGGCGACCGCTGAGAATTGCGTGGCCCAGACCTTTCATTTCCACCTGACGGGTGTAGGAGAAGGTGCAGGTGTCGATCAGCTCGCGGGTGCCGGCGAGGAACTTCTCTTTCTCGGTGCCGCGGATCTGGTGTTCGAGTTCGTAGCTGATGTCGAAATGGTCTTCCAGCGCACGTTTGCCGCGACCGGTGACGATGGCCATGTGTTGCAGACCGGCGTCCCGCGCTTCTTCAACGGCGTATTCGATCAACGGCTTGTTGACGATCGGCAGCATCTCTTTCGGCATGGCTTTGGTAGCCGGAAGGAAACGCGTGCCATAGCCGGCAGCGGGGAACAAACATTTACGAATCATAAAAGTATCCTGGACAGTCATGGAACACAGGCGACGGATGCGCGCACTAATAAAGGGCGTGCAAGTTCAATGTTGGATTGAAGGCTTACTTTAATACCTGAGTCAGGTTATTAATGGCAAATGCGAGTGACGGTAAAACACGACAATGTTATGAGATGTCGGTAAGTGCGTTGTTAGTTATTTTTAGTCGGTATCTGTTGATAGTGATGAGCGCACAGGGAGTGCTAATAAGTACCAAGCAATACAGTGTGACCTGCAAAAATATTTATTGCCAGTCATTGAACTAGTTTTGTTTTCGGTTGTTGTCGCCTGTTTGTGTGGATTGTGACACATCTTCAATAAATCAGGCTTGACACGCTACTTGTCACTCATCCAAAGACGGATAGCACTATGAAGATTCTGGTAACGGGTGGTGCCGGCTATATCGGCTCGCATACCACACTTGCATTGCTTGAAGCAGGTTATGAAGTTGTTGTACTGGATAATCTTTGCAACAGCAGTGAAGCCGCGTTGCACGCCGTTGAAGGCATTTGCGGAAAGAGCGCCTGGATGATCCGTGGCGATGTCTGTGATCGGGCACTGCTCGACCGGATTTTTCGCGAACACAACATCGAAGCGGTGCTGCATTTTGCCGGCCTGAAAGCGGTCGGCGAGAGCGTGCGCAAGCCGCTCGAGTACTACGAGACCAACGTCAGCGGCAGCATCAATCTGTGCCAGGCAATGGCGGCGGCGGGGGTGTTCCGCTTGGTGTTCAGTTCGTCGGCCACGGTGTATGGCGAGCCTGAGCAGATGCCGATCCGCGAGGATTTCCCCACTGGCAATCCGACCAATCCTTACGGCCAATCCAAGCTCATCGTCGAGAATGTCCTGCGCGACCTCAGCCAGGCCGAGCCGCGCTGGAGCATCGCCTTGCTGCGCTACTTCAACCCGATCGGCGCTCACCACAGCGGCCATATGGGCGAAGACCCCAACGGCATCCCGAATAATCTGGTGCCTTACATCAGCCAGGTCGCGGTCGGCAGCCTCCAGGAGTTGTCGATCTTCGGCAACGATTACCCAACCGTCGATGGCACCGGCGTGCGCGATTACATCCACGTCGTCGATCTGGCGGACGGCCATTTGAAGGCGCTGCAGTCCATTTCCGAACGCACCGGTATTCATACCTGGAACCTCGGCACCGGCGATGGCTACAGCGTGTTGCAAGTGCTCCACGCGTTCGAGCAGGCCTGCGGGCAACCGGTGCCGTATCGGATGATGCCGCGCCGTTCCGGGGATATCGCCGAGAGTTGGGCCGACGCCTCCAAAGCTGCGAAGGAACTTGGCTGGAAAGCCACGCGCAACTTGCAGGACATGGTCACCGACACTTGGCGCTGGCAATCGAACCATCCCAAAGGCTACTTGGAATGATGGCCATTTAGTCCAATGTTATTTTCAGTCAGCTTGTTAGATAACGTCGGGAAATTACACTGGCAAAGCCTTTTGCAAGTCCGTAGATATAAACCTGCCGTTCGACTTTTATCAGTTGGGTAAGACTGTGAAAGAACAACGGATCTTGTTCGCGCTTTTTGCGGACTTGAACTCACCACCGCTAACTCAGGCCGGTTTTTTAACAGGTCGAATGTTAGAAAGGAGTTGATATGAAAAAAGTGATGGCAGTTGCCCTGTTGACGATGTTGAGCAACTGGGCTGCCGCCGCTGAAGCACCGCTGACAGCGGTAACCAATGTAGGTGGCAACGTGGCGGCTTCTCAAGCGCCCGCTGCCAGTACTGCAATGGTTGCCAGTGCTGTAGCGGCGTCTAACAGCGGTGGCAGTGCCAACGGCGGTACCACCGGTACGACGGGTACCACCGGTACAACCGGCACGCATAACTAACAGGAAGTTCTGTTAGTGCAGTACAGGGTCGCCCGACGCAAGTCGGGTGACTTTGTTTTTGGATTCGCCCTTGAATAGCGTAGTGCCATTATGACTCGTAGTGTTTATCTTTTAATGTTGGCAAGTCTCGCTTTGCAAGGTTGCATGTTTTCCCCCGGTCAATACCTCAGCACCAGTGACATCACCCGCCAGGGTGCCAGCGAAAGCAGCCGGGTCGAGCTGATCCCGATCACGCCCAAGCTGATTGCCATGAACCGCGCCACGCAAAAGCGTGAATCTTTGCCGCCGGAGCTGTTGGCGACCCCGGCCGAATACCGCATCGGCAACAACGATGTTCTGTACATCACCGTGTGGGATCACCCTGAGCTGACGGCCCCGTCCGGCGCGCAACAACAGATCGATGCCAACGGCCGACTGGTGCGTTCCGACGGCACGCTCTATTACCCGTTCATCAAGGAAGTCCAGGCCACCGGCCGGACCATCCAGCAACTGCGCTCGGACATCGAACAGCGGCTGTCGGCATTCATCGCCGAGCCGCAAGTGGATGTCGCGGTGTTGCGTTTCGCCAGCCAGAAAGTCGTGGTCACCGGCGCTGTGGCCAAGGCCGGTCCGCAAGCGATTTCCACCAATCCGCTGAGCGTGGTCGAAGCCCTTGGCTCGGCCGGCATCGATACCAACAACGCCGATCTGTCCGGGCTGTTGCTGACGCGCAAGGGCCGCACTTATCCGCTCAATCTCGACTCGCTCAATCAGCAGGATTCCGAGTTGCAGAACGTTTACCTCAAGGGCGGCGATCAGCTGTATCTGCCGTACAACGACAACAAGCGCATCTACGTGATGGGCGAGGTCAACCAACCGCGTGCGCTGAGTTTCAAGACCGCGACGATGAACCTCACCGACGTGCTCGGTTCGGTCGGCGGCCTGGCCCAGACCACCTCCAATGGCAACGCGGTGTACGTCATTCGTGGCGTGGAAAACCTCGATGTCGAACCGGCCAAGATCTACCAGTTGGAAGCCGAATCGCCGACCGCCATGGCGCTCGCTTCCCACTTCGAAGTCCGCCCGCAGGACGTGGTGTATGTCGGGCCTGCCAACGTGACTCGCTGGAACCGTCTGATCAGCCAATTGGTGCCGTCGGCATCGATTGTCGGCACTGGCGCTTCCGCTGCGAAGAACTGGAGCGAATACAGTAACAACAGCAAATAAGGTCGCCGACTTTGAATATTTTGAAAGTTGGCCTGTGCCTGATGGCGGCCTCGTTGCTGTGCGGCTGTAACCCGTTGATGAGCGCTTCGTTGAACAACCTTAAAGCGGCAGTCGTCGGCCCGGATGAAGTCGACGTGTCGGCGGCCGAAGTGGCCGGGGTCAACTATCCGCAAATGAAACTGACCACGCCGTCCGGCTCCGGGGTGCTGGCGCTGGTGCGCGAGCGCGAAGACCTGCAGTTCTGGGTCGCTTCCGGCAAACAGGTTCTGTTGCTGCGCAATGGCCTCGCCGTGCGCACCATTGGCCTGGGCCTGGAAGGCGATCTCGATGGCACGCGGCTGGCCGATGACGCGCCGTTCAAGCAAGGCCTGCATCACGTCGCGGACGGTTTCACCACGCGGCGCTGGATCGACCTCTACAAGGGTCAGGAAGTCGGGGTGATCGTCAACAGCCGTTTCTCCCGTCGCTCGGAACAGACCCTGAAGATTCTCGACAAGGAATACACCGTGCTGCGTGTCGATGAACACATTGACGCCCCGGCCATCGGCCTGAGCGCGACCAATCGTTACTGGGTCGACCCGCGTGACGGTTTCATTTTGCAGAGCGAGCAGCAACTGACGTCGCAGTTGCGCGTCAAGGTTGTGCAACTGACCCCTGATCGCAGGCACCTGCCGTGATGCGCCTGAAAATGTTAGCGGCGAGCCTGATGCTGGTTGCGAGTGCGAGTCAGGCGGCCGTCACCGTGTCGGGCGATGTCGCCAATCCCGGGCCGGTCGCGTTGCCACCGGGCGGACGCTTGCTCGATGTGATCAGCGAAGCCGTGCCGAATGCCGAAGGCTATTGGCTGGCGGGCGGGTTGTTGCGGCAGTCGCTGATTGAGCAGCAGACGCGGCTCAAGGTTGGCGTGCTGTTTGATCTGGATGTGCTGCAACGCATGTCGATGCTGTTCGATCTGCCGAGTCGTGCGGCGCTTGCGCAGCGCATTGCCGAAGAAGTGCGGCAGATGCCGGTGACGGGGCGGCAGATCGCCGATCTCGATCCTGTCGCGTTGGAGGTTGGCTTCGCGCGCAACATTCGCCTCGATGACGGCGATCGTCTGGTTTATCCGAAGCGCGTCGATGAAGTGCAAGTGCTCGGTGCCGTCGCCGAGCCGTGCCACTTGCCGTATCAGCCGTTGCAGGAGGCCCGTGAGTATCTGCAAGGCTGCTCGATTCTTGCCGATGCCGAAGCCGATTACCTGTGGCTGATCCAGCCCAACGGCGTGTCGCGGCGTGTCGGCATCGCCCACTGGAATCGTGAGTCCGGGCAATTCCCGGTGGCCGGCAGCAAGATTCTGGTGCCGGTGAAAAATGATGATCTTGATCCGCCTCTACCTGAACTGAATCAGCAGTTGGCCGAATTCATTGCCACGCAGCTGGCCGAGGTGGTTCGTTGAAGTTACGTTTTGCAGCTGTGTTGTTATTGCCCTGCGGTCTGGCCCATGCCGAGCCGCGTATTACCCAGAATGACTTCGGTGGCACCGGTCTGTTGCAGACGCCGACCGCGCGCATGGCCCCGGCCGGCGAGTTGAGCGTCAACGCCAACCGCACCGATCCGTACAGTCGCTACAGCGTTTCGTTGCAGCCGCTGGACTGGCTCGAAGGCTCGTTTCGCTACACCGCGATCACCAACCGGCCGTACGGCTCGGAGGCCCTCAGCGGTAGTCAAAGCTATAAGGACAAGGCGGTCGACGTCAAAGTCCGGCTGTGGCAGGAAAGTCACTGGCTGCCCGACGTGGCGCTGGGCTTCCGAGATATCGGTGGTACCGGTTTGTTCTCCAGTGAATTTTTCGTCGCCAACAAGCGTTACGACAACTTCGATTTCAGTGCCGGGATTGCCTGGGGTTACCTCGGTAATCGCGGCGATATCGACAACCCGTTGGGCTACGTCAGCGATCGCTTCGATACCCGGCCGGCCCTCGAAGGCACCGGTGACGTCAACTCGGGTTCGTACTTCCGTGGTCGGCCGTCGTTCTTCGGTGGCGTGAGTTACCAGACGCCGTGGGATCGCCTCAGTCTGAAACTCGAATTTGAAGGCAATGACTACAAGCACGAGCCGAAGGACAACGAGATCAAACAGGACTCGCCGATCAACCTTGGCGCGGTGTTCAAAGTCACCGATTCGGTCGATGTCAGCGCGGCGTGGGAGCGCGGTAATACGGCGATGTTCGGCGTGACCTTTCACACCAATTTCGTCAGCCGCAAGGCACCGGCGAAGACTTACGATCCGACCCCGGAACCGCTGCCGGCGAAGATGCCGACCACGGCGATGGAGCAGGTCAACTGGGCCAACGTCTCGCAGCGTTTGCAGCAGAATGCCGGCTATAAAGTCGAGCGCATCACGCAGCGTGATTCCGAACTGATCGTCTATGGCGAGCAGCAGCGTTACTTCCATTCGTCCAAGGCTGTCGGGCGGGCGAGCCGGATTCTCGACAACAGCGTCAACGACGACATCGACTGGTTCACCGTGGTCAACAAGCGCTACGACTTGCCGCTGGAAGAAACCAGTGTGCCGCGTCAGACCTTCCGCGAGGTGATCAACAACGAAGAGCCACTTGAATCGTTGCACCGCACCACCGAGATCAACCCGGCGATGCCGCATAACGAGAAGACCCTCTACACCGAAGCACCGCAGCATTTCAGCTATGGCGTGGGGCTGGGCTTCAAGCAGAACGTCGGCGGTCCGGACGGCTTGCTCTATCAATTGAGTGCTGATGCCGACGCTGAATACCGCTTCAATCGCAACACCTGGTGGAGCGGTTTGCTCAGTGCCAACCTGGCCAACAACTTCGATAAATTCACCTACGACGCGCCGAGCGGTTTGCCGCGTGTGCGCACGGATTTGCGTCAGTACCTGACCACGTCTAACACGACCATGCCGTTGTTCCAGGTCAGCCATGCCGAGCAGCTGGATAAAGACTGGTATGGCATGGTGTATGGCGGTTATCTGGAATCGATGTTTGCCGGTGTCGGCGGCGAAGTGTTGTTCCGCCCGACCGGTGAGCGCTGGTCGGTGGGCGCGGATCTGAACTGGGTGCGTCAGCGCGATTTCGATCAAGGCTTTGCCCTGCGTGATTATTCGGTGGTGACCGGGCATGTCACGGCGTATACCGATCTGCCGTTCGATACGCTGGCGGCGGTTAGCGTCGGGCGTTATCTGGCCGGTGACTGGGGCGGCACGCTGGACATCTCGCGCGAGTTTTTCAATGGTGTGCGATTTGGTGCGTGGGCGACGATCACCACGGCGGGCAGTGCCGAGTATGGCGAAGGTAGTTTCGACAAAGGCATCTACCTGTCGATCCCGTTCGACGAAATGATGAGCATGTCGACCATGCGCCGCGCCAACCTGGTCTGGGCCCCGCTGACCCGTGACGGTGGCGCGCGACTGAGCCGCAGCTACCAACTGCACTCGATGACCGATAGCCGGGAAGGGGATATGTTTTATCGTAATTTCGAGAAGATCACGGAGTAAGCGCAGATCTCACGAACACCCGGAAACCTGTGGGAGCGAGCCTGCTCGCGAAGGTGTCGGCACAGCAAGCATCATCATTGCCTGACCCTCCGCTTTCGCGAGCAAGCTCGCTCCCACATTGGTTATTTGTCACACCACAAATCCCAAGCCATTCCCTAATCCCTGTGGGAGCGAGCCTGCTCGCGAAGGCGTCAGCACATCCAAAATCAATGTTGCCTGACCCACCGCTTTCGCGAGCAGGCTCACTCCCACATTGGTTATTTGTCACACCACAAATCCCGAGCCAACCCCGAATCCCTGTAGGAGTGAGCCTGCTCGCGAAGGCGTCAGCACATCCAAAATCAATGTTGCCTGACCCACCGCTTTCGCGAGCAGGCTCACTCCCACAGTTTTTGCACTCACCCGCTATCCCAGCGTCACTCCCAAATCCCAGGCACAAAAAAAGGGGACTTTCGTCCCCTTGCGGTATGCAGCTTCAAACCTCAGTAAATATCCTTCGACAGCAACGTAAACGGCGTCTTCACCAGGATCTTCAGATCCAGCCACAACGACCAGCTGTTGATGTACTGCAGGTCAATCTCGACACGCTTCTGCATCTTGTCGATGGTGTCAGTCTCACCGCGGCAGCCGCTGATCTGGGCCAGCCCGGTGATCCCCGGTTTAATCCGGTGGCGCGCCATGTACGCGAGGATTTTCCCCGAGTAGTAGTTGTTGTGCGCGACGGCGTGCGGGCGTGGGCCGACCAGAGCCATATGCCCCTGCAACACATTGAACAGTTGCGGCAATTCATCCAGCGAAGTGCGGCGGATAAAGCGACCGACCGGAGTAATGCGCGAGTCATTGCGGCTGGCCTGCTTCACATCACGGTCATCGTGAACACGCATCGAGCGGAACTTCCAGACCTTGATCACCTTGCCATTCCAGCCATGGCGATCCTGCTTGAAGAACACCGGGCCGGGCGAGTTGATCTTCACCGCCAACGCAATGATCAGCAGGATCGGACTCAGCGCGATGATCGCCAGAAACGCCACGGTTTTCTCGACCAGACTCTTGCTCAAAGCAGCAGTAGGGCGGCTGGTCAGCGGGCTCTCGTTGAGGTAGATCGCCGGCAAGCCGTCCACAACCTTCACCGAGTGATTCAGCAGGGTCAGACTGTTCAGATCCGGCACCCACACCACATCAACGTTGGCCCCTAGCAAGTCACCATAAATCGCTTCGATTTTCGCTGCTTCACACAGCGGCAGGGTGATGTACAAACGACGAATGTCATGCGCTTCGATCAGCTCCAGCAACTGTTCCTGATCGCCGACCACACGCGGAGCATCCGAACCCAGCGCAGACACATCACCATTGCTGACCAAACCTACCAACGGCAGATTTTCCAGTTGGCTGAGCTTCTTTGCCAGACCCAACGCCAGTTCGCCGGTACCGACGATCAGCGTCTTGTGCTCGCTTTTACGCGAGCGTTGGTAGTACTTGGAAAACGCATGCAGCGGAGCGTAGAGAAACGCCTGACCGAGGAAGCCATACACCGCCCAGCTCAGAATCACCTGCCGCGAAAACAGCTCATCGGCCTGGCAGACAAAGGCGATGCACGCCAGCGCCGCCATGGTCATCGACCAACCCATGAACAGTCGACCGAGACCGGTCAGGTAATTGTCACGCTTGCGATACACACCGCTAAACGTATAAGCCGGCACCGACGCCAGTACTGCCAGCGTTGCACACATCCGGTAGTAGAACGCGACCGTCCCGGTGTGCTGCTCAGCGAGTATGAACAACAGCGTCACGACAAAGCCTTGTGCCAGCGCCCATTGGCCCCAAAAGGTCAGTCCCTTGAGGCCTGTGCTTCGATTGATACTTAGAGAAAGATCCATACGGTATCCCCAAAAGACGTCCATTCAGGTTTCAACAGTTGAAATCCGAGCTGTTATGCAGACTTATTGTTTTTGTTCTAACGAGTGTCCTGAGGTAACAACATCGATATGCCGAACTGTCGTCAGTCAATAGACTAAGTTATTGGCTGGAATGGTGTCTGACGAGTTCTAACAAGATGGCACAGTGCCAACTTTTTAATAATTAAATAGAAGGGTGTTAGAAAAGGTCGTAGAGCGAGGGGTGAATAAAGTATGTTGTATTTGTTACTGTTGGAGGGTGGAGGCAGGGAATGTTTAATTCAGGGAGGAGGATCTAGCCAAACAGAGTGCTCTTGTTGTTTTTGTAATCGCACTTTTTCTGTTTGTTCTGTTCGTGGAGATTTTCGTGGTTACGCGACGACTTCCTGAATCAGGCAATAACCGCGATTTCTGACGGCACGAAACAGTCGCTCACCATTACTGGCGCTTTTGAATTTGTCTTGCAGACGACTCAGGCACATTTCCAGGCCGCGATATTGTTCCGGTTCTCGACCGATGCTGAGAATCAGCTCGTCACGACTGACAACACGCTCTTCATGGCTGAGCATTTTCCTGACCAATGCTGTTTCCAGGCCAGTCAGGCTGATTTCAACACCTTCTTTGACCAGTGCACCCTGATCAGGGTTGAGATGCCAGGTTTCATTGCCAGGCATATCACCTTCAATGGCGGGCGGCATATTGCGGGTTTCCGCGCTTATCGCCGGGACATTCTGGAAGGGATTGGCCGATTGCGCTGCCCGCCATTCGGACTCAAGTGTGGCCAATATTCGCTGAGTATCGTGTTCAATACTGCGCGCAATATTTTTTCGACTGATGTTTGGATATGTGAACTCCATCACCATTGGAGCGGAAGAGGGCGAATCCACCCCTTCAAACGAATTGAAACGTTCACTGGACAGCATGCTCTCCAGTTCACGTTGCGACGTTGTACTGTGAGTCACGACAACAAAATATTTCCTTGGGAGGGTTGTACTAGTTTCCATGTCTCTCTCCTAAATACACACCAAAATTGGCTAAAAGAAAAATCGGCAGGCGAGCAATGACTTCCTCGGAAGTAATCGATAGGCAGGGTCTGGGCCCAAGATTGGCCCTCGATAAATTCCACTCGATCTGCTGCTATGTTATGGAGTTTTATTGTTATGGGTCGTGTTGTCGCGCTCATTCAATTGCTTGATTTCAAACAGGCGTGAAGCAGAACGGGAGCTATATGGTTGCATCAGACGATCCTTCGTACGTATGCAAAAGGGAAGGCTGCCCGAGAGTCAGGCAGTCGATATCAGACCCCGCAGCAGGCGATAGCCATAGCCGCGAATGCTCTGAATCGCGTTTGTACCATACATGTCCTTGATTTTTCCACGCAAGCGACTGATTGATTTCTCCAGTGCGCGAGGGTCGTAGAAATTGGTATTGAGGCCCATGATGCTGGCAATTTCATCATGGCTCAGAATGTGATTACTGGTTTGCGCGAACGCTTCGAGGATTTTCATTTCGGCAAACGAGATATCGAGTTTCTTGCTGGTGCCCATCAGGCAGATACGGGTCGGATCAAGCGTCAGATCGATATCGCGTTGCCATTCTTCACTGTTGAAGAACTCGCTCAGCAACTCTGCGCTATCGTCGGAAAGGGTATTGAGCTTGATACAAACATCCGCGCCAGCCAGATAATATTTGATCTTGTTGAAGGCGCCGCGACCGGTGATGACCGCGCAAATGATCGGCTTCAAGTTGTCGCTGCGCAGGTTCTCGACCAGCGCAAGATTGTCTTCGAGGGCCTGTGGGCTGTCGATAACCAGGAAGATCGCTCGATACGAACCAGACTGTTCATTCAACTGATATGAACTAGTGTACGCATCGGCTTCGAGCGCCACATCAGTGCGTAAATGCTGGGCGACTAGCGCTTTGAAATGTTCAGCCACGCCACGGGTACGACCCAGAGTAAGAACACCAGGTTCGTCGTTTGTCGGGCGCGGACTTCTAGTCGCTAAGTTCCCTGAGAGCATCATGCATTGACTCGAATTAAGTGCTGACATCGGGATGTTAAAGCACCGGTTCTCATCTGTGACTGACAATTGGTAACATTTGCGCGGATTTTAGACGTGTCTCGCGAGTTTTCTAACAATAATTAAGCTTTTCAAGCTTTTAGTTGATTTTCTCGGAGGGGTGAACTACTGCTTAGATGGTGGCGATATGCAATGGTGCCACTATTTTGAGCTTATTGCGATGGCTTTGTCTATGTCCATCTGCCACTGTCTGGCCATCTCTGCATAATGTGATATTGATCACACTTTATTGTTCGAGCAACTTTTTTCTGCAGAAAGGCCTAAATATTTTCTGCGTAGTTCGTCAGCCGACGATTACTAACATGGCTTGAGTGTGTCTTTTAATAAGACGTAATCTTTATGGCTGATGAACTTTTGCGTTTATGTATGTCAATGGTCTCACTGCAGATACTCAACCCCTGAGTGTTATTACCCGGTCGCTCATCAAAAGCGCTCTGACGGAGGATTAATGGATTTCTGGACCCTTTTCCAGGTGTTGATATTAGGTGCAGTAGAAGGCCTGACCGAGTTCTTGCCGATCTCGAGTACCGGCCACCAGATCATCGTCGCCGACCTGCTGGAATTCGGCGGCGAACGCGCCATGGCGTTCAACATCATTATTCAACTGGGTGCCATTCTTGCCGTTGTCTGGGAGTTTCGACCGAAGATCTTTGAAATCGTCAAAGGCCTGCCCACCGAACGTAATGCACAACGCTTCACCGTCAACTTGCTGATCGCCTTTCTGCCCGCCGTGGTCTTGGGCGTGTTGTTCGCCGATGCGATCCACGAATACCTGTTTAACCCGATCACCGTCGCCGTGGCACTGGTCGTCGGCGGCATCATCATGTTGTGGGCCGAACAGCGCAGCCATGTGATCAGCGTCGAACACGTCGACGATATGCGCTGGTCTCACGCACTGAAGGTCGGTTTCGTACAGTGCTTGGCGATGATTCCCGGCACCTCGCGCTCCGGTTCGACCATCATCGGCGGTCTGCTTTTCGGCCTGTCGCGCAAAGCCGCCACCGAGTTCTCGTTCTTCCTCGCCATGCCGACCATGGTCGGCGCCGCCGTGTACTCCGGCTACAAATACCGCGACCTGTTCCAGCCCAACGACCTGCCAGTCTTCGCCCTCGGCTTCGTCACCGCGTTCATCTTCGCGATGATCGCCGTGCGCGGCTTGCTGAAGTTTATTGCCAACCACAGCTACGCCGCGTTCGCCTGGTATCGGATCGCGTTTGGTTTGTTGATTCTGGCAACGTGGCTGTTTGGCTGGGTCAACTGGACCGCAGTAGCGGCAGCCTGATCACTGGCTGCTGATCAACGCGGCAACGGCGAGATCGTTTAACGCCGAATCCGCCGACTCCTGGCGGTAGCGCTGCAAGGCCGAGGTGAAATACGCGGCCTGCAGCATGCCGTCGCTGGCCAGATAGAGTCGCGCATCTTCCTGTTCTTCAGCAGAGTAAACACGCTTGTGACTGTCGGTCGTTTCCTGGCTAGACGAAATAGGTGCAAGGATTAAAGACACCAAAGTGAAGCCGGAAAACTGCGTCACCTCCCACGGCGTATCAGTGCGGCCCATGCAAAAGCCATCGCAGTGCGCATAACCGTCGGAAGTGAAGCTGAACAAGGCGAGGAGGGTGAAACGCTTGAAAGCAGAAAAACTAAACGCGGGCATAAACGAAAGACATCCTGTCAGTACAACAAAACACCGGGCAACGCTCATGCGTCACCCGCACATTCAAACCATCAATCAACGACCTTCAAGCAACTCGGCCGCCTGATCCAGCAACGCCAGCGGATCCTTGGCCTTGTGAATATCCACCGACAACAACTGACGGAATTTCCGCGCCCCCGGGAACCCCGTGCCCAGGCCCAGCACATGGCGCGTGATGTGATGCATCGCCCCACCGGCCAGCAAATGCTCAGCTATATAAGGACGCAACTGCGCCAACGCCTCAGCCCGGCTGATCACCGGCGCCGAACTGCCGAACAACTGCTGATCCACCTCCGCCAGCAAATACGGATTGTGATACGCCTCACGCCCCAACATCACACCGTCGAACGTCTGCAAATGCTCATGGCAAGCCTCCATCGTCTTGATCCCGCCATTCAGCACAATCTCCAACGCCGGAAAATCCGCCTTTAGCTGCGCCGCCACGTCATAGCGCAACGGCGGAATGTCACGATTCTCCTTCGGCGACAACCCCTCCAGAATCGCAATCCGCGCATGCACGGTAAAACTGGTACACCCGGCATCACGGACGGTGCCGACGAAATCACACAGCTCCGCGTAACTGTCCCGACCGTTGATGCCGATGCGGTGTTTTACCGTTACTGGAATCGACACAGCGTCTTGCATCGCCTTCACACAATCCGCCACTAACTGCGGGTGCCCCATCAGGCAGGCGCCAATCATGTTGTTTTGCACACGATCGCTTGGGCAGCCGACGTTCAGGTTGACCTCGTCGTAACCGTGTTCCTGAGCCATGCGGGCGCAGGCGGCCAGATCCAGCGGAACGCTACCGCCTAACTGCAGCGCGAGAGGGTGCTCGGCTTCGTTGTGACGGAGGAAGCGTTCGTGATCGCCGTTTAGGAGCGCGCCGGTGGTAACCATTTCGGTGTAGAGCAGGGCGTTCTTCGACAGGAGGCGTAGGAAGAAACGGCAATGGCGGTCAGTCCAATCCATCATCGGGGCGACGGAGAAGCGGCGGGAGAGTGGGGCGGGTTGTAGAGACATTGGGGGAATCTGGATCAGAGGGGTGAAGGAGTGGGAGTTTATCAGGATTGGGATAGGACGGAGGCTTACGCGTCGTTACTACGTGCTCTTGCTCACTGATGAGGCGAGACGGATCGACTGAAGATTGTGGTCTTGTCCCTATTTGCCTGGTGAAAAGTTGGCCTAAGATCAGACAACACCTTGAAGGAAGCTCGCAATGCCGAAAGAGCATCGCCCACCATCTCCAGCGACAGTGAAAGCACTGTATGCAAACGCATTTAGGTGCGCCTACCCATCTTGCCGGCGACCGCTTTATAAAGTTGATCCTGAAACAGGTGAGCGATCTTTGAATTCCAATGTTGCCCATATCTGTGCTCGTAGCGAGGGTGGTGAGCGATGGGATGAGAACATGACCGAGCAAGAAAATCGGTCTTCAAGCAACCTTTTAATACTCTGTCTGGAGCACGCATGGGAGGTCGATCAACCAAATAGAGCGGCCGCGTTTCCACCTGAGTTACTCAAAACTTGGAAGCAGGAACAACTCAACGAGTTCGATGCGATAGGCGGTCAAGGTTGGATACTAAACTCTGAGATGGCAAACGAAGCATTGATTGCATCCGAGCACATCATCACGATAGCTGACTCAGTATTGGGGCTTGGAGGCGCAGGCGGAAATTCGCGGGGTGCAGGGGGAGGCGGTGGAGGAGCTATCGGTACGAACGCTCGAGGAGGGGGCGGAGGAAAAGGAGGAGATACGCATTTTTATGGTGATCCGATTAACCTTAGCCTTTTCGATTACAAATTACCCTTTGCCGATCACCCTGGTGCAGGCGGAGGGGGAGCCGGTTCGGAAAATGAAAATGCGGTGGGGGGCGAAGGTGGGGGTGGAGGGGATAGGTTCGTTGCGAAGTTCTCCATGAGCGAGCTTGAATCTGTTGACGGGCCATTGTCCGTCAAGCTAGTCGTTGGAAGAGGGGGGGCTTCTCAACGTTATCCTGGCGAACATGCTGAGAATGGAGAAGACTCAGAGATACATTTCATAACGCCCGATGGAAAAACAGTTAGGTCAATCATAGCTAAGGGTGGAAAAAGAGGGTTGCCAGGATTTGCGCTTCCTCCAACAGTTCGGGAGGCCAACTCAACGGACATTGAGTCAGGATTGAATGTTTGCGCAATTGTAATAGCGGAGGTAATACATCCTACGAACACGCTGCTTAACGTTCTGGGTGGCGCTGGAGAGTTCTGGAAGTATCCTGCACTTCCTGCTGACGTCTGCTGGCCGACCGCGGTAATCTTTTCTCTGGGCTATATGCCATTGGCTTTGCAACTTACCTTTTATATCGTCGTAGACGATCCGAATGGGTATGAAGTCTTCCGGCTACCGCTGAATGTGACGAAGGGAACGGAGAGGCTCGTTGCCAATCTCACCTATTCTATAGCTGTGCAGTTCCGAGCAAACATGGCAGGCGTCTGGTGCTTGAGGGTTTTGTCTGGTGATTTTGAATTTGCCCGATTGCCCGTTGAAATTCGGATTGGTGATGCCTGATATTTTGTGAGCGCTGCGTAACGAGATTTTCGGCGGTAGCTCACTAGCTAGTTAGGGAAAATTTAGGGCAGATTCAGGGCCGCTATAGGCCGTTCAGCACCGCAGCTAAATGTTGCGCACCCACTATTTGCTGACCTTAGGCGGCCTATGGATGAGCCGGAACGGGTTCGAATCCCTATCCGGTGCATTGAGGAAATGCACTGGATCTTTAAAGGACATAGTATAGGCGACTAATGCCCGAGTAATAACTTAAAGTAGGTTGTCAGATTGCATCCAGCTTCTGTTTAAGCGGATAGCAATTTTCGACGACGACATCTATTTTTTCTGCAGTAAATCCGATGACTTTTAGAAAGTGTAAGCTGAATATAACTTCCATTTTTTGACAAAGTACCCAAAGGTCTCGTCCTTTAGCGGAGTTGTCTTTAAGTTCTTCACTGTAGTGTGTCAAGTAATTTCTGGTGTCTACTATTTTTCTTAACATCTTGGACCTTTCAGCGCTAGTACCTAGGTGTTTTTTGAACGGATCAGTGATTCTTTTTAATCTCTTGGAAAGATTGATTTCATTTCCGTGCGTCAGCCTACCACGCAACCATTCAGCATGATTTTCAGGACATCCTGTTATAATTTCCTCGACCAAGGAGTCAAAAAGCGCTAGTTCCATGAGCGTTTCGTTGCTTGTTCTCCTATGATAAGTTTCCAAGCCCTGCGCTAGTGCTAGAAATTTACCCTCCAGATACTTTTGAGCCCCAGTTTTTGTAGAGAAATATAAGTTCAGTGCGGGATATAGATAATCATAAGCATTTAGCCAGTTGTTGACTACTTGCTGGGCATTAGTTTTGATGGAGCCAAAATTAAAAAGCATCTCATGCCAGGTTTTCTTTGGTTTTTTTTCATGGAATGGGATGCTTTGGTAATATATTGAAATTGGGATGGGGTGCTGTTTTTCCTGCACGGTACGCTGAATTTGTGAGGATGTTGCCGACATGCTTTTTAATGAGACAACTTCATCCATTGCAAAGCACATTAAGTTTGTTATTTTGAACGCGATTGCTGTAAATTCATTAAGTTCGCGCAGTTCTACTGAGGTAAGTCTTAAATACGCTCGCTGTGTGATTTTGGCTTCTGTAATATTTGGAAAGCCAGGGAGTGTATATGCGAAACAGATTTCAAGCTTCATCCCATTATCGAGAGAGAAGCTTATTTTTTCAGGCGGATTGTAGCTAATTGTTGCGGTGTCATTATCCCAGTCATTAGCTACGTGAATACCACTGATGCCAACCCACTCATCTAAACAATCGACGGAAAATGAGAGGCTGTTAAATGTTACGGTTTCTTCTTTATTCCACGCAGCTCCGATGAAAGCCCTGTTCGCCCGAACTTTTGATTTGGATATGCCCCCAAATAGGCCGTTTCTTATAGTGTAAAAACAGTCGTCGAGCGTTAGTATTCCGTCTTTTTCGACAAAACCAATTATTCGACTTATATCATCATTGTCATTTGCCGATGCAATGCTCTCACTGAAGTTTCCGACGACTTCCAATTCAATTTTCCCACCGTCATCAATTGAAAGCACTCCAGGGATCTTTTTTTCTTCCTGTCCCGGCAACCAGAAGTAGCCTGTTTTTTTGTATTCTTCTTCAATTCTCATGCGAAGTCCTTTGAGTATGGGCTAAAAGTCCGCGCCATAAGGTGCGGTAAAGATTCCATTTGGTGGATGAAATTTTATTCTAGTATCAAGATGGCCGTCGTAAAATAGGGAGCGTTCATAAGTTTAGCCTTGCTATGACAGGCAATAACCCTACGGCCACGACCTAGAGGAATATTCTACTTATGACCGAAAGCGAATTGACACTATCAGGTGCTGGATAATCCGGATCTGGCGCAGAAAACTTCAAGCTAGCCCTCGCTCTTTCCCTTAAGTCTGGCAAGTCCTTGCTTGATATGCCCAGCATTCTCTCCAATCGCCCACAAGGCCCCCGAACGTTGTCGCCTCGGCCAAACCTTGCTGTTCAGCATGAAGCGTGTGCTCCATCAAGGCTGCTTCCAGACCGAGCTGACTCTGGTACATCCTCTCCAGCACATCCGATAACGAATATTCGTCTGCCATAGCATCGACTCCTTTCGAAAAAGAAAGAGCTTAGTACCGGTAGCGCGCTTTGTGCGCGGTAATTGATGCATGCAATTAGAAATTGCTACAAACCATTGTGGTTTCGAGTGATGAGCCAGGGTGGCCCGGGGGGCAAATGAGGGGCTACGCCCAATCCATCATCGGAGCTATGGACAGCGCTTTAATTAAGGAGCGAGGGGCTCTCCGTATTTGAATCGATCAGCGTGCTCTTAGAGTCTTTCCAAACAGAAAAAACACATATGTTTAAATGAAGCTTGTTGCCGTAGTCCTAAGCCTACACCACCTTGCGCCTCCCCCTACACCTAAGACAGAATCCCCCGGCTTGTGCGTCTAGCCCGCAGGTTCTATCGTCCCCACATCACTGAAAACCAGTGATCGGGTTTGGTAGCCCGCTTCGTGTCTAGATGCATTGCATCACCAATTTCAGTCGCTTCCTCAGGACTCGGATTTCATGGTGGTCATGCGTGGGGCCCATTCGTGGGCGCCGGGTTCTAGTGCGACCGGTCTACCAACCCGCGTATGGCCGCCACCCATCGTTTGGTAGCGTGGGTGATGGCTTCTTTTAGTAATCGCGCTAGAGGTTCCATCTATGTTCAAAGTAACGCCCAACCCACCAGAAACCGACCCCGCATCCCCCTACGATTCCCTCAACCCCAAAAAACTCCACGAAGCCGCCGAGCGCGCGCTCGATCACTACCTCCTTCCCGCCGGCCACATCATGGCCAGCGTCAACGAACCCGAGCGCATGTATCTCGCCAACCCAAAGTACGACTCGGAATCCCTATTGGCCAATGCTAGCGAAACGCTGAGTTCCGCCTCGGAAATGCTCAACAACTTCGCCGCAGCACTTGACCCCTCGCACCGCAAAACCGCGCTGGGCATTGCGCAGGTGGTGATGTTGGGCGAGTTGGCGGTGAATCAGGCGTTGGATAACGTGGAGGTGAAGGCGTAAATCAATTCCCTCTGTGGCGAGCGGCTCAGCCGTTGCCACGGAGGGGCTGTTGGCGCTGAGCAATACAGCCGGGAGGAGGGCGAGTAAATGGACACGGTGATGGCCATTTAGTAGCATTCCGCGCCTTTACTCAGGAGTCGCCGCACCATGGAAGCTACATCGTCCCAAGCTTGGTACAACACGCGTCCCGCCGTTGTCTTCATGGCCGTTTTTTATTGCTTTGTCGTGTTGATTCAGGCCGGCCTGTGGGTGGCTCATGACGGGATTCAACAAGCGCGGGAAGGGGATATTTCGTTCCTGATGTTGTTGAACGTCTGCGTGGTGGCGTTGTTGATGTTTGTCGGCGGCTTGCTGTTGCTGGCGAGAAAGAAGATCAGCTCGCTGTGCTTTGTTCTGGCGTTGATCCTGGGAATTGCCTTTTCTCTGTCGCAGATGAACAGCGGTTCGGTTGTGCATCTGCTGACTCTGCCGATGTTCAAAGAATATGCACTGGTGTTTGGTATCTGGGTGTACAGCCTGCAATTGCGCACGACCGGTTATTTTTCCGCTAAATAACCCCCTCTGCATTGTCCGTAGCGCCCTGTTGGCTGAATAGGCCGGGCGCTTGATTGTTAGCTATTTACGTGAAGAGAATTTATGTCTGCTCCTGATAAGCCGAAGTTGCCGCTGCAAGCATTTGTGATGTCGTGCCTGGTCGCCGGCTGGGGTCTGGTGTACGCCGGTCAGGTGAAGTGGGCGGTGCGTGTTGCCGCTTTGCTTTATCTGGGGGTGATTTTACTCGGTGTTTGCGGGGTGCCTGCCACGCCAGTGGGCCTGTATGTCTTCGCTACCTTTATCGTTCTGGTGAAACTCGGTTCGGCCACGGCAGCAGCGATGTCGGTGCGCAAAAACGACCGTCCGGTGTCGAGTCCAAGTACCCGTTTCCATGTGCTTTACGTGGTGGCGCTGGTCATTCTCACGCTGGTGCTTTTGGGGCCATTGCGAGGCCCGACGCTGGGGTTCAAGACTTACTTCATCCCCTCTGGCTCCATGGTTCCGACCCTTTCGATCGGTGACTATATCGTCACCAAAATGCGCATCGACGCGCCGCAGGTGGGCGACATTGTGACTTATCGCTACAACGGCACGGAGGCGGTCAAACGTGTGGCGGCAGTGGGTGGCGATACCTTGTCGATTGTTGACGGTAAGGTCATTCGCAACGGCGAGAACATGGGGCTGTTCTTTGCGCCGCCAGATCGCGTGAAGGATCCTCGTTATCTGCAAACACCGCCGACGGTGGTCGAGAAGGACCATGTTTATCTGCTCGGTGATAACCGCGATGTCAGTAACGACAGCCGCTTTATGGGCCAGGTCGCACTCGAAGACATTACCGGTAAAGTCACCGGAATCTGGTTTTCAGAGGATCGATCGAGGATTGGCACGGCCTTTCAGTGAGACCAAAAGCCGTCACTTTAAGGTGACGGCTTTCACTCGCAGATCTAACCAAACTGACTCGCCGACTCAACCGCAGATTTCGGCTTCCTCAACCGCGTCAACTGGTAAGCAATCGCCAACCAGACAAACCACCCCGGCATGACCATCAGCGCAATCCGCGTATCAGGCCGCAACGCCAGCAACCCCAGCACAAACCCCAAAAACGCCAACGAAAACCAAGCCATCGGCACGCCGCCGGGCATCTTGTAAGCCGACTTCGCATGCAAATCCGGGCGTTTTTTCCGGTAGGCGATGTAAGACGCGAGGATGGTCGACCAGGTGAAGATCACCAGAATCGCCGACACGGTGGAGACGATGGTGAATGCGGTCATGACTTCCGGCACGATGAACAGTACCAGTACGCCGACCAGCATCAACAGCGTGGTGAACGCCAGGCTCAGCAGCGGCACGCTGTTGCTCGACAGTCGGCGGAATATGCCGGGGGCGTTGTCCTGGTTGGCCAGTCCGAACAGCATGCGGCTTGATGAGAACACGCCGCTGTTGGCCGACGATGCCGCGGAGGTCAGGACGACGAAGTTGACGATACCGGCCGCTGCGGGAAACCCGGCGACGAGGAACAGTTCGACAAACGGGCTCTTGACCGGGGAGACCTGCTGCCACGAGGTCACGGCGATAATGCAGGTCAGTGCCAGCACGTAGAACAGGATGATCCGCAGCGGAATCGAGTTGATGGCTTTGGGCAGGGTCTTCTCTGGCGAGCGGGTTTCGGCGGCGGCGGTGCCGATCAGCTCGGTGCCGGCGAAGGAGAAGATCGCCATTTGAAATCCGGCGAAGAAGCCGAACAAGCCGTTGGGGAACGCCGCCTGTTTGTCCACCAGGTGACTCAGGGACGCGGTGACGCCACTGGGCGAGACGAACGAGCTGGCAATCAGCACGGTGCTGACGCCGATCAGGGTTACGACGGCAATGATTTTGATGATCGCGAACCAGAATTCCACTTCACCGAACAGCCTGACGGTCAGCACGTTGAGTGCGAACAGGGTCGCCAGCATGCCGACGGCGGGTATCCACGCCGGGACGTCGGGGAACCAGTACTGGAAGAAGCCGCCGACCACGACGGCGTCGCCGATCACCGCGACGCTCCAGCTCAGCCAGTACGACCAGCCGAGAAAGAACGCCGCGCGCGGGCCGAGGTAGGCACCGGCGAAGTCGGCGAAGGTTTTGAAGTTGAGGTTGGACAGGAGCATTTCGCCCATGGCGCGCATGACGAAAAACACGAACAGGCCGATGATCATGTAGATGAGGATGATCGACGTCCCGGAGAGGGCGATGATCTTCCCGGAACCCATGAACAGGCCGGTCCCGATGGCACCGCCCATGGCCATTAACTGGATGTGACGATTGCTGAGCGTACGCTGCAGCGCGGGCTGTTCAGGCAGCCCGGAAGGGGTCGATTTCATTGCAAAACCTCTTGATTTTATGTTTTTGAGTTTTGGCAGAAAGTAGGTGTCGAGTGTTCTTGTTAGAGGTGCAGCGGCTAATCACAAGGTGAATCGCCCCCTGTGGCTGGGGGGCGGCGATTAGCGATCAACTGACGGTGCGCAGACGCGAGGTTTTGGCCGGTTGCGTATCAAGCAGCTGGAAGAGGTTTTTGATGTTGGCCGGCCTCGGCACCAGGTGGATGCGCTGGCCGATTTGTTGCGCCTGAGCGAGGTCGTTGAGGTAGCGCAGTGAGGAAAAGTCTTCCAGGGCAAAACCCACCGAATCGAAGACCGTTACCTGCGCATCGTTTTCGCGTCCGGTGACTTCGCCCTGCACAATGCGGAAAAACTCGATCACCGGGGAGTCGGCTGCCAGTTGCTGAATGTCGCCTTCAATGCGCGTTTGCGGCTCGAACTCGACGATGACCCGGGCGTTGCGCAGGATGTCGGCGTGCAGTTCGGTTTTACCCGGGCAGTCACCGCCGACCGCGTTGATGTGCATGCCGGGCTCGATCATCTCGGGCGTCAGAATGGTTGCGTAGGCTTTGTCGGCGGTGACCGTGGTGACGATTTCCGCACCCTTGACCGCGTCCTTCACCGAGCTGGCCAGAATCACGTCGATGTCCGGGAACGCGGCGAGGTTGTGCTTCAGTTTGAGGGACGCTTCGCGATCGATATCGAAGATGCGGATTTCGTTGATGCCCAACATTTCATGAAAGGCCAGCGCCTGGAATTCACTTTGCGCACCGTTGCCAATGAGGGCCATCGAGATCGAATCCGGACGAGCCAGCGATTTCGCCACCAGCGCGGAGGTGGCCGCCGTGCGCACGGCGGTGGTCAGGGTCAGTTCGCTGAGCAGGGTCGGATAGCCACTCTGCACATCCGCCAGAAGCCCGAAGGCCATGACCGTCAGCAAGTTCTGCTGGCCGTTGTTCGGGTGGCCGTTGACGTATTTGAATGAGTACTGCTGGCCGTCGTCGGTGGGCATCAACTCGATCACGCCGTCCGCCGAGTGATTGGCCGTGCGCGGCGATTTATCAAACTGCGCCCAGCGTGCGTAGTCCGCTTCGATGTAGCCGGCCATTTCGCGGATGGCGCGGCGGATACCGACTTGGGTGAACAGGCGTGCAGCATTATCGACATCAATAAAAAGCGTCATGTTCTTGTTCTCCGATCCAGTCATTGAAAGGTTGTAGAGCGAGGGCTGGCTCAGCTGCGTTTGCTCTCGAAACCGTGCAGCACGTTGACGGCATTGATGCCGATTTCATCGACCATGTAGCCGCCCTCCATCACGAACAGGGTCGGGCAGCCCACGCTGGCGATCAGTTCGCCGATGCCAATGAAGTCATCGCTTTCCAGCAGGAAGTGGCTGATGGGGTCGTCCTTGAACGTGTCGACACCGAGGGAAATCACCAGCACTTCAGGCGCGAACTGCTGGAGCTTTTTGCAGGCGTGGAGCAGGGCGTTGCGATAGCTCTCCCATGTGGTGTTTTTCGGCAGGGGATAGTTGAGGTTGTAACCCTCGCCGACACCCGCGCCGACTTCGTGGCTGTAGCCCGAGAAGTACGGATAGGACACCGCCGGTTCGCCGTGCAACGAGACGAACATGACGTCGCTGCGCTGGTAAAAGATGTTCTGCGTGCCGTTGCCGTGATGAAAGTCGACGTCCAGCACCGCGACACGTTTGGCGCCTTGGGTGATGGCTTGTTGCGCAGCAATCGCGGCGTTGTTGAGGTAGCAATAACCACCCATGTATTCGCGCGCGGCGTGATGGCCGGGCGGACGGCACAGGGCGAAGGCACTGTCGTGGCCTTCGTCGATCAATGCCAGGCCAGTGAGGGCGATATCGGCGCTGGTTTTCACCGCTTGCCAAGTCGTCGCGGTGATCGGTGAGCCGGCATCCATGGCATAGAAGCCGAGCTTGCCGTCGATGGACGTTGGTACGTCCTCGTTGGCCAGATCGCGCACCGGCCAGACCAGTGGCAAGGCGTCGTGAGTGCGACCGGTGGCGCACCATTCGCCCCAGGCGCTTTCGAGAAAACTGACGTAACGCTCGCTGTGCGCGTTGACGTAGCACGAGCGGTCAAACGCACGCGGTTCGACGATCTGCCCGAGGCCGACCTGTTTGACGCGGTTGTGCACGGTGTCGGCCCGACTCGGTTGTTCGAACGACGGTTTGAGCACGCCGTCTTTCAATTCGGTGCCGTGGTGCAAACGGTGGGAATCACTGAAAACTGTAAACATTCTGCGCATCCGTTATTGTTAGCCAGTGCAAATATTCTGTTCCGGCTGGGCTGCGCTTTCTTTGCTTTGTGTTCGTGGTTTGGTGGATTAATCGGGCGTTTTTACTCAGGAATGGCGTCATGCAGAAAAAAATATCCAAACGCATCAGCCTCGACGAAACCGACCTGGCGATTCTTGAGTTGTTGCAGGAAGACGCCAGTATTTCCAATGCTGAACTCAGCGAGCGACTGTCGCTGAGCCTTACGCCGTGCTGGCGACGGCGCAAGCGCATGGAGGAGGCTGGGGTCATCAAGGGCTATCAGGCCAACCTTGATCGGCGAATGCTCGGGCTGGATATCATGGCGTTCGTGCACATTCGTTTTTCCACCCATGCGGACCATGCCCCGGACGCTTTCGAGGCGGTGATTGCGCAATTGCCGCAGGTGGTGGCCTGTCACAAGATCACCGGCGATGCCGATTATGTGTTGCAGGTGTTGGCGGAGGATCTTGATAGCTACAGCGACTTCATCGAGCAGGTGCTCAGGCGTCAGGTGGGGATTGCCTCCATTCAGTCCAGCCTGGCGTTGCGCGAGGTCAAGACCGGTAGCCGGATTGCAATCCCTAAACCGGGAAAGGATTGAACGGGCGGGCGATGCTGAACCGCTGCTGTCGATCAGCAAAGTTTCATCTTGCCGCGTGCGAAGCAGGCCTAGTCTGCTGAGACAAGATCGTCGCTGTTCATCCCGAGGGGAATCGTGCCATGCGCCTGAATGTCGTCAAAGTGCTGTTGATTGCTGCTGCAGTATCGGTGTTGAGTGCGTGTTCCGGCGCGGGTGGCCTGACCACGACCAGTTGTTTCTCCAGCGACTGTCAGTCGCCGGAGGGGCACAACGCCAATACGTTGAAGTTTGGTGGCAACAGTATCGGCAGCAGTCTCAATCAGTACAGCTCCGGGATGTTGCATGACGATTGAGGATTACTGCGCGGCAGGGACGGCAATCCACTCGCTGAGGGTTTGCTGATATCTGCCGGTGACTTTGCTCAAGTGCAGCCACTGATCGACGTACAGTTTCCAGCTGATGTCATCGCGCGGCAGCAGGTAAGCCTTCTCGCCGTACTGCATGTACTGATGCGGATTCACCGCACACAAGCCCGGTTTGAGTTTCTGCTGATACAGCGCTTCCGAGGCGTCGGTGATCATCACGTCGGCTTTATTGTCGAGCAGTTGCTGGAAGATCGTCACGTTGTCGTGCAGGGCCAGTTGCGCCTTGGGCAGGAAGGCGTGAACGAAGGCTTCATTGGTGCCGCCGGCGGGTTCGACCAGGCGCACGTCGGGCTGGTTGATCTGTTCGACCGTCTGGTACTTGCTGACATCGGCGCAGCGCACCAGCGGGATCTTGCCGTCGGTGTCGAGGGTGTTGCTGAAGTAGGCTTTTTTCTGCCGCTCCAGCGTCACCGAAATGCCGCCCATGCCGATGTCGCACTTGCCGGCCTGCATGTCCGGCATCAGGGTTTTCCAGGTGGTTTGCACCCATTCGACTTTGACGCCAAGGCTGTCGGCCAGCGAGCGGGCCATGGCGATGTCGATGCCTTCGAAGTCGCCGTCGGTGCGTTTGAAGGTGTAGGGCTTGTAGTCGCCCGTGGTGCAGACGCGCAACTGGCCTTGTTGCTGGATGCTGTCGAGGTGCGAAGGGGGTTCCTGGGCCTGAACGGCGGTGGCCAATGTGAGTGCACCGCAGAAGATCATTGTGCTTTTTAGAATTGTCATTGAGATCGGGTTTCCGAGAAGGAAGGGTGGCCCAGTGTAGTGAAAGGCTTTCCCGGGTGTCATCCCGCTGCGCATGCAAGACCTCTTTGTTGTTCTCTAAGGGAATTCAGAACCACATCCGCACGCCAAGCACGAGCCTCGCTTCGCTGCGATCCTCGCCTTCGTCGCGGGCGTAATCGGCGGTGTTGCCGTAGGTGCGGTTCCACGTCACGCCGATGTACGGCGCAAATTCGCGGCGGATTTCATAGCGCAAGCGCAAGCCGACTTCGCTGTTGGAAAGCCCGGAACCGATACCCCGTTGCGCATCGTCTTTGCCGTAGACGTTGAGTTCAGCGGTGGGCTGCAGGATCAGGCGATTGGTCAGCAGGATGTCGTAGTCACCTTCGAACCGCAGCGCGCTCTGGCCGCCTTCGCCGATGAACGCAGTGGCCTCGGCTTTGAAGTTGTACAGCGCCATGCCCTGCAGGCCGAACGCGGCCCAGGTCTGTGGTGCGCCGGGTTTGAAGTCCTGACGCACGCCGCTGACCACGTCCCACCACGGCGATATCGCATGGCCCCACAGCGCCTGTAGCTCGGCGTCTTCTGTCTTGCCGTTGCTGCGTTCACCTTCGGAGCGCAGCCACAGACGATTGATGTCGCCACCGATCCAGCCGGACAGATCCCAGGCCAAGGCGCTGCCGTCATCGGCGTCCTGCCATTCGAGTTTGTCGGCAAGGAAGTAGCCGTTGATCGCGCTGTCGACCTGATGGCCGCCGGGGCTGGTGAACACGGCGGCGCGGTCGGCATCGGTCAGTGGCGGGATCGGCGTGCGGCTTTCCGTCGGGGCGGCGGGCTGCATCATGCCGTCGTCCATGCTTTGCATCGCGGAATGATCCATGTCGGACATCTGGCTGTGATCCATGCCCGGCATGTCGCCGGCGGCCATCGCCGAACTGCCGACCAGCAGCAAGGAAAACGCGGCGAGTCGAGTCATCAACGGCCCCTTCATTCTTCCACCCGCACTTCGCGGAACATGCCCGTTTCCATGTGGTACAGGAGATGGCAGTGATAGGCCCAGCGACCGAGTGCGTCGGCGGTCACGCGATAACTGCGGCGCGTGCCGGGCGGCATGTCGATGGTGTGTTTGCGCACCTGGAAATCGCCGTTTTCGTCTTCCAGATCGCTCCACATGCCGTGCAGATGAATGGGGTGGGTCATCATCGTGTCGTTGACCAGCACCAGGCGGATGCGCTCGCCGTACTTCAGGCGCAAAGGTTCGGCGTCGGAGAACTTGATGCCGTTGAACGACCAGGCGAATTTTTCCATATGGCCGGTCAGGTGCAGTTCGACCGTGCGGCTCGGATCGCGGCCATCCGGGTCTTCGAAGGTGCTGCGCAGGTCGGCGTAGGTGAGCACGCGACGGCCGTTGTTGCGCAGACCGAGGCCTGGATCGTCGAGTTTTGGCGCGGTGGTCATGGCTTGCATGTCCACCAGAGGATTGTCTTTTTCGCTGTCGGGATGGGATTGCATCGGGCCCATCGTCGAGTGATCCATGGCGCTCATGTCCATCGAACCGTGATCCATGCCGCCCATGCCCATATCGTCCATGGTCACCAGTGGGCGCGGGTCCAGACCCGGTACGGGCGCAGATAACCCGGCGCGAGGGGCGAGGGTGCCACGGGCATAACCGGTTCGATCCATGGCCTGGGCAAACAGGGTGTACGCCTCGGCATCCGGCTCGACGATGACGTCGTAAGTCTCGGCCACGGCGATGCGCAGTTCATCGACGCTGACCGGTTTGACGTGCAAGCCATCCGCCGCAACTACGGTCATTTTCAACCCCGGAATACGCACATCGAAGTAGGTCATCGCCGAGCCATTGATCAGGCGCAGGCGCAGTTTTTCCCCGGGGCGGAACAGGCCGGTCCAGTTCGAATCGGGCGCGTGGCCGTTCATCAGGAAGGTGTAGGTGGCGCCACTGACGTCGGCAATGTCGGTGGGATTCATGTTCATTTCTGCCCACATCTTGCGATCGGCCACGGTGGCGCCCCAGCCTTTCTCGCTGACATCGTTGATGAAATCGCCGACGGTGCGTTTGTCGAAGTTGTAGTAGTCGGACTGTTTTTTCAGGGTCTTGATCAGGCTGGTCGGGTCTTCGTCGCTCCAGTCGCTGAGCATCACCACGAACTCGCGGTCGTACTGGAACGGCTCCGGTTCCTTGGCGTCGATCACCAGCGGGCCGTAGACGCCGGCCTGTTCCTGCAACCCGGAATGGCTGTGATACCAGTAGGTGCCGTTCTGCCGCACCATGAATTGATAGACGTACACGCCACCCGGTTCGATGCCGTGAAAACTCAGGCCCGGCACGCCGTCCATGTTCGCCGGCAGCAGAATCCCGTGCCAGTGAATCGAGGTGCTGGCTGTTAGCCGGTTGCGCACCCGCAGCGTCACGGTGTCGCCTTCGCGCCAGCGCAGCAGCGGGCCGGGCAGGCTGCCGTTGATGGTCATCGCCGTGCGTGGGTTGCCGGTGAAGTTGACCGGGGTTTCGCCGATGAACAGTTCGAAGTCGCTGCCGCTCAGTTCATGCAGTTGACCGGGCGCATTCAGCGCCCAGACCGGCGTGCGCCACAGGCCGAGGCCACCGAGCAGGCTGCCGGCGGCGAAGCCTTTGACGAAGGTACGTCGTGATGGGTTGGAAGGCATGCGCTGGAAATCCCCGTTTGACTCATGACGGGAAGGCTAACCAGCGCCGGCTTTCAGTTGGCTGAGGCGGGGATTACAGTTTTGACAGGTTTAACGCGGCAAACGTCCCGAGATCCATGCACATTCCACCCTCGGACTTCCAGTTGGCAGTGCTCGCTTTGGCTTTGTGTAACAGCGGTAGCCATTCGTGCAGCGCTCCCAGGTTGTTTTTGAAACCTGGAATATGACTGGCGCTCACATACTGCATGAACTCGGGTTGCCCGGCAGCCGAGTAAAAGACGGGTTCATTGGCACCGTCCTCTTCAGCAAAACAGAACTGCTCCCCATCGTGATAGAAGCTGATGAAGTGTGCATTCTGCGGGATATCGCTCCAGCTCTCCCAGCCAAATGCTGGTTGCCCCAGTTCCTTCGACTTTTGCGCCAGAGCCTTTTTGCCTTTGGTGGACATATCGTGAATGTCGACAGTGACAAACCAGCGTTCTGAGCCGAAAGCTTCAGGGTTTTTAATTGCCGCCGCGATCAGCGAGTCAGGCTGGGTGTCTTGCACCTGCCGGATTTTTTGCCGAGCTGCCCAAGCCGCTTCGACACGTTTGAAGTAGTCACTGCCGACATCGATGGTCCGCGCCTCAGACCAGCGTTCACTGAACCAGCGCTTGGCGTCCTGTAACGCCACTGTATCGTCTGTGAGGATGCCGAGTTCGATCCAGTGATTGGCTGCCTGACCCTCAATGCCCAAGCCATTGGCTGACGCATTGGCGCTCCCTGCGATCAATTCGTTTTCGCCAATATAAGCCTTGGCATGGAGTCGGGGGAGGCTGCGAACTTTCTCTGGATGCAGTTGGAGCAGATGTCTTACCACTGCGGGGTTGGTTGCCCCCGCGGACAGATCAAGCAGAATACGGACGTCCCCCTGGCGTTGATCAAGACCCAGTTCCGAAATGGCGCCTTCGCCCCAAAAGGCTACGGCAATATCCAGTGAACCTTTGACTTCGCGCGCCCATTGAGCGAGTTGTTGCTGGTTTTGAATCAATCGTGTCATCAGTACAACTCTGAGAGGGTTAAAAGAAATTCTGCCGGGGTTGTTGACCCTAGAGGCCAAGCCCTTCCTGCACTACCTGCAACAAGTTGTTCTCGGTCAGCGCAATCGCATCCAGCTCCTGACCGGTTTCGACGGTTTGCAACCACCAGTGGCTCTCATGGTGTTCATCAACGGTGCGCAGCAGATAGGTGTTCCTGTCTTCCAGGGTGATTTGCACTCGCCCGGCGCCATCCTCGGTAAACCGTGCGATGGGATCAAATGTCAGGCTTCGATCATTGGCCTCGATCACCAGTTGGTCGATGGCGTAATCGTGAGGCTCACCATCGGGTGAGGTTTCGCAAACGTGGGTCGGATTGCGGCGAATCTTCAACCCAACCTCGGTGACCGGCTGCAGCCACGCCTCGATGCGGTGGTACAAGTCGTACACCTGCGCCGGCCAGCAATCGATCTCCAGCGCGGCATCCGCGTGGGTGTGCCGGGTTTGTTTGAGTTTGGCGGCGAGTTCGTCTGCTTTACTCATTTCGGATCCCTTGGTTTGATGTCTGCCTGTTAATCGTAGACCTTTCAACGGTGTACGGCGTTGCCTTGCGTCATGCGCTTGCAACACAAGCGTGTCGAAATCAGCGCTGGCCAAGTCGGGTCAGGATCGAAAACCACGGACGCAGGCGTCCCAAGGAGCGGGTAGATGAAAAAGCTGTTTACAATTTTGGCAGTGATTGCGCTGACGGCCGGTAGCATCGGTTTGAGTTCGGCGCGCCAATCGCAGTCGAGCAAGGCCCAGGCGGAATCGGTGGCGGGGGTGTTCGATTACTACCTGCTGGCGTTGTCCTGGTCGCCGACCTTTTGTTTGACGCACAAAGATGACTCGCAGTGCACGGGCAAGGGCTACGGCTTCGTGCTGCACGGTTTGTGGCCGCAATACGCCAAGGGTGGCTGGCCGGAATCCTGCCCACCGCTGACCACGCTGAACGCGGCGCAAACCAGCCAGGGCCTGACGCTGTTCCCGACCAAAAAACTGCTCGACCACGAATGGGCCAAGCACGGCACCTGCAGCGGCCTCGGCGCGATGGGTTATCTGGATGAAGCGGACAAAGCCGTGGCGGCGGTGAAAATCCCCGATGAACTGCAACCGTTCAGCAGTTCCTATTACTTCGAAGCTCAGGAAATTGCTGACCTGTTCCGCAAGGCCAACCCGGGGATTCCGGCGGATGGCATCGCGGTCATTTGCAGCGGCCCGGAACTGTCGGAAGTGCGCGTGTGCATGGGCAAGGATTTGCAGTTCGGCGCCTGTGGCAAGGGCGTGAAAACCCAGTGCCGGGCGGGGGATATCCGGGTGCCGCCGTCGCGTTGATCTGACTCGAGGTCGAAAGGACCACACTGACTCTGTGGCGAGGGAGCAAGCTCTCTCGCCACAGGGTTTTCGACAAGCCTGAGCTATCAGGCAAATCCAGCGGCATCCACCCCCAACTCCCCACGCAAAAACTCCACCAGACCGCGCTGCAACCCGCTCAAAACCCCATCACGACTAACCAACGCCAATTCCGTCGGCGCCAGTTCCGGCAGATCCGTACACACCAGATGCTCAGGCAACACCGCCGACATCGGCAGCACCGACACTCCCAACCCTGAGGCCACCGCTGCTTGAATCCCGGTCAGGCTGTGGCTGCCGAACGCGACCCGCCAGGGGCGCTGGGCAACATCGAGCAAACGAATGGCGCGCTGCCGATACAGGCAGCCTTGCGGAAACAACGCCAACGGCAACACGCCAGTGGACGAATCAAACTCCGCACCTTTGACCCACACCAGCCGCTCCGGCCAGGTCGCCCACGCCGGGCCGCTGTCGGGTTCGCGTTTGATCAGGGCGATGTCGATGTCGCCGGCATCCAGACGCTGGCGCAGATCGAGGCTCATGCCGCTGAGGGTTTCCAGCCGCGCTTGCGGATGGCTGCGGGTGAAGCCTGCAAGGATCAGCGCCATGCGCCGCGCGTCGAAGTCTTCCGGCATGCCGATACGCAGGATTTCCAGATCGAGGTCGCTGGCCAAGGCTTCAGTGGCTTCGGCAGACAGCGCGAGCAAACGGCGGGCGTAGTGGATCAGCAGTTCGCCGTGCTCGGTGACGGCGACATTCAGTCCGGTACGGTCGCGCAGCAGCAGGCCGTGGCCGACCAACTCTTCGAGTTTGCGCACCTGCTGGCTGACCGTCGACTGGGTCCGGTGTACGCGCTCGGCGGCGCGGGTGAAGCTGCCTTCGTCGACCACGCAGACAAAGGTTTTCAGCAATTCCAGGTCCAGCATGGCGGTGCTCTCGATAGTGGGTTTTCAACTGACAATCGGCTATTTATTTAATTTCACACTATCACCGAGCGCTCATAAGCTGAAGTCCTCACTACGGAGGATTCGACCAATGACACTCATCCACACCCCGCGCCCGCAGTGGCTGACCTTCGATTGCTACGGCACGTTGATTCAATGGGACGAAGGCCTCAAAGCCGTTGTCGGCGGAATTCTCAGCGAGAAGGGCGAGCATCAGGTCGACGTCGGGCAGCTGATCGAAGTCTATGATCGCCATGAACATCGCCTCGAACAAACGCCGCCGCACCGATCATTCCGCGAGCTCAGCACCCTCGGCCTGCAATTGGCCCTGGAAGAGTTGGGCCTGCCCAGCCTGCCCGAAGACAGCCAGCGTCTGGCCGCCGCGATCCCGAAAATGCCGCCGTTTGCCGAGGTGATCAAGACCCTGCGTGAATTGAAAACCATGGGTTTCAAACTGTGCATCGTCTCCAACACCGACGACGAGATCATTGCCGGCAACGTCGCGCAACTCGGCGGCTATATCGATCGGGTGATCACCGCGCAACAGGCCGGCGCCTACAAACCGGCGCCACGGCTGTTCGACTACGCTCATGAGCAGTTGGGCGTCAGCCGCGCAGAGGTGGTGCACATCTGCGCCAGTCCCATGCTCGACCACACGGCGGCGCGGGACATGGGCTTTCGCTGCGTGTGGATCGATCGCGGCACCGGTCGCCAGTTGCTGGCGGACTATCGCCCCGACGCGATCCTCAACCGCCTCGATCAAGTGTTGCCGCTGTTCAAATCCCTCGGTTGGTAATCACGGAGAATCGTCATGGCTCACACCCTGACCGCCAGTGCGCGGGCCTCACGTCCGACAGCGCTGAACCTCGACACGGAAGCGATCATCACCGCGCGCAGCGAACTGGCGGCGTGCTTTCAACTGGCCGCGCTGCATGGCCTGGAGGAGGGCATCTGCAATCATTTTTCGGCGATGGTGCCGGGGCATGACGATCTGTTTCTGGTCAATCCCTACGGTTATGCGTTTGCCGAAGTGACTGCGCAGAATCTGCTGGTCTGCGACTTCGACGGCAATGTGCTTGAAGGCGAAGGCCAGCCGGAAGCCACGGCGTTTTACATTCATGCGCGTCTGCACAAGCAACTGCCGCGAGTGAAAGTCGCCTTCCACACCCACATGCCTCACGCCACGGCGCTGTGCCTGCTGCAAGGGCCGCCGCTGTTGTGGCTGGGGCAGACCGCGCTGAAGTTCTATGGGCGCACGGCGGTAGACGAGGATTACAACGGTCTGGCGCTGGACGCGTGCGAAGGCGACCGTATCGCCAGTGTCATGGGCGATGCCGACATTCTGTTCCTGAAAAACCACGGCGTGATCGTTGCCGCGCCGACCATCGCCGAAGCCTGGGACGACCTCTATTACCTGGAACGCGCCGCCCAAGTGCAACTGCTGGCGATGGCCACGCAACGGCAATTGAAGCCGGTGCCCCACGCCATTGCGCAACGGGCCTATGAGCAAATGCGCGAGGGCGATGCGCAAAGCGCGCGGGCCCACCTGCACAGTGCGATGCGGCGCCTGGCCCTTCACAACTGACTAACCCGAAAGAGGCAATCGAAAATAAATCTGCGAACAGCGATCATCCAAACTCGTTGCGCGCCGATATACCTGGGCGGGACCGGGGTGTTTGCCCCGTAGATTCCGGTGGGCTACGCTCACAAACATAAGGGTTTTCCCGCTGGCGCCCTTGTCGTACCTGCCCAGGACTTGCTTTTGCCTATCCCTATTCACGACCCGCAACAGGCCCCCGGCACGCTTAAACGCCTGCCGTTACGCAAAGCCGCGGTGCTGTTTATCGTTGCAGTGAGTCTGTGCCTGTCCGGTTTGCTGTACCTGCAACTGGAGCAGTCGCGACGGCAGGATCTGGCGGTAGCGGAGGTGGCTTCGAGCAACCTGACCCGGGCCATGGCGCAGCAGGCCGAGGACACATTCCTCGCCGCCGATCTGGTGATGACCAGCCTGGTCGACTGGATTCAGGACGATGGCTACGGCGCCGCGCAGAAACCGCGTTTGCAGAGAACTTTTGCCCGACGGGTGCAGCAACTCGATCAGTTGCACGGGGTGTTCCTGTTCGATCGCGAAGGCCAATGGGTGATTACCTCGTTTGCCGATCTGCCCCGTGGCAATGGCGTGGCCGACCGCGAGTACTTCAAATTCCACCAGCAGAATGCCTCGACAGTGGCGCACATCGGCCCGGCGATCCGCAGCCGCGAGAACGGCGAGTGGATCATCCCGATTTCCAAGCGCGTCAATGATCACGCCGGCAATTTTCAGGGTGTGCTGCTGGCCGGGATCAAGATGTCGTACTTCGATCGTTTCTTCGAAAGTTTCAGCCTCGATGACCAAGGCATCATGTTTCTCGGTCTGAGCGACGGCACCTTGCTCGCCCGCCGTCCGTTTGTTGAAAACCAGATCGGCACGTCGCTGGCGCAAGGGCGGATTTATCGCACGTTGCTGCCCGAAGCCACGGCCGGCACCGCGATGATCGATTCGGTGGTCGATGGCGTTGTGCGTTTGTACGGCTATCGGCGCTTGGCGGCGTATCCGTTGGTGGTGTCGGCGGCGACGTCGCGCGACACGATTCTCGAGGGTTGGTACGCCCGCGCATTCCAGTCGAGTGTGATTGTCGCCCTGGTGATCCTTGGCGTCGGCCTGTTTGGCTGGGTGTTCATTCACCAGGTGCGCGACGGCGAACGGATCGAAAAAAACCTGCGCAAGGCCCAGCGTACGCTGGAGCAGATCGCCACTCACGACAGCCTGACCGGGTTGGCCAATCGACGTTTGTTCGAGCGCTCGCTGGAGATCGAATTCGCCCGTGGCGCGCGGCAGGTCAGCCCGGTCAGCCTGATCATGCTCGATATCGATTTCTTCAAGCGCTACAACGATGCCTACGGTCATGTCGCCGGCGATCATTGTCTGACTCAGGTCGCACAGGTGCTGCAGACGTGCTGCCAGCGCAAGTCGGATCTGGCGGTACGCTACGGAGGTGAAGAATTTGCGGTGTTGTTGCCGGACACCGACATCAACGGCGCGCTGGCAATTGCCGGGCAGATTCGCCGAAGTGTGATCGACAAGCACATCATCCACAGCGGCTCGCCGACCGGGTATCTGACGGTGAGTCTGGGTTGTTATGCGTTTATCCCGAGCGGCAATGACAGCCTGGAAGTGTTTATCCAGCGTGCGGATGCGGCGTTGTATCAGGCGAAAAATGCCGGACGCAATCGCGCGGCGGTGTTGTCGCTGGATAGCGGTTTGGCCGAATTGATGCGCTCTGATCGCTGAACTACACGTTGTACCCTGTAGGAGTGAGCCTGCTCGCGATGTCGGTGTGTCAGCACACAGTTGCATAACTGACAAACCGCCATCGCGAGCAGGCTCACTCCTACATTGGATAGCGTGCTTATTTGGGATGGCTCTTGTTCGTTCAGCCGCCGGTGCCACCGCCCGCACCGCCAGTCCCGCCACCCGCCGAACCTGTACCGCCGCCAGCCCCGGAACCGGAACCGCTGGCCCCGCCATTGGTGCCAGTCCCGGAACCCATACCCGAAGAACCGCTACCCCCCGAAGGCGCGCCCGGGGTGTTGTCTGGCGGCGTGGTGGTGCTGGTCGGGCCTCCGGATTTGGTGCCGGTGGCGTCAGCGCCATCGTTGGCGGCGAAGCTGGCGGCCGATGCCGTGGCCAGCAGGCCGGCGAGCAATAACGAGGTGAGTTTGCGCGTGATCATGATCCGTCTCCAGAAAGGGCATGTACCTGATATTGGTCTGATGCGCAGAACCCTTGGTGCCGATTGGCTGACGAGTGGTCAGCCGGGAAAACCGAAGTGGCCTCCTGATCTTCTGGAATATTGGCTATTTGCCGAACCCGGTGCGGGGACTAACGTAGCCACACATTCACTTGCTGCCCGGAGCCACCATGCAACCTCGTACCGATTTCTACACCGCCTCCCCAGACGCACTGAAAGCGATGATCGCCTTGGAAACCGCGGTGTCCAAACTGCCGCTGGAAAAAAACCTGATCGAACTGGTCAAGCTGCGCGCTTCGCAAATCAATGGCTGCGCGTTCTGCATCGACATGCACACCACCGATGCGATCAAAGGTGGTGAAACCCCGCGGCGCCTGTTCGCCGTCACCGCCTGGCGTGAAGCGCCGTTCTTCAACGACCGCGAACGCGCCGCGCTGTTGTGGACTGAATCGCTGACCCAACTGAGCCTGACCCATGCCCCGGATGAAGATTACGACGTGGTCGCGGCCCAGTTCACCCCGAAAGAAATGGTCGACCTGACCGTAGCAATCAACACAATCAACAGCTGGAACCGTCTGGCGGTGGGCTTCCGCAAAATCCCACAGGCTTAAGCTGCCCACAATCCCTTGTAGGAGCTGCCGAAGGCTGCGATCTTTTGACTTTGCTTTTAAAAGACAAGATCAAAAGATCGCAGCCTTCGGCAGCTCCTACAGGGGCCGGGAAAACTTCAGAAAGCTGGATCAATGCCCATCCGCACTCGGCGCTGCCGGTGGTTGCACCTTGCGCATCAAGGGCACCATCGCCGTGGCGATGACGAAGCACACGCCGATCATCAAAAAGGTGTCACCGTAGGTCTGCGTTTGCGCCTCGCGGTAAGTCAGCAGCCACAGCTGGCGCAGGCTGGCGGTGACGCCGACGTCGCCGCTCTGGCCCAGACTCGCCAGATTGCCGCCGACCTGCGACAGCCACTGATTCATCGCCTCATTGCTGCTGTTCAGATGCTCGGCCAGCCGCGTGAAGTGCAGGTTGGTGCGGTCATTGAGAATGGTCGCGCACGCCGCAATACCAATCGCCCCGCCGAGATTGCGCATCAGATTGAACAACCCCGACGCATGCTTCAAACGTGCTGGCGCCAACCCACCCAAGGTCAACGTCACCGCTGGCGGTACGGCCAGTTGCTGGGCAATCCCGCGCAACGCTTGCGGCAGCATCAACTCGCCGGCACCCCAGTCGTGGGTGATCGGGCTGAACTCCCACATCGACACCGCGAACAAGCCGAGACCGATCATCATGATCCAGCGCAGGTCCATGCGATTGGCCAGAAAGGCATACAGCGGAATCGCCATGATCTGGAACACGCCGGTGGAGAAAACCGCCAGACCAATGTCCAGCGCGCTGTAGCCGCGCACCCGGCCGAGGAACAGTGGCGTCAGGTAGATCGTCGCGAACAGACCAATGCCGGTGACGAACGAAAAGAAGCAACCGAGGGCGAAATTGCGATCTTTCAAAGCACGCAGATCGACGATCGGATTGGCCACGTGCAAGGTGCGACCAATGAAGGCCAATCCTGCCAAACCACTGATCCACGCCGTGGTCAGAATGGTCTGATCGCTGAACCAGTTCCAGCGCGGGCCTTCTTCGAGGGTGTATTCCAGGCAGCCGAGAAACAGCGCGAGAAACACCATGCTCAGATAGTCCGCGCCTTTGAGCAGGGACAATTCCGGCTGGTCGATCTTCACCAGCATCGGCACTGCCACGGCAACGAAAATCCCCGGCACCAGGTTGATATAGAACAGCCAGTGCCACGAGGAAATATCAGTGATCCAGCCGCCAATCACCGGCCCCAATGTCGGTGCCAGTGACGCGACCGCACCGATGGTCGCGGCGGCGATTACCCGTTGTTTGCCGGTGAAGAAAAAGAACGCCGTGGTGAACACCAGCGGGATCATCGAGCCACCGAGAAAACCTTGCAGCGCGCGAAAGGCAATCATGCTCTGGATGTTCCAGGTGATGCCGCAGAGCAAACTCGCCAAGGTAAAACCGACCGCCGAAGCGCAGAACAACCAGCGTGTCGAGAACACTCGCGACAGCCAGCCCGACAGCGGAATTACGATGATTTCGGCGATCAGGTAACTGGTCTGCACCCACGCGGTTTCATCGGTGCCGGCGGACAGTCCGCCGCCGATGTCGCGCAGCGACGCCGAGACGATCTGGATATCCAGCAGCGCGATGAACATGCCGATGCACATGGTCGCAAAGGCGAATACTTTGGTCGCGGTCGCCATGTCCGCCGCGTTGAACGGTTGCGCCGGGGCGGCGAGGGTGGTGCTCATGGCGCGACGGCCACGGCGCTGGTTTCCGGTTGCGCGCGGGTGTCGACTTCCGCCGTCACCGACAGCCCCGGGCGCAAGTGACCGAGCACGCCGTCAGCCGGGTCGAGGAGAATCCGTACTGGCACGCGCTGGACGATTTTGGTGAAGTTGCCAGTGGCGTTTTCCGGCGGCAGCACACTGAATTGCGAGCCAGTGGCGGGGGCGAGGCTGTCGAGGCGACCGTGGAATTCCTGACCGGCGAGCACGTCGGCGCGGATACTCACGCGTTGCCCGGGTTTCATCCGCGCCAACTGGTCTTCCTTGAAATTGGCATCGACCCACAAGCCGCTGGCCGGTACCACCGACAACTGTTGTGAACCGGCCTGCGCATAGGCGCCGACTCGAGCGCGGCGGTTGCCAATGACGCCGTCGACCGGCGCGCGCAGTTCGGTATAGCCGACATTCAACTGCGCCAGATCACGTTCGGCGCGGGCTTGCTGGAGGGCGGCGCGGGCCTGTTGTTTCTGGGTGTCGATCACCGCCAGTTGGCGTTGCGCGGCAAGCAGTTCGGCTTGGGCGCGGGCGCTCAAGGCTTGTGCAGTTTTGAAGGTGGCGTCGGCGCGTTGTGCGCTTTCTACCGACACCGCGTTGGTGGTCACCAGGCGTTTGTAGCGCGCGTTGTCATCCCGCGAGCGCGCGGTTTCTGCGCCGGCTGCGTCGATGCCGGCGCGGGCCTGGCCGATCACCGCTTGCTGCAGTTGTTCGGTGGCGTCGAGGTTGGCCAGCAGCGCTTCTTCGGCGGCGACGGCGCCTTCAGCTTTGGCCAGATTGGCGCGATAGTCGCGGGCGTCGAGGCGAATCAACACGTCGCCAGCCTTGACGTGCTGGTTGTCGCTGACCAGCACTTCGTCGATGTAACCGGCGACTTTCGGCCCGATCACCGTGACATCGCCACCAATATAGGCATCGTCGGTTTCTTCGAGAAAACGCCCGGCGCCCCACCAGTGCACGGCGTACACACCAGCGAAGATCAGCGCGAGCAAACCCGCGCCGGGAAGCAGCAAGCGTTTAAGCAGGGGCGGCTTGGTCTTCACCACAAAAGGTTCGAGGGTGGGCATGCTGGTCATGGCGAATTACCTGCGTAAACGGGTCGTTATTACGGCTGTAATATGACGCAGGTAATATTTAGTCGCAAATGATTTTTGGCGCCGATCGTCAGTTGTTCACTTGAGCCAGTGGCCCGGTGTACTGCCGGTCATGGATTTGAAGAAGGCGATGAAGGCGCTGTCGCTGGCAAAACCCGTTTCGAAAGCGCAGTAACTCAGGCTGCGTCCGGTGGCGAGCAATTCCATCGCGCGCATCAAGCGCCACTGCTGGCGCCATTGCTGGTAACTCATGCCGGTTTCGCGCTGGAAGATCCGCCCGATGGTGCGGCTGCTGGCGCCGATCTGCTGCTCCAGCACTTGCAGCTCCGGAGGCAGGCGTTCGGGCGTTTTCAGCAGTGGTGCCAAGCGTTTGTCCTGAGGTAACGGCAACAGCATCGGTTGCTGCGCCGCGTCAGCGATTTCGCTCAGGCACAGGCCGAGCAAGTGAGCAAATTTGCCTTGCTGCCAATCGCTGGCGAAATCCGCCAGCGCCATCGGTTCCAGCACCGCACGCAACAACGGGCTGACTTCAATCACGCAGACCTGCTGCGGCAGTGCGGCGCACAGTTCAGGGATCAAGTAGATGGAGCGGTAATCGACACTCTGCTGCATCACCGCGCGATGGCTGACCCCCGGCGGAATCCACGCAGCCCGCGACGGCGGCAGCAGACACAATTGCTGCGCCAAGGTAATCCGTGTACAGCCTTGTCGCGTGTACAGCAGTTGCCCGCGTTGATGACGGTGCAAACCGGAGTCGTGATCGCCCAGGGTCGAGGCGATACCGATTACCGGCGCCTGAAAGCGATCAGCGTCAAAGGTTGCGTGGGCGTCGAGCCAGGCCATGGGTTGTCCGATTTCAGCGATTAGTTGGCAGGGTTCGGATAATACGCCACTCCTTGATTCTTAAACTCCTCGGCGGTTTATGAGAGGAGTGATGAAGGATGCACAACAGAAATTTCTTGCTGCTGGCGATCGCGCTGCTGATGTTTCCGCAGATCGCGCAAACCCTGTACAGCCCGGCGCTCGGTGATATCGGGCGTGTGTTTAACGTTGGCCCGCAAGCCGCCGCGCAGACGTTGTCGGTGTATTTCCTCGCGTTTGCTGTCGGGGTGGTGGTGTGGGGGCGTTTGTGTGATCGCATCGGTCGGCGCCCGGCAATGCTCGCGGGACTGGCCATCTATGCGATTGCCACGCTTTTAGGCCTGCGGGTCAGCAGTTTCAACGGCTTGTTGCTGGTGCAGATGTTGGCGGCGTTCGGTGCTGCGGTGGGCTCGGTGGTCACGCAAACCGTGTTGCGCGACCGCTTCAAAGGCGCCGAACTGGCCCAGGTGTTTTCGTTGGTGGGCATCGCGCTGGCGGCCAGTCCGGCGATTGGCTTGTTCAGCGGCGCCAGTCTGGTTCAGGTTTTCGGTTATCGCGGTGTGCTTGGCGCGTTGCTGTTGCTGGCAACGCTGTTGTGGCTGTGGAGTTGGTACAACCTGGAGGAAACCCGGACAGCGCCAACCGGCCATGTCGGTTTGTTCGAAACCCTCGGGCGCATGTTGCGTGACTCGGGAATCTGGCGCTCGGCGCTGTGGATCGCGTCATTCAACGTGGCGTTGTTCAGTTATTACAGCCTCGCTCCGTTCATGTTTCAGCGGCTGGAGGTGGACGCCAGTGTGTTCGGTTACAGCGGTGTGATCCTCGCGCTGGGTTCAGGTTTTGGAGCATGGCTCAACCGGCGTTTACTGACGGCCGGGTTCAAGGCATTGCAGTTGATTCGCCTCGCGGGTGGTATCGCGTTGCTCGGTGGTGTGGGCGTGTGGGCGCTGCAGAACAGTGTCGCGTTCGTCCTGCCGATGTTGCTGGTGGTGTTGGCGTTTGGCTTGGCGATCCCCAACGTTCTCGGTTCGGCACTGGCCGATTACGCTGATCGATTGGGCACCGCCGGGGCGTTGTTGGGTTTGATGTATTACCTGCTGATCGGCACAGGGCTGATGCTCGCCGGCTGGTTTCAAGCCCTCGGGGAAACCCTGATAGCGTGCAGTGCCGTGGCCTTGCTGCTGACAATAAAGCCAGGCAAAGCAATTGTTTAAGAAATGTAAGCGCTGTAGGAAGCGTCTTGCATTTGTGTAGGAGGGCTCCGACTATCACGATCATTGATGACATGGCATTACGCCATTTTATGATCGCAAGGATGTTGCGTGCCGTTTCCGTTTCGCGCTGTTTTTCGCCGTCGTTCCCCGCTTTGCCCGCTGCTGTCGGCCTTTGTGTTGAGTGTCTGTGCCTCCTCGATTGAAGCCGCCGAACCTGTCGCGCCGGGCCAGGAAGTGCTGCGCCAGCAGCAACAGCAACAGCGCGATCTGCAACAACTGCAACTTGAACAGAGAAAACGGCAATTGGAGCGTGGCGCGTTCGGCCCGACGTCGATCACCCCGGCCATCCCGCAGACCGTTGCCCCCGATGAACGTTGCTGGCCTTTGAGCGGCGCGCGCATCGGCGGCGTCACGCTGATCGACAGCGACAAGCTCAATGCGCGGATCAAACCGCTACTTGCGCCATGCATGGGCGTCGGCCAGATCAACCATCTGCTGACGACCATCACCGCGAGCTATGTCGACAAGGGCTACATCGCCAGCCGCCCGTATCTGCTCAGCGCACCGGCAGCGGGGCAGTCGCTGGATATCCGCGTTGACGAAGGCTACATCGAGTCCATTGAACTGGCCGATCAAAGTCTGCCGGTTTCCCTCGGCGGCGCGTTTCCGAACATGCTCGGCGAGCCGCTGAACCTGCGCGATCTGGAGCAGGGACTCGATCAACTCAATCGCTTGCGTTCGATCGATCTCACCGCCGATATCGCTCCCGGCAGCCAGCCCGGCGCCTCGCGGATCATTCTGCGTTCGCGCACCTCGGCGCATTCGCGCTGGGCCTTGAACGCGGGGATCGACAACCTCGGCAGCGCCAGTACCGGACGCGATCGCGACACCGTCAGCCTCAGTCTCGACAGCCCACTGCAACTCAACGATTTGTTGAGCCTCAGCGCCAGCGACACCCTCAATCAGGGCGACCGCTACAACCGCAATGCCAGCCTGTATTACGCGATCCCTTACGGCTACTGGACCTACAGCGTGTTCGCCAGCCACGCCGAATACCGCGCGCCCTTCAAACTGCCGAGCGTGACTTTTCACAACACCGGCATCACCGATCAGGTCAGCCTGCGCGCCGACCGTGTGTTGTGGCGCGACCAGAGCCGTCAGCTCAGCGCCAACCTGCAACTGGCGCACAAGGATGTCGACAGCTATCTGCAAGACGTTCGCCTCGGTATTCAGAGCCCGACGCTGACCGTGGCCGAGGCTGGACTCAATCTGTTCTGGCTCGACCGCGCGGTGTGGAACCTCGACGTCAATTACGCCCAGGGCCTGCGCTGGTTTGGCGCCGACGATGACTCGCAGCAGCAGATCAACAACCTGCCCAAAGCGCAGTTCCGCAAGTACCGCGCCGGCCTCAGCCAATGGCGTAACGGTCAGTTCGGCGCGCAGGCCTGGCAGTGGCAGAGCCAGCTCAATGTGCAGTACAGCCCGGATCCGCTGCCGGCGATCGAACAGTTGCTCGGCACCGACGATTCGGCGGTGCGCGGCTACCGGGTCAGCAGCGCTTCCGGCGCCAGCGGCGCGATCTGGCGCAACACTTTGCGCCTGCCTTTGCGCAGTGAGTGGCCGCTGCAGATCACCCCGCGCGTAGGCCTCGACCACGGCTGGATCAAGGCCGATCACGGCGCGCAGGGCCAACGCCTGAGTGGTGCCAATGTCGGTCTGAATCTGGGTTGGAAGAACCTGCAAGTGGACGTCGATTACCAACGCGCGCTCAACACGCCGAACGGTCTGCAGCACGAGCCTGAAACCTGGCTGATGCGAGTCGGCCTGCAAATCTGAACAACGCAGTGAACAAACAGCCGTCGGATCTGAGCGCGTCAGCCACGGCCAAGACTAAACGCGCAACGTGATGCCGTACTCACATGGAGACGTTTTTATGCCAGCACACACCTTTGCATTTCATCTTTCCCCTCGGGGCAAATTGCGCTGGGCGATTGCCAGCCTGTTCTTCGCCGTGCACCTGCCGAGCGCGCTCGCCGGCGGCGTCGTGGTCGCACCGGGACCCGGCGGCACCGCGCAATTGCAGACCCAGGGCGGTGTGCCCATCGTCAACATCGTCGCGCCCAACGGTTCGGGCCTGTCGCACAACCAGTTCCTCGACTACAACGTCGACCGTCAGGGCCTGGTGCTGAACAACGCCTTGCAGGCCGGGCAATCGCAACTGGCCGGGCAACTGGCGGCCAACCCGCAACTGCAAGGCCAGGCGGCGAGCGTGATCCTCAACGAAGTGATCAGTCGCAACCCGTCCGCCATCAACGGCGCGCAGGAAATCTTCGGCCGGCCCGCCGATTACGTGTTGGCCAACCCCAACGGCATCTCGGTCAATGGCGGCAGTTTCATCAACACGCCGAACGCCAATCTGGTCGTCGGTCGTCCGGAATTGAATGACGGCAAACTGCAAAGTCTGAACAGCCGCGACGCCAGCGGTCAGTTGCAGATTCACAGCGGCGGCCTGCGCAACGGTGAGGGCTCGATCAATTTGATTGCGCCGCGTATCGACAGCCAGGGCGCGATCACTGCGCGCGATCAATTGAACCTCACGGTCGGGCGCAATCAGGTTGAATACGCCAGCGGTCAGGTGAAAACAGTCGACCCTGCCGGCAACACCGGCGATCAACGCATTGATGCCAGCCTGTTCGGCGCGATGCAGGCCGGGCGCATCAATATTGTCAGCACCGCCGAAGGCGCAGGCGTGCGGGTGGGCGCGGTGCAAGTGGCCGGGCGTGACGGCGTGCAGATTCGTTCCGCCGGTGATTTGAGTGTCAGCGGTGAAGCCGTGGCCAACAGCCTCGACGTGACCCGCGCCGGTATTCGCAGCAGTCAGGGCGATGTCGCTTTGCACAGCGGCAAGGACCTGACGTTGGCGGCTACCGATGTCAGCGCTCGCGACGTCGCCGTTGACGCGAAACGCAACCTGACCCTGTCCACGGTCGAAAGCCGCAAGCTTCAGGAAAAGCGTGAAAACTGGAACAACAGCACCATCGGCATCACTTGGGAAACCTACGACCGCACCCAGACCGACAGCGAATCGCGGCAGCATGGCAGCCAGATTATCGCCAGTCGCGACGCCAAGTTGTCGTCCGGCAAAGACACCGAGCTGAAAGCCGCCAAAGTCGAAGCGGCGAACAATCTCGACGTGCACAGCGGCGGCGATCTGCGCCTGACCGCCGCCACCGAAAGCCACACCCAGACCGATCAAGGCAACCATCGCAAGCACCTGTGGAAAGCCGATTGGAACAGCAGCAGCGAAGAGCAGCGCAGCGTCACCAGCCAGTTGAAGGCCGGTAACATCGCCCTGCAAACCGCCGCGCTGTTGCGCTCCGAAGGCGCTGAATTGAGCAGCGCCGGCGACATGCAACTGGCCGGTAAACAGGTGGAAATCAGCACCGCCACACGGACCCATCGCAGCAGCGACAACCGTTACTCCGGTGACTTGGTTGGCGGTGGTTTCTTTGGCAAGACCGGCGATGCCGACAAGGGCAAGACCCAGCATCAGGGCAGCAAGGTCAACGCCAGCGGCAAACTGATCGTCAAGGCTGACGATGTGCGCATCAGCGGCAGTCAGGTGCGTGGCGGCAGTGACGCCAGCGTGATCAGCGACAAAGGATCGCTGGTGATCGATGGCGTGCAGGACACCTCGCACAGCAACAACCACGACAAGGACAGCAAGTTCTTCGGCATCAGCAAGGACGAGTCGCGGCAGAACAGCAAAGACAGCAGCACCGTGCGCAGCGAACTGGTATCCGACAGCAACCTCAAGCTCAAAAGCGCCAAGGACATCAAAGTGGCGGGTTCGACGGTCAAGGCTGACGGGGCGCTGACGGCCGACGCGGCGGGCGACGTCAATGTGCATGCTGCGCAGAATACTCACGACAGCACTGACACCACGCAAACCCGTGGCTTCGATGCTTATGCGAAAGAGCAAACGCCGGAGCAGTATCGCGCCGGGATTCACTACCAAGACAAACAACAAACCGTCACCCGCAACGATGTTACCCAGCAAGGCTCCAGCCTCAGCGGCGGCAGTGTGCAGGTGAGGGCGGGCGGTGACGTCACGCTCAAAGGCGCGCAAGTGAACTCCACCGCTGGCGACACGACGTTGAGCGGCAAAAACGTCTCGTTGCTGGCCGAAGCAGACAGCCACAAAACCTCTTCCGATACGTCCAGCACCGGCGGCGGTTTCTACTACACCGGCGGCCTCGACCGTGCCGGCAGTGGCGTCGATTTCGCCCGCAGCACGGCGCAGGATTCGACCAGCAAAACCACCGCACAAACCAGCAGCGTACAGAGCAGCGGCAGCCTGACGATCAATGCCGACAAACTCGCCACCGAAGGCGCGCAACTCAAGGCAGGCAACGGTCTGAACGTCGCCGCCAACGAGATCGACAATCGCGCGGCCAGCAACAGCGAAAGCAGCACGCACAACGACAGCAATTGGTCGGCGGACATCGGCGCCAACGTCGAGTACAAGGACATCGCCCGGCCGATCGCGGGCGCAGTCAAAGACGTGCTCAACGGCAAGGTGCCGGACAAGGACTCGCTGGCCAATCTCGGTCAGCCGAATGTCGGAATCGACGTTGCAATCGGTCATGGCAGCGCCAGCAAAACCGAGCAAAACAACAACGCTGTGGTCAGTCGTTTTGATGGCGGCACTGTTGATGTGAAAACCACGGGCACGCTGCACGACCAAGGCACGCAATACAACGCCAGCGCCGGCCAAGTGAACATCAGCGCTGACCGACTGCTTGCCGATGCCGCCAGCAACACACACAACAGCAGCGCTAACGCGGTGGATGCCAAGGTTGATGTGCGCGTCTACACCAAGACCGGCGAAGACGTGAACGTCGCCGGCAGTGGCGCAGGTGGCAGCAGTGCGTCGAGCAAGAACAGCTCCACCGCTGTTGTCGGCGCTTATGCCGGCAGCCAGGGTGTGAATATCAAGGTCGGCGGCGATGCGCAGTTCGAAGGCAGCCGTTTCGACGGCGGGCAGGGCGGTGTGAATATCAAGACTGGCGGTGATCTGGCGCTGAATCAGGCCAACGACCGGCAGACCAGTAATGACAGCAGCCTGCGCGGCAACGCCTCGCTGGCGGTCGGCACCTTGCCGGGAACCGATGGCACCAACGTCGACGTCGGCGCCGGTTTCCAGCTCGATCACACAGGCAAGCAAACCACTGACACCCAGGCCCATGTGGCAAGCATCACCAGCAACGGTCCGGTGCAGTTGAGCAGCGGCGGCAATCAGGTGCAGCAAGGCGCGAAAGTCGACAGCGCTGGCGCCATTGATCTGCACGCTGACGGCAAGCTCGATCTGCAAGCGGCCACCGACACTCACACCGCCACCGGCAGCAACCTCGGCGGCGGCTTGAAGGGCGGCGGCAGCAAAACCAGCAGCGAGAAGAGCCGTGATCAGGGCGGCAATCTGAGTGGCAACTTCAATATCGGTCGGGTTAACGAGGATTCGAAAACCCTCAGCGGTGGCCAGCTCAACAGCCAGAGCGGCGTCGCGTTGAGCGGTGATTCGATTCATCTGCAGGGCACGCAAGTCAGCGCACCGAACGTCAACATCGACGCGCAGAAGGGCGGTTATGTGCAGGAGTCGGCGCAGTCCACCGACAACCGCAACAACTGGAACGTGGCGCTGAATGCTGGCGGCAACCTGAGCAGCAAAACCCCGACCGCCGCTGATGAGAAGGCCAGCGGCGATCACGGCTTCAACGCCGGAGCCAAAGTCGGTGTGGATTACCTGCAACGCAGCACCCAGCAGAACAGCCAGATCAAGGCTGACAGCGTGATGTTGAACAGTGCCGGTGATGCACAACTGGCGGGTGCGCGGATCGACGCGAAAACTGTCAGCGGCAAGGTCGCGGGTGATCTGAGCGTTGAAAGCCGTCAGGACTCGAGTAATCACGCCAAGATCGATGTCGATCTGGGCCTGACCGCGAAGAAAAATCCACCGAGCGACAAGGAGAAACTCGCCGGCACCGACTACAAACCGACGCTGAAAGCGCAGGGTGAGTACGCGCACAAGGACAGCGTTGCGCAGGCGTCCGGTATCAGTGCCAGCCAAGGCTTGAACCTCGCGGTCGACGGCGCAACACAACTGAGCGGCGCGCGGATTTCGGCGGCGCAAGGGAAGGTCGATCTGGGTGGTTCGAAGGTCAGCAGCACTGATCTGAGCAACCGTGACTACGGTGTGAAAGCGGGCCTTGAACTGCCGCATAAAGCCGAGGAAAACGCACCGAAGATTTCCCTGGAAAACGGCAATCTGAAAGTCGGTCCGGTCACCCTCAGCGGGCATCTGGACACCCAGACCCTGCAAGGCGGGATCGACGAAAAAGGCTGATCCAATGGCCAACGGTGGATGCACTTGAACCTGCATCCACCACCCAACCCTGTGGGAGCGAGCCTGCTCGCGAAAGCGTCCATCCAGTCAATGAAATAAGTGACTAGTTTATATTTTTTATTTCGAATTGATCTGTAAACCTGTTATTTCTGACAGTTACCGAATCGAGAGCGTTGTTTTTTAATTAGCTTGGTGGATGGTTAGCCACAACTGCTGACACTTCATTAAATTCTCTTACGCTGATTAAAGGAAATTGATATGAGTGAAATTACTTTTCCAGGTGCGGACTTCAGTTTCGATCCGCCCCTCATCAACTGTACCTCCAAGCCGATGGACGGAATCAGAGTAAAAATCGGCCCTCTGGGTAACGCGCAAGTCGGAGCGGTATTGAAGTTGACTTGGCAGGGTGAGGATATGAGTAATAAACCTATTCCAGATACTGAGATATCACTCAATCACTTTGTAACTGAAAATGATCAGGTAAAAGGGTTTGAGGAGTTAATTGGTGATTATTTCTTACATATCAAACCGATCCTCAATGGATATGGTCGCGCGAGCTATACGATTAATGGAGGCCCTGAACAGTCAGCCCGTATTAGAGTTTTTCTGAGTTATCCTGATGGTACGACCTGCGATGAGAATCACTAGTAGTTCAGATGTCTGGAAGCGCCCATTCAGTCAATGTTATGGGTGACTGGTTTACCGCTTTCGCGAGCTTGCTCGCGAAAGCGTCCGATCAGTCAATGCATTAAGTGACTGATGTACCGCCTTCGCGAGCAGGCTCGCTCCCACTTTGTTTTGCGTCAGGGGTTAAATCTCGCGCATCATGCGCGACCTTAAAGACGCCAGGGAGGCAAACAATGAAAACAGCATTCGTCGCTGTAATCGGGGCTCTGTTGATCGCCCAACCATCCGTGTCCTTCGCGGACACCAGCAACGGCAAAAATCTCTATTCGCAGCGCTGCGCTGTGTGCCACGGCGCCGATATAAAAGGCACAGGGCCGCTGGCGCATAAAAGCAACCCGCCCACACCTGACCTGACAACGTCCGCGTTCAAAAAACGCCTGAATGAATATCCGGGCGTGATTGTGTCGTCGATCATCCTTCGCCCGAACGGCAATCTGATTCCGAAAACGTTGCAGGAGAACGGGGTAAAGATACCGCCACACGCCTGGAGCATTAAGGATCTGCGCGATCTGCATGAATACATGAGCGGCGTGATTGCGCTAAAACGCTGAGCTTCAGTTGCTGCGCGGACAGTCGGTCGAGGAATCCATTGCTTCGGCTTAATGGTAACCATTACTATTCACGCCCCTTTCCTCAGCACGCCGCCCATACCCCCATGCGTCCCCGCAGACCCGGCTTTTTCGAGCATTACGAAGAGTTGATCGGCACCTGGACTCGCCGCCTGCGCAATCGCGCGCAGGCCGAGGATCTGGCGCACGACACCTTTGTGCGGGTGCTTGAGTCGGATTCGGCGGCGGTGCAGCAGCCACGGGCGTATTTGCACCAGACCGCGCGCAATATCGCGGTCGACGGTTATCGGCGTGAGGATCGGCGCGGCGCCATGGAGTCACAGGCCCTTGATCACAGTGAGTCGTCATCCGGCGACCCGGAGCATTACATGCAGGCGATCCAGCTGGCCGACTCCATCGAGCGGGCGCTCAGCGAGCTGCCGGTCAATTGTCGCAAGATCTTTGTCTGGCAGAAGATCGAAGGCCTGACTCAGGCCGAAATCGCCGAACGCCTGGGGCTGTCCAAGAACATGGTCGAAAAGTATATGATCCGCACCCTGCGGCATCTGCGTGATCGCCTCGACGGGTTGCAGTCATGAGCCGCTGCGACATTTCCTCCCCAGCCCAACAGGACATTCCATGATGGATACGCGTGATTGCGCGTGCGGGCAAACAACGGTGCGCGATGACGCGGCTCGCTGGTTTGTGCGTTTGCAGGAGCCGGCTATTGATGGCGACGAGCAGCAGCGCTTCGACGCCTGGCTGAATCAACATTCGCAGCACCGTGACGAATTCCAGTTGCTCCAGGGCTTGTGGTCGGCGGCCGATCTGCTGCCGGCGCCACGCCTCAAAGCCCTCGTTGAAACACCGCCGAGCCGCCGCGAACGCCGTCCGATGCTGCGTTATGCCGTGGCTGCCAGTGTGCTGGCGGTCGCACTCGGGCTGGGACTGTTCAGTGGTTTGAATCATCCGGGCGGTTACCGTGCCGAGTTCGCCACGGCGCTGGGCGAGCGTAAACACGTGGCGCTGCCGGACGGTTCGGTGATTGATCTGAACAGTCGCAGCCGCTTGCAGGTGCGCTTTGAACAGGATCGTCGCGTCATCGAACTGGCAGAAGGCGAAGCGATGTTCAGCGTCGCGCACGACACCACGCGACCGTTCGTGGTCGAGACCGGCAATGGCAAGGTCACGGTCACCGGCACGCGTTTCGATGTGCGTCGCGATATCGCGCAAACCCGCGTGGCGGTGGAGCAGGGCACGGTGAAAGTGCAGGGTCGTGATGCAGCGGATGATCAGTTCATCAACCTGACCGCAGGCCTTGGCACTTCTGTCGATGCGCAAGGCAAAGTGGCCGCAGCCTATGCGGTCAACGCGGCGGAACTGACGGCGTGGCGCGGTGGCAAACTGGTGTTCAACAACGCCAGCCTCAGCGAAGTGGTCGCCGAAGTGTCGCGCTATCGTGAGAAGCCGCTGACCGTGGCCAACCCGACCGTGGCCAGTCTGCGCCTGACCAGCGTGTTCAAATCCGACAACACCGACGCCTTGCTCAAGGCCTTGCCGAGCATCCTGCCGGTGGCCGTTCGCACTCTCGCGGATGGCAGTCAGGAAATAATCGCAAAATAAAATTCAGGTTTTTTTCGAGTTCATCGTCTTCCTGTTCAACTGCAACTGGTTTGCATTAACAGCCGCACACTCTTGCGATCCACAGGACTACGTACGACGTGAAAAACACCCCTGCCAACAACAAAAAATCCCCTTGGTTGCCGCTGGCCCTTGCGCTGGCGGTTAACGCGGCCATGCCACGGGCATTCGCTGGCGAAGCGATCCATATCCGCGCGCAGCCACTGGGTCAGGCCCTCAGCGAACTCGGTCAGCAGACATCGCTGCAAGTGTTTTTCAGCCCGGATCTGGTCGCTGGCAAACAGGCGCCGGCCGTCGACGGTGATATCTCGCCGGAGCAGGCGTTGCGTCAATTGCTGCAGGGCAGCGGTCTGGATTATCAGATCAATGAAGGTTCGGTGACGCTGTCGCCCGCGACGACTTCCGCCGCCAGCAACGGTCCGCTGGAACTGGGCGTCACCGACATCAAGGTGGTCGGCGACTGGCTCGGTGATGCCAACGCTGCGGTGGTGCAAAACCACCCCGGTGCGCGCACGGTGATTCGCCGCGAAGCGATGGTCGAGCAGGGCGCAATGAACGTCAGTGACGTGCTCAAGCGTGTGCCGGGCGTGCAGGTGCAGGATTCCAACGGTACCGGCGGCAGCGATATTTCCCTGAACGTCGGAGTGCGTGGTCTGACTTCGCGTCTGTCACCGCGCTCCACCGTGTTGATCGATGGTGTGCCGGCGGCGTTCGCCCCGTACGGCCAGCCGCAACTGTCGATGGCGCCGATTTCCTCGGGCAACCTCGACAGCATCGATGTCGTGCGTGGCGCCGGTTCGGTGCGTTATGGGCCGCAGAACGTCGGCGGCGTGATCAACTTCGTCACCCGGGCGATCCCGGAAAAAGCCACCGGTGAAATCGGCACTACGCTGGAAACCACACAGTACGGTGGCTGGAAACACATCGACACCGCGTTCCTCGGCGGCACTGCCGACAACGGCATGGGCGTGGCGTTGCTGTATTCCGGTGTCAACGGTAACGGCTACCGCGAACGCAACAACGGCAATGACATCGATGACGTGTTGCTCAAGACGCACTGGGCGCCGACCGATCAGGACGATTTCAGCCTCAACTTTCACTACTACGACGCCACGGCTGATATGCCCGGCGGCCTGACGCAAAAGCAGTACGACGCCAAACCGTACGATTCGGTGCGTGACTACGATCAGTTCACCGGTCGGCGCAAGGACGTGTCGTTCAAGTGGATCCGCCAGATCGACGATCGCACGCAAGCGGAAATCCTCACTTATTACACCGACAGCTTCCGTGGCAGCACCATCGCCGCCCGCGACCAGAAAACCCTCAGCTCGTACCCGCGCTCGTATTACACGCTGGGCATCGAGCCAAGGGTCTCGCGGGTTTTCGATGTCGGCCCGACCACCCAGGAAGTCAGCGTCGGTTATCGCTATCTGAAAGAGGCGATGCACGAATCGTCGAGCCGTGTGGCGCTGGTCAACAACCAGCCAGTGCTCACGCCGACGTCTGATGGTCATGTGTTCCAGGATCGTACCGGCGGCACCGAGGCCAACTCGGTCTACATCGACAACAAAATCGATGTCGGCAACTGGACCATCACCCCGGGCATTCGCTTTGAACACATCAGCACCGACTGGCATGACCGCGCGGTGCTCGACACGGCGGGCAAACCGGTGCAGGCGAAAAACCGCAGCATCGAAAGCAACGAACCGCTGCCGGCGCTGAGCGTGATGTATCACCTCTCGGACGCGTGGAAACTGTTCGCCAACTACGAAACCTCATTCGGCAGCCTGCAGTATTTCCAGCTCGGTCAGGGCGGTTCGGGTGATCAGACCGCCAATGGCCTGGAGCCGGAAAAGGCCAAGACCTACGAGATCGGCACGCGCTACAACGATGACGTGTGGGGCGGTGAAGTGACGCTGTTCTACATCGACTTCGACGATGAGCTGCAATACATCAGCAACGACGTCGGCTGGACCAATCTCGGCGCGACCAAGCACCAGGGCATCGAAGCCTCGGTGCATTACGACATGGCGGCGCTGGATCCGCGTCTCGACGGCTTGACCGCCAATGCCGGCTTCACCTACACCCGCGCTACTTATGAGGGTGAGATTCCGGGCTTCAAGGGCCGTGATCTGCCGTTCTATTCGCGGCAGGTGGCGACCGTCGGTTTGCGCTATGACATCAATCGCTGGACCTACAACCTTGACGGTTTCGCCCAGTCGAAACAGCGCTCGCCGGGTACCGGTGTGAATGCCGATGGCAGTTTCAACGGCAACTACATCACCGATGGCACGGCGGACGGGCAGTATGGCGACATTCCGGGTTACGTGACCTGGAACGTGCGTGGGGGTTATGACTTCGGGCCACAGGTGTCGAACCTGAAGCTGGGCGCCGGGGTGAAGAACGTCTTCGACAAGCAGTACTTCACCCGCTCCAGCGACAACAACTCGGGGATGTATGTCGGTGCGCCGCGCACGTTCTTTGTGCAGGCCAGCGTCGGCTTCTGATAGACCGCGTCACCTTCTTCGCGAGCAGGCTCGCTCCCACATGGATCACTGAAATCCTGTGGGAGCGAGCCTGCTCGCGAAGCTTTTAGACTTTAAGGACTTTGCCGCCAATGGCCACCGCGACCAACAGCACCGCCATCAAGCCAAAGGCAAAACTCAGACTGCTGGCATGCGCCACAAACCCGATCACCGCCGGTCCGGCCAGAATCCCTGCATAACCGAGCGTGGTAATGGCCGGCACGGCGATGCTTTCCGGCATCACCGTCTGCTTGCCTACCGCCGTGTACAGCACCGGCACAATGTTCGAACAGCCAGCGCCGACCAGCGCATAACCGACCAGCGCCGCTTGCCAGCTCGGAGCAAACGTCGCCAGAAACAAACCGGCCGCTGCCAATAGACCGCCAAACAAAATGATCCGCGTTGCACCGACAATCCGCACAATCCGGTCACCCATCAAACGCCCGGCCGTCATGGTCAATGCAAACGCCGCATAACCCATCCCCGCGTACGCCGTGTCGATCCCGCGTTCCTGCGCCAGAAACACCGCACTCCAGTCCAGCGCCGCGCCTTCGGTGAGAAAGACAATAAAGCACATTCCGCCGATAAACAGCACGATGCCATGGGGGATGGCGAATGCCGGGCCCGAGCTTTCACTGCCGTAAGGCAACATGTGCGGCACGCACTTGAACAGCGCCGCGATCAGCACCACGACCACCACCAGCATCGCCGCGAGTGGCGTCAAACCCAGGCCGAGCAAGGCACTGACCCCCGCCGCGCCGACAATCCCGCCGAGACTGAACAAGCCATGGAAACCCGACATCATGTTCTTGCCGCTGGCGCGCTCGACGATCACCGCTTGCAGGTTCACGGTCGAATCCACCGTACCGAGGCCTGCGCCGAACATGAACAGGGTAGCGATCAGCGCCGGTATCGATGACACCGTCGCCAGTAAGGGCAAGGCCGCGCAGATCAACAAGGTGCCGCCGGTAGCGACACGCCGACAGCCGAAGCGTGTGGCCAAAATCCCCGCCAGCGGCATCGCCAGAATCGAACCGACGCCGAGGCACAACAGCAGCAACCCCAACGTGCCTTCATCCAGTCCGGCGCGGGCCTTGGCGTACGGCACCAAAGGCGCCCACGCGGCAATACCGAGCCCGGCGATGAAAAAGGCGATGCGCGTGGACATCTGTTGCAGGCGTCCGGGGACGAAGGTGTCTTGAGGGTAGAGGCTGGTCATATCGATCCTTGGCAAAAAACTTCGCGTCCCCGAAGGACAGTGATACGGCGACGAGGTTCGATCGCCCATCATTCGAGGCAGTACAGCCGACATCCTACCCTGTGGGAGCGAGCCTGCTCGCGAAGGCGGAATGTCAGCTGAAAAATATATCGACTGACCCACCGCTTTTGCGAGCAAGCTCGCTCCCACATTGATTGGAGCAGGCTCACTAATCAGCGGTCATGCACCGATTCCTGTGGGAGCGAGCCTGCTCGCGAAGGCGCAGTGTCAGCTAAAAATATATCGACTGACACACTGCATTCGCGAGCAGGCTCGCTCCCACAAGGGATTGCGTTTTACAGTGGCCTTCTTCGGCGACAGGGGCAAACACTGATGACGCAGTTTTACGATGCACGGGGCAATATTTACGGGGTGATTGCGCCGCAGGCACTGCGCGACGCGGGCATTGCCTTGCCCGACAGCGCCACCGAATGCGCCTCTTCGCGTGGGTCGTGGAGCGAAGCAGCAATCAAAATCTGCTGCGACTGGCCCGCAGGCCAGCGCCGGGCGAACAGCAAATCCCACCGCAGCGACGGCCTGCTGATCGGTCCTTTCCAGACGTCGCCACCGTTCGACGTATTGATCGTCAACACCGACGGCTCCCTCGCCGAGCGCAGTGGCAATGGCCTGACGATTTTCTCGCAGGCGCTGACCGAGCAAGGCTTGATGTCGGAGGAGGGCGCGTTGTTGCGCGTGCATCACGACAAGGGTGGCGTCGTGGAGACCTCGGTGAAACCGGCTGAAGTCGAAGGCTCTCAAGGCTTTTGGCTCGATCTTGGCCGACCTGGTTTCGGGCCGGATGCCGTCGATGCGAAGACTGTTCAAGGCATTGAGTTCAACGCGCGGGACTTGAGCCACGTCCAACCCCTGGCACAACTTGATCCCGACTGGGCGCACAGCCAATTCGTGCGAATTGGCAATCCGCATTGCGTCACACTGCTCAACGATGCAGTTGCTTTGCCGAGCAACGAGCAAATGCGTGAATCACCCCTGAACGAAGGATTGACCGACATCGCCTACGCCATGCCCTCCGGTGCCGGTGATCCATGCCCGGCAGGTGTCAATCTGCAATGGGCGGTGCTGGAATCACCACAGAAAATTCTCGCCCGAGTGTTCGAACGCGGTGAGGGGCCGACGGCGTCTTCCGGCACCAGTGCCAGTGCGGTGGCCTGCGCGGCCTGGCGTGTGGGTTGGGTGGCGGCCGGTGAAGTGCAGGTGGTGATGCCCGGCGGTACGGCGCCGATCCTGCTTGATGCAGAACACGGGCAATTGCGCGGCGTCAGACTGTTTGGCACCGCGCGACGGATTGCGCACTGAACGCCGTGCACGGGGTTATTTCTGGGTGGACTCGGGAAGAGGGCGCACGCTTTGCAGCGTATGCATCAGCAGCGTTTTTACCTGTTCAAAACCCAAAGGTTGATGATTCGCGAAGCTTTCGACTTTCAGCACCAGCGCAGGACTGCTCTCGGAGTTTGTATGCCCGGCAGTAAGAGTGAAGCGTTCCGCGGTTTCTCTTTCGCCGTTATCCGGATCAATACCTCTATAGCGGGCACCGCCAATAACACCGTCAATAGCGCCGATTTTGGCAGGTTCAGGGCCAAACCTGTTGCGTTCAACGGCGTTCGCGAACGGATTGGCAAACATTGTGGAGGTTAACAAGGGTAAAAGCTTCAGCGCTTTATCACTTTCATTGCTCAAGTTCAGGCTGTAAAGAAGGCGCGGATTTTTGGTGGGATGCCATGCCAGCGTAACAGCGTAATTCTCGCGGCCATTGTCGGCAATAAAGCCGAAAGGCAAGCAAAACCCCGGCTCTTGCGGTATTTCGAATGGGGCTCGCGGGCGGAAATTTGCCAGTACTGTCTGGACTTTGGGTTTCAGTGTTTCCAGCGCTTGGTCAGTTTGGTTACCTGGCGTACTGTCAGTGACGGTGAAACGGTAGACATGGCCGCCACGCCAAAGCAATGCGACCAGTTTTCCGGGGGCCCAGGAAATCTGTGCATCGACTATGTCCCAGTCAACATAACGCTCTTGCTCAAATTGGGCATCAGACGGATAGGTGGCGAGCTCTTTTTGATAACGTTCAAGCTCTGACTGGAGTTTCTCGGTGGGCCGCCCACTTTCGGTAAACGCTGCGATGGTGCCTCTGAGCATGACGGTCTCTGAATAGAGTTTGCTCAAGCGTACGCGTTTGTCTTCCAATGCATACCGTTCAGCTTTCAAGGCGTTGAATTGTTCTGGGTTACTTTGCTCCAGCTCCCATGTCAGCGCTTGTTTGATGGCGTCTATTTTTTTTTCTATGGCGCGTGTTTGCGCGCCTTCCATGTCAGGGCCGTGGCGATCTTTCAACTGCTGAAAAACCGCCAGTGTTGTCGGTGGACTGACCTCGATATCGAAGAGATAGCCATTCTTCCGGAAAGGGCTGTCGCCATAGCTCAGTTGCTTTTCGCTGGGGTCAATATTAGGCGAATAGATTCCAAAGTCCGGATAGTTCCAGTGCCCGCCGGCGACGTGCCATTCAATGTCTCCCGGTACATCGAACAGCGTCCGGCCGAGGCACTCGGTACGCCATTTCGGGTTATCTGCAGGGGCTGCATTTGCCCAAGCCTCAGCTGGCGTCAAAAGTGCCAGCATCAGGGGGAGATGGCGCATCAGGTTCTTTCCTTGCTCTGAGTGTCTTGCGCTAAAACGGCATAGTGCTGAGATGTTGCAGCTCTGTCACGCGTGGGTTCGATTTTCGCCAGGATCGTAAGGTTGAACCCTGAGTTATTGTTTTCGTATTTCGTCCAATGGATCGGAAGTGCGGTGATGAATCCACATACTGTGGTCGGGTGCTTGCCGGCCATGGTGCTGAGCCAGAATTCTTTTTCAAAGGGCATGGCGTTGCTTGCACCTTTGACCGCGGCGCTAGAAGAGGGCGGTGCGACCGATACCTGTCCCCACAGTGGCCAGATGGATGCGTCGTTGCGAGGGACGTGGCGAAAAGCCTGCTCATAGGCCTCTGCATTGCTGAAGGCCTGACGCTGGATCGCTTGCCATGTCGCGGCCGCTGCGGGGGTTGCGATGACTTTCTCCAGATCACTGGCGGGTTGTACCGAGTTTTTTCGTGGTTGTGCATTCAAGGCAAAAATTTTTCGCCATAAATCTGTGCGCAATTGTTTGACTTGAGGGCATACCGGATATTGCATGCGGCCATTGATCGAAGTGGGAAGTGAGGTTGATCCAGCCACGACAACAGCCAATTCCGAGTCTCGATCTCCCATCTGACTACGATCATTTATGTTGGCGCTGCCAAGAATGGCGATCCGATCATCAGCGATCAGCAATTTGCTGTGAATGTAGATCTGTTCTGTGACCGGTTGCTGATTGATTTCCTCCCAGGAGCGCAAATTCAAAAGGGTCAGGTAGCGGCTCCAGTCTTCGTCTTCAAACACTCTCTTCGTTTCGGTGCGGTCTTTGAAAAACTTGATGGACTCTATGGCTTGAGTCTCTGTTTTGCCCCTGTCCATTTGAGCTTTTATGGCCATCGCTCGTTGGATACGCTTGATCAGACTCTGCTCTCCCAGAGAGAGACTTTGCATGGTCAAGTGCACTTGAGTCATCAGGTTCAGGGCGTTCAATGGACCTTCTGGATGAACGGGAAGCACCATGTAAACGTGAAAGTTCTCGCCCATTTCGATTGCCCGTTCGATACGCTCAGCGAGCGCCTCGCAGAGAGGGTTCTTGATCACATTTTGGGGTGTTTGCATGCCTTTGAGTATTTCGACGGTGGACTGGTTGCTCAGTACCTGCATCACTCCCTGTGTGAACGTCTCCGCCTCTTTGTTGCGAATCATTCTGGCAAGTTCGAAGTAATCCACATTGGCCAGGCTTTTGGGATTGTCTTTTAGATTCCCCAACCGCAGCCTGTCCTTGTATATCTCGTAGCCGGGAAGGCCTTCAATCTTCATCAGGCTTTGCATGGGCCCCGCAGTGACAGCAGCAGTATCAGCACTGTCTGCACCATATTCACTCTGGAAAAACTGGTTTTCAATGTAGATGAAGTGCTGCGCGCCAGAGATAGCCTGAAGCATCGCCTGCAAGCAGTTGGCTTGCACGCCGTTGGGGGCAGCAGACGTCAGGTTATGCCCTGCCTTGGCAGCGCCTTGTCGCTCTTCGTTGCGCATGCGCATCGGGGCGCTGCGAAGAACCTGTACGTTCATTTCGCCCGTGGGCGCGACACGTTCGGGTTGCGCGAGATAGTGAGCCTTGAAAGGGACAGGCTCGAGGTTTTTCGTCGCAAATTTCAGCAGACCGATCAGCGCGCTTGGCATTTTTTGCACCTTGCCATCAAAGCGAGCCTGCAAACTGTTCCATCGGTCAATAAAGTTGCGCGACAAGTCATAAACAGAGCTGCCCTCCAGGCGCATGTGGACGTCATGCCAAGGCATTCGCGGCTGCGTTTTGTCGTCGAGCATCATCCCACCACGCGGCAGCAAGCGAGTCGCTGGATCGGCCAGGTACGAATAGGGCTCGTCCTTTTGAGTCTCACTCAAACGATCAAGTACCGAATGCAGATAGAGGATGAATGGCGTGGAGATCTGCTCAAGTTCCTGCAGGGCTTTGGCCGTAAGAATCGGAGAAGGTGTGTTGTTGATCCAGGCGTAAAAAGCCCCCAGTCCAGTCTGCTGGATCCATAGACTGGTCAGTTCGCTGCCCTCGTTCAACAACTTGTCCGTGAGCTGCCCTCCAGACTTTATGATTTGCGTGGCCCAAGTCGACAGGTCCTGTTGCAGTTGATCCAACTGCGGAGTGACTCTTTGCACCCACATCTGGACTTCACTCTTGAGCTGGCCGACCTGATTATGCAGTCTGGCGCGGCCCGATTGAGTCATGGACGTCAGCATCGGAACTTTCTGTTGCGCGCGTACCAACCAGTCTTCGACTCGTTGCTGAATGGCTGAAGCTTCTTGCGGTTTTTCCAGCCACACACCGATTGCCAGACTTATGGATTTTGCCTCCTGACGCAATTCAGTCAGGGTACTGTCGGTTTTTTTCAGGGTCTGAGCTTCTTGATCGATAGTGTTAACCGCGCCGTCCAGTGAGACCTTCCATTGACGCAGAGTGTTTTTCCAGGCTTCCAGGTTGTCACCGGTCATCTGTCTTTTAACAAACTCGGCAATATAAAGGACGCTTCCGGTGGAGTACGCAGCGCCTGCGCCAAGCAAGCGCATGCCATCCTTGCCCTTGTCCGAGAACCACTCACCCACCTCTTTTTTTGCCTGACGGAGTACGTTGAACATTTTGTTGTCCATGGCCCAGGCCAGCTTGCGCTGGGCTTTGCTCAGCACATCGCCTTCCATCAACGCTGCGCTGATCAACTCGACGGTCGTCATGTAGGGGTATTGTTGGTGTGGATCGATTTCCTTGAGCGCAGGGATGCAAGGGTTGTAAAACTCGTTCGCAGTTCTTCCATCGGCGGCAAGCCGAAAGTTGTTGTCATCACGACGGCCATAGGCGAGGTCGATTCCGCCGACGTAAGCAACTTCGTTGTCGATCACTACCATTTTCTGATGGTGAGAAAAGAACAGGCCGAGACTACCCATATCACTTTGCTGGATCGCTGGCAGACACCAGACTTTTTTCTTCTTGAGACCTGCGTTCAGAATAAATGCAGCCACCATGGTTTCCAGGTCGCCAGTATCGACGGCAGCCTTGGGGGACAACCACGGCATGAGGTAGATATCCGGCGTCTCACCTTTTTTTCGCAGAGCGTGATTCAGGCAGTCCCAAAGACGGGTGTCACCCTCGAGGCGGACTTCGTAGTTGATTTGCCAACCGGAAATGAAAATCGACTTTTTGGCGTTTTTAATCGCACTGGCGACGTCTTTGAAGTAATCGCTACCGGTAGTGAAAAATTTGACCAGGTTGCCCGGGCGCTCTGGTGAAAAGGCTTCGCCATACGTTGAGTTACCCTTGATGAACCAACCTGGTGCAGAAGTGGCAGTGAAGGCTTCTCCGTCTTTCGAGTTCAGCTGGTTCAGTTGTTTGGACTGAATGCCGTTCAAATGGCTCATGCCTTGAATTCCTTTAACTTGTCGAACAGTGCGATGCCGTCAGCCATGGTCAGGTTCTCCAGGGCACTGCGCTTGTCGGTGCTGGCTTGCGCATGATCTGGATTCGCGTGGGGCTCGCTGCTGAAGTCCATGCTGGCCAATGCCAGCATTTCACGCTGAACCTCTGACCATCCCGTGTCGGTATGCGCTTTCAGGGCGACACACTGGCCTGGGTACACCAACCAGAACAGTTCCGGATTCTGCGAGTATTCGAGGGAGAGTTTTTTCTGCGCCTCCTCGGAAAGAATGACCCTGCCGTCGTCATCGGTTTCGCCTTTGGCAATGACATCACTTTCGGGTACACGGCCCAGTTTCTTCCAAGTGGGCTCACTCATTTTGATGATTCGCCACGCAGTATTGGCCAGCGCGAAGGATCCCTCGCCTGGCCTGTCCGCTAGACGAATATCGAAACGAAGGTTTTTCTGTTCGACAGGTGCGACGGGTGATTGCGCATTGCCCTGAGCGCGATCCATCAGGTGGCCTGCCTTGTCCTTATCCACAGGAATCGGCAGGGTGGGTGTCAGTATCGCAATCCCCGAACCACTTCCCGCCGCACCCCCGGCATTGATTTTCACCACTGGTCCGATCACGGTGATGCCGCCGCCATCGAGTTTGATGAAGCTGCCACCGGCCTTGATCGTCAGCTCCGTACCGGCCTCAATCACCATTTTATCGCCAGCCCTGAGATGGATTTCCTGGCCAGCGCTGGTCAGTTGGGCGGTGCCGAGTTTGACGTGCTGGTTCTGGCCGACGGTCAGGTGATCGTTGGCTTTGACCTCAACCTTGCGGTCGGAAATCGTGGTGCGGTGTTCTTCGGCCTTCAGCTCGGTATAGGTGTTCTTCACCACCGTGTCGTGGCGTTCATTGCCGACCCGAATCTTCTGGTCGTGCTCAACGTTTTCATCCCAATCGCGCTGGGCGTGGATGTAGATCTGCTCCGCACCTTTCTTGTCTTCAATGCGCAGTTCGTTGTACCCACCACCACCCGGCGAGCTGAGTGTCTTGAACACGCTGCGTGTCTTGTTCGCCGGCAGTGCATACGGCACCGGGTTTTCCTTGTGGTACAGGCAGCCGGTGACGAGCGGTTGGTCGGGGTCGCCTTCGAGGAAGGTGACGAGGACTTCCATGCCGATGCGCGGGATGCTGATGGCGCCGTAGCGGTCGCCGGCCCAGGAGCTGGAGACGCGCAGCCAGCAGCTGGTTTTGTCGTCGGCCAGGCCTTCGCGGTCCCAGTGGAACTGGACTTTGATGCGGCCGTACTGGTCGCAGTGGATTTCTTCGCCTTTAGGGCCGGTGACCATGGCGGTCTGGCTGCCGAGCACGCGCGGTTTCGGGTGTTCGAGGGCCGGGCGGTAGAACACGTCCCACGGGGTGGCGAGGAAGGTGTTGCGGTAGCCTTGGTGGAAGTCGTCTTTGTTGTCGGTGGTGTCGCTGGTCACGCCTTCTTCGAGGACTTGCGGCTGTTTGCCTTCGTGGACGATTTCGGTGAGCAGCCACAGGTCGTTCCACTCGCTGCGCGGGTGGTCGGACATGGCCATGAAGTGGCCGCTGACCAGTTTGGTCTGGTCGCCACGGCCTTCGGCTTGTCGGTAGTCGGCGCGGTGGCGTTCGAGGGCGCGCTGGCTGAGGAACTTGCCACGGGCGCGGTCGATGAAACGGCCGGGGTAGTCGTAGTCTTCCAGATCTGGCTCAGCGTCTTTGCTATCGAGAGCGCCTTCGGGTTTGTACGCCGCTTCCATTTGCAGGCGCGGTTTTTCGAAGTCGTAGTCGCGGCGCGTGGTGCGGCTGGTGCGGGTTTCCAGGCGCAGCTTGAAGCCTTTGATCACCGGTTCTTCGGCGACCATGCCGCTGCCCTGCACGTACGCGGTCGGCTGGCCGAGATCGGGGAACACGGTCTGGTCGTCGCCGAACACCAGCAGGTGGCCTTTGTCGCTGTGCTGGAAGTGGTAGTGAATCCCTTCCTCTTCGCACAGGCGCTGGACGAAGTGCAGGTCGGTTTCGTCGTACTGCACGCAGTAGTCGCGATCCGGGCACGGCTGGCTCAACTGGAAGCTGTAGGCGTTGCCCTTGATGCCGTGTTCTTCAAGGATCAGCGCGATGATTTTCGGCGCTGACATCTGCTGGTAGATGCGCTGGTTGGTGCGGTGATGCAGGTATTGCAGTTGCGGCACCATCGACACTTTGTAGCGAGTCAGGCGCTTGCCGGCATCGCCTTGGGCGACACGGTAGATCTGGCCGTGGATGCCCGAGCCTTGTGGATCGAATGCGAGAAACGCCTGCTTGTGCAGCAGTTGTTCGAGGTCCAGATCCGGGTTTTCGCTGACCAGTTCGAGGTCGAAACGAAACGGCTGGCTGATGCCTTCGGTGCCGGTGAACGACAGCACTTGGAGGTCGCCGACGTAGTCTTCGACCTTGAGGCTGAAGTGGGTTTCGTTAGCGGGGTTGAACATCTCAGGCTCCTTGAGATTTACGCCGGTCATCCACGGGCGTTTTGCATCGGTCTGGAGAACGCAGACAGGAGCTGGATGTTAAAGGGAAAAAGTTGCGCAAAAAGTTGCGCACATGGGAGGAGGTCCCCGGTCTATAAGGGTAAAAAGGAAGTGATTCAGAATGTTTCTTGGCGAAGTGCCATCAGCCAAGCCCGAAAAGACGTGGTTTTCGGGCTTTTTTTGAAAGTTCGTTCAGATCAGTTGCGGGGCAAACTCCACCACCGGCATCTGCCGCGTCATCAACACCTTGCCGCCGCGAATCGAATACAACGGCAAGCCCTGACTGCGGATCACCTCGTAATCACTGTCCGCCGAGAGAATCAGCAGATTCGCCGGACGCCCCTGTTCCAGCCCATAGCGCTCACCCAGATGCATGGCTTTGGCGCTGTTGTCGGTCACCAGGTCCAGCGCACTTTGCAGGTTGCGGTAACCGAGCATGTGGCAGATGTGCAGCCCGGCTTCGAGCACGCGCAGGATGTTGCCGTTGCCCAGCGGATACCACGGATCGACGATGGAATCCTGGCCGAAACACACATTCATCCCGGCTTCGAGCAATTCGTTGACGCGCGTTACGCCACGGCGTTTCGGGAAGTTGTCGAAGCGTCCTTGCAGGTGGATGCTTTCGGTTGGGCAGGAGACAAAGCTGATTCCGGAATGCCCGAGCAAGCGGAACAGTTTGGCGCAGTAGGCGTTGTCGTAAGAACCCATCGCCGTGGTGTGGCTGGCGGTGACGAGGGCGCCCATGTCGCGGCTGCGCGCTTCTTCGGCGAGCACTTCGAGGAAGCGCGAATGCGGGTCGTCGGTTTCGTCGCAATGCACGTCGACCAGGCAACCGGTGCGCTCGGCCAGGTCCATCAGGAACTTCACCGAACTGACACCCTGATCGCGGGTGTATTCGAAATGCGGAATCCCGCCGACCACGTCCGCGCCCATGCGAATCGACTCTTCCATCAGCTCGCGGCCATTGCGGAACGACTCGATGCCTTCCTGCGGGAACGCGACGATTTGCAGGTCGATGAGGTGACGGCTTTCCTCGCGCACTTCGAGCATGGCTTTGAGCGCGGTGAGTTGCGGGTCGGTGACGTCGACGTGAGTGCGCACGTGCTGAATGCCGTGGGCGGCCAGCGTCTGAATGGTTTTCTTCGCGCGGGTCTTGGTGTCTTCTTCGGTGATGGTGACCTTGCGCTCGCCCCAGCATTCGATGCCTTCGAACAGCGTGCCGCTCATGTTCCAGCGCGGCTCGCCGGCGGTGAGGGTGGCGTCGAGGTGAATGTGCGGTTCGACGAAGGGCGGCACCACCAGATTGCCGCCGGCGTCGAGGTAATCCGGGCCGAGGGTCGGTGCTTCGGTCTGCCGGGCGATGCTGCGGATCAGGCCGTCTTCAAGGTGCAATTCGTGCAAACCTTCCTGGTTGCGCAAACGGGCGTTGATGATGTGCATCAGGCGAATCCTTTTTTATAAGTCTTGTAGTGGCGCGGCCGCGCTGCGAGCGCCGAGCGCGCCGGTGACGATGACATACGTTAGCGCGGCAGCAGCGATCCCTACCAGCGGCGCGACCCACGGTGAGCTGAAAGCGGCGATGGTGCCGACCGCATAGGCCCCGAGGCCCGGCCAGTTGAACGCCGGCAACCGTGCGTCGGCCAGACGCGGATAGTGCCCGCGCCAGCGGTAGAAAAAGTCCGCCATGATCACTCCGCCAATCGGCGGAATCACCGTGCCGAGCAGAATCAGATAGGGCACCAACATGTCGTACATGCCCAGCAGCGCGAGCAGGGTGCCGATCACTGCGCCGGCGAGGGTCACGGTTTTGCGTCGGCCGGTGCGCAGCAGGTTGCAACCAGCGACGGCGAAGTTGTAGATGGTGTTGTCCTGCGTGCTCCAGATGTTCAGCAACAGCATGGCCATTGCGGCCATGGCGAAACCTTGCAACAGCAGCACTTCAACCACGTCCGGTTGTTGGTAGACGATGGCGCCGTATGCGCCAATCAGCACCATCAGGCCATTGCCGATGAAGAAACCGATCAGGCTGGCCAGTACCGCGACCCGCGCCGAACGTGAAAAACGCGTCCAGTTGGTTGCTTGCGTCGCGCCGCTGACGAAGGTGCCGAACACCAGAGTGATCGCCGTCGACCAGTCCAGCGAGCCGCTTGGCACGACGCTGAGCAAACCTTCGAAACCGCCGACTTTCACCGTCGCCACCCACATCGACAGCATCAGCAGCAACATCATCGCCGGCACCGCGATGTACGAGAGAATCTCCAGCCCGCGATAACCGACGTAAGCGGTGGCGCAGAACAGCAGACCGAACAGCACCATCAGCCCGAGCACCGTGCCTTCGTCGAGATTGAAATATTTACCGATCACCACGGCAGCCGTCGCGGTGCCCCAGGCGTACCAGCCGATCTGGGTGAAACCGAGAATCAGGTCGCTGAGCTTGCTGCCGACTTCGCCGAAGCAGAAGCGGCCCATCAGTACCGAATTCAGGCCGCTTTTGAAAGCGATATAGCCGAGGCCTGCCGCGTAGAGACCGAGCAGCAGATTACCGACGATGATCACCGCCATCATTTCGCCGAAACTGAACGCCACGCCCAGCTTGCCGCCGGCAAACATCGTTGCGGTGAAAAACGTGAAACCGAGCAAGACCATGGCCGTGGAGGCCAGGCCTTTGCGCGCGTGCATGGGGACTTCGCTGAGGGGGTAATCGTTGCCGGGATCGTTCTGCGTCATGGGGCGGTCCTTGCTGGAAGAGAGGAGACGCGGGGGAGGGTTGCAGTGGTCGTGCCAAACGCCGGATGGCGCGGGTTATGTATAGACGAGCCGCGCGGATTGGCGCGAAAGCGGTGCACCTGAATACACCCAAGCCCAATGTGGGAGCGAGCCTGCTCGCGAAGGCGGTGTGTCAGGCGACATCTGCAGTGGCTGATATTCCGCTTTCGCGAGCAGGCTCGCTCCCACAGGGGGAGGGTGTTGGCTCAGAGAAAGCGCAGCAGGGCGGCGACGATGGCTTCGGGGGCGTCTTCCTGGACAAGGTGGCCGGCGTTGGCAATCGGCTGGAATTGTGATCCCGGGATCATTTGATGTAACGCTCGGCCACGTTCGATGGGTATCCACTGATCGTCTTCACCCCAGAGAATCTGCACCGGACAGCGGATCGTCGGGTACAGCGGTTGCGCTTGCAGCGTGTAGCGCTCATCCATCTGCGCAATCTGCCGATAGAACGCCGCTTGCCCCGGCTCGCCCAGCCACGGCTGCACGTAGGGCGCCAGTTCGTCATCGGCAATATCACGGTGAATCGCCCCGCGAATATAGGTCGGCACGATGGCGCGCTGGATGTAATCGGGCAGGCCACTGAACGCCGCTTCATGCTGGCGCACATGCTGCACGAACGGCGAACCCCAAGGCGTCAGCGCCACCGGATCAATCAGGGTCAGGCTGCGGTAATCCTTGCCGTTGAGCAGGTGTGCGCGCAGCACGGTGGCGCCGCCGAAGTCGTGAGCGACGACGTCGGGGTTTTGAATATTCCAGTGGTCGAGCAACTGCGCCAACAGTTGGTTTTGCACGCCGAGGGAGACGTCGGCGTCGGGTTGCGCGGAGCGCCCGTAACCCAGCAGATCGAAGTAGTACACGCGATGCGTGGCGAAAAAGTGCGGCGCGATCCGGTGCCATACGTATGACGAAAACGGCGTGCCATGCACGAACACCAGCGGCGGGCCGTCGCCGCGCACGGCGTAACGAATGTGGTGCCCGTTGAAGTCAAAGACCTGATCCAGCAGCCAGTCTGTCATGGGCCTGTCCTCTTGGCGGGTGGGAGCCAAAAAGCATAGGCGTAAAAAAACAGCCGTGAAGGCTGTTCTCTGGCAATACACCAATCCCTTTGTAGGAGCTGCCGAAGGCTGCGATCTTTTGATTTTGCTTTTAAGAACCAAGATCAAAAGATCGCAGCCTTCGGCAGCTCCTACAAGGGAGATCTATCCCAGGTTATTCACCGCGATAGATGCAACCGCTGGTGCACGTCTCGTGAATACGGATCGCGCTCAGTTCCGGCAGCAACGGTTTCATTTCATTCCAGATGAATTTGGCCAGCACTTCACTGGTCGGGTTTTCCAGGCCGGGAATGTCGTTCAGGTAGTTGTGATCGAGACGCTCGTACAGCGGCTTGAAGATCGCTTTGATTTCGGAAAAATCGCGGATCCAGCCGGTGTGCGGATCAAGGTCGCCGCTGAGGTGAAGCGCCACTTTGAACGAGTGACCGTGCAGACGCCCGCACTTGTGGCCGTCCGGGACGTGCGGCAGGCGGTGGGCGGATTCGAAAGTAAATTCCTTGAAGATTTCCACAGTATTTTCGGCTCTGTTCAGATGGCGTTCGCCGCAGCGATTCGGGCAGGCGGCGAGTTTACCAGCTTGTGTTTGGCCGTGCTGACTAAAGGGTCAGCAAGCGCTCGGCGAGGCGACCATTGGCAGTCAGTTCAAGAAACTCATCGCCGAGGCGACGGCTCTCGTCCATCGCCGCGTGCCAGTATTTCTGCCGGCTCGGCGCATCACCCATGAAGCGTTTGAAGTCATTGCGGTCGGGCAGTTTGCCGAAGGGCAGGCGCGCCAGATATTCCTTCGATGGCGCGAGCAGCAGCACGTCCTGCAGGCGCTCCACCGAAGCCTTGCGCCACGGCAGGGTCTTGTCGAACCAGCCGGGAATCACCCGATCAGTGAAGTGCGGATAGAGCACGATGCCGTCGCCGCTGTAGGGCAGGTCGAGGTGATAGTCGAGCAGGCCGCCATCGCGGAACGTGCCAGCACCGGCGCCCGGCAAGTCGCGTACGCCTTCCATGACCATCGGAATCGAACCAGAGGCGAGCAGGGCCTGGCGCAGGTTACCGGCATTCAGGGCGACGAAGCGCGACGGGAAATCGTTCAGCGCATTCACCGGTGGGGCCAGGCGCGGGTCGTGGATGATCAGCCGTTCGAAGTGCCGCGACAGCCGTGCGCGGCCGCGCAAGTTGTCGGCAATCACCGAACCCAGTGCCAGACCCAGTCGCCCGCGATGGTCATCGGCCAGACGTCCCTGACTTTTCACCACCATGATGTTCAGGCGGTAATGCGCGTTGTCGAGGATGCTCGCGTCGCGGCCGTCGAGCAGGTCATTGAGCATGCGCTGCGAGCTCTGACTGATCTCGGCCATGGTCACGCCTTTGTTGAAGTTCTGCTCGGCGTACAGCTGACCGAGGCGGCGGATGCCTTCGGCGGCGTCCGGCAGACAGGCACTGGCGAAGCGCCAGGAACCGACCGAGGCGCCGATCAGCGAACGCTCGCGCGGCGCGCTGGGCAGCCATTCGGCGAACAACGCCAGATCCAGCCCCTGAATCCCCAACGCCTTCGGCCCACCGGCGGCACCGGGCAGGGTGCCGACGTCGGCAGCGTTCAGGCCTTGCGCACGAATGCGCGCCATGGCCCGCGGGCCGGCCTTGAGGGTGAGGGCGGGGAATTTGATGTGGATGGCGGTCATACCAGTCTCGATCGTTAGCAAGCGAACAATTATAAGCACATGTTGCAAAACCTTGTAGGAGTGAGCCTGCTCGCGATAGCGGTGTGTCAGTTAACACTTATTTGACTGATAGACCGCTATCGCGAGCAGGCTCACTCCTACAGGGGTTGTATGTTGATTCAGAGCAATGATGGCAATTCAGTTTCAGTTAAGTTCATCCCGCTAAGGTGCCCACCGTAAGCAACACATAAAAATACGGAGACCCCATGAAAACCCTGACTGCCCTGTCCATTGCCTCGATCATTGGTTTCACTGCCAGCCTCGCCCACGCCCGCGATCTCGGCCCTGACGAAGCCCTGCGTCTGCGCGACGCTGGTACTATCGTCTCCTTCGAGAAGCTCAACGCCACCGCGTTGGCCAAACATCCGGGTTCGACGATCACCGACACCGAGCTGGAAGAGCAGTACGGCAAGTACATCTACCAGATCGAAATGCGCGATCCGCAGGGGCTGGAGTGGGATCTGGAATTAGACGCGGTGACTGGGCAGGTTCTCAAGGATCATCAGGATGCGTAATGAAGGTTAATGTTCGCGCCACCCGCCGCACGGCGTTGGCGCTGGTGATGTGTTGCTCGACGGCGATGGCTCGCGACCTCGGCCCGGACGAAGCGCTCAATTTGCGCAAGCAGGGCGTGATCCTGCCACTGGAGCAAGTGCTGCAGCAGGCGATGGATCGCTATCCCGGCGCAAAGTTGCTGGAAGTCGAGCTGGAAGAAAAACACGACGTCTACATTTATGAAGTCGAGTTGCTCACCGTCGAAGGTGTCGCCCGTGAGCTGCACTTGAAGGCCGATACCGGCGAACTTGTGAAAGACAAGGAAGATTGATCGATGCGTTTGCTATTGGTGGAAGACCATGTACCGCTGGCCGACGAACTGCTCGCCGGCCTGCAACGCCAAGGCTACGCTGTGGATTGGCTGGCGGACGGTCGTGATGCGCTGTATCAGGGCAGCAGCGAGCCCTATGACCTGATCATTCTCGACCTCGGCCTGCCCGGCGTGCCGGGCCTTGAAGTGCTGGCGCAATGGCGCGCCGGCGGTCTGGCGATCCCGGTGCTGATCCTCACGGCGCGCGATTCCTGGGCCGAACGCATTGAAGGCCTGAAGGCTGGCGCCGATGATTACCTGACCAAGCCGTTTCACCCCGAAGAGCTTTATCTGCGCATTCAATCGTTGTTGCGCCGCTCCAAAGGGCAGGCCAATCAGCCGACGTTGCAGGCGGCCGGCCTGCATCTGGACGAGGGTCGGCAATGCGTGGTTCGCGACGGCGCCGACATTCAACTGACCGCTGCCGAATTCCGTCTGCTGCGCTATTTCATGCTGCACCCTGAGCAGATCCTCTCCAAAAGCCACCTCGCCGAACACCTCTACGACGGTGAAACCGAGCGCGACTCCAACGTCCTCGAAGTGCACGTCAATCATCTGCGGCGCAAGCTCGGCAAAAGCGTGATCGAAACCCGTCGCGGCCAGGGTTACCTGTTCGGCGGGCAAGCTTCGTGAGGTCGATCCAGCGCCGTTTGAGCCTGGGTTTGATCAGCGTGATGGTGGTCGTCGGTGTGGTGGTGGCGCAAACCAGTCTGTGGTTGTTCGAAGTGGGTTTGCAGCGCTACCTCGAAGCCGGTTTGCGCAACGACAGCGAAAGTCTGCTGGTGGCATTGGTGCGCGGGCCGCAAGGCCTGCAACTGGATGAGCGGCATTTGTCGCCAGCCTATCAGCGGCCGTTTTCCGGGCATTACTTCCGGATCGACTTTGCCGACAGCCATTGGCGCTCGCGTTCGTTGTGGGATCAGGATCTGCCGCTGCTCGACCATCCCGGTTTGCACAGCAATCTGCAACTGGGCCCGGACGGTCAGCAGTTGCTGGTGCTGCGTTCGGACTATCGACGCCTGGGCCAATCGATTTCGATCAGCGTCGCGCAGGATTACACGCCGGTGCGCGAGAGTTTTCAGCGCATGCGCCAGATCGGGCTGGGCATGGGGCTGGCGGCGTTGCTGTTGATTCTGTTCTTGCAGCGCTTGACCGTGCGCCGCGCGTTGAAGCCGCTGGAAAGGGCTCGCGAGCAGATCGCGCAATTGCAGCAGGGCCAGCGCTCGCAACTGGATGATCAGGTGCCGGTGGAACTGGAGCCGCTGGTGGCGCAGATCAACCATTTGCTCGCGCACACCGAAGACAGTCTCAAGCGTTCACGCAATGCTTTGGGCAATCTCGGGCACGCGTTGAAAACGCCGCTGGCGGTGCTGTTGAGTCTGGCTTCCAGCGAAAAACTCGATGCCCATCCTGAGCTGCGCAAGGTGCTCAAGGAACAGCTGGAGCAGGTGCAGCAGCGGCTCAATCGCGAGTTGAACCGTGCGCGGCTGTCCGGTGATGCGTTGCCGGGGGCGCTGTTTGATTGCGATGCGGAACTGCCGGGGTTGCTGGCGACGTTGAACATGATTCATGGCGAGCATCTGGCGCTGAGTTATGCCGCGCCGGCGGGGTTGCAACTGCCATGGGATCGTGAGGATTTGCTTGAGTTGCTCGGCAATCTTTTGGACAACGCCTGCAAGTGGGCGGATGCCGAAGTGCGTCTGAGTGTGATTGAACGTACGGACGGCTTTGCCCTGAGCGTGGAAGATGACGGCCCGGGGATTCCCGAATTGCAGCGCGCTCAGGTCTTCAGCCGGGGGACGCGGCTGGATGAGCAGACCCACGGGCATGGTCTGGGATTGGGGATTGTCCGCGATATTGTCGAGACCTGGGGCGGGTTGCTGGTGTTGGGCGAGAGTGAGTGGGGTGGGTTGAAGGTGGTGATCGAGTTGCCTCGGCGGTGAGTCTTTGAGAAGCCCCTCACCCTAGCCCTCTCCCGGAGGGAGAGGGGACTGACCGCGTTGTTTGGGAGAGTTACGCCGACGTGAGATACCGAGGCGAACTCAGGGTTTGAAAGCTTCCCCGTGACCTGAAATACCAAGCCGGACTCAAGTTTTGAATGACATGAAGATCGGCTCCCTTTCCCCCTCGCCCCCTTGGGGGAGAGGGCTGGGGTGAGGGGGGGAATCCCACTGACACCCCACAACCTGCGAATCACACCCGAAACTGATCCATCAAACTCTGCTGCTGATTCGCCAGACTATTGAGCGACTGGCTCACCCGCGCCGACTCATTCGCCTGACCGGACAACGACTCCGTGACATCACGGATCGTCGCCACGTTGTTGTTGATCTCCTCGGCCACCGCACTCTGCTCTTCCGCGGCGCTGGCAATCTGCAGGTTCATGTCACTGATCACCGTCACCGCATCGCCAATCTGGCGCAGTGCAGTCACCGCTTGGCCAACCTGTTCGACACTGCCCTGAGCCTGACGATGGCTGTTGCCCATCGACCCGACCACATCCTGCGTACCGCTCTGCAACTGCTCGATGACCTGACGGGTTTCTTCCACCGACTCTTGCGTGCGGCGGGCGAGGTTGCGGACTTCATCAGCGACCACGGCAAAACCACGGCCGGCCTCACCGGCACGCGCCGCTTCGATCGCGGCGTTGAGTGCCAGCAGGTTGGTCTGCTCGGCGATGGCGCGGATGGTTTCCAGCACCGCGCCGATTTTCTCGCTGTTGGCGGCGAGGCCTTCGACCTGCACCATTGCTGCGCTCATATCGGCGGCGAGGGTGTCGATGCTCGCAGTGGTGCGGTCGATCACGGTCAGGCCCTGACGGGTAGCGCGATCGGCATCCTTGGCAGCCTCGGCAGCTTGTGCGGCGCTGCGGGCGACGTCTTGTGCGGTGGCGCTCATTTCGTGGGAGGCAGTGGCGACCTGATCGACCTGTCGGTATTGCTGTTCCATACCGGCGCTGGTCTGGGTCGCAATCGCTGAGGACTGATCGGCGGTGTTGCGCGCGTCCTGCACCGAGCGTTTCACTTCGGCGATGATCGGCTGCAACTTGTCGAGGAACTTGTTGAACCAACCGGCCAACTGACCGAGTTCGTCCTTTTTGTCGTAGGCCAGACGGCGGGTCAGGTCGCCTTCGCCGCTGGCGATGTCTTCGAGCATGTGTGCCACGCCGAGGATCGGTTTGGTCACGCTGCGCGCCATCAGCCACACCAGCAGCAAGCCGATCAATGCGGCTAGCACGCCGAGGCTCAATTCGATCAGCGTGCCGGAGTTGTTGCTCGCGTCCAGTTGTTGCTTGAGCGCTTCGGCACGGCTGACCAGCACTTTCTCCGGTACATCGAGCAAAACGCCCCACGACGGGCCGCCGGGAATCGGCGGGAACGGCGACAGCACTTTCAACTGACCGTTGCTGTGCAGGCTGCTGACGCTGCTGGTGGAAGCGAGTTTGCTCAGCAGTTCGGCACCGCTGACCTTGTCGACGGTATCCAGACGCTGGCTGAGTTTGCCGGCATCCGGGCTGTAACCAGCGAGCAGGCCGGCGGGGCTGATGATGCTCACGGCGGTCTGGCCGTCATAGAGCTTCTTGCTCGCGCCTTGACTGATGGCTTGCAGACTGTTGAGGTTGATGTCGACCGACAGCGAAGCGATGACTTTGCCGTTGACCATCAGCGGGAAGACGATGCTGGTCATCAGCACCTTCTGGCCGTCGATCACATAGAAGTACGGTTCGATTACACACGGCTTGAGCGTGGCGCGTGGGCAGGTGAACCAGGCGTTGGCCGCTTGACCGCTGGGGCCGGTGCTGGTGTCGGCCATGTCGCTTTCCGGCAGGGCCATCGAGGTGACTTTGCCCGGGGTCGGTTGCGACCAGTACAGGGCGAAACGACCTTTGTCGTTGCTGCCCAGTTCAGCCTGACCGGCGAACAGTTCGTCTTTGCCATCCAGCGCGTTGGCTTCGAACACCAGCGACAGGCCGAGCAGGTCCGGATTGGCCTGCAGCGCCGATTTGACTTGGCGAGTCATGTCCTCACGCAGGTCGAAGGCATCGAGGAAACGCTTCTCGGCTTGTTCGCGCAGAAACAGCACCTGCCGCGAGAAGCCGTGGCCATATTGATAGGCGTCCATGAACTGCTGGCGAATGCCGGCGGCCTGCACTTCACCTTGCGACTCGATGCGCGCTTGCGCCGACTCGGTGAGCATTTCCATGCTCGAAGCTTTCACCAGTGCAGAACTGTGCTCCATGCGATACAGCGAAAGACCGACCAACAGGGTCACGATACCGGCCAGGCAGAGGCCGGCGAGCAGGGTGATTTTCCATTGGATGGAAAGTTGTCTGAGCGACATGGAGACGTCCTTATTCGATAAATATCTGAGACTTTGCACTGTAACGGCCTCAAATCGGCTTTCTTTATCCTTGAAACACAATATGACCAATTGTCGCATCCGGTGATCTACACCTTTCAACGTGGTTGATCGTTCCCACGCGCAGCAAAGGAATGCAGCCCGGGACGCTCTGCGTCCCAAAGCGGACGCAGAGCGTCCATTGAGGCGTTACCACGCAGAGCGTGGGAACGATCACTGGAGGCGGTGTCGGCTTTGACAAGGGAAGTTCGCTGCGGCACAGTGCGCGCCCTTCTAATAAGACCCTCTTTGCAAATCCGCCAATCAAACGCTGGCGGACTCATTCTGTCTGGCGGTCGGTTTTCCACCGCAGTGTTTTTCGAGGAAGTGAAATGAATGCAGTCATAGCGGCAGTCGGCGTCATGCTGATTCTCAGCCTGTCCCGCGTGCACGTGGTGATCGCCCTGATCGTCGGTGCACTGGTCGGCGGCCTGACCGGTGGTCTGGGCATCGACGCCACGCTCAAGGCGTTCAACAGCGGCCTGGGCGGCGGCGCGACGGTGGCGTTGTCCTACGCGTTGCTTGGCGCTTTCGCCGTGGCGATTGCCAAGTCCGGCCTGGCCCATGCGCTGGCCGACAAGGCGTTGGCGATGGTCGATCGTCAGCACGCAACCGGCGGTGGCAGCGTCAAATGGCTGTTGATCGGCCTGTTGTGGGTGGTGGCGATCGCTTCGCAGAACATCCTGCCGATCCACATCGCATTCATTCCGCTGCTGGTGCCGCCGCTTCTCTATGTACTGACCAAGCTGCAACTCGACCGCCGCTTGATCGCCTGTGTCATGACATTCGGTCTGATCACGCCGTACATGTTCCTCCCGGTAGGCTTCGGTAACATTTTCCTCAATGAGATTTTGTTGGCGAATGTTGCGCGCAGTGGCGTCGACATCAGTGGCATCAACGTCACCCACGCCATGGGCATTCCGGCGCTGGGCATGTTGGTTGGGCTGGGCATTGCCTTTATCAGCTACCGCAAGAAACGCGTTTATGACCTGGCGAAGATCGAGCAGGTTGAACAGGTGGCGGTGCAGTACAACCCACTGAGCCTGATGATTGCCGGGGTGGCGATTGCCGCCGCGTTCATTATTCAGTTGTTGCTGGACTCGATGATTATCGGCGCGCTGGCCGGCTTCCTGATCTTCTCCGCGTCCGGCATCGTCAAGTGGCGTGAGACCGATGATCTGTTCACCGAAGGCATGAAGATGATGGCGATGATCGGCTTCATCATGATCGCGTCTTCCGGTTTCGGCGAAGTGATCAAGGCTACCGGCGAAGTGCAGACACTGGTGCAAACGTCGGCGGCGTGGATCGATCACAGCAAGGGCATCGGCGCCTTGATGATGTTGCTGGTGGGGTTGCTGGTGACCATGGGCATTGGCTCGTCCTTCTCGACCGTACCGATTCTGGCGGTGATTTTCGTGCCGCTGTGCGTGCAACTGGGCTTCAGCCCGATCGCGATCGTGTGCATCGTCGGTACCGCTGGTGCGCTGGGCGACGCCGGTTCGCCTGCTTCGGATTCGACGCTGGGCCCGACCTCCGGGCTGAACATTGACGGTCAGCATCACCACATCTGGGACACCGTGGTGCCGACGTTCCTGCACTATAACTTGCCGTTGCTGGCGTTCGGCTGGGTGGCCGCGATGGTCCTCTGAACCCCGCGGGTGATCGTTCCCACGCTCTGCGTGGGAATGCCTCTTGTGACGCTCTGCGTCACGTTGTTGGACGCAGAGCGTCCGGGGCTGCATTCCCACGCAGAGCGTGGGAACGATCCTCATACCGAAGCTCAACTTTTGATCTGGCGTGCCGTTAAAGCCTTTAACCACGCCAATAAAACCAAAAGAGTGAGCTCCCACAATGCGCCTGAGCCTCAAGGCTAAAGTCCTGTCCCTCGCCGTTCTCCCGGTGTTGCTCTTTGCGCTGGTCATCAGCCTGACCACGCTGTTCATCCTCCAGGAACAGGCGCACAAAGAGGTCGAACAGACCCGCGAACGCCTGCTCGGCGATGCCAAAGCCACTCTGCAAAGTTACGTCGCCGTGGCCATGACCACGATCAAACCGCTTTACGACGCCGCCGCGCCGGGTGACAACGAGGCGCGAGCGCAGGCGATCAAACTGCTGTCGGGCATTCGCTACGGCAAGGACGGCTACTTCTTCGGCTACGACTCCGAAACCGTGCGCCTGTTCAAGGCCAACGACCCCGAAGGCGTGGGTAAAAGCTTCAAGGACAACCGCGATCCGAACGGCGTCTACGTCAATCTCGGGCTGGTGAAAGTGGCGAAGGACGGCACGCACTATCTACAATACAGCTCGCCGCTGCCGGGTAATGCCAAGGTGCTGGTGCCGAAACTCGGCTACACCGAATATCTGGCCAAGTGGGACATGGCCGTCGGTACCTCGGTCAACCTCGACGGCATCGAGGCACAAGTGGCGTTGGTCGAAGCGCAGGTGCAGGAACGTGTGCAAGGCGTGGTACTGAGCATCGTCGGCGTGGCGGTGGTGGTGTTGTTGGTGATTGCGGCAGCGGGGATGCTGCTGGCCAATACCATTTTGCGTCCGTTGACCCTGATGAAAGCCAACCTTGATGACATCGCGGCGGGTGAGGGCGATCTGACCCGCCGACTGAACATCACCAGTCAGGACGAACTCGGCGAACTGGCTGGCTCGTTCAACCGCTTCGTCGACAAGATCCATGGCCTGGTGCGGCAGATCACCGAGATGACCACGCAACTGACCGGGCTGGTGACGCAAGTGTCCGATCAGGCCCAGCGCTCCGATCAGGCGATGGAGCGGCAGCGTCACGAGACCGATCAGGTCGCCACCGCCATCAATGAGATGTCCGCCGCCGCGCAGGAAGTGGCCAAGAGCGCGCAGAACGCCGCCGTCGCCGCCCAGCAGACCGACGAAGAAGGCCAGAGCGCCAAGCGTGTGGTGGCCGGCAGCATCAAACAGATCCATGCGCTGGTCGATGACATCCGTAGCAGCGGCGTGTCGCTCGACAGCCTGCAGCAGGACGTGACGTCGATTGTTGGCGTGCTCGGGGTGATTCGTTCGATTGCCGAGCAGACCAACCTGTTGGCCCTGAACGCCGCGATTGAAGCAGCGCGCGCCGGTGAGGCCGGGCGCGGGTTTGCCGTGGTGGCGGACGAGGTGCGGGCATTGGCCAGTCGCACGCAGATCAGCACTCAGGAAATTCAGGGGATGATCGATCGTTTGCAGGCGGGTACGCAGCAGGCCGTGGAAGCGATGCGCCGCTCCAGCGAGGCGGGTGACGGCACTTCACAGCAAGCCAATCAGGCCGGCGCTTCGCTCGACGCGATGGCATCGTTGATTGCGACGATCAACTCGATGAACGCGCAGATTGCCAGTGCGGCGGAAGAGCAGACGGCGGTGGCCGAAGAGATCAACCGCAGCGTGCATCAGATTGCGGTGGCGGTGGATAACGTGGCTGATGAAACGCAGTTGGGTGCGCAGACTTCGCGAAGTCTGGCGGAGCTGGGGCAGCGCCTTGGCAAACTCGTCGGTCAGTTCCGGATCTGACAGCCTGAAAAGCCCCTCACCCTAGCCCTCTCCCTGAGGGAGAGGGAACTGACCGAGGTGTCTTGCGTCATACATCGACCTGAAAGATTCAGTCGATTATGGATTCGGTAAAGCTGTTTCAGGTCGGCGTAGTTCCACAGCATCCCCCAATCAGTCCCCTCTCCCTCCGGGAGAGGGCTAGGGTGAGGGGCTCTTGATCTTCATCCCCTCAAGGCCTGTCCCAGTAGGGCACTTCGCCAAAGCATTCGATAAAGAAATCAATCACCGTCCGCACCTTCACCGACAACCGCCGGCTCCCCGGCCACAACACCGCAATCTGCTGCGGCTCCAGGCTGTTCGACACCTGATACTCCCTAAGCACCGGCACCAGCGTGCCATCGCGCACCGCTTCACCAATCAACCACGACGGAAACATCACCAGCCCCAGGCCTTGCTCGGCGGCTTGGGTGAGGGTGTCGGCGTGGTTGCCGGTGATCGGGCCCTTCACCGAATACGGCGTCCAGTCCTCGCCATCGCGGCGGAAAAACCAGCGCTGCTGGCCGGTCGCGCCTTTGTAGGCGAGGCATTGGTGTTGCGCCAGATCTTCGGGTTTCTGCGGCGTACCGTGGCGCTTGAGATACGCCGGGCTGGCCGCGACCTGAAAACGGTGCGGCGCCAGAATCCGCGCCTGCATGCTTGAGTCGTGCAGCGGGCCGATGCGGAACAGTAAATCCGCGCCTTCCTGCAACGGGTCGACGTAATGGTCAGTCTGCTGGATATCCAGTTGCAGCTTCGGATAGCGCGCGCACAACTGGCCCAGCCATGGCGTCAGATGCCGCTGGCCGAACACCACCGGGGCATTGATGCGCACCAGACCGGTGGGTTCGCTTTGCTGCTCCTGCAACGCCTGTTCGGCCTCTTCCAGTTGCACCAGTACCAGCCGCGCATGATGACCGAGCATGCGCCCGGCTTCGGTCGGCGTCACCGCGCGGGTATGGCGGTAGAGCAATTGCTGGTTCAGCGCCTGCTCCATCAACTGGATCTGCCGGGAAATCGACGAGGGCGCCACGCCTTCACGGCGGGCCACTTCGGAGAAACTGCCGTGGTCGAGTACCGCGACAAACAGCCTTAGCGCCTTGAATCCGAGTTCGTTGAGCCCGTGCATTGTTTTGTCCTGCTGTGCGAGTTGCGCAAAAGTGTTGTCCGGATGCTCCCATTTATCGCACAGCTTGGCCAGCCGATAATCCGCGCCATCGTTTACTTGAGTGGAAGGTTGTTTATGCAGACGTTGGATGAGGTGAGTGTCAGCGCACCGGCGACGAAATCCGGATTGCGCTTGTTGTTGCTGCCGCTGGTGATTCTCGCGGGTATGGGCTTGTCGGTGGAGGCTGGATTGCTCGGGCCGTTGGGGGTTCAGGTCGGGCATCTGTGGGCGACCTTGAGCATCTTCGGGGTCGGCTCGGCGATTCTGTTTTTGCTGTTGTTGTTTGCGGGGCCGCAGAAGGGGCCGGCACTGACTGATCTGCCGCGTTGGCAGTTGATCGGTGGGTTTCTTGGGCCGATGTATGTGGTGGTGTTGACCCTGGCAACGCCGCATATCGGTATTGCCATGACCATGATTGCGATTTTATCCGGGCAGGTCGGCAAGAGTGTGTTGATTGACCATTTCGGCTGGTTCGGGGCGACGCGCAAGAAGGTCAATGCCGAGCGGTGGCTGGCGTTGGGGTTGATTGTGGTGGCTTTGGTTTTGATTGCGCGGGGGTGAGTGATGAGTCTGGTTATTTTGTTGGCGGTGGTGGTGTTGGCGGGTGCGGTGTTGAGTGTGCAGGCGGCGATCAATGGGCGTCTGGGTGAGAGCGTCGGGGTGTTGCGCAGTAGTTTGCTGACGTTTGTTGTGGGCGCGGTTTCGACCGGTTTGTTGATTTTGTTTTTTGAGCCGGCGCATGCGGTGAGTTTGTTGGATGTGCCGAAGTGGCAGTTGACCGGGGCGTTGTTTGGCGTGGTCTACATGATGGTGATGGTGGGGGCGGTACCGGTGGTGGGGACGGCTGTGGCGACGGTGGCGGTGATTGTCGGGCAGTTGGGGATGGGGATGTTGATTGATAATTTTGGCTGGTTGGGGAATCCGGCGATTGAGCTGTCTGGTTCGCGGATTTTGGCGATGGGGTGTTTGGGGGTGGCTTTGGTGTTTATGTATCGCAGTTCGCGTGCTGCTGAGTGATTTGGATTGGGGGCATATCCGTTGCTTCGGGTGTTGCTGATTAGGGTTCCGCCCTTACGGCGGGTCACTTTTTCCAGACGCCGAAAAAGTAACCAAAAAGGCTTGCTCCTACGTGCGGCCCGCTCGCTGGGGCTCGGGGTTCCTTCGCTACGGGATCGATCCGGGCGCAGCGTCTACGGTTTGCTTCGCTGCACCTCCTCTCGCTGTGTTTGGCTGCGCCAAACGGTCGCTGCGCTCCCACGCCCGGATCAATCCCTCCACTCAGCCTTCCGACGTCGCCTTACAGATCAAAAGCCGCAGCCGAGCTAACGCTCATCCTGTTAAGTGGTGAGAGCACAGCGTGCTCGGCTTTGGTTTTGTGGTGGGGCTACCCCTCACCCCAGCCCTCTCCCGAGGGAGAGGGGGCCGGTTTGTGTGCTTTTCAAAGCCTGAGTTCAACGCGGTATCGCACGTCGGCGTACCTCTCCCAAGCACCACCGTCAGTCCCCTCTCCCTCCGGGAGAGGGCTAGGGTGAGGGGCTCTTGATCTGGCTTTTGATCTTGCTTTGGCTTTTGATTTTTTGCCCCTTCGGCAGGCCGAGCGTAGGTGTTCATCCGGGGGTGGGCGCGCAGCGCCGTGCGGCGCAGCCGCATTCATCGAGAGGAGGTGCAGCGAAGCAAACCGTAGGCGATGCCCCCGGATGGACACCGTAGCGAGGGAACACTGAGCCTAAGCGAAGTGCCGTACGCCAGGGGCAAAGCCTTTTGCTTACTTTTTGGCGTTTGAAAAAGTGAGTCGCTGTAAGAGCGAAACCGCCAGCGGCAACACCCGCCGCAACGGATATGCCCCCAATCCCAATCCCAAACAAAATCAAAAGATCGCAGCCTGCGGCAGCTTCTACACTGGTTATCACGGCTTGCCCATCAAGCCCCAGACAACCACCACCCAAGGAATCTGCCCCATGCCCGATAGAAAATGCGATTGTCCCAACTGCAAATGCACCATCAAGGAAGGCGAGCATGCCTACGCCGTCCACGGCAAACACTATTGCTGCGAGGCCTGCGCCCACCACCACAAGAGTGGCGAAGAGTGTTCAACCAAAGGCTGTAAATGCGCCCACGGATGACGAACGACGCAGAAAAAAGTGGAGCCTAATCAGGCTCCACTTCCAGTTTCAGGCTCTCATCATCCAGCCGCTCTGCATGCCTTACCGTACCTTGCAGCCTTCGCCCTTCAACCCTGACCACCACGGTTTTCGCCTGGTCGAGGTCTTCCGGCAGCGGTGCCGGCACACGCAGCGCAAAGCGAAACGGATCATCCTCGACCGCCTCCAGCCCAACGCGGCAATCCACGCTTTTGGTGATACGCCCGAACAACGTATCAAGGCCGTAGTCCAGATGCGCCGGGCTGCTGATATTGGTCATTGTGCATTCCCCCGAATGATGCCGATCGCCAGGCTGAGCTTAGCTGGTCGGTCGCCAGACGACGTTTTCCACGCCGAATTTTTCCGCCATCGGTTTGCTGGTCTTCTGCACCTTCTCACGGCCAAAGCGCGGGATGCGACCGACTCCGGCGTCGCAACTCGCCCAATGCCACGCCTCGGTGTTGTCCATTTTGTCCGAGCGGATAATGAACGACTTGGGCGTGCCGTGAAGGGTGTATTCGATGACATACAGTTTTGCGTTGTTCATAAAGCCCGTATTCCTCCCTGTGGTAATAGAGGGATCGCGGCGCATCGGGAAAATTCACTCGGATTGTCCGACGGTATCTATCGTTGGCGACGCTGTGGCGCACTGGTTACCATGGCGCTCTCGCCAAGCCCAATGAATGCTCGCCATGGCCCTCGCCACGCCCCCCGATCTCAGTGATACCGATGTGCCCGTGCAGCCGCTGGCGCGTACCTATCCGCGCGGCTTGTTTATCGAGCCGCACGAGCATGTCTGGGGGCAGTTGTTGTATGCGATGAGCGGGGTGATGTGGGTCGAGACGCCGCACGAAGCGCTGGTGGTACCGCCGCAGCGCGCAGTGTGGTTGCCGCCGGGTGTGCCGCACGGGATTCGGGTGGTGTCGGATCTGCAGATGCGCAATATCTACTTGCGCCCGGCGCTGGCGGCGACGCTGGATCAGAAGGTGCAGGTGATCGAGGTCGGTGGGTTGCTGCGCGAGTTGATTGTCGGGCTGGTGGAGCAGGGTGATAGCGGGGATCCGGCGTATTACGAGGCACTGGTCGGGTTGGCCTTGCTGGAGCTGAAACGCGCAAGGCGTTCGCAGTTGAAAATCCCGCTGCCGGACGACTCCGACCGGCGCTTGATGAATCTGTGTCAGGCAGTGATGGCGGCGCCGTCGCTGGAGATTCCCTTCGAACAGCATGCGGAAAATGCCGGAGCCAGCGTGCGCACGCTGGCGCGGTTGTTCAAGGACAGCCTCGGCATGGGCTTCGCCGAGTGGCGGCGGCAGGTACAACTGGCGACGGCGGTGGCGGAGTTGATTCAGGGCGTGGCGGTGAGTGTGATTGCTCGGGAGCTCGGCTATTCACCCAGTAGTTTCAGCGACATGTTCCGCCGCGAATTGGGCGTCGCCCCCTCGCAATTCATGACTCACAGCGGATGATCAGACTGGCCTAAGACCTGTAGGAGTGAGCCTGCTCGCGATAGCGGTGTGTCTGTTGATACATCGGTGACTGACAGACTGCTATCGCGAGCAGGCTCACTCCTACAAGGGTTTGTGTTGGCTCCAAAGGTTTGTCCGAAATTCAGAAGTCCTTGGCCGATGCCATCCCGGCCAGTTCCCTAAACTCTGCCCATTCCTTTCCACGGGCGGAGTTGCTCCCCATGAACTACCTGATTTCGCTGGCCATCGGTCTGGGCGTCGGCCTGTTGTACGGCGCGCTGGATTTCCGTTCTCCCGCGCCACCGGCCATCGCGTTGGTGGGTTTGCTCGGCATGCTCGCCGGTGAGCAGCTGTGGCCGATGGGCCGACAGCTGGTCGCGGGTTGGTTGTCCTGAATTTCCTCTTTTCCTTTGGTGGATGTCCCCATGAAAGCACTGCAATTCGATAAAACCGGCGACCTGTCTTCCCTGCGCTATGTCGAGGTGCCGACCCCGGTCCCCGGCGCTGACGAAGTGCTGGTGCAGATCAAGGCTGCCGGGCTGAATCCCAGCGATGTGAAAAACGTCCTCGGCCGTTTTCCCTACACCACGCTGCCACGAATTCCCGGTCGCGATTTCGCCGGTGTCGTCGTCGAAGGCCCGCAAGCGTTGATCGGTCAGGCAGTCTGGGGCACTGGCCGAGAGCTGGGCTTTTTTGCCGATGGCACTCACGCGCAATTCGTCAAACTGCCGGCCAATGGTGTGGCGCACAAACCCTCGCACCTGAGTTTCACCCAGGCCGCCAGCCTCGGCGTGCCTTACACCACAGCGTGGGATGCGCTGGAACGCAGTCTGGTAACGGCTGAAACACGTTTGCTGGTGATCGGTGGCGGTGCGGTGGCCACGGCGGCATTGGCTCTGGCAAAAGTGCGTGGCGCGCAGTTGCTGGCGGCGGCGCGGCGCCCGGAGCAGGTGGCGGAGTTGCATGCGCAGGGTTATCAGACAATTCAGCTGGATAAGCCGGAAGACCTCGGCGCGCAGGTCAATGCGGTGTATCGCGGCGGCGCCGATGTGATCTTCGACACCACCGGTTTCTGGTTGCCAGCGTCGGTGGCAGCATTGGCCACCTTCGGACGGATCGCGATCATCGCCGCGCCGGTGGATGGGCATGTGCAATTGCCGGCGCTGGCCTTGTATCGCAAGGGCGGGTCGGTGGTCGGGATCAATTCGCTGCTGTATGGCGTTGAAGCCTGTGCGGCGATGCTCGAGCAGTTCGGGCGGTTCTTTGATGAAGGCTTGCTGCCGTTGCCGCAAGGGCTGGTCGAAGCGCCGCTGGCCGAGGGCCTACAGCGTTATGGCGATGTGAATCTGGGCAGCGGCGACAAAGTCGTCCTCATTCCCTGACCCACCGCAAAACCCCGTGTAGGAGTGAGCCTGCTCGCGATAGCGGTGTATCAGTCACTCATGATTAAACTGACACACCGCTATCGCGAGCAGGCTCACTCCTACATTAGATGGGTGTTGGGCTCAGGATTGCGGTACGCCGTTTTCCCACGCCGACCAGTTTTTCAGGATGTCCTGCACCAGCGGATTACCCGCGCGATAGAGGTTCTCCAGCGCCGGCACAAAACCGCCCTGATCGGCGTACTTGAGCAGATTGTCCACTTCACTGCCACCCGGTTCCGGGCGGTCAAAGTCGGAGCCGGCACGCACCACGGCCAGACGTTGCACATCGACCAGACCTTCACGACCGGCACGCAGCAACGCCTCATAGGTCGAGTTGTCTTCCTGCTGCGTCGTGCAGTATTCGCCCTTGTTGTCGGTCAGCAGTTTGGTCCAGATCTCGGCCCGTTCGCTCAGGCGCGTGCCGGAAAACCAGGTGTTGCCGGCCAGTGTGTCGCAACGGGTCACCACCGGTGGTTGATTGGCCGGGGCCGACGGGTATTTCAGGCGCCACGTGGCGGACTCCTTGCTTTCGCTCAGCTCAACCTTGTGGCTGAGGGCGAAGGCCTTGGCCTGCAGTTTCGGGTTGAGTTCAAAGACTTCGGTCTTGTAGTCCAACGGTGGTTTTTCGTTCGGGCCTTTGGTGTTGATGCCCAGGTAGCCGGTCGGCCAACTCGACGGCGCATCGCGCGAATCGATCTCCCATTGCGTGCCGAACTCCACCAGATAATGCGCCCACGCAGCCGTGCCGATCGTCCCGTGCTTCGGGCTGATCCCGGCAATGCCAGCGATCAGGAAGTAACTTTTGCGCAGGTCGAATTTCGGCGACAGCGCCAACGCCAATGTCGAAGCGGCCGCATTGGTCTGACCCATGCCAGTGGTCAACAGGCACACTTGCTGCGTGTTGCAGCGGATGCTCGGGTACTCGGCGGACAGGCCCGGCACGCGGATTTCCTGCTTCAACTCCAGGCGATCAATCCAGTTTTGTGCCTCGGGGGCGAACATGGTGATCAGCATGACTTTCGGTTGGATCGGTGCCTCGGCCGCCCACGCGGTGGAGGAGAGCAGGGCTGCACCGGCCAGGGTCAAACGCATCATTGTTTGCATGGAAAACTCCTTGATTCAGAACTGATAACCGACGCCGGCGTAGTAACCCCAGCCGTTGGAACGTGCGCGGAAATTGCCGTCGCCAAAATTCGGCTCGCTGCCGTCTTCCCAGTTGCCGCCGTTGTGGAAATAACGGCCGACCAGGGTGAAGCGCAAGTGGGTGAACGAGTAGAGCAGGACGTTGGTCGCCACCGTCGCGTTGGCCGTACGCGCGGGGTTGTCCTTATGGATGTCCGAACCGAAATCGAAGTTGGTGAAACCGATGTAGGTCAGCGACGCGCCGTTGCTGAATTTGTCGATCGGCACGATGTACTTCAGTTGCGCGCGATAGCCGTCCCACGAATATTCGTTGCTGGCGCCGTAGTTTTCCCACTGATAGCGACCGTACAGGTTGGCCGACAGATTGACTCGCGAATGGGTGTCGATGTCGGTGCCGAAACCGCTGTAGAGGGTGTTGGCGCGGTTCTCTTTGCGGCTGCCATGGTCGTAGATCCAGTCGAACGCTACATACCATTCCTTGAACGGGCCGATGGCCAGGCTGCGGCCGGCAAGGTAGTCGATGGAGATGCGCGGTTCGTGTTCCATAAACACCGGCGAGCCGTGATCCCACACGCCTTTGTCGTGGCTGTTGCCGATGTTGAAGATCTTTGGAATGTCGATGTAGCCGTACAACTCGAACGGACCTTTGCGGCCGAAGTACTCGTATTCCAGATAGATGTCGTCGGCCGGTTGCGGGCCGAAGCTGATGTCTTTGCTGCCGATCAGCATCAGGTCCTGGTTGTACCAGTCCGACAGATAGGCACCTTTTTTCGGCGGACTGGCTTCGGGGCTGAGGGCTTCGCCTTGGGCGGATTCTTCGGCTGGCGCCGGTTGCGCCAGAACGCTGTGGCTGAGAACTCCGGTAACGCCGGTCAGTAGCAGGGAAACAGCGAGCGTGCGCGCAAACGGTGCGCGAAAAGGGCATGCGATGGGCATTCAAAGTCCTTTTTTTGCGGATCGAGGCCCGTGTTCCGTGGGCTTGTACGGTTTTGTTACGAAAACGTTGGGATTGACGTTACGCAAACGTTTGCACAAGGCGTACCAGTTTTCTCAATGTCCTGAAATTTCGAAGGTTTCAGCTTATTTTTTGATGGGGCAGTCAGGTACGGTTTGTACACCCCTAGTCCCCTGTGGGAGCGAGCCTGCTCGCGAAGGCTGAGTATCAGAAAAGTAGTTCTCAGCTGACCCACCGCTTTCGCGAGCAGGCTCGCTCCCACAGGTTTTGTATCGCCCTCAGACCAGTGTTTGCGGGCTGAAACGCCGATTCCAGACCCCTCTAGTATTAAAGTATTAACACCATTTAATCCGTGCCCCATTGCCGGGCGTCTACTAGCTTTGTCCCCAGTTAAACGGTTTTGTGATGACCGTCGCAGTCTTGATTCGCGTGTGGAATAAGCACGGCTCTTCGCGCGCTCAAGGAAGAAATTGGCCACGAAAAGGAGTAGCCCGTGGAAGCAAGGTTTAGTGTCGCCCTCGTTTCGCGCTTTTCCCCTCTTTCCCTTGCTGTGCACTTGAGCGTTGCCGGGCTGTTGTTCGGCGGCGTCAGCGCACCTGCGTTGGCCACGTGCTCCACGGCGGGTTCAACGGTGACCTGTACCGGCGTGCCCAGCCTGCCGCTGTTTCTCAATAATTTTTCCAGCGCCACCAGTGGCTTGACGGTTAACGTCAACAGCGGCGCGCAGATGAACGCGACCCTCGGCGGCCATGTGATGGACTTGACCGGGGTGAATATCTCCCTGAACAACTCCGGCACTATCGACCCGGCGCTGCTCGGCCTGGTCTCGGTGTTGAGCGGCGGCGCGTTCATCGGCACTGGCGCAACAAGCACGGTCAGTGTGCTCAACAACGCCAGCGGGATCATCCGTGGTACGGGCATGCTGCTCGGGCTCAACCTGACCAGCATCGACGGTCTGGCCCTTTCGGTTAACAACGCGGCAACCGGCACCACCAGCATCACCAACAACGGCACCATCACCTCGACCGGACTCTCGATCGGCGGAATCACGTTGGCGGATACCCCGGTGATCGGCGTCTACGGTGGTTCGCAGGTCAACATGACCAACAGCAGCACCGGTGTGATCAACGGCCGGATCGCGTTCGAGACCTCGGCGGCGGGCAACACCTTTACTAACGCCGGTGCGATTACCGGCGGTGTGTCGATGGGCGCGGCGAGCACCAACACCTTCACTGCGCTGACCGGCTCCAGCGTCAACGTCGGTGACGGTGTACAGATCAGCGTCGGCCTCGGCGGTTTGATCGGCATCAACCTGACCTTCGCCCCTACCGGTACGGTGGATGGCGGTGCGGGCGGCACCAACAGCCTGATCCTGCAAAACCCGGCTGGCGTCGGCGGCGGTATCACCGGGACTGGCACGGCATCGAGCGCCACCTACATCAACTTCAACAACCTGACCCTCAACAGCGGCACCTGGACCTTGCAGGGGCCATTGGTCAGCGGCGCGACCACGCTCAACGGCGGTATCGCGAATTTCAACAACAACGCCACCTTTGGCAGCGGCGTAATCACCTCCAACGGCGGGACTCTGCAGGCCAGCAATGCCGGGTTGAACATCAGCAATCTGATTTCCCTCGGCGCTGGTGGCGTGACGGTGCAAGGCACCAACGCGACCACCCTGAGCGGGGTGATTTCCGGCAGCGGCGGTTTCACCAAGGCCGGTACCGGCCAGCTAAACCTCAGTGCCGCCAACACCTATCTGGGTAACACCACGCTCAATGGCGGCACGGTGCAGTTGGGCAACAATCAGGCGTTCAGTACTGGCACCCTCAACGTCACCGGCGCGACGACGTTGAGCGCACCGGGCACCATCAGCCTGGCCAACGCCATCAGCCTCGGCGGCACCTTGACCGCCGGTGGCACCGGCGCACTGACCCTCGGCGGTTTGATCAGCGGCAGCAGCGGCCTGACCAAAACCGGCAGCGGCAGCCTGACCGTCAGTGGTGCCAACAGCGGTTTCACCGGCACCACCACCCTGAGCGCCGGTAGTCTGCTGGTGACCAATAACAACTCGCTCGGCAGCGGTGCGCTGAATACGGCCGCCGGTACCAGTCTCGACAGCACCGCCAACGTCACTCTGGCCAACAACATCGCGATGACCGGCGCGCTCAACGTGCTCGGCAGCAATGCGCTGAGCCTCGGCGGCGTGTTGTCCGGAACTGGCGGGATTACCAAATCCGGCAGCGCCAGCCTGACCTTGAGCGGCAATAACACTAACAGCGGCAACACGTTGCTCAATGCCGGCAGCCTGTTCGTTGGCAGCAACACCGCGCTGGGGACCGGCGCGCTGAATGCGGCGGCTGGCACCACACTGGATGCGACCACGGCGGTGACCCTGGCCAACGCCGTCGCGCTGGCAGGCGATCTGACCCTTGGCGGCACGCAGGCATTGGGCCTGAGCGGCGTCGTCAGCGGCGCCGGCAATCTGATCAAGAACGGCACCGCCAACCTGAGTCTCAGTGGCAACAACACCTTCTCTGGCGTTACTGCGCTGAATGCCGGCACGCTGATTGTCGGTTCCAACACCGCGCTGGGCACTGGCGCCTTGACCACGGCAGCCGGCACTACGCTCGATGCCAGCACCGCAGTTGCGTTGACTAACGCCGTCTCACTCGGCGGCAACCTCAACGTCGGCGGCAGCGCCAACCTGACCTTGGGCGGGATTGTCAGCGGCAGCGGCGGGCTGACCAAAAACGGTGCGGCCAACCTGATTCTCAACGGCACCAACACCTTCCTCGGTGCCGTAGCGTTGAACGCGGGCACGATCACCGCGGGTGCCAACGCGGCGCTCGGCAGCGGCAATATCACCGTCGGTGGCGTGGCGACCCTAGACAGCAATGCGGCGGTGACCCTCAACAACGCGGTCATTCTCAACAACAGCCTGGGCATTGGCGGCAGCAACGCGCTGACCCTCGGCGGGGTGATCAGCGGCGCCAGCCAACTGGTGAAAAACGGCGCCGCCAATCTCACGCTCAACGGCACTAACACCTACAGCGGCGGCTCCACGCTGAATGCCGGCAGCCTGACGGTCGGCAACGGCGCAGCACTGGGCACCGGCGCCTTGTCGGTGGAAGGTGCGGGCACGCTCAACAGCAGTTCGGCCGTGACCCTGAACAACAACGTGATTCTCAACGCCAACCTCACCGCTGGCGGCGCCAACGCACTGACCCTTGGCGGCGTGATCAGTGGCAGCAACGGTTTGATCAAGACCGGCGCATCGAGCCTGACTCTCAACGGCAACAACACCTACACCGGCACCACGGCGCTGAATGCCGGTTCACTGATTGTCGGTTCCAGCACCGCCCTCGGCACCGGCACACTCAATGCCTCGAACGGCACTACCCTCGATGCCAGCACCGCCGCCACCCTGGCCAATAACGTCAACCTCGGCGGCACCCTGACCTTGGGTGGCAGCAATGCGCTGACCCTCGGCGGCGTAGTCGCCGGTATCGGTGGGCTGACCAAGAACGGCGCTGCCGACCTGACCCTCAATGGCGCCAACACTTATTTTGGCAACACCGCGTTGAACACCGGCAAACTGATTGTCGGCAGCAACACCGCGCTGGGTTCCGGTACGTTGAACGCGGCGGCCAACACCACGCTGGACGCCAACACCGCCGTCAGCCTGAACAATGCCGTGGCACTCGCCGGTGCCTTGAACATCGGCGGCACGGCGAATATCACCCTGACCGGTCTGGTCAGCGGCGCAGGCAGTCTGGTGAAAGACGGCGCGGCTAATCTGATTCTCAACGCCGCCAACAACTACCTCGGCGGCACCACGCTGAACGCCGGCACCCTGACCGTCGGCAACAGTTCGGCGCTGGGTTCCGGTGCATTGACCGTCGCTGGCGCCGCGACACTGGACAGCAACTCGCCGCTGGTCAGCCTCAACAACGCGGTCGCATTGAATGCCGCGCTGACCGTGGGCGGCACGCAGAACCTCACCCTCGGCGGCGTCACCAGTGGCACCGGCCAGTTGATCAAGGACGGCGCGGCCAACCTGACTCTCAACGGCAGCAACACGTTCAGCGGCGGCACCACGCTGAATGCCGGCACGCTGACTCTGGGCAATGCCAACGGTCTGGGCAGCGGCGCATTGGTCGTCGGTGGCGCGGCGACTCTGGATAACAGCGCCTCGTTCGGCATCGGTAATGCGATCACGCTCAACGCCGGGCTGACTGTTGCCGGCAACAATGATTTGAGCTTGAACGGCATCATCGACGGCGCTGGCAGCCTGACCAAAAATGGTTTGTCCGACCTGACCCTGGCCGGCAACAACACCTTCACCGGTGCGCTGAATATCGTGTCCGGCAGCGTCACCACGCTCAACACCAATGCACTGGGCAACACATCCGGGGTCAACATCAGCGCCGGCGCCGGGCTGAATCTGGGCAGCAACGCCAGCCTCGGTGCGCTGACCGGCAGCGGCAGTGTGCAACTGACCGGCAGCAACACCCTGACCGTCGGCAGCGGCAACGTCACCAGCACCTTCGACGGTGATCTCAGCGGCAGCGGCGGCCTGGTCAAAGTCGGCACCGGCACCTTGAACCTCACCGGGATCAACGGCATTACCGGCAACACCGCGATCGATGGCGGTATCGTCGATCTCAGCGGTTCGCTGGGCAGTGCACAGGTCAACGTCAACACCGGCGGTACCCTCACCGGCACCGGTTCGGCGCTTGGTAGCGTCAACGTTAACAGCGGCGGGCATCTGGCGTTGTCGTCGGGCAACCAACTGTCCGCCGGTGCGCTGACCCTCGCTGCCGGCAGCAATGTCGATGTGGCGTTGGGCACGCCGTCGACCGCGTCGCTGATGAACGTCGGCGGCAACCTCACCCTCGACGGCAATCTTAACGTCACTGATGCCGGCGGTTTTGGCGTTGGTGTGTATCGCCTGTTCAACTACACCGGCGCCCTGACAAACCTCGGTCTGGATGTCGCCAGCGTGCCGGTCGGCTACGGCCTCGGCGATCTGCTGGTGCAAACCGGCGTGGCCAATCAGATCAACATTCAAGTCTCTGCGCCGAACAGCAACATCCGTTACTGGGACGGCAGCCAGACCATCGCCAACGGCGTGGTCGATGGCGGCAGCGGCACGTGGAATGCGGTCGGCACCAACTGGACCGACGCCAATGGCTTGGTCAACCAGCCGTGGGCGGGTGATTTCGCGGTGTTCCAGGGCACCGCCGGCACGGTGACGGTGAACGGCACGCAAGCGTTCACCGGCATGCAATTCCTCACCGACGGTTACAACCTGGTCAACGGTGCAGCGGGGCAACTCACAGCGGTCAACGGCACCGGCGGCACCACTTCGTTGCGCGTCGATCCGGGCGTGACGGCGACCATCAATGCCAATATCGATGGCAGCGGCATCCTCAATAAACTCGACGCCGGCACCCTGGTGCTCGGTGGTGCCAACACCTATACCGGCGGCACGCAACTGGACGGCGGCAAGATCATTGTCGGCAGCAACACCGCGCTCGGCACCGGAACGTTGACGGCGAATGCCGGTACGCAACTGGACAGCAACGCGGCGGTGACACTGGCCAACGCCGCGACGCTGAACGGCAACCTCACCGTGGTCGGCAGCAATGCGCTGACCCTCAACGGCGTGCTTGGCGGCACTGGTGGCCTGATCAAAACCGGCACGGCCAACCTGACCCTCGGCGGCAACAACGCCTTCCTTGGCCCGGTGGCGCTGAACGCCGGCGGACTGATTCTGGCGTCGAACTCGGCGCTGGGTTCCGGCACGTTGAACGCGGCGGGCGGCACCACGCTGGATGCGAGCACTGCGGTTTCGGTAAACAACGCGGTCAACCTGGCCGGCAATCTCGGCATCAGCGGCACGGCAGATCTGACCCTGGCCGGTACGGTCAACGGCGCCGGCAGCCTGAGCAAAAACGGCGCCGCCAACCTGACCCTCAGCGGCAACAACAATTTCCTCGGCGGCACCACCCTCAACGCCGGCACCCTGACCGCCGGCAGCAACTCGGCGCTGGGCCTGGGCAACCTCACCGTAGCCGGCGCCTCGGCGCTGGACAGCAACAGCGCGCTGAGCCTGGGCAACAACGTCGTGCTCAACGCCAATCTGAGCAACACCGGCAGCAACAACCTGACCCTCGCTGGCGTCGTCAGCGGCGCGGGCGGGTTGATCAAGAACGGTGCGTCGAACCTGACGCTAAACGGCATCAATACTTACTCCGGTGGCACCACGCTGAATGCCGGTACGCTGACCCTTGGCACTGGCGGGTCGCTGGGCAGCGGCGCGCTGACCGTGGCCGGTGCTTCCACCCTCGACAACTCCGCGCCACTGGTGCTGGCCAACAACCTCAACGTCAATGCCAATCTGGCCCTGGCCGGTAACAACAACCTGACCCTCGGTGGCGTGATTGCCGGCGCCGGCACGTTGACCAAGAACGGTCTGTCCGACGTGACGTTGAGCGGCAGCAACACGTTCAGCGGCACCTTCGATGTGGCGTCCGGCAGCCTGACCACACTGAGTGGCGCGGCGCTGGGCAACAATGCCACGGTCAATCTCGCGGGCGGCGCGGCGTTGAATCTCGGTGCATCGGGCAGCCTCGCCAGCCTCACCGGCAGCGGCACGGCGCTGATTGGCACTGGCAATACGTTGAGCCTCGGCGGCAACAATGTCAGCAGCACCTTCGCCGGCATCCTCAGCGGTGACGGCAGCCTGAGCAAACTCGGCAGCGGCACCCTGACCCTCAGCGGCATCAGCGACCTGACCGGTGACACCAACGTCAACGCCGGCACCTTGCAGGTCAACGGTTCGCTGGCCAGCGGCAATGTGCTGGTCAACAGCGGCGGCACTCTCGGTGGCAGCGGCACCTTGAGCGGTGCCGTGACGGTGGCCGATGGCGGTCATCTGGCGGGCGTCACCGGCAGTACGCTGAGCGTCAGTTCGCTGCTGTTCAACGGCAATTCAAACTTCGACGTCGGCCTCGGCACACCGGTGTCCGGTGGCGGCAATGCGCTGGTCAGCGTTGGCGGCAACCTGACCCTCGACGGCACCCTCAATGTCAGCGACATCGGCGGTTTCGGCAGCGGTGTGTATCGCCTGATCGACTACACCGGCGGCCTGACCGACAACGGCATGCTCTTCGGCACACTGCCGGGCAGCGTCAGCCCGGGCGATCTGACCCTGCAAACCGCACTGGCCAATCAGATCAACCTGCTGGTCACCGCACCGGGCGTCACCGTGCAGTTCTGGGACGGCAATCAACTGGTGGCCAACGGTTCTGTGGAGGGCGGCAGCGGCACCTGGGGCACTGGCACCACCAACTGGACCGATGTCAACGGCACCACCAACCAGGCCTGGACCAACAGCTTCGCGGTGTTCCAGGGCGCGGCCGGCACGGTGACCGTCAACGGCGCGCAAACCATCACCGGCATGCAATTCGTCACCGACGGCTACAGCCTGGTGAATGGCACGGCGGGCTCGCTGAACCTGGTCAACGGTTCGCTGGGCAATGCCACGGTGCGGGTTGACCCGAACGCCACGGCAACCATTGGCGTCGCACTCAACGGCAGCGGCACACTGGGCAAATACGACAGCGGTACACTGGTGCTCAACGCGGCCAACGGCTACACCGGCGGCACCGCGCTCAACGGCGGCAAGATCGTCGTCGGCAACAACGCGGCGCTCGGCACTGGCGTGTTGACTGCTGCTGACGGCACAGCGCTGGACAGTAATGCAGCCGTGACCTTGGGTAACGACGTGGTCGCCAACGGTGGTTTGACCGTTGCCGGTTCCAACGCCCTGACCCTCGACGGCGTGGTCAGTGGCAGCGGCAGCATCATCAAGGCCGGCGCATCGAGCCTGACCCTCAACGGCAGCAACACATACACCGGTGGTACTCAACTCGCCGGCGGTACGCTGGTTCTTGGCAACAACAGTGCACTCAGCAGCGGTGCGCTTAACGTGACCGGTGACGGCACGCTCGACAGCACCTCGGCGCTGCAACTGGCCAACGCCGTCAACCTGGGCGCGCAACTGACCCTCGCCGGCAATCAGAACACCACGCTGATCGGTGCTGTGACCGGCACCGGAAGTCTGCTGAAAAACGGTAGCGGCGATCTCGTCCTCAGTGGTGCCAACACCTACAGCGGTGGCACCACGTTGAACAGCGGCACGACGCGCGGTGACACCAGCAGCCTGCAAGGTGCGATCGTCAACAACGCGACGCTGACCTTCGAGCAAAACGCCGATGGCAGTTACACCGGCAATCTCACCGGCGCCGGTACGCTGAACAAAACCGGTACGGGTGAGTTGCTGCTGACTGGCAACAACACCTTCACCGGCAACACCTCGGTGCAGGCCGGCAACCTGATCGTCAACGGTGTGCTCAACAGCGCCAACGTCAACGTTGCCAGCGGCGCGAGCATCGGCGGTGGCGGTCAGCTCGGTGGCGCTGTGCAACTGGCCGACGGTGCGACGCTGGCCGGTGGCGGCACCGCGACGCCGTTGTCGGTCGGTTCGCTGGCACTGTCCTCGGGGACCAATCTGGACTTCAGTCTCGGCTCGGCGGCCAGTTCGACCACGGTGGTCAATGTCGCCGGCAACCTGACCCTCGACGGTACGCTGAACATCAGCAACGCCGGCGGCTTCGGCACCGGGGTTTATCAACTGTTCAGCTACGGCGGCAGCCTGACCGACAACGGTCTGGTGTATGGCAGCCTGCCGGTGTCGGCGGCCAATTTGACCCTGCAAACCGCGATTGCCAATCAGATCAACCTGCTGGTGCAAGGCACCCCGGGTGAGGTGCAGTTCTGGAACGGTGGCACCACCAATCCGGACGGCAGCATCGGTGGTGGCAGCGGCGTGTGGGGGCCGGGCACCAACTGGACCGATCCGAGCGGTACTCAGGCCCTGGCATCAAATGGTCAGTTCGCGGTGTTCGGTGGTCAGGCGGGTACTGTGACCGTGCAGGGCAATCAGAACTTCACCGGTCTGCAGTTCCTCTCCGGCGGCTACAGCCTGGTTCCGGGGGCTGGCGGTACGCTGACGCCGGTCAATGGCGCCGACGGCAGCCTTGCACCGGTACGGGTGAATGCCGGCGCGAGTGCGGAAATTTCCACGCCACTGGTGGGCACGGGAGGGATCGAAAAGCTTGATTCCGGCACGCTGGTGCTCAGTGGCGCCAACACCTACAGTGGTGGCACCACCGTCAGCGGCGGTACGTTGATCGGTAATACCACCAGCCTGCAGGGCAACATTCTCAACAACGCTTCGCTGGTGTTCCAACAAAACGTCAATGGTCAGTTCAACGGGGTCCTCAGCGGTCTCGGGGCGATGGCCAAACGTGGCGCCGGTACCTTGCTGTTGACCGGTGATAATCCGTTCAGCGGTACCGTGTCGGTCGATCAAGGTGTGCTGCAAGTTGGCAGCCGCGCCGCGCGAGCTTCGCTGGGCGCGCAAGTCACCGTGGCCAACGGCGCGGGTCTGAGCGGCAACGGCAGCGTCGGCTCCGTGGTCAACCATGGGGTTGTGGCTTCGGGGTCCGAAGCCGGAACCCTGAGCGTCGCCGGTAACCTGACCAACGCCTCCGACGGTGTGCTGGCGCTGACGGTCAGCGCACCCACCGCAACGCCACTGGCGGTCGGCGGTACGGCAACGTTGGGCGGCGGCTTGCAAGTCAACTCGCTGGCACCGTTCACCGGCAACACCACGTATTCGCTGATCACGGCGGGCGGTGGCGTGAACGGCACCTTCAGCGCTGCGGACCTTCCGCAATACGCGTTCCTCAACAGCGCCCTGGTGTATGACGCCAACGCGGTGAACCTGGTGGTCAGCCGCAATGGCAATTCGTTCGCCGATGTCGCCGCCACCGACAACCAGTTCCGCACCGCCACCGCGCTGTCGAACAACGGCCCGGCGGGCGCGGCGTTGCAGAACGAGATCGTCAACCTCAGTGTCGCCGGCGCGCGTAATGCCTTCGACAGTCTGTCCGGTGAGATCCACGCCAGCACCGCCAGTGCCATCCTCGAGGATTCGCGCTACGTGCGTGACGCGGTCAACGACCGTATGCGCCAACCGTCATGCAGCGCGGCGGACGATCCACGCCGTGCCTTGGCGCCAAGTGGCAACCAACTGAGCAGTAATGGTTGCCACGGTGAAATGGTCGGCTGGGCCCGTGCACTCGGCGCGTGGGGCGAGTCTGATGGCGATAGCAACACGGCGAAACTCGACCGTAACCTCAGCGGCTTCATGCTCGGCACCGACAAGCAACTCGATGACCAGTGGCGCGTGGGTATGGCCGCCGGCTACACCCGCAGCGACCTCGATGCCCATGATCGTCGCTCGGATGCGACCGTCGAAAGCTACCATCTGGCGGCGTACCTCAACTCGCAGTTCGATGCCTTGGCGGTACGCCTCGGCGCGGCTTATAGCTGGCACGACATCGAGACCAAACGCAACGTCAGCGTCGGCAGCTACAACGACCGCTTGAAAGCCAACTACGACGCACGCAGCGCCCAGGTGTTCGGTGAAGTCGGTTACACGATTGAAGCCGGCGGCATTGCGCTTGAACCGTTCGCCGGTCTGGCCTACGTCAACTACGACACCGACAAAGCCAAGGAAAAAGGCGGAGTAGGGCGCCTGGAGGCCGATGCCGATCAAGACATCACCTTCTCGACCCTCGGCGTACGTGCCGGCAAAGTCATCACCCTGGCCAACGGCGGGCAATTCACTCCGCGCGCGGCCATCGGCTGGCGCCATGCCTTTGGTGATACCAAGCCTGATGCTGATCTGACCTTCATCGACGGCGGCGCCTCGTTCAGCACACAGGGCGTGCCGATCGCCAAGGACAGCGCGATTGTTGAAGCGGGTGTCGACTTCCAGATCAGTCCGACCGGCAAACTCGGCGTCGGCTACTCGGGGCAACTGTCGAACGACAGCAACGACCATGCGATGACCATCAGCTTCAGCCTTGGCTTCTGATTTAGGGTCGAAGCACTTTTAGCCGCCCGTAAGGGCGGTTTTTTTTGCACGGGCAAAAAGTCGCGGTCATGTCTGTAGGAAATCCGGCCTGAGGTCGACCATTTATCCCCAATCGGAAAGAACCTACGTCAAACATCGAATCATCTGACTTCACCAGTTCAGCCGTCGCCCCCCACAGTCCCGAGCCTTAAACAGACACAGGGAAATGTGGATGCTGACTGCTGGCAAGTCCGTGATGTTCAGACTCGATATCGAAGGTTTTTCCCATGATCTCCAGGTATACGAATTCAGCGCGAAGGAGGCGCTCAACCGAACTTATGAGGTCGAACTGGAACTGGTCAGCGAGCGCCCCGACCTTGATCTTGAATCCTTGCTGCACCGTCCCGCCTTCCTCTGTTTCAGTGCCGACGGCGCCGGCCTGCATGGGCAGATTTATCGAATTGCCCAAGGCGACTCTGGCAAACGCCTGACCCGCTACCAGATCACGCTGGTGCCGCATCTGGCCTATCTGGCGCATCGACACAACCAGCGAATCTTCCAGCAACAGAGCGTGCCGCAAATGGTCGCCCGGGTGTTGCGTGACCACGGCATGCAAGCGGATGCCTGGCGCTTCCAGCTCAGTGCCGACTATCAACCTCGCACCTATTGCGTGCAGTTCGCCGAGACTGACCTGCACTTCATTCAGCGCTTGTGCGAGGAAGAGGGCATTCACTTTCATTTCCAGCACCGCCGCGATGGGCACCTGCTGGTGTTCGGTGACGATCAAAGCGTTTTCCTCCCGCCAGCCCAGCCCACGGCCTATAAACAGGACAGCGGCATGGTTGCCTACGCGGCAGTGATCGACCGTTTCAACGTGCGCCTGGAAACACGCACCACGCAGGTCAGTCGCCGTGATTACCACTTTGAAAAACCCAACGTGCAACTGGATGCCGAAGCCAAGGAAGTGCAGGTTCCAGTGCTTGAGGATTACGCCTTTCCCGGACAGTTCACCCACCGTGATCGCGGCAGACACCTGAGCCAGCGAGCCCTTGAACGCCATCGTGCCGATTACCGGCAGAGCCACGGACGCAGCGACCAAAGCCTGATGCGCAGTGGCAGCTTCGTCGACATGCGTGAACACCCACGCGACGATTACAACGGTTTATGGTTGTTGACCAGCGTCGAGCATCTAGGTCGGCAGCCGCAGGTGCTGGAGGAATCTTCAACCGTCCCGGCTGCCGACGACGGCCTCAAGCAGGGGTATCGCAACCACTTCGTCGCAACACCGTGGGAGGTGATTTTCCGACCCGCACTCAAGCATCCGAAACCACGCATGACCGGCAACCAGCATGCCGTGGTGACCGGTCCGCCCGACAGAGAAATCTACAACGATCGCTACGGGCGAGTAAAAGTCCAACTGATATGGGACCGCGAAGGCCAGTTCAATGAACAGTCCAGTTGCTGGCTACGCGTCGCCACAAGCTGGGCTCATGACCGATACGGCAGTGTGCAGACTCCACGCGTCGGCATGGAAGTGCTGATCGGGTTCACCGAGGGCGATCCGGACAAGCCGTTCGTGCTGGGTTGCTTGCCCAACGCAGTGACGCCGGTGCCGCTGGACCTCCCGGCAGAGCAGACGCGCAGCATTTGGCGCAGCCAGAGCAGTCCTGGCGGCGGTGGCTACAACGAGCTGCGCATCGAAGACCGCAAAGGCGCCGAAGAAATCGCCATCCGCGCCCAGCGTGACTTTGCGCAACTGGTGCTCAATGACCAGCGCGTGCAAGTCGACAATCAACACACCCTGGTCGTTGGTGGTATCAGCAGCCAGGAGCTACGCAGCGACGAACACCATATGACCCATGGCAATCGCCTGACCGAACTCAAGCAGGACGATCACCTGTGGGTACACGGCGACCGCCATATCCGGGTCAGCAGCCAGCGGCTCAGCGCTACGCAGCACCTGCATTTTGGTGCCACTGCGCAAGTTGTCATCGATGGCGGCACGCAACTGGTGCTGCAGTGCGGTGGGCATTGGTTGACGCTGGGGCCGGAAGGGATTTTCAGCAGCGTGCCGATTGTTCAGGGCGGTGTGCCGGCGGTCGGGTTGGCGGCAGAGCCTTTGGTGCCGGGGGCGGTGCCGTTGTTGACGGTGGTATTTGATCCGGTTCAACAGCGACAGGCGTTGGTTTCCAAGCGCCCTGCGCGCTGCCAGATTTGCGAGGCTGCGCAAGCATGAGCGGGTTGACTTCCTTTCCCGAGGGTTTGCCTTGGGGCGAGCAGCAGGCCTTTTTGTTGCTGGACGGTGCGACGATCAGCGATCTGCCGCAGCGGTTGAAACAGCTCAACCCGACGGCCAGCACGCTTGCCCTCTACGACCAACCACCGTTTTCAGCGTTGCGCGATGTCTCGCCATTATTGGTGGCGATCGAGCAACCGGACGATTCCTTGGCGCAGTTCTATCTGCACGGCGCGCAGGAGGAGTGGGGCGTGTTGTTGTTCAGTGCTGCGCCGCTGCACGGCGTCGCCGAACACCTGCGCAAACTGATCACGGTCGAGTTGCCCGCCGGGCAATCGGCGTTTTTGCGCATGGCCGATGCAGCGGTGGCGCAGGCGTTGTTTGCCTGTGCCGATCAGTCTTTGTTCGGACCTTTGACCTGTGTAGTGACAGCCGACGTCGTCAATGACCTATGGCGGTTTCAGCGGCCCCGCCAGACGCAACATCCAGAGCTTACCGTGCCCTATCGCCTGAGTCCTGAGCAGGACATTGCGCTAGATCAGGTTGACCGGCGCCGAACGTTGCTTGAGCTCGATGCGCATTTGCTCCGCTACTTCTCTGAGCGCCATAGCGGCGAGAGCCTGGCACAACGCTGGGGCGTACTTGATCAGTTGGAGACTCAAGCATCTGCCCTTGGCCTCGGCGGTCCCTCTGCGTTGTTTTATTACGCCAACGTCGTGTTCTGGCTCGGCAGCAGCGAGTTCGAACAGCATCCGCAAATCCATCACTTACTCCACACGCCCTCGCTGCAATCACCCGGCGAGCGCGTCGCGCTGGCTGCGGCCCTGGCGCATCAGTGGGCAGCTGAACGAGTTCGATCATGAACCATCCCGCCAACCTCGCTGCTGCTGCGGCGTCCAAAACCCCCATCGGTTCTCCCGGCGCTTGCCCATTGCGGCAAACCCATGTGCAACTGTTGCCGTTGGCCTATGGCCTGGTGGAACGACCGCACGACCCGGCCGCCGAATTGACGCTGCCCTATGCCTTGACCGCGCGGCCAATGGGCATACGCCGGTTGCGCGACGGCTGGCTGTACATCATCGACAGCCTCGGTGGCGAGTTGTACGAATACCGCGTACTTGACGGCATCGTCACCGCGCTGCTGCACCAAGGTAAAACCGTTACTGAGGATCAACGCGCGGCCATCGAAGAACGTCCGGCGTTGATATTTTCCCGCAAGAGCACGTTGTACGTGACCTTTGCCGAAGTGCAGCTAAGCGCCGCCAAGTGCCGGCAGGTGCTGGATAGCACGGAGGAGCGCGAGCACTTCATGCAGGCGGTCGATCTGGGGCCGGTCAATTGCCTGGTCGGCGGCGAGCACTTGTTGACCGTCGAGCAGACCCGGCAATGGCTCGCGGAAGTGGCGGTGGGGGCTGAACCGGTTGCCGAAGCCGATGCGACGCGGATGCCTGCGGTGCAGGTCAGCGACGCCCCCGAACACGAACGCGAACCGTATCTGTGGGAACAACCGCGACGCTTTCGCGAGGCACACATCGGCGAGTTTCTCGGTCGGGTGCGCGGGCCTTATCAGGACGACACGCTGTTTCTGCTGGTCAATGATGACCTGGGCGTGATGCGCGATCTGGCCGAGTATCAGGACACCGTGGTCGGCTGGGTCGAAGAGTGGAGCAACAGCGGCAACAACGAGCGCGATTACCTGCTGGCCAGTTACATCGAGTCTTTGAGCCAGCTCGGCAGCGCAGATTTCGACAGTCTGGCCAAGGCCAGTGACGATCCGCGAGCCAAGGCTTTTTATGCCGAGCTGGAGCAACTGCCCGAACCGGATCGGGAAAATACGCGCAAGGCGTTGCTTGAGTATTTGAACAAGGGCGGCAAGGTTGAGCCAGCTTCTGCGGAGGCAACGCCAGAGCTTTCGCAACTTCGCGAAAAGGCCCTCGACGATTCGCTGGCGCTGAACCGGTTTGACGGCGTCGCCCCGGACTTCACCGCTCACGGTCGCGTCACCGCCGAGGCGGATCGACGTTTTTATACGCGTGAGTATTTTGCTGAAGTCGCCCCGGTCGATTTCGTCGAGCGGCACCTGAGCACGCTGGTCGACCTCGGCAAGGATCAGGACCGACGCATGCGCGACGTGCTCGACGGCCCGTTCCTTAGCGGCAAACGCGGGGTCAACGACCTGATCGACCGCCCGGCGATGGACGAAGTCCTCAACCGTCATCGCGACAACCTCGGCCGTTGGAACCGCGTGCTCGAACGCATCACCGCCGACCGCACGCAACTGCTGCTCGCCGGACGCTTCCATCGTTCGGCCTGGTACTACGACGCGCAAGTGGCGGCGCAAATCGGCCAGGCCCTTAGCACCGAATACGCCTGCCTCAAAGACCTGTGCCGCAGCGACATCGCCAGCGAACAATTGCTCGGTTATCTCGAACAACATCCAGAGCTGACCCGCACGTTGTTCTACACCTTGCCCCTGCGCCTGCAAACCCAGCAAGCCGGGCAGTATTCAACGCTGTTCAACGCCGGTATGGCCACCTTCAACAACCTGCCGGACTGGCTGGCTAAACTCAAAAAGATCGAACAACCGCACCTGCCGGCCCTCGACGATCTGCCCGAGCACTCCCGCACCGTCGCGGCCGCCGTGCAGGACACCTACAGCCCCGCACTGAACCTGGGCCTGAACCGCGTACTGGAAGGCTTCGACCTGTCGGGCGAAAAAATCTCCGAGCTGGATGAACTGTTCCAGCGCCTGCCCAAAGCACTGCGCCTGCGCCTCTTCGACGCGGCAAAAACCAGCGGCGTGACCTTCACCGTCGCCAGCCCCGCCGAACAGACCGCGCTGCAAACCGCGATCAAGGAAGTGCTGCGCGAACGCGAATACCTGAAAACCCTCAACCGCGAACGCAACCAGCTCACCCACAATAAAAACCGCCAAGGCCATAAAACGGCGCGGGCGGTGGAATTGCAGGAAGAAATCGTGCGGGTTCGGGCGCAATTGACGCTGTTCGAAGGACGGTTGGCAGCGGCGTTGAGCCCGATCGAAGAACTGCCGGATCGCTCGGCGCGGCTGTACGGCGCGACACCGGCTCGCGCAGGGGTGACAGTGGTGTTTCCGCCGGCGCAGCAGGGGGAGTTGAGGAGTTTGCTGGGGAATATTCGGTTGGGAGTGAGTGGGGTGTCGGCGGGGAGTCTGGTGAAGACGGAGGGGATGGGGTTGGTGGTGGTTTTGGTGCAGGTGGTGAATTTGGTGGGGGCGTACCGGGAGTTGATGAAGCAGACCCGAGACAAGAACAAGCGGGCGAATTTTCTCTCTGCTTTGGCTGCAACGGGTGCGGCCGGGTTTACAGCGGCGCAGGGACTTGCGGATACGGCGTTGAAAGCTCGTGGAACAGCGCTTGTGGCAAGTTTGCAGCTTGAGGCCTTGCAACATGTTCAGGTTCAAATGGGGAAATTGCATGTGGGACTGGGTTTCTTTACTTATATCTTCGGCTTCAGAGCTTCTGCTACCAACTTCGGCAACCAACATCGAAACTGGCAAGCGGCGATTCGCAGCGGGAGTCAATCTGAGCGGAGCATGGCCGCATTGGCGACGTTGGGCGCCGGAGGAATGGTGATAACTAACGCTTACGGAGTGGGTAACACTGTTCACGCTTCTTTCAAGGTATTGGCTGCGCCGAATAACTCAGCACGAACAGCCGCTTGGGCTGCCGCTGGCACACGTCTTTCCAGCGTGTTCTTTCGCTTCAATCTGGCTGGTGCATTGTTCACTGTGCTGGAGTTCGTGGGTACTTGGCTGTTCAATCGATACAACCTGTCTGCCCACGACAAATGGCTGAAAATTACGCCTTGGAGCCGTGACCCGGAAGTGCGCGGTGACCACTCACTAGATGACTATCAGAGTTATCTAGCCTTTTTGATGCACGCACCTTACGCACAACTGGGGCCAAATCCGGATGACGCCTGGTTAAAAAGTCTGCTGTTCGGCGCCAAGCCCAGCGATATTCATTTGGTGCTGCCAAGGTTGATGCTGAATGATTTCCTGCCTCCTTTAAACAGTAAGCCAACTCATCGGTTGGGCATCGGTGCCCACCGAATTTTGATGCCATTGCATGCTCGAGGAGCACCGCGAGAACGCAAGGAAGTAATTAGCGACGAGATACTGCGCAGCTTGCATATTGTGAAGTCATCGCCAGAGGGATTGATACTCTGTCTTCAATACCCTGTTACTCCCAACTCTGAATACGCGCCTGCAAAGGAAACGCTAGAACTGGCAATCTGTGTTCAATCCCTGAATGGCAAAGGCGAGTGGGCGTCGCGAACTCGTGTAATCCATCTGGATCCGAGGGGTGATGGTCATTTTTCAGTGGTTGCTCCTTCATTGGTAAAAGAAAATCCTCCGATGTTGCTTGTCGAAACCCAATATCTCGAGTGGGCTGACCATGCTGAATAATTACGACAAGCCCTTTGGTACTTCGCAGATTGAGAGCCCTAGAAAAGCAGGAGATGTAGAGTCATTTTCAGGCGGAAAAACTACATACCTCGCACCGTTGCCACTACCTACGCCGATTTCGCCTTATGGGCCGCACATTGCAGGGTTAAATGAAACGTACATGGACTTTGGTCTTGGATCACCGCAAGTATTTTCCTGGCAGCTAATTCTGGGTGGGTCATTCACCGGCGCTTTCATGGTCATAGTTTTATTCCCTTTATTTACTGGGTTGTTGGGGATTATTTTTGGCTACGGGCATGAGGCAATCTGGGAGTCAGTAATTGGTATGTTCGAAGAGGGCTATGAGAACGAGTTAATTGCCGGCCCTTTCATTTTGCTCATCTGCCTCGCCGTCTGGCACCACAATCACAAAAAACGCGCCCATATCATCCCAACCCGCTTCAACCGCCAACGACGCGAAGTCTGCTTCATGCCCGCAGGCGCCACAGAGCCCGTCTTCGTCCCCTGGGAATCTCTTTCCGCCTGGATCATCGAAGCCAAAGGCGCGACCCAGTACGGTATCCACCGCCAATACGGCATGGGCATCGGTTTCTACCACGGCGAAACCCTCACCAGCCTCGAATTCCCCTGCGCCGGCCTGCCGCTCGCGATCAGCCATTGGGAAGCGATCCGCGGCTACATGGAATACGAAGTCAACGACCTCAAATCCATCCAGGACCTGCAAGACCTGCAAGGCCCCGACGACCCACCCCACGAAGGCCTGCACACCTTTCGCAACGCCCGCGCACGCATGCATCAGCAGATCCGCGAAGGCACACGAACAAGGCTGTCGGGCTTCTTCTGGTACCTCTACCACGTCATGACCCTGTGGACGATTCCCAACCACCTCGTCGAATGGGAAGTGCGCCGCCTCGAAAGAATCGGCAAACAGGCACTGCCCGACGTCATGCGCGAATGGTCAGAACCGCTGCCGCAAGACCAATGGGCCAAACCCAGTGAAGAGCTGCTGCGGATGAGTGAACAGGTGCGGCAGATGCAAAAGCGTCAACCTTATCGACCAATTACCGAAATTTTTGCGCAGGTGCAGCGCGAGCGTTAACAGAGCAAAAGACCGCAGGCAGCGATTTTTTGATCGTGCGCACGAAGGTAAAGCCGAATATCGCAAACGGATACGGACAGTTTGCGCAGTTCGAAGTGGCGCCGAGGGGTCGCTCGGTCAGTGCAAAAATCTGCTGCCTCGCGCTCTGCTAGAATCCGCCCCATCAACAGCCTGAGACTCCCCCATGAGCGAGCCGATTCGTCTGACCCAATACAGCCACGGCGCCGGTTGCGGCTGCAAGATTTCCCCGCAGGTGCTGGAAGTGATTCTGGCCGGCAGCGGCGCACAGAACCTTGATCCGAAACTGTGGGTTGGCAATGCCTCGCGCGATGACGCGGCGGTGTACGAGATCGATGCCGAGCGCGGTGTGGTCTCGACCACGGACTTTTTCATGCCGATCGTCGACGACCCGTTCGACTTCGGCCGCATTGCCGCGACCAACGCGATCAGCGATATCTATGCGATGGGCGGTGATCCCCTGATGGCGATCGCCATTCTCGGCTGGCCGGTTAACGTGCTGGCGCCGGAAGTGGCGCGCGAAGTGATTCGCGGTGGTCGTGCCGTGTGCGACGCCGCGGGCATTCCGCTGGCCGGCGGGCATTCGATCGATGCGCCGGAGCCGATCTTCGGCCTCGCTGTCACCGGTCTGGTGGAAAAGCGCCACATGAAACGCAACGACACCGCCACCGCCGGTTGCCTGTTGTACCTGACCAAACCGCTGGGCATCGGCATCCTCACCACCGCCGAGAAGAAGGGTAAATTGCGCGCCGCCGACGTCGGCGTGGCCCGCGACTGGATGTGCACCCTGAACAAACCCGGCAGCCGCTTCGGCAAACTCGCCGGCGTTACGGCGATGACCGACGTCACCGGTTTTGGTCTGCTCGGGCATCTGGTGGAAATGGCCGATGGCAGCCAACTCACTGCGCGCATTGCCTACGACCGCGTACCGCGTCTGGACAGCGTCGAGTACTACCTCGATCAGGGCTGTGTGCCCGGCGGCACGTTGCGCAATTTCGACAGCTATGCGAGCAAGGTCGGCCGCGTGCAGGAGCTGCACAAACGTGTGCTCTGTGACCCGCAAACCAGCGGTGGCCTGCTGATCGCGGTGACGCCTGAAGGCAACGAAGAATTCCTCGCCGTCGCCGCCGAACTGGGCCTGAACCTTGCGCCAATCGGCGAACTGGTTGAGCGACAGACGAACGCAGTCGAGGTGATTTGATGCTCCGCGACTGCACTGACTACCGTGACATTTTTCTCAATGACCGGCCAATGATGGACGCCCGTGCGCCGGTTGAATTTTCCCACGGTGCGTTCCCCGGCGTGGTCAATCTGCCGCTGATGAACGACCGTGAGCGCGAACAGGTGGGCACCTGTTACAAACAGCACGGACAGCAAGCTGCGATTGCCTTGGGTGAGCGCCTGGTGTCCGCCGAGGTTCGGGAGCAGCGCATTCAAGGCTGGGTCGAGTTCGCCCGTAACAACCCCGATGGCTATTTGTATTGTTTTCGCGGCGGCCTGCGTTCACAGATTGTCCAGCAATGGATCAAGGACGAGGGCGGCATCGATTACCCGCGTGTCGGCGGCGGTTACAAGGCCATGCGCACATTCCTCCTGGAAACGGTCGATCAGGCTGTGACCGAATGCGATCTGGTTCTGCTCGGCGGCATGACCGGCACCGGCAAGACCGAAGTGCTGGTGCAGTTGAGCAATGGCCTGGATCTGGAGGGCCATGCCAATCATCGGGGTTCGAGTTTCGGCAAGCGCGCCACCGGGCAACCGACCAACATCGATTTCGAAAACCGCCTGGCCGTTGACGTGCTGAAAAAACGCGCCAATGGGATCGGGCAATTTGTCCTGGAGGACGAGAGCCGGGTGGTCGGCAGTTGTGCCTTGCCATTGCCTTTGTACAGGGGCATGCAAGCGGCCCCGCTGGTATGGCTGGAGGACAGCCTCGACAATCGGGTCGAGCGAATCCTGCAGGATTATGTGATTGAACTGCATGCCGAATTCGTTGCGGTGCATGGTGAGCAGGGCTTTGCGCTGTACGCCGAACGATTGATTTCCAGCCTGAACAATATTCAGCGTCGACTGGGTGGCGAGCGTTATCAACGCATGTATTTGCAAATGGAGGCGGCACTGGCCGAACAGGCACGCAGCGGTTCGGTTGAGCTGTTCCGTGAGTGGATCGGCGTATTGCTGCGCGATTACTACGACCCGATGTATGTGTTCCAGCGCGAGAAGAAGGGCGGGCGGATCGAGTTCGCCGGGGAGCGTGGGGCGGTGCTTGAGTATCTGCGCGAGCGGGTCAATCAGAAAGTTTGACGTTATAGCGGCTGGCCTCTTCGCGAGCAGGCTCGCTCCCACATTGGATCTGAGTGAAGTACAAATCCCCTGTGGGAGCGAGCCTGCTCGCGAAGGGGCCGGTTCAGGCCATACAAAACTCAGGTCGGACAGGTTTCCTTGCCATGATCCAGGCCCTGCTTGTAGCTGTGGCTCTGCAGACTGGCCTTGCCGTTGTGCCAGGTCAGGGTCAGTACGTACAGCGAGTCAAAATCGTTGCCCGCCCAGTCCTCGGTGATGTTCTGTTTCTCGCCGACCGCGTTGCCCGCCACCTTGTTGATCAGCTCCGGCAGATAGCCGTGGGACCAGGCGGTGTAGATCGTCGAGTTGTGATACTTGTCTTCCAGCAGTTCGCGGGCCAGGTCACTGGTGTCGTTGGCCGAAAACTCGATATTCACCGGCAGGCCGAGCTTGATCGCGGCGGGGCTGATGGTCATCAGTGGGCGAATATAGCTGTAGGAATTGTCCAGCTCTCCTTCCTCGACATTGCGCGTCGGATTGGCGGCGAACACGTAGTCAGCCTTGCCGAACTTCTCCGGCAGCAGCGTCGACAGGTCGATGGCGCGGTTCAGGCCCTGGCAGTTGAGCTGGCCGAGACCACCCTCGGGCTTCTCCGCATGGCGCAGGAACACCAGTGTCTGGGTGCCGTCCGCTGGTTGCGCGCGGCTCTCGCTCGACTCAAGAGACAGGAACAGCGCACTGACGGCCAGCAGGGAAGGCAGGGCCACATACGCGCGATGTTTGAAACGTTTGGCGAAACGCATAAGGTTCGTCATCAAATAGAAAGTTCTTCAGCTGATTCAATTAAGGCTGACAAACCTTTACACCGCGGGCTCCCAGCACCGGGTGTTTTCCCTGTCATAAACGGCTTCCTTTGCAACAAAGGCATAGCTCAGAGTCCCCTGAGGGCCGTTTGGTTCGATCGTCAGAGTGCGCAGCACTCTAACGGCTATGTTCAGCGGCCTGGTGGCAGGTTAACGACAGGATGTTACGGTTCATGGAGGCGCTGGCGCAGGCTGCGATCTTTTGCTGTTGCCGGAGGCTCAAGATCAAAAGATCGCAGCCTGCGGCAGCGTCTACATTATGATCAGGCTTTAATTTGTGACTGGATGCTTCCCATGACCGATCTGTCCGCGTTCCCGATCACCCAGAAATGGCCGGCGCAGTACCCTGACTGGATTCAGCTCTATTCCTTGCCCACGCCCAACGGCGTGAAAGTCTCGATCATGCTCGAAGAAATCGGCCTGCCGTACGAGCCGCACAAGGTCGCTTTCGACAGCAATGATCAGTTGTCACCGGAGTTCCTGTCGCTGAACCCGAACAACAAGATCCCGGCAATCCTCGATCCCCATGGTCCCGAAGATAAGCCGCTGCCGCTGTTCGAGTCCGGTGCGATCCTGATTTATCTGGCCGACAAAAGCGGCCAGTTGCTGGCGCAGGAAGGCGCGCTGCGTTACGAAACCATTCAGTGGTTGATGTTCCAGATGGGCGGCATTGGCCCGATGTTCGGCCAGCTTGGCTTCTTCAACAAGTTTGCCGGCAAGGACTACGAGGACAAGCGTCCGCGTGACCGTTACGTCGATGAAAGCAAACGCCTGCTCAAAGTGCTCGATGGCCGGCTCGAGGGCCGTGACTGGATCATGGGCGAGCGTTACACCATTGCGGATATCGCCACGTTTCCGTGGGTGCGTAATTTGATCGGGTTTTATGAGGCCGGTGATCTGGTGGGCATCAGCAACTTCCCGAACGTTACCCGTGTGCTGGAGCGATTCCTCGCCCGCCCAGCGGTCATTCGCGGCCTGACCATCCCTTCCTGACTACACACAAACCCATGTAGGAGTGAGCCTGCTCGCGATAGCGGTTTATCAGTCGATATCAATGTTGACTGACACACCGCTATCGCGAGCAGGCTCACTCCTACAAGGGAATGTGCAAAGTCCGAGGGATTATTACACCCCCGGTAATGCACTCTTGATTGATCCAGGTTTGTACGCCAACCCCCGCAAGGCATAAGCTTCGCCCCCTACGACTTTCGTCTCATCTGCCGTTTTCAGGAAAGGCCCCCATGTCCAGTCAGTTCCCCGAAGCACGTCCCCGCCGTCTGCGCCGCAATGCGAGCCTGCGCAGCCTGTTCCAGGAAACCGAGTTCAGCCTGAACGATCTGGTGCTGCCGATTTTCGTCGAAGAAGAAATCGACGACTTCGTGCCGATCAACAGCATGCCCGGGGTGATGCGCATTCCCGAGCGCAAACTGGCCAGTGAAATCGAGCGCTATGCCCGCGCCGGCATCAAGTCGGTGATGACCTTCGGCGTGTCCCACCATCTGGACAGCAACGGCAGTGACACCTGGCGCGAAGAAGGCCTGGTCTCGCGCATGTCGCGCATTGCCAAAGACGCAGTGCCGGAGATGATCGTGATGTCCGACACTTGCTTCTGCGAATACACCGATCACGGCCACTGCGGCGTGATGCACAACCATGAAGTCGACAACGACCAGACCCTGATCAACCTCGGCAAGCAAGCCGTGGCAGCGGCACGCGCCGGTGCGGACGTGATCGCGCCGTCGGCAGCGATGGACGGTCAGGTGCGCGCCATTCGCCAGGCGCTGGATGCGGCAGGTTTCACCCAGATTCCGATCATGGCCTACTCGACCAAATTCGCTTCGGCACTCTACGGCCCGTTCCGCGAGGCGGGTGGCAGCGCGCTGAAGGGCGATCGCAAAAGCTATCAGATGAACCCGATGAACCGCCGCGAAGCCCTGCGCGAATCGCTGCTCGACGAGCAGGAAGGCGCCGATGCGCTGATGGTCAAACCGGCCGGCGCTTACCTCGACATCATCCGCGACATTCGTGAAGCCTCGAACCTGCCGCTGGCGGCGTATCAGGTCAGCGGCGAGTACGCGATGATCAAGTTCGGCGCACAGGCCGGGGCGATCGATGAGGATCGTGTGGTGCGTGAAAGCCTGGGCGCGATCAAGCGCGCGGGTGCGGATCTGATCTTCACTTACTTTGCGATGGATCTGGCCCTGGCCGGGATCTAAGCAACACCGCAAATCCAAACTGTAGGAGTGAGCCTGCTCGCGATAGCGTCTTGTCAGTCAACATTAATGGCGGCTGATACACCGCTATCGCGAGCAGGCTCACTTCTACAGGGTTTTGTGGTGGGTCAGGGGCAGTTGAAGTAAGGCCGGATCCCATGATCGCGGAAGTAGCGTTCGATGACTTTCGGATCCGCGCTGTTCTCGGCAATCGCCACATAGGTATCCGGGCGCAGCAGATAAAAGCCATTACGCCCCAACCCCGCCGTTTCAAACGCCGGGCGCCAGTCGAACACATGCAGCGGCAAATGATGTTCCTGGCACCAGGCGATCATTTCGTCACTGGTGTCGCCGTAGACATGCACCTGCCAGCACGGCTGTCTGAGCGGTTCGTAGTTATCCCCCTCACCATCATGCGCCCAGGGCAAACGGTCGCCGCCGTGGACATGACCGGCCGCGCCTTGGCTCAGCGGCATGCCGCGATAGTGGAGGGTGACTTGCGATACCGTGCGAAAAAGGAATTCGCGACTGGCCTCGAACGAGGCCATTTTCGGAATCAGAAACGGTGCCACGCGCATGCGCAGCAGGTCTGCCATACGCCCTTCGGCGGTGACGAAACTGAAGACTTTGTCGGTGGTCGACACCAGTCGACGGGCGAAGGCGATGCGTTCGGTTTCGTAGCTGTCGAGCAGGCTCGGTTCGGCGGCGCCGCTGAGCACGGCGGCAAGTTTCCATGCCAGATTGATCGCGTCGCCGATGCCGGTGTTCATGCCCTGACCGCCCGCCGGGCTGTGCACATGCGCGGCATCGCCAAGCAGAAATGCGCGGCCACTGCGAAAATGCTCGGCCACGCGGTGATGCACACGGTAGGTCGAGAACCAGTGCACGTCTTCGATGTGCACCTTGAGATGTTCGATGGCACGGCTGCTGACATCGGAAAATTCAAGGGTTTCGGCGCGATCAGCGCGCTCGTCCCGCACGGTGCCGATCAACCGTGCGCGGCCTTCGCCGGCCAGTGGAAACACAGCGAGAAAGTCTGCTTCATCCAGGTCCAGGTGCAGCTCGCCGTTCATTGCCGGGCCGCTGGCCTTGACGTCCGCGACGTAGAAAATCTGCTGATAAGTGCCGCCGGGGAAACCGGTGTCGAGGGTTTTGCGCACCACTGAGCGGGCGCCGTCACAGCCGGCCAGATAACAGGCCTGGCAGATTTCCTGCTCGCCATCGGGCAGGCGCAGATGCGCGGTGAGGCCGTCGCCGGTTTCTTCGAAGCTTTCCAGCGTGGTGTTGCGTTCGACCGTGACGCCGTAGTCTTCGAGGCGCTCGATCAGCAGCCGTTCGTGCTCATCCTGCGGAAAAATTTCGACGAACGCGTACGGCGTCAGGCCTTCGCCAATGCGGTTCAGTGGCAATTGCGCGACCGGTTTGCCGTTGACCCAGAAATTTGCTGCAGCCACCCGATGGCCGTTGCGCACGATGGTGTCGGCGAGGTCCAGTTGTCGGTACAGCTCAAGGGTACGCGCCTGCACTGCCAGCGCTCGCGAAGTGGTGCCGGGTGCGGAGGTTTTATCGATGATGCGCACGCGTACGCCGAGTTTGCTCAGCCACAGGGCCAGCACCAGACCGGTGGGGCCGGCGCCGATGATCAGGACGTCGCTGCGGTTCATGGGCCTGTCCTCCTTTTGCTGTGGAGCAAGTATGGATCAGAAGGAGAGGGTGGCCAGTTGATCGGCCAGACGGAAGAAGGCCCCGCAGCGGTGAGGCTGTGGGGCCTTTTTTGGGTGTTCGGCAAGGGGGCTGTTGTGCTGCGTAGATCCGGGCCCCTCACCCCAGCCCTCTCCCGAGGGAGAGGGAGCCGATTTGTGTGTTTTTTAAGACCTGAGTTCGACTCGATGTTTCAGGTCGGTGTAACTTGCAAGAACACCACGGTCAGTCCCCTCTCCCTCTGGGAGAGGGTTAGGCGGGCGGCGTTCCGATGAGGGGCTTTTCAGCCTTAGAAATCAATAGTCCCGGACAACTTCGCCACCCGCGGCTCACCCTGAGTCAGATACCCACCCTGAGCCGATTCCCAATACTTCTTGTTCGCCAGATTCTCCACACCCAGACGCACGGTCACGTCCTTCTCCGACACCTTGAACGCATAACGCGCACCCGCATCGAAGCGGTTCCAGGTCGGCAGGCTCAGATTGTTCGCCGCGTCGGCGTATTGACCGCCGGTACGCAGCATCCGCGCATTCAGCGCTACGCCTTGCAGGCCCGGCACGTCCCAATCCGCACCAGCGTTGAACTGGAAGGTCGGCACGCCGATCGCACGGTTGCCGTCATTGGCGCCGTTGAGGGTGTTCTTCAGCTCGGTGTCCATCAGGGTCAGGCCGCTGATCAGGCGCAGGCCCTGGATCGGCTCGCCGAACACGTTCATTTCCACGCCTTTGTTGACCTGCTCGCCTTCACGCACGTAGGTGCAGGTGGTGGCGCTGTCGATTTCGCAGTAACCATCGCTCGGCTGTTCGATGCGATAGACACCCAGGCTCGCGCCGTAAGTGCCCATGTCGACTTTCACACCGGCCTCGGTCTGTTTGGAACGCGCGGGCGCATAGACTTCGTTGCCGTTGGTCACCCGGAAACCGCCGGAACTGGTCGGCGAGGTAGGGCCTTGGGCCAGGCCTTCGATGTGGTTGGCGTAGAACGAAACGTGTTCCCACGGTTTGAACACCACGCCGTACACCGGCGTGGTGATCGATTCATCGTAGCTCGACTTGCGGTCGCCGCTGCCCCAGCTGGCGTAGTTGTAGCCTTGCACCACCAGTTGCTGGCGACGCAGGCCGGCGGTGACCAACAGGCGATCATCGAAGAAACCGAGGGTGTCGGAAATCGCGATACTGCGGTTGAAGGTCTTGCCGACGATGCCCGGATCATTCAAGTCGCCGCCGGCAAAGTTACCGACCGGCGACGGTGTTTGCACCGGGTGGTAGATGTTGTTGGCGTATTGGGTCAGGTCAAAATCATAGGCACTGCGCTGTTCGGCCCAGATGCCGGTCAGGCCGAAGTTGAGCTTGTGGCTGACCGGGCCGGTATTGAATTTGCCGTTGAGGCCGGCCATCACGCTGGTGTTGTCTTCATCGTGGGGGACGAACGAACCGGTGGTAAACGACGCGCCGCTGTTGCCAACCAAAGTGGTCGAGTTGTAACGCCCGACTTCGCGGGTGTGCTTGGCGCCGCCGGCCGCGTAAGCGGTCCAGTTATCGTTCAGGTCATATTCGGCGCGAAGCATGCCGAAGGTGTCTTCGATGTCGGTATAGCCCCACTTCGGCGCGTAGTTGGTATCGGCCGATGGCGCGTCCGGAATGTGCGTGGCAGTGCCGAGGTTGACCGAGCTGCGGCCACCGTTGACGCGTTCTTTCTGGTAGGCGAAGTCGCCGGAGACGCGCAGGGCGTCGCCGCGATAGTCGAGGCCGATGGCGAACAGTTTCGAGCGCTGGTTTTCGTGATCGATACCGATGTCGCCTTCACGCTGGGACAGGTTGATCCGGGCGCCGAAGCGGTTGTCTTCACCGAAACGCTGGCCGATGTCGAAGTGATGACCGATACGGCCTTCGCTGTTGATGTCGGTGGTGTAACGACGCAGCGGCACGTCGCCGGCGCATTTCGGTTGCAGATTGACGCCGCCGCCGATGCCAGAACCGGTCGGGGTCACGCCGTTGATAAAGGCGTTCGGGCCTTTGAACACTTCCACGCGCTCCAGTGCATCGGTGGAAATGATCTGCCGTGGCAGCACGCCGTACAGGCCGTTATAGGAAATGTCATCACCGTTCAGCGGCAGGCCGCGAATCATGAAGACCTGCGCCTGGTTGGAGAAACCCGAGGCCTGACGCACCGACGAATCGTTGAGCAGCACGTCGGCGACGTTTTCGGCCTGCTGATCCTGGATCAGTTGTTCGGTGTAGGACGCAGCGCTGAACGGCACGTCCATCATGTCCTGATTGCCGAGCACGCCGAGTTGACCACCACGGGCGACCTGACCACCCGCGTAAACCGGGGGCAAGGCGTTGGGCGTCGGGGCCTGAGCATTGACGTTGACGTCGTCCAGCACCAGCGCTTTGGTATCGCCTTCAGCGGCGTGAGCGGTGACAGTCAGGGAGCACAGCAGGGCGAGAAGCGTCGGGCGAAACGGGACGGCGAGTCGAGCTGAAGCGGGCATGTAGGGACCTGGAGGCACGCGGCCGGTGAGAAAAATAAGGGCGGCGCGGGAACTCCTTGCGCAAATGCGACTCCAGGTGCAAATGATAGATTTTCTCAGTAACGTTTTGCAATCAGTTTGTCATCACCTCTTCAAAACCCACATTCCTGTGTAGGAGCTGCCGCAGGCTGCGATCTTTTGATCTTGTTTTTTAAAGTCAAAAGATCGCAGCCTGCGGCAGCTCCTACACGGATTGTGTATGGTGGTTCTGGCTTATTGGACTGGATGGAGCAACATGCACAACCCTCGATTACCGATCACCCTCGCCGCACTGCTGGTGCTCGCCGGTTGCGCAGGGCAACGCAGTACCGAGCCGGTGCCGCGTGCGCCTGCCGAAGTGAAGGCTGAGATCGTGCGGCTGATGCCGGCCAAGACGGCCGATCGCCAAGGCTGGGCCACCGATATCTACGCCGCATTTGCCGCGCAGAACATCAGCCCGACCACGCAAAACCTGTGCTCGGTGCTGGCCGTTGCCGAACAGGAATCCACCTTTCAAGCCGACCCCACCGTGCCCGGCCTGGGCAAAATCGCCCGCGACGAAATCGACCGGCGCGCCGCCAAAGTGCATATCCCCAACCTGTTGGTCAGCGGCGCTCTGCAAGTACGTTCAACCAACGGCAAGACCTACAGCGAACGCCTGAATGCGGCACGCAGTGAAAAAGAACTCAGCGCGATCTTCGACGACTTCATCGGTCGTGTGCCGATGGGCCGCACGTTGTTCGGCGGCTTCAACCCGGTGCACACCGGCGGGCCGATGCAGGTCAGCATCGAATTTGCCGAGCAACACGCCAAGGATTATCCGTATCCGGTGGACGGCACGATCCGCCGTGAAGTGTTCAGCCGCCGTGGTGGCATGTACTTCGGTATCGCGCATTTGCTCGGTTATCCGGTGAGTTATCGCGAGCCGCTTTATCGCTTCGCCGATTTCAATGCCGGCTGGTACGCCAGTCGCAATGCTGCATTTCAGAATGCGGTTAGCCGCGCGTCGGGCATCCCGCTGGCGCTGGATGGCGACCTGATCCGCTACGACTCGATCATGCCCGGCGGCACGGAACTGGCGGTGCGTACCCTCGGCAAGTCTTTGGGCATGCGTAACCCGACCATTCGCGATCAGCTGGAGAAGGGTAAAACCCTGGAATTTGAAGAGACCAAACTCTATCAGCGGGTATTCGAACTAGCGGAGCAAGCGGAGGGCAAGAAGCTACCGCGTGCGGTGCTGCCGGGCATCGTGCTGCAGAGCCCGAAGATCACCCGCAAACTGACAACGGCGTGGTTCGCCAAGCGCGTGGACGAGCGCTACAAGCGCTGCATGGCCAAGGCCGGGTAAAACTCACAGACATAAAAAACCCGGCCAAGGGAGCCGGGTTTCTCTGGGTTGTTGCGCTTGAAGCCATGCATTCAGGCAACGCGGCGTTCGATCAGACGATCCGAACCACCTTCAGCAACGCGACGTTCGATCAGACGATCAGAACCACCTTCAGCAACGCGACGTTCGATCAGACGATCCGAACCACCTTCAGCAACGCGACGTTCGATCAGACGATCCGAACCACCTTCGGCAACGCGACGTTCAATCAGACGATCCGAGCCACCTTCGGCAACGCGGCGTTCGAGCAGACGATCCGAGCCACCTTCGGCAACGCGACGTTCGATCAGACGATCCGAGCCACCTTCAGCCACACGGCTTTCGATCAGTTTGTCCGAGCCACCTTCAGCGATCATGGTGTGGGCCGGGGTAGCGGCGAAAGCGTTGATAGCGAAGACCGAGAAAGCGATGCCGAGAAGAGTTTGGCGTTTCATGATGGTGTGCTCCGGGGTGTTGTTGGTTGGTATGGAGCAGATGTTACGCCCGGGATTTTTTATGAGAACTTCATTGCCGTGATGGTGAACATCGATGCCGATGATGTTTGCCAGGAGCCGCAGAGCAGAGCCTTACAACACCTTCACAGCACGCCCGATCGCCTGAATCGGCCCGGTCGGTTTGCCGATTGGCGAGCCATTGGCGCCCTCAAGTGTCAGCTCGAACAACTGATTGGGTTGCAGCGGCGGCAGCTTGTCCAGCGGCACCGACAACGCCTGCCCAGGCTTGACCAGACCCAGCGACACCGGCCCCTGCCAGCCATCAGCCTTGGTCCAGAATTCCAGCGCCTTGTCCGCCGGCACCTCAACCACACCGAGCGGAATCAACTGAATTTCCCGCGAGTTGCTCGCCTGAATCACCCAGCCCGGGGCCTTGTCCTGCGGCGCAACCAGCACCACCAGATAGCTGGGTTTCGGCGTGGTCTGGGTCAGCAGGATCGAACCCAAAATCAACGTGGCGGCCAATCCGATAGCACTCAACCCGCGCCAGAGTGGCAGCAGGTTCCACCATGAAGTCGACGGCGCTTTTGCCGTGAGTCGGTCGAGGCTGCGTTCGATGCGCGGCCACAACAGCGCAGACGCTTGCTGCGAGGGGACAAGATCAGTCAACTCCAGCAGGCGCCGCTCCCAGGCATCCACCGCTGCACGCAATTCAGGATCATTCGGCAAGCGTCGTTGCACCTCGATCCGTTGTTCAAAAGAAAGCGTGCCGAGCACATATTCGCCGGCCAGTTCATCGCGGTCTTGCGCCGATTCGCTGGTCATCCCATGCACTCCCGCAATGCGTTGAGGCTGCGTTTGATCCACGCTTTGACGGTGCCCAGCGGCGTGTCCAGGCGCGCGGCAATCTGCGCGTGGCTGTAGCCGTCGACATAGGCATGCAGGATGCAGTGGCGGCGTTGTGGCTCGAGTTGTTCGAGGCAACGATGAATGCGTGCCGAATGCGCATGGGCATCGAAGTCGTCAGCATCCCCGACTGTTTCGTGCTCAACCCCGAGCGACGTTTCACGGCCCTGATCTCGCAGCAGATTCAGCGCCAGATGCCGGGTCACGCTGAACATCCAGCCACGCGCCGAACCGCGCGCCGGATCAAACCCCGCCGCGCCGTTCCAGATCTTGATGAACGCCTCATGAACGATGTCCTCCGCCAGCGCCGTATCGCGCACCAGCCGTTTGGCCACGCCGAGCAGACGCGGGCCTTCCTGCACATACAAATCGCGCAGGGCCGCGCGCTCGCCTCGGGCACAGGCAGCGAGGCGGGCTTCGTAATCGAAAACGGATTCGGCTAAAGGCATGTCGTGCAATCTAGCTCACATTCCGCAAACATCCACACAATCCAGTTCCACCCTGTGGGAGCGAGCCTGCTCGCGAAGGCGGCGTGTCAGTCGATACATCTTTCTCTGACCCACCGCCTTCGCGAGCAGGCTCGCTCCCACCTTGGATCTCGGTAAGTCCGGAGATCAGTTCGCCGCCCAGAAAATGTAATCGGCCTGATACTTCACCACTTCCTGCTTGCCCTTGTTCGCCGCCGTGCATTCACTGCCCGGCGCTACGCCGCCCTTGAGCGCGACCCGCTGGATGTAACTCACTCCGCTCATCGCGCCTTTGCCTTCTGCGGGATTGGCCTTGACCAGTTGATAGGGCAGGTTGCCCGGGCTTGATGGCGCCACGGCCAATTGTGTGCCGGTGACTTTCGAACCGTCCTTGGCCTGCCAGGTAGCAGGTGGGCCAAAGTAGGTGCCGACCTGTTTGCCGCTGCGGTCATTGAGCACCGCTTTCGGGCCGACGAAGGTCCACTCGGTCTGCCCGGCCGCGTTGGGCTTGTCGCGGCATTCGTAGGTGATCTCACCGACGCCGGTGGTTTCCAGGGCGATCTTGTGGCCGTCCGGGACTTTGATCGCGTCGGGATAGTTGCTTTGGGCGAAGGTCGTCGAGGACAGGGCGAGCAAACCGGTGAGGCCAATCAGCTGGGTGATGTTCATCAGTGTTATCTCCGAAAAGGGTAGACCGCTGACAGCCGAAGAGGGCTGTTACAAGGACTACCCGTGACGGAGGCGTTTGGATGCAGTGCCCGACAAATAAATTTCAATGACTCACCACCATCCCTGTAGGAGTGAGCCTGCTCGCGATGGCGGTGGGTCAGGCAGCACTCATGTCACTGGGATACCGCTATCGCGAGCAGGCTCACTCCTACAGGGTTTTTTGTCGGGCTTTAGGCCGGAGGCTTTCAGGAGTTCCTGGGTGTAGGGGTGTTTGGGCGCGGCAAAGATTTCCCGCGACGAACCCTGCTCAACCACCTTGCCATCCTTGATCACCATCAAGTCATGCGCCAACGCATGCACTACCGCCAGATCATGGCTGATGAACAAATAGGTCAGTCCATGCCTGATCTGCAATTGCCGCAACAACTCCACCACCTGTTTCTGCACCGTACGATCCAGCGCCGAGGTCGGCTCATCGAGCAGAATCAGCGCCGGTTCCAGCACCAGCGCCCGGGCGATGGAAATACGCTGGCGCTGGCCACCGGAAAATTCGTGGGGATAACGATGACGGCTCTGCGGGTCGAGGCCGACTTCCTCCAATACGCGAATCACCGCCGCCTCACGCTCGGCTTCAGTGCCGATGCCATGGGTCAGCAACCCTTCGGCGATGATCTGCTGCACCGACATCCGTGGGCTGAGGCTTCCGAACGGATCCTGAAACACCACCTGAATCTGCCGGCGCAACGGCCGCATCAAGCGCTGATTGAGCAGACTGAGTTGCTTGTTGCCAAAACGGATATTGCCCTCGGATTCGACCAGTCGCAGGATCGCCTGACCCAGCGTCGACTTGCCTGAACCCGACTCGCCAACAATGCCCAAGGTCTTGCCCCGTTGCAGGGTGAAACTCACGCCGTCCACAGCTTTGATGTAATCCTGCTGGCGACTGAACAACGCCTTGGGCAGTGGAAACCACACCTTCAAATCATCGACTTCAAGCAAGTTGTGCTCGTACTCACTGGGCACCGGAGCGCCGCTGGGTTCCGCCTCGATCAACAAGCGACTGTAAGGATGCTGCGGCGCACCAAACAGCGTTTCGCAATCGGCCTGCTCGACGATCTCGCCATGGCGCATCACGCACACCCTTTGCGCAATGCGCCGCACCAGATTGAGGTCATGGCTGATCAGCAACAGCGACATGCCAAGGCGTTGCTGCAACTCGATCAGCAGCTCAAGAATCTTCTGCTGCACCGTGACATCCAGCGCCGTGGTCGGCTCATCGGCGATCAACAGTTCCGGCTCGTTGGCCAGCGCCATGGCAATCATCACCCGTTGCCGCTGCCCGCCGGAGAGTTGATGTGGATAGGCTTTCAAGCGCTGCAAAGGCTGACGAATGCCGACGAGTTCCAGCAGCTCCAACGTCCGCTCACGTGCCGCGCGCCCCTTCAAACCTTTGTGAATCTCCAGCACTTCGCTCACCTGCTTTTCCACCGTGTGCAACGGATTGAGCGAAGTCATCGGTTCCTGAAAAATCATCGCAATGCGGTTGCCACGCAAGCTGCGCATCTGCTGCTCGCTGGCGTGCAATAAGTCCACGCCGTTATAGCGGATCGCGCCGCTGCTGCTGACGTTCTTGCCCGGCAACAAACGCAGAATCGAATGCGCCGTCACCGACTTGCCCGAGCCGGATTCACCGACCAGTGCCAGGCATTCGCCACGGCGAATATCCAGGTTCAATCCGTGCACCACTTCTTGTCCGGCGAATGCGACGCGCAGATCGCGAATTTCAATCAGGTTGTCGTTCATGTCAGCTCCGGGGATCAAATGCATCACGGCAAGCCTCACCGATGAAAACCAGCAAAGACAAAATCAGCGCCAGGGCAAAAAACGCCGTCAGCCCCAGCCACGGCGCTTGCAGATTGCGCTTGGCCTGACCGATCAGCTCGCCCAGCGATGCAGTACCCGCCGGCATACCGAAACCAAGAAAATCCAGTGCAGTCAGCGTCGCAATCGCGCCGGTCAGAATGAACGGCAGGTAGGTGAGGGTGGAGGTCATCGCGTTGGGCAGAATGTGCCGACACATCAGTTCGTTGTCGGTCAGGCCCAGTGCCCGCGCGGCTTTGACGTATTCCAGATTGCGCCCACGCAGAAACTCGGCGCGCACCACATCGACCAATGCCAGCCAGGAAAACAGCGCCATGATCCCCAGCAACCACCAGAAACTCGGCGAGACGAAGCCGGACAGAATGATCAGCAGGTACAGCACCGGCAACCCCGACCAGATCTCCAGCAGCCGTTGCCCGAGCAAATCGACCCAACCGCCGTAATAACCCTGCAACGCCCCGGCAACGATGCCGATCAATGCACTGATACCCGTAAGGATCAGCGCAAACAGTATCGAAATCCGCGTGCCGAAAATCACCCGCGCCAACACGTCGCGCGCCTGATCATCGGTGCCCAGCCAATTGCTCGATGACGGCGGACTCGGCGCCGGTTCGCTGAGGTCGTAGTTGACCGTGTCGTAGCTGAACGGTATCGGCGGAAACAGCATCCAGCCGCCCTGATCCTCGATCAGTTTGTGCACGTAACCGCTGGCGTAATCGGGCTGAAACGGCAACTCGCCGCCGAAGTCGGTTTCCAGATAATCGCTGAGGATCGGAAAGTAAAAGGCGTCGTGGTAACGGATCACCAGCGGCTTGTCGTTGGCGATCAACTCACCGCCGAGACAAATCAGGCACAGGCCGATAAACAGCCACAGCGACCAGCGCCCGCGCCGGTTGGCCTTGAACTGCGCAACGCGACGTTGACCAAGAGGAGAAAGAGTGAACATCAGGCAGTCCTCGCCGAGAAGTCGATGCGCGGGTCGAGCAGGGTGTAGCAGAGGTCGCCGATCAGCTTGATCAGCAAACCGAAGAGGGTGAACAGGAACAACGCACCGAACACCACCGGATAGTCGCGCGACACCGCCGCTTCGTAGCTCATGCGCCCCAAACCATCGAGGTTGAAGATGGTTTCGATCAGCAGGGAGCCGGCGAAAAACACCTCGATCAGCGCCGACGGCACACCGGCCACCACCAACAACATGGCGTTGCGAAACACATGGCCGTAGAGCACGCGCCTCTCGGTCAGACCCTTGGCCCGCGCGGTGATCACGTACTGGCGGCTGATCTCGTTGAGAAAGCTGTTCTTGGTCAGGATCGTTAGCGTGGCAAAGCCGCCGATCACCAGCGCCGTCACCGGCAACACGAGGTGCCAGAGGTAGTCGCCGACCTTGCCCATCGTGCTGAGGCTGTCGAAGTTATCCGAGACCAGCCCCTGCACCGGAAACCAGTTGACGTAGCTGCCACCGGCAAACACCACGATCAACAGAATCGCGAAGAGGAACGCCGGCATCGCGTAGCCGATGATGATCGCCGTGCTGCTCCAGACATCGAAGGCGCTGCCGTTCTTGATCGCTTTGCGAATGCCCAGGGGAATCGAAATCAGGTAAGTGATCAACGTCGCCCACAAGCCCAGCGACAGCGACACCGGCAACTTCTGCACGATCAGATCGGTGACCTTGGCGCCGCGAAAGAAACTGCTGCCCAGATCCAGCTGCGCGTAGTTTTTCAACATCAGCCACAGGCGTTCGTGCATGGGTTTGTCGAAGCCGTAATGGTGTTTGATCTCCTCGATCAGCGCCGGGTCGAGGCCACGGCTGCTGCGCCCGGCACCGCCAATCGCGGCAACCTCGCCACCGCCGCCCATGCTGTGCCCGCCGAAGCCTTGCAGGCGGGCAATGGCTTGCTCCACCGGGCCACCCGGCGCGGCCTGCACAATCAGAAAATTCACCACCAGAATGCACAGCAACGTGGGGATGATCAGCAGCAAACGTCGACTCAGATAACGCAGCATGTCACTGGCCCCCCGCGAGTTGAGAGTGCATCTGCTGGGTGGTCAGCGCCTTGGCCGATACCTCCCACCAGGTGTTGAGGCCTTCGTCATACGCCGGTTGCACGGGTGGCATGCCGAAGCGGTTCTGATACACCGTCGGTGTGCCTTTGGAGTAGTAGTTGGGAATCATGTAGTAACCCCATTGCAGCACCCGATCGAGGGCGCGGGCGTAATGCACCATGGCTTCGCGGGTGTTGGCCTGGACCAGCCCGTCGATCAGTTGATCGACCGCCGGATTGGCCAGCACCATCGAGTTCGAACTGCCGACTTGCGTGGCGCTTTGCGAGGCGTACAGGCTGTACAACTCGCGGCCGGGAGAGACGATCGGATCGCCGCTGCGCGGGAAAGCGACGACGATCATGTCGTAGTCGCGGGCGTTGAGGCGGTTGATGTATTGCGCCGAATCGATCCGGCGCAGATTGAGGGTGATGCCGATCTGCGCGAGGGTGCGTTTGAACGGCAGCAACATGCGATCGAAGCCGCCCTGACCGTCGAGGAAAGTGAACTCCAGCGGCTCACCCGCAGCGTTGACCAGACGATTGTGTTGCGGCGTCCAGCCAGCTTCGGCGAGCAGCTTCAGCGCTTGCAATTGTTTGTCGCGGATGTAGCCACTGCCATCGGTTTTCGGTGCCTCATACACGGTCGTGAAAACTTCGTCGGGAATCTGTCCGCGCAGTGGTTCGAGGATCTTCAGTTCCTCGGCATCGGGCAGGGCGGTGGCGGCCATTTCGCTCTTCGGCCAGAAGCTGTTCTGGCGCACGTAGAAGCCGCGCATCATCTGTTTGTTGGTCCACTCGAAATCCCACAGCAGGCTGATCGCCTGACGCACGCGGCGATCCTTGAAGAACGGGTTCTGCAGGTTGAACACGAAGCCTTGGGCGGCGGTCGGTTTTTCCGGGGCCAGAATCGACTGCTGCAAGCGACCGTCACGCAGTGCCGGGCTGTCGTAGCCGACCACGTAACCGGACGAGGAGAACTCGCGGTTGTAGTCGAACGCGCCGGCCTGCAGCAGCTGTCGGGCAACGTCGGTGTCGCCGTAGAAATTCACCGTGAGATTGTCGAAGTTGTACATGCCGCGACTGACCGGCAGGTCCTTGCCCCACCAGTCCGGGTCGCGCTGAAAACTGATGCTGCGCCCGGCGTCGACCTTGCTCACCCGGTACGGGCCGCTGCCCAGCGGTGGCTCGAAACCACCGCCATTGGCGAAGTCGCGGGTTTTCCACCAGTGTTCGGGGACCACACGCATGGTCGCCAGATCCAGTGCGAGGGTGCGGTTGAGATTGTTCTTGAAGGTGAAGCGCACCTGCCGCGGGCCTTCGATCAGCACGTCCTGCACATCGGCGTATTGCTGGCGATAACTCAAGCTGCCCTTGGTCATCAGCAGGTTGAAGGTGTAACGCACGTCTTCAGCGGTGATCGGCGTACCGTCGGCGAAGCGTGCTTTTGGATTGAGGGTGAAGCGCACCCACAAGCCATCCGGATCGCGCTCGATCTGTTGCGCGACCAACGCGTAAACGGTGTACGGCTCGTCGAGCGAGCGGAACGCCAATGGCGAGTACACCCAGTCGTTGACCTGCACCACGGAAATGCCCTGATCGGCGTACGGGCTGATGTAGTTGTACTGGCCGATTTCCATCGACGCGCGACTGAGTGAACCACCCTTGGGCGCCTTGGGATCAACGAAATCAAAGTGCTGGAAGTTCGCCGGATACTTCGGCGCCTCGCCGTACACCGTCAGCGCATAGCTGCCGCCGGCCAGCGCCGAGGTGCCGGTGCACAGCAGCGCACTGCCCAGAAGCAGGCCCGCCATGTTGCGCAAAAAACTCATGCAATCACTCCTCAATTCCTGAATGCACACAGATCAAAACTGTAGGAGTGAGCCTGCTCGCGATGAGGCCAAGTCAGACCCTGCAAGGTTGACTGAAAAAACGCTATCGCGAGCAGGCTCACTCCTACAGGAGTTGCGGTGCTCTTGGTTAGAAGTGGTAAGTCATGCGCGCAAACAAGGTACGCCCCAGCGGATCGGTATAGCGCGGGTCATAGCCGCTCTGGAAGTTATAAGCCTGGTTGGAGAACGGCGGGTTGCGGTCGAACACGTTCTTCATCCCGGCATCGACATCCAGCACCTTGTTGAAGGTGTAGCCGGCCGACAGGTCCCAGACCGAATACGACGCCACGCGCGCGTGGGTGTCGCGGTCGTAGTCGTTGTAACCCGTGGTGAAGCGGTTGGTCAGCGCCGCCCGCGCCGCGCCGAAGGTCCAGCTGCCGGTGAGGTTGTGCTTCCAGCGCGCGATCACGCCGTCACCCTGAAAGTCGCCGACCTTGTCGGTGAATGGGCCTTTGATGGTGCTCTGGAAGTCGTACTCGTCAACGTAAGTGCCTTGCAGGCCCAGACCGAACTGACCGTAAGGCGTGTTCGGGAAGCGATAGTCGAGCGACACGTCGACACCGTTGGTTTCGACGATGCCGAGGTTGGCGTTGCCGGTGACGATGTAGTTGAGCGTGCCATCGGCATTGCGCACGAAGCGGTCCGGGTAGGAACCGGCCTGATCAAACACGGTGGACTCCGGGAACGGCTGGATCTGGTTGGAGATGTGAATCCACCAGAAATCCAGACCTACTGACAGGTTGTTGATCGGCTGATAGACGAAGCCGAGGGTCACGTTGCGTGCCTTCTCCGGGGCCAGGTCTTCGTTGCCGCCAATCTGGTTGAGGAACTGCTGACCGCAATCGCGGCCGCCGTTGCCGCCCGGTTGCACCACACCGCCGGTACATAGCACCGGGTCGTTGTAGTAGCCCTGAGTGAAGGTGATGCTGCGCGGCGAATACAGCTCGTACAGCGACGGCGCACGGAAACCTTCGCTATAGGCGCCACGTACCACCAGCTCTTTCAATGGCTGATAACGGAACGAATATTTCGGGTTGGTGGTGCTGCCGAAGTCGCTGTATTTGTCGTGACGCACGGCGGCGGACAGTTCGAGGCTGTCGAGCACCGGCACGTTGATTTCCGCATACGCAGCTTTGACGCTGCGGTCGCCTTCGACGCTGCCGGCCGGGTCGATGCCGAGGCTCTGGATGTCGCCGGCGAACGACTCGAAGTCCTGATGGAATTTCTCCTTGCGGTACTCGCCACCCAGCGCCAGACCGGACGGGCCGGCACCGAACCAGTCGCCGATTTCACGACTGATACGACCATCGAAACCGGCTACACGGCCCACAGCAGTCGAATAGGCGCCGTGATATGCCGCGTTGTCGATGTACTGCTGACCAGCGGCCGACTGCGGGCCGAACGGGTTGAGCAAACCGCTGGCCAGACCGTCGATCATTGCCTGATCGCTGACATAGCCACTGGTGACGCTGGAGACGATTTTGTTCTGGTTGTACGAGGCCCCGACGTTGTAATCCCAACCGCCGACCAGACCATCGAAACTGAGCAGGAAGCGCTGGCTGGTATTCTGGTCTTTCGATTCACGCGGGCCGGCAGCGGTTTCGCGCCAGTTCACATCGACCGGTTGCGTCGGGTCGAGGGCGAAATCGGTCGGCGCCGGGGTGATGCCGTTGCCGGGGTAGTAGGGTGACGAGGAATCGAGACTCAGCCCGGTCAGCGGCGCAGGGCCGACGGCGACGGCGTTGTTGTTGCGCGACCAGAAGTATTCGAGGTTGACGTTGTGATCGTCGCCGAGCTTGCCGGTGGTCTTGCCGAAGAAAGAGGTCTTCTCGGTCTGCGGCACCAGGTCGATGAATTCACGGGTACTGAAGCGGCACAAACCGTCGCGGGCGATCAGGTTGGGGCCGTTGCAATTGCTGTTGGCCAACGGGTTGGTGGCGTTGCCGTTCTGGCTGTAGTTACCGGGGAACGCGGTGCCGGAGGTCTGATCGAGGCCGCGACCGGGGGCGTAGTCGGTGGCGAACGAGCGGTCGTTGGCGTCGAGGTTCTGCTGCTTGTTGTAGTTGAACACGCCGAGCACGTTGAAGCGGTCCTCTTCTAGGTCGCCGTAGCCCCAACTGGCGCTCATGTCTTTGGTTTGGCCGCCGCCGCTGTGGGTCGGGGTTTCGCCGCCGAGGGTCAACTGGCCGTCGGTCAGGGATTTCTTGGTGATGAAGTTGATCACACCGCCGATGGCGTCGGTGCCGTACAGGGCCGAGGCGCCGTCACGCAGCACTTCCACGCGTTCGATGGCGGCAAACGGAATCATGTTCAGATCCACCGCGCCGCCGGCCGAGTTGGTGCCCGACAAGGCATTGTTGGCCAGGCGTCGACCGTTGAGCAGCACCAGCGTCTTGTTCGCGCCGATACCGCGCATGTCAGCGAACGAGGCGCCGCCAGTGGCTGCGCCCACGGAGCCTGCGCTGTTGTTGATCGACTGGCTGCCAGTGATGCGCTGGACCAGTTCGGCGGTGGTGGTCACGCCCTGTTTGCGCAGCTCATCGGCCTTGAGAATGGTGATCGGCACCGCCGTTTCCGCATCGACCCGGCGAATCGCCGAACCGGTCACTTCCACCCGTTGCAGTTGCGTGGTCGGCGCAACCACCGCTGCAGCCGCCGGGACGCCAGCGTTGTCGTCCTCGGCCGCCTGCACAGTCCCGGCGCCCATCCCCATGGCCACCAGATACAACGGAACAAAACGGTGGCGAGAAATCGTGGCCACCAAGGGTTTGAGCGTGAAGCGTGGAGTGTTCATCAGCATGGTTATTTCCGACTTTTTAGACGTTATCGAATTGGCCTTGTGAGCCCCTCATTGCTCCGCTATCGGTGATACCGCGTGCGGAAAACCACTTTCTTCAAGCAAGCCGATCCCCTCCGAAGACGCGTGGCGTTTTTTCGGTCGGCTGATTGCGACAGGATTCAGCGGGCGGTGGCGGGCGCGTTTTTCACTGCGCGCCCGCCACCGCACTCAGTGGGTGGTCATCACCGATATTTTGGTAATGCCCGAGCGTTCGATCGACGCCATGGCTTTCGCCACCTGGCCGTAATTGACGGCGGAGTCGGCCTGCAACTGCACGCGGACTTCGGCGTCCTTGGCCTTGACCTCCTTGAGGCTGGCTTCCAGTGATTCCGGGGCCAACTCGGTCTTGGCCAGATAGAACTTGCCGTCCTGATCGACGCTGACCACCACCGGGTCTTTCTTTTCGGCGGGGGCGACGGCGTCGGTTTTCGGCAGGTTGACCTTGATCGCGTTGGTCATCAGCGGCGCGGTGACGATAAACACCACCAGCAGCACGAGCATCACGTCGACCAGTGGCGTGACGTTCATTTCGCTGAGCACTTCATCGCTGTCTTGCGTAGAAAAAGACATCAGCTGGCCTCCCGCACGGCGGCAGTGGTTTTGCTGGCGATGGCCTGACGGCTGATGGAAAACGCACTGCGCGAGGCGAGGGCGTCGAAGTCGTGGGCGAAGTCATCCATGTCTGCCGAGGCGAGCTTCAAGCGGCGCAGGAAAAAGTTGTAAATCAGCACCGCTGGCACGGCGACAGCAATGCCGACGCCGGTGGCGATCAGCGCGTGACCGATCGGCCCAGCCACTGCTTCAAGGCTGGCCGAACCGGTTTCGCCGATGCTTTTCAGCGCCTCCATGATTCCCCACACGGTGCCGAACAAACCAATGAACGGCGCGGTGCTGCCGATACTGGCGAGAATTGCCTGGCCGTTTTCCAGTGAGCGGCGTTCCTTCTGGATCTGCTGGCGCAGGTTGCGTTCCAGACGATCCGAACGGTTGATGGTGTGCGCCAGTTGCTGGGTGGTGCGCGGCGAATCTTCCACCAGCAGCGCCTCGAAACCGCTGCTGGCGATGCGCGCCAGAGCGCCCGGATACTGGCTGGCGTGTTCGGCGGCGGTGAGCAGATCCGGCGCGCCCCAGAAGGCCTTGGTGAATTGTTTGTTCTGCGCTTTCTGCCGCAGGTACTGCGCCGACTTGACCAGCAGGATCGCCCAGCTGACCACGGAAAACAGCACCAGACCCCAGAGCACGCCGGGGACAATCATCGAAGACAAATCGTTCATGGTGACACCTCGCTTGCGTTATTCGGTTGTGCGTTGATTGAGCGTTCGGTTATTGCGGCAATTTGAAATCGATGGTCTGGGTGGCGAAGCCGTCGATCGGCGTGTCACCGCGTTTGGCCGGAATAAATTTCCAGTTCTTCACGGCAGCAACAGCAGCGTCATCCAGTTGCGGCTTGCCGCTGGATTTGGTCACCGTCACCGAGCCTGCACGACCATTGGCGAGCACCTGAATGCGCAGCACCACGCTGCCTTCCCAGTTGCGTCGCAGGGCCAGCGACGGGTATTCCGGCGGCGGGTTGCCGAGGCTGGCGAGACCGGAAATCGCTGCCGACTCCTTGACCGGACCCGGCGCGGCGGCAGGGGCCGGCGGTGCGCTCGGGGTGGCCGGGGCAGCGGGTGCAGCCGGTTGTGCCGGGGCCGGTGGAGCTTTCGGCGGCTCGACCTTTTTCACCGGTTTCGGCTTCTCGACCGGTTTTGGTTTTTCGATCGGCTTGGGTTTCTCCACCGGTTTCGGCGGCGGCTTGACCGCGTCCTCGTCTTCCACCGGTTGTTCAGGTTCCGGCGGTGGTGGCGGAGGAGGCGGGGGTGGTGGTTCCGGCGTCGGCGGTGCCGGTGGCGTCGGGCTGGTCAGCTCGACGGTCATTTCCGGAATCTGCGGGGGCGTTGGCAATGGCTCTGTTTTGGATTGCTGGAGAAACCACCAGGCGCCGCCATGTATCAGCGCCGACACAGCCACCAGCAAGACCATCTGCTGTTTATTCAGCCCGCCAGGTTGCGAGGTATTGGCTTTAAACGCCGGCCTGCCCGGTGGCGGCGGGACTGGCGCTTCCCGCAACGGCCCCGGCAGGGTTCTGTGCTTTACCGCATCGTTCATTAAAGCTCCCTCGGGTTGATGAAGGGCAATAAGGTGCCGTCCGAACATCCGGGGGATGTTCGAGTGGGTGGGTGCAACTTTCTTCAAGGTGAGCAGAAGCCGATAGTTAGTTGAACTATCCGGTTAACAAGGCTTGTGCAAACTTACTGGCTTAGCGTCATCGACTTCGAGTGTTCATTGGCCATTCCCTGGTTGTTCTTCTATTGCGTGAGCGCACTGTCGGTGTCTCATGCTTGTTACATATAGCAACGGTTGTGCCAGATATTGCCGAAATGTAGAACGCTTATTTCCTGAGTGTTACCCATGTCGCATTTATATAAGTTTTGCCATCGCCGTGGTTTTTCTCCGGCGCACGGATTCCCGTTACTCCGGTTAAGGGAGCTTTTTCAGAGACGAGTCAGGCTCTACGCGCTATCACGCTGATCGGCGGGATAGAGCGGCGGCGTGGCTGGCGGCCGGGGCACTTGCTGGTGCGCGGCGGACTGATTTGGTGCGGGCCAATGTTTTAGCGGGTCACGGCGTATGTTCCTTGTTGTTGTTTAAATGAAATCAATGTTTGCTGTGCTGTTTGGTCCAAGTCGCTGGTGCTGTTTTGGTGCGCTTGTAAAATCGCTGGAAGTTATTGTTCGACAATCCTGCCTGTGTTCATTTAATACATTGGTTGTGCAATAACTTTGTGAGTTGTATTTAAAAAATAAATAGCACGCCATTGCCGGCGAATAAGTCATTGCCGATCACAGGGCGCGGTCGTGGAGTCAGGTAATAAAGTAAAGGCGTTGGTCGCCGGGACTGTTCGAATGAACTCGGCGTTGTGCACAAAGAGGCAAGCAGAGGTTGATGCGGCAGAGCGTTTGAAGATTCACGCGGTGAACTCCTTGTTGCCAGCTCGGATACGCGAACTTTTGGTTCGGTATCGCACCTTACAAGAACGCGGATAGCGTTCGATGATTGCTCTTGGTGCGGGATGGGCACCGCCAGCGCTGTTTTGCGAGGTTTGAATTCGCAAGTCGCGAGTGCATGGGAAAACCGTGCCAAAACCGATACACAGACAGATTATTTCTACACCCGCGCTACAGCCATCTACCCTGTGGCAATGGCCTTTTCGGGGGGATTGGATATGTACCAGCTCTACGGGCACAGAAACTCGGGCGCCGCCGCCATCGAAGCGGCGCTGGAACTGTGCCAGATCGCTTACCGCTTCATTGATATCGAAGCCAGCACCGAAGCCGCCGAGGCGCTGGCCCAGCTCAATCCACTCAAGCAGATACCGACCTTGCAACTGCCCGACGGCAGCGCCATCACCGAAAGCGCGGCGATCCTGATTCATCTGGGCCTGACGTTTCCCAAGTCCGGCCTGCTGCCGGTCAGGGCGGATGATCGCGATCAGGCGATTCGCGGCCTGGTGTACATCGTCAGCAATTGCTACGCGGCGATCGGCGTCATCGATTATCCGGAGCGCTGGCTGCTGATGCCCGACGAAGCCTCGCGGCAGAATCTGATCGCTGGCGCGCGTGAGCGCTTGCACTGGAGTTGGGAGGTGTTTGCCGACCAGTTTTCTGCCGAGCTGTATCTGGATGACGAAACGCCGGGGGCACTGGATGTGCTGGCGGCAGTAGTGACGCGCTGGGCGGGCAGCCGCGAGCATTTACGTCAGACGCGACCGGGGTTTTATGCGTGGTTGCAGCGGATTGACCGGCACCCGGTGCTGGCGCCGGTCTTCGCCCGGCATTGGCCTTCTTGAACACACCGCAGATGATCGTTCCCACGCTCTGCGTGGTAACGCAGCCCGGGACGCTCCGCGTCCCAATGCGTGACGCAGAGCGTCACAGGAGGCATTCCCACGCGGAGCGGGGGAACGATCAGGAGGAGGGGCTTTATTCCCCGCGAATGTACTGCTCCAGCTGTTTGATCAGCTCCGCCTGTTCGGCAATCGCTTCCTTGACCAGGTCACCGATCGACAGCAAGCCGATCAGCTTGCCGTTCTCCACCACCGGCAAGTGGCGCAGGCGTTTGTCCGACATGATGCCCAGGCAGGTGTCGACGGTTTGGTGGGTGTCGACGGTGATCACGTTCGCCACCATGATGTCACGCACCGGCGTGCCTACGGATGAGCGGCCATGCAGCACCAGTTTGCGCGCGTAATCGCGTTCGCTGATGATGCCGACCACTTTGTCGTCTTCGACCACCAGCAAGGCGCCGACGTTTTTCTCGGCCATCTTCATCAGCGCTTCGAGCACCATGTGATCAGGTTTGATCTGGTGCACTTCCTGATTTTTCTGATCTTTGAGCTTGAGCAGTTGGGCGACGGTCTTCATGGCGGTTACTCAGGTGTTGTCGTTGTTATCCAAGCATCGTAGACGCAAGCGCGCAGGGCAAGGTGGCAAAGCGGCAGATAACACGCAAAAAACGTCATTTGCCGGGTTTTTCCGTGGCTGGCGGCTGTTTATCGTCAGGGTCATCCCAGGCAATGCCGCGTAGAATGCCCCTCTGTTTCAATTCCTGAGGTTGCAGTGGTGGATTTACCGCAGGGCTTCGTCCTGACCCGGCATTGGCGCGATACTCCGGCCGGCACCGAAGTCGAGTTCTGGCTGGCGACCGACGCCGGGCCGCGCCGTGTGCGCTTGCCGCATCAGCCGTCGGTGGCGTTTATTCCCGCCGAGCAGCGTGCCGTGGCCGAACGCCTGCTGCACGATGAAAAGAATGTAGAACTGCGCCCGCTGGCCCTGCAGGATTTCGAACATCGCCCGGTGCTCGGTCTGTATTGCCAGCAACACGGCCAATTGATGCGCCTGGAAACCGCGCTCAACCGCAACGGGGTCGACGTCTACGAAGCCGACGTACGCCCGCCGGAACGCTACCTGATGGAGCGTTTTATCACCGCGCCGGTGCGGTTCAGCGGCACGCCCGATGCCGACGGCGTATTGCTCAACGCCCAGCTCAAACCCGACCCCGATTACCGGCCGACGCTACGGCTGGTTTCGCTGGACATCGAAACCACCGAAACCGGCGAGTTGTATTCGATTGCCCTCGAAGGTTGCGGCGAACGTCAGGTGTACATGCTCGGTGCGCCGAACGGCGATGACAGCATCGTCGACTTCGACCTTGAATACTGCGACTCGCGCACGGTCATTCTGAAGAAACTCAACGACTGGTTCGCCCGCCACGACCCCGATGCGATCATCGGCTGGAACGTCGTTCAGTTCGATTTACGCATCCTCCACGAACACGCGCGGCGCCTCGGTGTGCCGCTGAAAATCGGTCGTGGTGGCGAAGAAATGCAATGGCGCGAACACGGCAGTCGCAATCATTACTTTGCCTCGGCAGCGGGGCGGCTGATCATCGATGGCATCGAGTCCCTGCGTTCGGCAACCTGGAGTTTCCCTTCGTTCAGCCTGGAAAACGTTGCCCAGACTCTGCTCGGCGAAGGCAAGTCGATCGACAACCCGTACCAGCGCATGGACGAAATCAACCGCATGTTCGCCGAGGACAAACCGGCGCTGGCCAAGTACAACCTCAAGGACTGCGAACTGGTTACGCGGATCTTCGCCAAGACCGAGTTGCTGACCTTTCTGCTCGAGCGCGCCAGTGTCACCGGACTGCCGGCGGATAGAAGCGGCGGCTCGGTAGCAGCGTTCACGCATTTGTATATGCCGTTGATGCACCGACAGGGTTTTGTCGCGCCGAACCTCGGCACCAATCCGCCGCAGGCCAGCCCCGGTGGCTTCGTCATGGACTCGCAACCGGGCCTGTATGAGTCGGTGCTGGTGCTCGATTACAAGAGTCTGTATCCGTCGATCATTCGCACCTTTCTGATCGACCCGGTCGGGCTGATTGAAGGCCTGCAACACCCGGACGACGCCGACTCGGTGCCGGGTTTCCGTGGCGCCCGTTTCTCGCGCACCCGTCACTGCCTGCCGTCGATTGTCTCGCGCGTTGCCGAGGGCCGCGAGACCGCCAAGCGCGAACACAACGCACCGCTATCGCAAGCGTTGAAGATCATCATGAACGCCTTCTACGGCGTGCTCGGCTCCAGCGGTTGCCGCTTCTTCGATACGCGGCTGGCCTCATCGATCACCCTGCGCGGTCACGAGATCATGTTGCGCACGCGCAAGCTGATCGAAGAACAGGGCCACGCGGTGATCTACGGCGACACCGACTCGACCTTCGTCTGGCTGCGTCGCCCGCACGGGCAGGAAGAAGCGGCGAGCATCGGTCATGCGCTGGTCAAACACGTCAACGATTGGTGGCGCGCGCATGTGCGTGATGAATATGGCCTGGAAAGCGCCCTCGAACTGCAATTCGAAATTCACTACAAACGCTTTCTGATGCCGACCATTCGCGGTGCGGAGGAGGGCAGCAAGAAGCGCTACGCCGGCCTCGTCACCCGCGCCGACGGCAGCGATGAAATGGTCTACAAAGGCCTGGAGACCGTGCGCACCGATTGGTCGCTGCTGGCCCGGCAGTTTCAGCAGGAACTCTACGAGCGGATCTTCCAGCGCAAGCCCTATCAGGATTACGTGCGCGACTATGTGCGTAAAACCCTCGCTGGCGAATTCGACGATCGACTGGTCTACCGCAAGCGCCTGCGCCGCACTCTCGACGATTACGAGCGCAACGTGCCGCCCCATGTGCGTGCGGCGCGGCTGGCCGACGACTACAACGTGCAGCACGGGCGCCCGCGCCAATACCAGAATGGCGGCTGGATCAGCTACGTCATCACACTGGCAGGTCCCGAGCCGCTGGAGGTGCGCCGCGCCGCCATCGACTACGACCACTACATCACCCGCCAGCTGCAACCGGTGGCGGATGCGATTCTGCCGTTTGTCGACGACGATTTCTCAACCCTGATCGGGGGGCAACTGGGCCTGTTTTGAGTCGAGCAACTGCAGCGTCCATTCATCGAGAATGCCGTGAAAGTAGCGCTCCAGCGCTTGCGTGAACACGCTGTCTTCAGCGGCAAACTGTGCGAACAGAGTCATTGAGGAATGGAATTTCAGGTCATCGGGATGGCCGAAAATCTCCGCAATCGAACGCTGTTGCACCTTCAGCACTAACTGCGTGCAGGTGCGCAGGCGTGCGCCGAGCAACTCATGGGCCAGATAGGCCCGGGCTTCCTCGGCTGAACCGATGGCGAAGCGCCGGGACATTTCACTGCCGCCCAGACCGGCGAACTGCGGGAAGACAAACCACATCCAGTGGCTGCGTTTGCGGCCCTCATCGAGTTCGCGTTGCACGCGCTCGAACACCGATTCCTGGGCCTGGACAAAACGTTGCAGGTTGAACGGGTCGTACTGATCAGTGCTTCTCATCGCGAAGCCCTCGCCAGCCGCTGGCTCAGACCATGGCCAGCCGCTGCTTGCGTTGTGGCGCTTGAAACGCCTGGTCCAGCGCCGCCAGATCCCCGGCCTCCAGTTGCAGTTGCGCGGCTTGTGCATTGAGTTGCACGTGTTCCGGTCGCACAGCCTTGGGAATCGCAATCACACCATCCTGACGCAGAATCCACGCCAGCGAAACCTGCGCGGGGGTTACACCATGACGAGCGGCAATTTCATTCAGCAGCGGTTCAGCCAGCATCGCGCCGCCCTGGCCGATCGGGCAGTAAGCCATCAGCGGCATGCGCTGGTGTTGGCACCACGGCAGCAGATCGAATTCGATACCGCGCTCTTCGAGGTTGTAGAGCACCTGATTGGTCGCACAGGCGGAACTGGAGAGTTCTTCGAGATCATCGACATCGAAATTCGACACGCCCCAACGGCCGATCTTGCCGTCCTCGCGCAGACGTTCGAAGGCCTCGACGGTTTCTTCCAGCGGATACTGACCGCGCCAATGCAACAGATAGAGGTCGATGTAATCGGTGTCGAGCCGACGCAGACTGCGCTCGCAGGCCTGCGGGATACCTTTGCGGCTGGCGTTGTGCGGGTAGACCTTGCTCACCAGAAACACCTGATCGCGCAGGCCGGCAATGGCTTCGCCAACCACGCTTTCGGCGCCGCCCTCGGCGTACATTTCCGCCGTGTCGATCAGGCTCATGCCCAGCTCGATCCCCGTGCGCAGCGCCGCCACTTCACGCTTGTGCGCCGAACGGTCTTCGCCCATGCGCCAGGTGCCTTGGCCAATGACTGGAACCTGGACGCCGGCCAATTCGAGGGTACGCATGCAAACCTCCTTGCTGAATGTGTCGATACCTTTTAGTGGGCAGCAGGATAGCTCAGGGGTTCAAAAAGCAAAGAGATCGCGGCCTTCGGCAGCGCTTTCCTTATGGGTACCGGTTTCCCATGTAGGAGCTGCCGAAGGCTGCGATCTTTTGATCTGGCGCTCTTCTTTATCCATCCACGGGCAAGTGCGCAAGAAGTTGCGCAGTGCCTTGCCTGTTTTCACCCGGGCAAGTCTCTGCAGGCCGCGTAGCTCGTGGCCTCCAGCCAAGTGCGCAACTTCTTGCACACCACTGCGCAAGAAGTTGCGCACTTTCCCTTGTTTTTCATTGGCTTAGTCACAGAAAAAAAACAGTCGATGAGCTCGGGACCTTGATCTGTATGGGTTGCACAAAAGCTGGCATGAACTTTGATGGCGCATAGCCATCCTTTCAGGCAATGGTGCCTGTGAGGTATGTCTTTTCAAGCAAGGAGAGCATCCCCATGGCAACACCAGCGTACATGTCGGTTACCGGCGAAAAACAAGGCCTGATCACTGCCGGCGCATTCACCGCCGACTCCGTTGGCAACACCTACCAGGAAGGCCACGAAGACCAGGTCATGGTGCAGGCTTTCACCCACGACGTAATCATCCCGCGTGACCCACAATCCGGTCAGCCAACCGGTCAGCGTGTGCACAAGCCAGTTGTGATCACCAAGGTCTACGACAAGGCTTCGCCTCTGCTGCAAGCGGCGCTGACTTCCGGCGAGCGCATGAGCGAAATCGTTATCCAGTGGTACCGCACTTCGGCGCAAGGCACCCAAGAGCACTACTACACCACCAAACTGGAAGACGCGATCATCGTCGCCATCAACAACAAAATGCACAACTGCCAGGATCCAGGCAACGCGCACTTCACCCACCTGGAAGAGGTGCAGTTCACCTACCGCAAAATCACCTGGACCCACGAAGTATCCGGTACTTCGGGTTCCGATGACTGGCGTGCTCCAGTCGTTTAATTACGGCTGACAGTTGTACCGCCCCGGCCGGCATCGCTGGTCGGGGCGCAATCACTTTTAAAGAATTTTTGCCAATAGCCCCTTGAGGGCTGTTGCGCGTCGCAGCACTGCGCGAGGAACAAGGGATGTTCTCACCGGCCAACCAGCCTCATTTCAATCTGACCGTCGATGGCATCGACAGCGATTTCCAGGTGCTGTCGTTCACCGGTCGTGAGGCCCTTAACACGCCGTTCGAATTCGAGCTGGAACTGGTCAGCGAAAAGGCCTCGATCAACCTCGAAAGCGTGCTGCACAAACTGGCGTTTCTGCAGTTGTCGCCGAGCGGCAGCGGCATTCACGGGCTGGTCTACAGCATCGCCCAGGGCGAGGCGGGCAAGCGCCTGACCCGCTACAAGATTTCCCTGCGCCCGCAACTGGCCTACCTCGCGCACCGGGTCAATCAGCGCATCTTCCAGCAGATGACCGTGCAGCAGATCGTCAGTCAGGTGCTGGAAGAACACGGCATCCTCGCCAGCGATTACCACTTCCAGCTCAGCGCGATTTACCCCGAGCGCATTTACTGCGTGCAGTACGACGAATCGGACCTGGATTTCATCCAGCGCTTGTGTGAAGAGGAGGGCATTCACTACCACTTCCAGCACACGTCCAGCGGCCACAAGCTGACCTTCGGTGATGACCAGACGGTGTTCCCGAAATTGGCGCCGGTGGCCTATCAGCAGGACTCCGGACTGGTCGCCGACAAACCGGTGGTCAAGCGCTTCGGCCTGCGTTTGGCCACCCGCACCAGCCGCACCACGCGCCGTGATTACGACTTCGTCAAACCGAAAATCGAGCTGGAAAGCGACGCCAAAAGCAGCGCGCAACCGGACCTCGAAGACTACGATTACCCGGGCCGTTTCGTTGACCGCGAGCGCGGCAAGCATCTGGCCAATCGCGCCTTGGAACGCCATCGCAGCGACTACCGTCTGGCCGAGGGCAACAGCGATCAGCCGATCCTCGTCAGCGGGCATTTCCTCGCCCTGACCGACCACGCCAACCCGACCTGGAATGACCTCTGGCTGCTCACCGAAATCTTCCACGAAGGCAAACAGCCGCAGGTACTGGAAGAGTCGGTGACCAGCGACACCACCGACAACAAAGACGATTTCCACCAGGGCTACCGCAACCGCTTCAGCGCCATTCCGTGGGACGTGCCGTACCGTCCGCCGCTTGATCACCCGAAACCAAAAGTCCTCGGCACCCAGAGCGCGGTGGTCTGCGGCCCTGAAGGCGAAGAGATTTACTGCGACCAGTACGGCCGGGTGAAGGTGCAGTTCTTCTGGGACCGCGAAGGCAAACACGACGACATGACCAGTTGCTGGATGCGCGTCGCGTCGAGCTGGGCGGCCGAGACTTTTGGCTCGATCAATATTCCGCGGGTTGGCATGGAGGTGTTGATCACCTTCCTCGAGGGCGATCCCGATCAGCCGCTGATCACCGGTTGCTTGTACCACGGCGCCAATCTGCCGCCGTACAAACTGCCGGATTTCAAGACCCTGGCCACGGTCAAGAGCAAGGAATACAAGGGCAGTCGCGCCAACGAATTACGCATCGACGACACCACCAGCGAGATCAGCATCGCGCTGCGCAGTGACCACGGTGCGAGTGCGATCAACCTCGGTTACCTGACCCATCCGCGCCCTAGCGGTGGCCAGCCGCGCGGTGAAGGTTTCGAACTGAGAACCGATCGCCACGGTGCGGTGCGTGCCGCCGCCGGTTTGCTGATCACCACCGAGCCGCGTCCGAACGAATCCAAGCACCACAAGGATCTGCCGGAAACCGCTGAACGCCTCGCCACGGCCAGCGATCAGCAGGACGGATTCGCCGTTCAAGCCAAAGAGTTGCAAGCCCAAGAGGCGGGCGACCAGGACGACGTGGCCAAAGCGCTGCACGCCCAGCATCAAGGCGTGCTCGGCTCAGGTCCGGCGAACCTCACCGCCAATGAATTCCCCGAGTTCACCGAACCGCACTTGGTGCTCGCCAGCCCGGCCGGCATCGCTCTGACCACGCCACGCTCCAGCCACATCGCCACCGGCGAACACCTGGCGCTGAGCAGCACCGGGCACACCAGTCTGTCGATCGGCAAACGCCTGCTGGCCAGCGCCAGTCGTGGCATGCGCCTGTTCGTGCAGAGCATGGGCTGGCGGCTGGTCGCAGCGTCCGGCGACATCGATGTGCGCGCGCTGAAGGACAGCATCAACCTGCTGGCCAAACTCAACATCACCGCCAACGCCGACCGCATCACCATCACCGCCAAGACCGAACTGGTGATCCAGGGCGGCGGCAGCGCCACGACCTACAACGCCGGCGGCATCACCCACGCCACCAGCGGCCCGTACACCGCGCACGCGGCGAACTTCGCCTACACCGGGGCGAAATCTTTGGCCGGGGTATTCCCGGAACCACCGAAACCGGGCAAGGGCAATCTGGAATTGTTCAACCAGTACGCCGGGCGTCAGGGCATCAAGGAAGGTGATTACGAAGTCATCGATGCGCTGGGCAAAAGCATCAAGGGCAAGCTCGACGGCAAAGGTTTTGCCAGTGTCGCCGGCGCTGCGCCGGGGCCGGCACGTGTGCTGTTCGGCAAGGATCCGGCGGACACCTGGAGCGATGGCAGTTACATCGGCAAACCGGAGTGGCCGTTGAATCCGCCGGGGGCTGAAGACGTGCCGAGTCAGGTGCAAGCCATGGTCGCGCAGGTCTTGCCGAGCAAGAGTTGGGAGATGTTGGAGAAGGGTAAGGACATGGCGCAAACAGGGATGAGTGCGATGCAGACCGCGCAAGGTGCGATGCAAACAGCGCAGCAAGTGAAGGGTGTGGTGCAGGGCGGGGTGGCCGGGTTGCCGAAATTGGCGAGTGCGGCGTTGCCGAGTGCTTCGGGGCTTCTTGGAGCGGCGAGCAAGGCGGGCAACTTGCCGAGCCTGCCTGCACCGAGTCTGCCAAATCCTTCCTTGAAAACCCCGGGCCTGTTGGCGGGTGAGATGCTGTCATGACAACGGAAACGATTTCAGTCAAAGGAGTGACGCAATGAAAGACGCTATTCGTTTGGGGGACTCCACCACCCACGGTGGCAAGGTGCTCGAAGCCTTCTCTCAAACCGACCTCAATGGCAAGCCGATTGCCGGGCTCGGTCACAAGGTCAGTTGCCCGTTGTGCAAGGGTATTTTCCCGATTGCCGAGGGCAGCAGCACTTACTCCGTCGATGGCACGCCAATCGCGCTGGATGGCATGAAGACCGCCTGCGGTGCTGCGCTGATTGCCAGTGGCCCGAAAGGCGCGGTTGTTAGTTGAATCACCCAAATTATTGCTTCGGCCTCATGAGGCTGCGATCTCGAATCGCGAACTCGACGAGGACCTGCGCCTTTCAATTCATCTTCGAAACTCCAGCCTGTTGGCCGGTAAGACGCTTTCATGACGACTGATATCGCTGTTGCAAACAAACGTGAACCCCAGGTAGCCATCGTTCCACTCAATGCTATCGACATCAAGGATGTCGCAAGCAGTGCAGCGACATTTGATGCATGGCTGCAGTCTGCGAGTGGTGGTGTGGTCACGCTTGACCGGATCAAAAACGTCGCCGGAGCACTGCCCGTAGTGGGTAACATCATGGCGTTGGTCGACGCTCTGGGTGACATCGTTACTTTGTCGAATGCGCAGAAACGAGATCTGCTTGCTTGGGCGAGCTTGGGTATCAACCTGATCGGTGTGTTGCCGTTGCCACCGGCGATGGCGGCGGCGCGCATGACTTTGCGTCCAACGCTGTTTCTTGTGCGTCAGGAGATGAAAGCCTCCGGCAAGGTACTGCTCAGTTCATCGGTCATTGAGGTCCTGATAGGGCACTTGAACGAATCCATCGTTGGTACTCTCGATGACTTTGTCGCACAAGCCAAAGGCAAGCTACCCGGTATCTTGGCGGACGCCGGCAAGCTCGGTGAAGACGTCATCAACGAGATTGCCAAAGGCCTTGAAACGGTTGCCAACGGTAAACTCGACGCCAAAGGCGACGCTCAGGCCGCCAGTCAAAAACTCAGCACCGCTGGCGACCAACTTCTGAACGATCCACTCGCGGCGATCGACAATATATTCGGAGCGGCTGCCAGTGCGTATAAGGCTGCAGGCAAGGGCTTGGCCAACAGTGCGGCGGATAATCTGCTACCTGATGATGTGAAGAAACGGGTGGTCACGGAGACAGCAAAACTCCGCGCAATGGGGCCTGAATTACGTACTCAGTTGAGCAAACTCGATGATGAGTCAGTTCAGAACTCTATTGGCTGGTTACTGCTGACCCTCTCCACTGCTGTGACTCTTTGGCGCAAACGTAATGCCCACGGCCAGAGTGCGGGCGTTCAACCGGACAAGACCAGCAAGGCGAATCACACTGCCTCCGAGGGCGGCCTAGGCGCCACCGGTCAACAGGCTGCGGCAGCGCATGCGCCCAACCCGGATAAAAACTGCGCCTGCTCCAGCACTCGTCGCAGCATCAATTTTGCTCTGGGTTCTGAAAGCCTCAGCCATACCGATTTCAGTCTTCCGGGTCCTTTTCCTGTTGAGTGGACGCGCACCTACAATTCTCGCCTGGGTGCATTCGACCATAGCGAGCTCGGTGCGCGTTGGATCAGCGAATTCACCACACGATTTGATTGCATGGATGACGGCCTGACGTTCTACGGCGCTGACGGCCGGGACCACAGTTATCCTTTACCCAAAGTCGGTCTGTTCCACTACGACGCCATTGAGAACGTCACGCTGATTCGTGCCAGCGAAGATCAGTTGGTACTGTGCCGCGGTTTTGAGCGCAAGGAAACCTACATACGCCTTGGCCAACGCTATGTGCTGACCAACATTTCGCGGCGCAATGGCGCCGGGGTCATGCTGCATTATGAGCATCGCCATGGCGAGCAGTCGGTACTCTCAGACCTGATCACGTATCAGGAAAACGACATCAGCAAAGTGCATTCGCATCTGGGCACGATGCTTGATGGTCAAGGCCGCTTGGTTGGCATCTGGGAAATTCGTGACGGCGTACCGCATCGTCAATTGTGCGCCTATCAGTACGACGCTTATGGCGATTTGACTCAGGGGCAAGATGAGAACGGTGCGGCCTGGTCGTATCAGTATCAGCGTCACCTGGTCACTCGTTACACCGACCGTACCGGCCGAGGTATGAACCTTGAGTGGGACGGGCAGGGCTCCAACGCGAAAGCCATCCGTGAATGGGCCGATGATGGCAGTTTCGATACGCGTTTGGAGTGGGACGAGAACATTCGTCTGACCTATGTCACCGATGCCCATGGCAACGAAACTTGGCACTACTACGACATCCTTGGCTACACCTACCGCATTCGCCATGCTGACGGACGCTCGGAATGGCTTTTCCGTGACGACGCAAAAAACGTCGTGCGCCACGTACAAGCCGATGGCAGCACCAACCGTTACCGTTATGACGATCGCGGTAATTTGCTTGAGCATACCCGCGCCGATCATACCGTCATGCATTACGCCTATGACGATCAGGATAAGCTGATCAAGATCAGTGATGCCGAGGGTGGCCAGTGGCAAAGGGCTTATGACGACATGGGCAATCTAGTCGAAGCCATCGACCCACTAGGCAACAAAACCGAATACGCCTACAACAAGTCAGGTCTGCCTACGGCGATCAAAGATGCCAACGGCAACGAAAAGACCTTGGGCTACAACGATTCCGGGCAAGTAGTTGAATACGTTGATTGCTCAGGCAAGACCAGCGCCTGGGAGTACAACGAATTTGGGCAGATGATCTGCTTTACTGACGCTGCGGGAAACGCCACCGAGTACGATTACAAGGCCGGGCAAGTGGTGCTGATCAAGCACCCGGACAAGACTGAGGAGCGTTTTGAGCGCGACGCTGAAGGTCGTTTGCTGGCCCATGTTGATGGACTGGATCGCTGCACGACATGGAGCTACAACGCTGCTGGTCTGATTGCCGAACGCGTCGACGCCGCTGAGCAAACCTTGCGCTATCGCTGGGACCGTCTCGGTCGTTTAACGGCCCTGGAAAACGAAAACGAGCAGCGCGCGCATTTTAATTACGACCCGGTCGGTCGTATTCTGGAAGAGAGCGGCTTTGATGGGCGGAGCACACGCTATCAGTACGACCCCGTCACGGGGCGCTTGGCACAATCGGTCAATGGCGAACGTGTGATTTCGATGAGCTTTGACCCGATGGGGCGCTTGACTGAACGTTGCGCTACTTTGGGGGAAAAATCACAAGTCGAGAACTTCGCTTACGATGGTAACGGTCGTTTGGTATTGGCCAAGAATACCGACAGTCAGCTGCATTGGTTCCATGACTCAGCGGGTAATTTGCTGCGCGAACACCAGCATTACCTCGGTCTTGAAAAAGCCACTGTCGCGATTTGGCAGCATGAGTACGACTTGCTCAACCAGCGTGTAGCCACCATTCGCCCGGACGGGCATCGCGTCAGTTGGCTCACTTACGGCAGCGGCCACTTGTTGGGCATGCGCTTGGATGAGCACGAACTGGTCGGCTTTGAGCGAGATGATTTACACCGCGAAATTGCCCGTCATCAAGGTAACCATCTACTGCAGACCCAAAGCTGGGACCCTGTAGGGCGATTGCAGGAACAGGTTTTGGGGCGCAGCGATGACAAATCTACCCTGCTCAAGCGCGAGTACAAATACGATGCTGTAGGCCAACTGACCGACATCAATGATAGCCGCCGTGGCCCCCTGGCTTATCGATATGATCCGGTCGGTCGTCTGCTTAGCGCGACTACACGTCAAGGCGTAGAAACGTTCGCTTTTGACCCGGCAGGTAACCTACTTGACGACAAAACGAATGAAATTCGCCGTCCACTGGATTTAACTCCACCGCGAAGCAAGCTAGTCGACAACCTGCTGCGTGAGTACGCTGGTACCCACTACGATTATGACGAGCGCGGCAACCAGATCCAGCGTTGGCATAACGGCCAGCGCAGTGACCTGCAATGGGATCTGTTTGATCGGTTGGTGCATTTCGAGGACTCAAGATTATCCGTCGATTTTGCTTACGACGCTTTGGGACGGCGCCTGCACAAAAACTCCCTTGCGCACTACAAACAGCGTCCGGAAGCTGGTTCGCTCTGGAATCGTAATGAGCATGCTCGCAAACAGCGAGAACTGGGTTGTGGTTTCACCTTGTATGGGTGGGATGGCGACAACCTCGCCTGGGAAAGTAGCCCAGCACAGGCCGATGGTGAACCTGGTCGAACGGTTCACTACATATTCGAACCGGGCACCTTCGTCCCGGTCGCTCAAGCTGTGCGCCACGCACCGATCAACCTCATGGGCCAGCCGGACTACAGTGGTGAATACAGCCTTGATGAAGATCCGCTGTGGAATCACAAAGCTAGCGCGTTACCGTTTGATGCGTTGGCTTGGTATCAGTGCGATCACTTAGGTACGCCCCAAGAGCTGACTGACTATCAAGGCAGCGTGGCTTGGGCTGCGCAATACAAGGCATGGGGGCAGGCAACGGAACAGCACTCAGAATGGGCGCGGCAGAATGGGGTGATGAACCCTATACGCTTCCAGGGCCAATATCATGATCATGAGACGGGACTGCATTACAACCGACATCGGTACTATGACCCCACAGTAGGGCGGTTCATCAGTAAGGATCCGCTCAGTTACGATGCCGGGTTGAACCTTTATCAGTACGCACCGAATCCGACAGGTTGGACCGATGCTTTGGGACTGTCTCGAAAAGGCGCTACATCTGGCTCCAAAAAAAACAACACTGCCGAGGGTGCAGCTGACGCTGCGGTAGCAGGAGGGAAAACATCTGGGGCGGCATCTGAGTTCCGCCAAGGAGACCATGTTATTACGGGTGTAAGCGGTGAAGAAGTGCCGCATAATTCCCAGGTAACGGCGGGGCTGATGGGCACGCCAGCTGATAAACGCGCCCAGTGGCACGGCGGATGCGCCGAGGTGGTTTGCTTGGATAAAGCTATGAATGCAGGTATTGATCCTGCTGGAGGAACCATTCGGACCGTTAATATTGGTAGCTCCGGAAATGGTCATGGCACAAACAAGGCTCCCTGCTCCTCGTGTACCGACCTTTTACAACATTTCAAGGTTAACGTCGTATGAATCAAATTGATTTTAAGAAATATAACGTTGGCGCGATTATTCGGCCATCTGACAATCGCGAAGCGCTCAAGCAGCAGATCGGATTTTTGGTCAAGGTTTTGGATGCTTTGGATATCAAATTCTCTGATTGTGAGAATGATCCTTTGCGTCTTGCTAAAGACTATGTGGAAGGCAAGATCCCCATTGAAGTCTGTAAGGCCGAGGCTTCGGTTTGGTGGGCGAAAATCGATGAGATAGGCGCAATACGTGACTTTCAAGATAAGGACGTATTACTGGCGCGGCTAGCTATCTGCCTGCTGTCAAATGATGAAGATGATGTTTCTGTAATGGGAGATAATCTTTCATGGTTTTTTGAGGTGCTGGGATTCTTGAAAGTTGATATGACAATGCCAATGAGAATGATGATTGAGTATTTTGAATTTAAATGAAATTTAAGTTCGCTAGGCAAGGATCAGTGTAGTGGCACTGTGAGGCGAAACTTGCCGCTGACGCCTAAAGGAATAAGGAGGTGTGGAGGGCAATGGCGTCAGTTGGTCAGAATTAGGCTCCGGTTCGATGACTGTGTGGAGCTTTTCGAGATCCTTCGTATTTCTCTCCGGTGAGGTGCGAGACTACGGACGTTCCCGATAGCTTGCGCCACCGGATTTCAGCCACGATTGGACATATATTCTTTAAAAGGCGAGCCAGTGCGATGCGCTGTTGCGCTTTATGCTGCGCGCCTATTTAAGTAGCGTTGAATTGGTGGCGATCAAGCAGCCCGACAAGACCGAAGAGCGCTTTGAACGCGACGCCGAAGGTTGGCTGCTGGCGCATGTCGACGCTCTCGATCGTTGCACCACGTGGAGCTACAGCGCTGCCGGTCTGATCGCCGAACGTGTCGACGCTGCCGAGCAGACCCTGCGCTATCGCTGGGACCGTCTCGGACGGTAAACGGCTTTGGAAAACGAAAACGAACAACGCGCGCACTTCCACTTGGCCTTTCCGCCTCTTCTGATCTACCTCGGATGAAAGGTACGAGTATTCCTCGCGCCGGTAGAACGTTGAACAGCGCCGGATTTTCGAAAACCAAAGACAATGGGGTTAACGAAACCTGGAAGCATGCAGACGGTTCAGAGGTCAGGGTTCACAAGTACGGAAACTTGAATGCCTGCCCTCACAAATCTGGCAACAATGCACACATCCATAAACAGGATCCGTCCAATCATCAACTGGATGATGAGGGTAAAGTTTCCACCGATCCTAATAAAACTCACATTGGCATTCGTAATCCTGCCGATTTACCAGCTGTCCGAGGGAGACCACACGGATCATGAGTTATGAATACAAATTGGTGTTTGACGACAACTCTACAGCTCAGCATGTCATCGACATTGTTAAAGCTAGTAGTGCTTGTGTTCGCTCGGGCGACGGTGATCTTTATTTGAAGGATCACTCGTTGAATAGCAGTGGGGCTTACGATACTCGTCTCATTTATGGGGATGATGAATCCCTGTGGCTCCAAGTGAATTTCCAATCAGCAGAACTGTACGCCCTACTTAAAACAGCACTCAATGGAAGAAATTTCAGGTGTCTTGAAGATGGGGACGAGGATGAGGAGGTTGGCTTAAATGAGGTCTTCCGCGTGTAGGTTGACTCTCGGTCAAATTGCAGCCGAATAGCCACTTTTTAATCTCTAAAAATTTATGAAATATATCAGGGGCAGGCCACGTTTTTGAAGGTTGATTAAACGCAACCTGCCTCTGATAAAACTCTCTGCCATTGGTGGCCGAAAGCCGCGAAATTGATCGAGGCTGCAGTCAACCCTCGTAGTCGAAGGAATGACAACATGAAAGACGCCATTCGCTTGGGCGACTCCACCACTCACGGTGGCAAAGTCCTCGAAGCCTTTTCCCAGACCGACCTAAACGGCAAGCCCATCGCCGGGGTGGGTCACAAGGTCAGCTGTCCTCTGTGCAAAGGCATTTTTCCAATTGCCGAAGGCAGCAGCACTTACACCGTCGATGGAACGCCCATCGCGCTCGACGGCTTGAAAACCGCCTGCGGGGCCGCGCTGATTGCCAGTGGCCCGAAAGGAGCGGTGGTCAGTTGAATCCGCGAGGGTGAGCTTTTCGTTCGCCCTCAGGAATACTGCAAGTAAACAACCTGGCTTCATCCATTAAAGGAATAAACATGAAGAACACCGCTTTGATCCTCGCACTGACCGCCGCTCTGGGCACCGTCAATGTTGCTCACGCAGAAGGACCGGACGCCGCTACGTTGAAAGGGATGTACGACACTGGGCGCAACATGTCCGGGCTGATCAATCATTGCGTCGACAAAGGTTTCCTGAAAGCTGAAAGTACTGCGAACGCCAATAAAATGGTGGCGTTTGTTGCCGGTATTCCAGGGCAGATGGACAAGAGCGACGGCGATAAGAACGAGGCCCATGGTCGCAAGGGTGAGGTATTGGACGATGGTCAATACAAAACCCTGGAGGCCAATCTGCCGCCGAGTCTGACGCTCAAGCAGTGGTGCGAGCAGGCGGATCAAGGCATGCGTCGGGGATTGGAGCGTGTGGGTCTGTAATCTCCTTGGTGATTGATTGTTCCCACGCGCAGCAATGAAATGCCTCAAGGGACGCGGAGCGTCCTGGGCCGCATGCCTTTGCTGCGCGTGGGAATAATCAGGTGCAACGGGCAGGTTATTTGGCGGAGAACTTCAGCACGACGCTGTGGCTGTAAGTCTGCCCCGGATCAAGCCGAGTGCTCGGGAAGTTCGGCTGATTCGGTGAGTCCGGATAATGCTGAGTCTCCAGGGTAAACGCGCCCCAGTGCGGATACACCTTGCCACCCTTGCCCTTGACCGTGCCGTCGAGGAAGTTGCTGGTATAGAACTGCACACCCGGTTCCGTGGTGAACAACTGCAGCACGCGACCGGACTGCGGGTCACTCACCTCAGTCGCAACTTTGCCGATATCGCCCTTGGTATCCAGCGCCCAGTTGAAATCAAATCCACCCTGTTTCGGCTCGGCGAATTTCAGTTGCGGATGATCAGCCTTGATGTGCGTGCCGATCGCGGTTGGCTTGCTGAAGTCCATCGGCGTGCCGGCCACGGGTGCCAGTTCGCCGGTCGGGATCAGTTTGGCGGTGACCGGGGTGTAATGGCTGGCGTGCAGGGTGGCGACCTGTTTGAGGATGTCGCCATTGCCGGCGCCGGCGAGGTTGAAGTAGCTGTGGTTGGTCAGGTTGAGCACGGTCGGTTTGTCGGTGCTGGCCTTGTAGTCGATGCGCAGTTCGTTGTTGTCGGTGAGGCGATAGGTCACTTCGGTGGTGAGGTTGCCGGGGAAGCCCATTTCGCCGTCCGCCGACAGATAGGTCAGGGTCACGCCGACGGAATCCTTGTCCTTGGTTTCCTGTGCCTTCCAGACTTTCTTGTCGAAGCCCAGCGTGCCGCCGTGCAGCGCGTTGGTCTTGTCGTTCTGCGGCACTTGATAGCGCTTGCCGTCGAGTTCGAACGCACCTTCGGCGAGGCGATTGCCGAAGCGGCCGATGGTCGCGCCGAAATAGGCGGTGCCTTTCTGGTAGCCCTGCACATCATCGAAGCCGAGCACGACGTCGTCGAACTTGCCGTGCTTGTCCGCCACTTTCAGCGATTGCAGGGTCGCGCCGTAGGTGATGACGGTGGCCTGCATGCCGTGGCTGTTGCGCAGGATGTATTGCTCGACGGGCGTGCCGTCATTGGTTTTGCCGAAAGCTTTGTGTTCGGCGCTGAGGCCGGCCGCGTTGGCGGAGAGGGTGGCGATCATCAGGGACAGTCCGAGGCCGGAGAGCAGGTGACGGGATTGAAGCATGGTTGACCTTCCTTTTTGTTGTTGTTTTCAAATTGCTGCTGACGCTGTGTAGGAGCTGCCGAAGGCTGCGATCTTTTGATCTTGGCTATAAAAACAGAGTCAAAAGATCGCAGCCTTCGGCAGCTCCTACACGGTTACTAGTCATGCTATTTGTGGTTTGGAAGGAAATTTATAGTTGATTAATCGTTTATTTCAACAATAAAGACAGACTAATTGTTAGGCAGGCATTGCCGAAGGTCGGCTGGTCGTGCGCACCACTGCACTTTTTCGCAATCGGCGGCTCTATCCATGGCCAGGATGCGGTGACTCCCGCCGCACAGGAATGTGCCTGTTCGAGATTTCATGCCGAGAGCTTTTGCCCTGATCACTGCTTTTTTCCGCCGCCTGTGTCTGTTGCTGGCGTGTTTGTCGTCGCTGTTTTTCAGCGGTTGCAGTCACCAGGACGGCAACGGCTTCTTCAACCAGATGCGTGAAGGGAAGCCGCAGGAGTTCCTGCAGACCAGCGTCGACCGCATGGCCACGCTGGCGATGCGCGACAACCTCAACAGTCTCTATCGCTTGCAGGGCAAGCTGTATTTGCGCAACCCGGAAGAGCTGCGCAAGTCAGGCTTTCTCAACATCCATGCCGCCGTGAAACAGGTGCGCCAGGCCATCGAGCAGCAACAGCCGTTGCCGGTGCTTGGCGGTCGCAAGGATCTGGCAGCGCTGAGCTATGCGATGAGTCCGGAGTTTCTCGGTGACCGTGTCGGCGCGTTCATCTATGCCATCGGCAGCATGCTGGTCACCGCCCATGGCAATCGCACTGAGTTCTACATGACCGACGCGATCAACCCGACATTCGTTCACAACGCTGCACGCAATATCGAAAAAGCCACGTGGATTTTGTCCCAGCGGCAGAACAAGGAAGGCCAACCGCTGCTGTTTTCCAATGAGATCTCGGAGGAAGGCACCAATCTGAGTTTCGCCACCGAGTTCGGCAAAATCGTTGCGCGACTGGACCTGATCACGCAGATGCTTGATGAGCGTTACCGGCGGATCGGCCTCAACTACGCGCAGAGTTTGCTGTTCCTGAATTTCTTGCCGGTGCAGTGAGTTTGGTGGGGCGGTGATGACGATCTATGCAGCTTCCACAAGGGTTTGTGGTGTGCAGAGATCCAATGTGGGAGCGAGCCTGCTCGCGAATGCAGTCATTCAGGCGCTGAAGTGTTGACTGAACTAGCGCATTCGCGAGCAGGCTCGCTCCTACATTGATCGAATAGTGAAGGTTGTTCTTGTATACAATCCGTCACCGCTATTGATCAAAATGGAGCCGCACCCGTCATGACCGACCCCGCCAGCGCCGATTTCAGCCGCGTCGACCGCACCGCCCGTGCGGACAAACTGCCCTATGCCGCGTTGCTGGCGTTCGCCATGACCGGGTTCATCGCCATCCTCACCGAAACCCTGCCCGCCGGGCTGCTGCCGCAAATCGGCGCCGGGCTCAACGTCAGTGAAGTGCTTGCCGGGCAACTGGTAACGCTGTATGCGCTCGGTTCGATTGTCGCGGCGATTCCGCTGACCGTCGCCACGCGGGGCTGGCCTCGGCGCCGGGTTTTATTGATGACGGTCGGCGGGTTTCTGATATTCAACACTGTCACCACATTCTCCAGTCATTACGGCCTGACCCTGGCCTCGCGCTTCCTCGCCGGGATGGCGGCGGGATTGTCGTGGGGGATCATGGCCGGTTATGCGCGCGGCATCGTGCCGGTGCATCAACAGGGGCGGGCGCTGGCGATTGCTATGCTCGGCACGCCGGTGGCGTTGTCGTTGGGCACACCGGCGGGGACGTGGCTGGGCAATCTGATCGGCTGGCGCGCGTCGTTCGGGATCATGTCGGCGCTGGCTCTGGTGCTGGCGGCGTGGATTGTTATCGCGGTGCCGGATCGTCCGGGGCAGGCCAGTGATGAGCGTCTGCCGTTGCTCGAGTCGATGCGTTTGCCCGGCGTGCGGCCGGTGTTGTTCGTGGTGCTGACGTGGATGCTCGGGCACAACATTCTCTATACCTACATCGCGCCATTTCTGATGCAGGCCGGGCTGGCTGACCGGGTCGATCTGGTGCTGCTGGTGTTTGGCCTGTGTTCGCTGGTGGGGATCTGGATTATTGGCATGCTGGTGGATCGCTGGTTGCGCTGGCTGACGTTGATCAGCCTCGCGGTGTTTGCGCTGACGGCGCTGGTTCTGGCGTTGGCAGCGCCGTCGCCGCTGATCATTTACGCCTGCATGGCGGTGTGGGGATTGTCGTTTGGCGGCTCGGCAACCTTATTGCTCACCTCTGCGGCCGACTCTGCTGGCGATCACGTCGACGTGGTGCAGGCAATGCTCACAACCTCTTGGAACGTGGCGATTGCCGGGGGCGGGTTGTTTGGTGGCTTGTTGCTCGATCGGGCAGGGGCGATGTCGTTTCCGTGGGCGTTGCTGATTTTGTCGCTGATTGCGTTGGCCACGGTGTGGATCAACAAAACCCACAGCTTCAAACCAGGCCGAAGGGTGCACTGAATCTGCATCCACCACCTAACCCTGTAGGAGTGAGCCTGCTCGCGATAGCGGAGGGTCAGTCACTGAATCCATCACTGATAGACCGCTATCGCGAGCAGGCTCACTCCTACAGTAAGGCAATGGTGAGTTCGATATGGCATAACGATAGACCGCATCGATATATGTGGTTATAAGAAAAATCGCTATGCTGCGGGCCAGATTTTTCCTGTCGTTTTTCTGGACGTGTTAATGGAATTGGCGAATTTCGGCCTGGTGATTGCCGGGCTGGTGGTGGGTTTTATTGTCGGCATGACCGGTGTCGGCGGTGGTTCGTTGATGACGCCGATCCTGTTGTGGTTCGGCATCAACCCGGCAACGGCGGTGGGCACTGACCTGTTGTACGCCGCCATTACCAAATCCAGCGGCGTCCTCGTTCACCGCAAAAACAAGAACATCGACTGGGCCATCACCGGTTGGCTGACCCTCGGCAGCGTGCCGGCGGTGGCCATGACCCTGTGGTTCCTCAGCACCCTGCACACCGCGCCGGACGCGATGAACGCCATCATCAAACAGGCGCTGGGCTTCGTCCTGTTCGCCACCGCGCTGGCGATCTTCTTCAAGAAACGCTTGCTCGAGTTCGCCCACAAACGCGCCGGCGGCAACTACAACCCGAGCGGTTCGCGCCTGAACGTGATGACCGTGATCACCGGTCTGGTCCTCGGCACCATGGTCGCCCTGACCTCGATCGGTGCAGGCGCCCTTGGCACAGTTGCGCTGTTCATCCTCTATCCGTTGCTGCCGACCCGTCGCCTGGTTGGCACCGAAATCGCCCACGCCGTGCCGCTGACACTGGTCGCAGGCCTGGGCCACGCGAGCATGGGCAACATGGATTGGGGTGTGCTGGGCTTCTTGTTGGTCGGCTCGCTGCCGGGTATCTGGCTCGGCAGCCACCTGACCGGACGCATCTCCGATGAAGTGCTGCGCCCGTGCCTGGCGACGATGCTGGTACTGATCGGCTACAAACTGGCGTTCTGATCCGGCCATGACTGAAACCACTGTCCACTGCGATGGCCGCCTCGCCATCACCGTCGAACCGCGTGAGATGCGCATGAGCCATTGGCTGTATGCGCCGCGGGTAGTCGATCTGCAGCAGCAAAAAGTGCTGCTGGATCTGAGCGAGAGCCTGTGGGATTTGCTCGGTACCGCCGACGAGACGGCCAATGGCATCGAGCTGGTGTTGCGCAAATACCCGGGTGATCGGGCGTCGGTGAGGTTGAGCGTTGAACTCGAAAGCGGTGAACTCAAGCTCGGTGGACAACTCGTCGCCCCTTCGCAATTGCTCTCGGCGCTCGATTCAGCGCTGGAGTGAGGCGGCACAGCCTGCCGCGAGCCGCCTCACCACCGGTTAACGCTTAATAACGTATTTCATCACTGTCACCGGCAAATCGTCGTAGACCAGTTCTTCAACCACTTCCCAACCCAGTCGCGCATACAGCGACTGCGACGTGTCGGTGTACAGATACAACTCAGGCACACCGAGCGCCGCCGCTTCTGCAACCACTCGATTGACCAGTTGCGAAGCAATCCCGCGCCCACGTTCCTCTGCCTTGACGTAAACCCCCGCCAGCCATGGCGTCAGGTTCGGGCGCAGCTTCAGATCACTTTCGATCAGCAGCGCACCGCCCAGCAGCCGCGAACCCTCTAGCGCTACCACGACACTCGGCACGGCACCTTTGCCGCAGGAATCGCGCATGTGTTCGATACGGTCCTCGACGGTTTGCCCGGGACGAAACTCGCCCCACTCCTTGAAGTTGAGCGTGGCCAGTTCTTCGATCAATTCGGGGTGATCGCAGAGGTAATCGATGTGCATGCGGGTGAACTCCATTTCATGGGCAGAACTGCCACCCTAATGCGGTCATAAAAGGTAATCAAATCCGCGTTGCGATCACCTCGGATATGTTGCGCAATGTCGCGCCTGTCCTAAGCTTCTGACTAGGCGGAAGATATTTGCCGGGTTGTCCCGGAACAATCGCCACGATGCGCAATCATTAGAGCGTGGATATCAAAAGGAGATGCGCATGCTCATCAGGTCATTGACCCTGACACTCTTGCTGGCGATTGCTGGCCCCTTGTTCGCCGCTGACAACGATTCGCCCATCGCCGGGGATATGGGCCGCGCCCGACCGCTGATCGTGATCGCACAAAGCACCGTCGACCCTGTGTGGGTGGCCCTGAAAAAGTCGCTGGAAGATCCGGCCAACAAAAAAGGCGTCACCGACCGCAACATCAAGGTCTACACCATCCTCAACATGGCCGGCCAGCTCGACGGCAAGGACATGGGCCAGCAAGACACCATGGCACTGCTGCGCTCGCTGAAGCTGGGTGCCGGGGCCTATCCGAAAGTGTTCCTGGTGGGCAAGGACGGCGAGACCAAACTCTCGGCGTCGGGGGATGAAGCGAAAGCGCTGGATCTGAAGAAAATCTTCGACACCATCGACGCCATGCCAATGGCCGAGAAGGAAGCGGCCGCCGCGGCTCAGGCGCCGGTCGCTGCTACGCCGGAACCGGCGAAAGGCGCCAAGAATGCCAAGCCGAGCAAGCCTGCGAAACCGGCCAAGCCACCGGAAATGCCGGATGACTGATCGCGCAGTCACTGAATAAAACGCGTCCCTGTAGGAGTGAGCCTGCTCGCGATAGCGGTGTATCTGTCAACGCTGATGGTGACTGATACACCGCTATCGCGAGCAGGCTCACTCCTACAATGTTTATTCCGTTACCTGCATATTTGCGGTCACTGACGCCCTCACAGCAGCTTGTCTACCCACGGCTATCGCCCTCATCAAGCAGGTAAACCAGCACACCTTTGGTATCACCTACGACCAGTGGAGAATGCGTGGTCAACACGAACTGGCAATTGGGAAAGGTCGTACTTAATTGTGCAATCAGGCAAATCTGCCATTGTGGATCCATGCGCAATTCCACCTCGTCGATCAGAACAATGCCGTCGCCGTGCAGCGGGTTGTCCATCCACGGGTTCATCATCGCCAGACGCCTGGCCATGTCACCCACCAACGCAATCAGCGACTTTTCGCCAAGCGAGAGCTGAGTGACATTGAATGTCGCGCCATGTTTGTCGACTGCCATATGCAGATGTGGTTTGCGTTGCACACGCAGGTTGGAGAAATCCGGCATGAACGCGGCGATGGCCGAACGCACGGCAGTCAACTGGCGGTCGCGGGAGGAGGTTTTCACGTTGGCGAGCGTTGTATAAACGTCGCTGTCAGTACCGAATTTTTCCGCGACTTCGGCCAGTGCGGTATCGGAAATCCCGTCTTCGTTTTCGCTGTCCTCACGTTCACGAAACCATTCGAAAAAACCGCGAAAGTCGGCGCCACCGTTGAAGCTGGTGTCGTAGCCGTCGAGTTGATCAGAGGCTTGTTTGCTGGTGATTTTAAGCGGGATGTCGAGAACGCAACGTTCGGCTGGGTAATAAGCGATCAGCGGGAGTGAGGCGCTATCGTCGGCGGTGAGTTGAGTGCGGTAGTGGTCTGCAAGCAGTCTGACTTCGTTTAAATATCCACGGCCCGAGGCTGCACCTTCGTGTCGACTTCGGGCAGCGCCCCATACGAACAATTCGTTTTCGGAACCCGCATCATTGTCCACAGCGCGCGGGTGCGAAACGTCGGTGATGCCAATCGAAAGGACGGCTCCTGAGGCGCCGTTGCGAATGTCTTCATCGACAAGGTATTTGCCATTGCCTTTATTGGAGCGAATTTTTGCGATCAGCCAGCTCAGACAAATATTCAGGGATTTAAGAATGGTGGTTTTTCCGCTGCCGTTGTTTCCCATCAGCACCGTGATATTCGAGCGGTGTGTCAGGGTAGGGGCAAACTGAATATCCATGTCGCCAAAGTGTCCGACATCCGTAAGCTTCAAACTTTTGATTTCCATCATTGTGCCTTTCGGATGACGGTTTCTTTGCCCGACGCCATCCTCGTCCAAAGATTGACTCGATGCAGTGTAGATACAACAAATTCATTCGCTAATCCAAAGTCGTTGCAGCATGTGCCGGCCGAAATGTCTTACACAAAGCTCCTTCAGGGCGTGCGGATTTTTCCTGCAAGGCGCGGCGGCAGTGGTGAACTGGTGGGGTTGGGGGAGTAGGGAAAGTCTTCTTTGGCCGCTGCAAAACACAGTGGTCGGACGTGGAAGTCCGGTTGTCGGTTACATCCATCAATGTCTCAAAAGCGCATGTCGACGTTATTTATGTCAACATCGCCGCGTTTTTGGCGGCTGTGCGCAGGGGCACTTTCGAGTGCGCCGGGTTTTGGTGGATTGGCCTGGTCTTCCACACCTGCGTACAGCTGCCACCCTCATGTGGAAGTGAGAAAGGTAGTTTTTTCCTACAATTCACTACGGTACTTCATACATGAAAAAACCAACGCCAAATCCCCCCGAATCCCCCATGGGTTCTGGGTCCTTCGACGCCAACAACCCCCGATTACGCAACCCGCATCACCCCGATCCCATCAGCCACCTCTTCACCATCCTCCCCGATATCGATACGCCCACGCTGCTATGCCACGCTTGCGAAACCCTCGCTTCACTCAACGTCCTGACTACCGATCTGGCCGCAGAACTGCAGGGTTCACCGCGCAGTCTCGCCTTGTCGATTCAGCAGTTGGCAATCCTCGGCGAGTTGCTGGTCAACCGCGCGCTGGACAATCTCGACCCACCAGCGGCGACGCAACATTGAACAGGGAGGTTCAAACATGGCTCGATACATACCCATAACCGGCATCGACTGCACCATTCCCTGCCTGCTGATCGACCGCGAAGCACCGGTGGATGTGCTGCATGGCACGGCGGCTTACCGTTTGCGCTGTGTGACGCAGTTGATGGAAACCTTGGCGCTGGGGGACGGCAAGGGCCACGACGCTTTGCTGCTGCAGGATTTCGCCCGGGTGATGGCGATCCCGTTGCGTGACAGTTGCGACTTGATGGATGTCATCGGCTGGAAGTTGCAGGCGCAGCTTTAAAAGATAAAAGATCGCAGCCTGCGGCAGCTCCTACATCGACCGAGTGGAAACCCGATCCTGTAGGAGCTGCCGCAGGCTGCGATCTTTTGATTTTCAGTCAGCGACAGCGCTGAGGATTTTGTGGGCGATTTTCACCCGCTCAGGAATCGGGAAGTTCTTGTTAGCCATGATCACGACGCCCACGTCCTTGCTCGGCACAAACGCTACGTAAGTCCCGAAGCCACCCGTCGAGCCGGTCTTGTTGATCAGCACGTCATGCGGCTGCGGTTGCGGCGGATTCAGCCACTGCACCTTGTGCGCCTCCATGACCATTCCCGTCGAGTTGCCCGCCAGCAAACGCTCGAGGCTGATCGGATAACGGTACATTTCCCAACCGAGGCCTTGGGTCATGTCGCCGACGGTGTAGTAACCGGTGTGGGTGTTGGCGATGGTTTTTTGCAGTACCGCTTCCAGCGTTTCAGGTTTCAGGTTGGCCTGTACGTAACGCAGCATGTCCACGGCGCTGGTTTTCACACCGTAGGCCTGCGCGTCCAGCGCACCGGGCGTAACGCGGACCGGTTTGTCGTTCTTGTCGTAACCCTGCGCATACAGGTCCATTTGCGCGGCCGGCACGCTGAGGTAGGTGTGCTGCAAACCGAGTTTCGGCAGCAGGGTTTGCGTCATTGCCTGATCGAAAGGCTGGCCGAGGCTTTTCGCGGCCAGATAACCGAACAAACCTAAACTCGGGTTGGAGTATTGGCGATGGCTGCCTACCGGATAAACCGGTTTCCACTGCTGGAAATAGCCGAGCATCTTGTCAGACGAATCCCATTGCGCCGGGAATTGCAGCGGCAAACCGCCGGCACTGTAGGTGCCCAGTTGCACCACGCTGATGTTGTCGAAGGCACTGCCTTTCAATTCAGGCCAGAGCTGACTGGCCTTGCTCGACAGATCGAGTTTGCCGGTCGCTTGGGCGTAACCGGCGAGGGTGGCGGTGAAGGTTTTGCTCACCGAGCCGATTTCGAACAGGGTGTTTTTGCTGACTGTTTGCCCGGTGTCTTTGTTGGCGACGCCGTAGTTAAAGTAATGCGGCTGACCGTTGATGGTCAGTGCCACGCTCAGGCCGGGAATGTTCTGTTGTTGCATCACGGGCGTTACCGCGTCGTTGACCAATGCTTGCAGCTGCGCAGCGTCGGGCGCGGCGGCGAGGCAGGATGTAGCGCCAAAAAACAGACCGAAAGCGGCGCAGGAAATGACTTTGCTCGATTGAATGGATGACATGAATGAACCACTCTCCATGAGTGTTGATGATGTTATCCCGCTACACTGCGGGCGATTATTTAGTTGGGCGACTGATCAGCGCCGCCAATCTAGTCAGCGCGGCGCCAATCGACAAACGACGAAAACTCGCATGAGCCATTAGAAAAATTTGGGGCTGGGCATGATTCGACCGCAATTGCCGCTGAATGCACTGCGTGCCTTTGAAGCCTCTGCGCGCCATTTGAGCTTCACGCGCGCGGCCGTGGAGCTGTGCGTCACCCAGGCTGCTGTCAGCCATCAGGTCAAAAGCCTGGAAGCGCAACTCAACGTCACGCTGTTCAAACGCCTGCCCCGTGGGCTGATGCTGACCAGTGAAGGCGAAACTTTGTTGCCGGTACTGAGCACGTCGTTCGATCACATCGCGCAGATCCTCGAACGCCTCGCCGGTGGACAGTATCGCGAAATGCTGACCGTCGGCGCGGTCGGTACCTTCGCCGTGGGTTGGCTGTTGCCGAGGCTGGCGGACTTCCGGGCGAAACATCCGCTTATAGATTTGCGGCTGTCGACCAACAACAACCGCGTCGATGTCGCGGCAGAAGGGCTGGATTACGCGATCCGCTTCGGTGCTGGCGCGTGGCATGGCATCGAGGCGACGCGTTTGCTTGAAGCGCCGCTGTCGGTGTTGTGCGTGCCGGACATCGCCCGGCAATTGCGTTCGCCGGGTGATTTGCTGCAACAAACGCTGCTGCGCTCTTATCGCACCGATGAATGGCCGGAGTGGTTTCAGGCTGCCGGGTTGGCGACTCAAGCGGCACCGCCGCAAAGCATCGTTTTCGACTCGTCGCTGGCGATGATGGAGGCGGCGTTGCAGGGCAGCGGGGTGGCGTTGGCGCCGCCGCTGATGTTCGCCCGGCAACTGGCGGCGGAGGCGATTTGTCAGCCGTTTGCGATTGAGATTACGACGGGGAGTTACTGGTTGACGCGGTTGCAGTCGCGCCCGGAAACGGCGGCGATGACAGCGTTCAAAACCTGGCTGCTGCAAATCTCTGGTTAATGCAAAACCCTTGTAGGAGTGAGCCTGCTCGCGATAGCGGTGTGTCAGTTGATATCAATTTTGACTGACACACCGCTATCGCGAGCAGGCTCACTCCTACAGGAACCGTGGTGGATTGGAGATCAGGTTCAGCGCACCAGACACGGCCGCTTGTTATCGAACTTCCAACCCGGAATCAAAAACTGCATCGCCACGCTGTCATCCCGCGCGCCGAGGCCCATGCCTTTATATAGCTCATGAGCCTTGGCCACCTGATCCATGTCCAGCTCGACACCCAGCCCCGGCTTCTTCGGCACTTGCACCAGACCATCGACAATTTGCAGCGGCGCCTTGGTTAACCGCTGGCCGTCCTGCCAGATCCAATGAGTGTCGATCGCGGTGATATCGCCCGGCGCAGCAGCGGCGACATGGGTGAACATCGCCAGCGAGATATCGAAGTGGTTGTTGGAATGCGAACCCCAGGTCAGGCCCCATTCATGGCACATCTGCGCCACGCGCACCGAACCCTGCATGGTCCAGAAATGCGGGTCGGCCAGTGGAATGTCCACCGACTGCAACTGGATCGCATGACCCATTTCGCGCCAGTCAGTAGCGATCATATTGGTGGCGGTTTTCAGCCCAGTGGCACGGCGAAACTCAGCCATCACTTCGCGGCCGGAATAACCGTTTTCCGCGCCGCACGGGTCTTCGGCATAGGCGAGCACCTGATGCTGGTCGCGGCACAAGCGAATGGCTTCTTTCAGTGACCACGCGCCGTTCGGATCGAGGGTGATGCGCGCATCAGGAAAGCGTTCGGCCAGCGCTGTGACCGCTTCGATTTCCGCATCGCCGCTGAGCACGCCGCCCTTGAGTTTGAAGTCCTTGAAACCGTATTTCGCATGGGCCGCTTCGGCGAGGCGAACCACGGCTTCGGCCGTCATGGCCTTCTCGTGACGCACGCGGAACCAATCATTGTCGGCATCCGGTTCGCTGCGATAGGCGAGATCGGTTTCGCGCTGATCACCGACATAAAACAGATAGCCGAGCATCTTCACTTCATCGCGTTGCTGGCCTTCGCCAAGCAGCGCCGCCACCGGTACATCAAGATGCTGACCGAGCAGATCGAGCAGGGCGGCTTCGAGGCCAGTCACGGCGTGAATGGTGATGCGCAGATCGAACGTCTGCAGGCCACGACCGCCGGCATCGCGGTCAGCGAAGGTCTGGCGCACTTGATTGAGGATCTTCTGCCAGGTGCCGATCGGGCTGCCGACTACCAGACTGCGTGCATCTTCGAGGGTCTGGCGAATGCGCTCGCCACCGGGCACCTCGCCGACGCCGGTGTGGCCGGCGTTGTCCTTGAGGATGACGATGTTGCGGGTGAAAAACGGCCCGTGGGCGCCGCTCAAGTTGAGCAGCATGCCGTCATGGCCGGCCACCGGGATGACTTGCATGTCGGTGATGATCGGGGCTTTGGCGGTGTCGTGTGCAGTCATGGTTTTTATCCTTCTTATTCGCAATCTTTAAAAATGGACGTCAGGCGTGCTTTGGCGCGGCATCGACCACGGGAATTTCAGCCGCAGGTTTCGGCGTGGTGCGCGCTAAGAAGACGATGATCGCGGCAATGATCGAGGTCGCGGCCAGGCCATAGAGGCCGCCCTGAATCGAGCCGGTGTGTTCTTCGAGCAGGCCGAAAGTGGTCGGCGCGACGAAGCCGCCAAGGTTGCCCACCGAGTTGATCAGCGCGATCACCGCCGCCGCGATGCGTGCATCCAGATAGGCCTGCGGGATCGGCCAGAACAGTGACGAAGCGGATTTGAAACCCAGCGCGGCAAAACAGATCGCGACGAAAGCGAAGATTGGCCCGCCGGTGGTGGACATGAACATCCCCGCAGCAGCGATCAACAGGGCGGTGGCGACCCACGCCTGCTGGTGTTTCCACTTGGCCGAGAACGAAGCGAAGGCGTACATGCCGATGATCGACAACAACCACGGAATCGAGTTGAACAGGCCGACCTGGAAGTCGCTCATCTCGCCCATTTTCTTGATGATGCTCGGCAGCCAGAACGTTGCTGCGTAGATGGTCAGTTGAATGAAGAAGTAGATCAGGCAGAACAGGATGATCTGGCGATCCTTGAGCAGTTTGCCCATCGATGGCCGGATCGGTGTCGCGGCTTCGCGGGCCTTCTGTTCAGCGTCGATGGCGTTGACCAGTGCGTCCTGCTCGGCGCGGCTCAGCCATTTCGCGTCGTGGGGTTTGGCGTCGAGCCAGAACCAGACAAACACGCACAGGCACACCGAGAACATGCCTTCAATGAAGTACATCCATTGCCAGCCGTGCATGCCCAGCCCGTTGATCTGCAGGAGCAGACCGGACAACGGACCGGAGATCAACGAAGCCACGGCGGAGCCGCTGAGGAAAATCGCAATCGCCTTGCCGCGTTCGGCGCCGGGCAGCCAACGGGTGAAGTAGTAGATCACCCCGGGAAAGAACCCGGCCTCGGCCACACCGAGCAAAAAGCGCAGCACATAGAAGTGGGTTTCGTTCTGGATGAACGCCATCCCGGCGGCGACCAGACCCCAGGTGAACATGATGCGAGTCAGCCAGATGCGGGCGCCGACTTTCTGCAGAAGCATGTTCGACGGGACTTCGAACAGCGCGTAACCGATGAAGAACAGACCGGCACCGAAGCCGTAAGCGGCGGCACCAATGCCCAGGTCATGTTCCATGTGGGTGCGGACGAAACCGATGTTCACCCGATCAATGTAATTGACGATGAACATGATCACGAAGAGCGGCAGGACGTGGCGTTTCACTTTCGAGATGGCTGATGCGAGTGTCGAATCGACGCCCTCGTTCATCCCGGAGACGGAGGTTTTCACTTGGTTTTCTCCCACTGATTATTTTTATGCGGGGTAGGGCGGGTGCTGCGTTGTTGATAGACATCATACAACTGAGAATTTTTGTCCTACAAGTGGGGAGGAGTGATTAATTTTCTCTGAGAGGTCGTGTTTTTATGCTTTTTCGTATTTTTATCCAGTATTTGCTAGGGTTTGTGGCGGGCGGTGCGTGATTTGTTTTTACGGTATTCCGGTTCAGATCGCCAGAAAGGTATGAAGCTATCGTGCTCTAATTTGAGTGTTGTCATACAAGTCGTGGGGCTAAAATCAATCTCGTCCGCTCTCGCACAGTGCTACGATCCGCAAGCCCCGATCACCGGAACCGACCATGCAAGAAGATCTCGACGCTCCTGCTCGCAAACGTGCGCACAACCTCGCCCATGACCTAGTCGAGAAGCTCACGCAAAGCATCCTGCTCGGCCAGTTGTCGCCCGGCGACAAGCTGCCGTCGGAGAATTCCATCGTTCAGGAACACGGCGTCAGCCGCACCGTGGTGCGCGAGGCGATTTCCAAATTGCAGGCTTCTGGACTGGTGGAGACCCGGCACGGCATCGGTACGTTCGTCATCGAGCGCGCGCCCGAGCAGGGCTTGCGCCTGAATGTCGACACGGCGCTCGGCGTGCGCAGCATTCTCGAACTGCGTCTGGGCCTGGAAACCCAAGCGGCGGCGCTGGCGGCGCAACGGCGTACCGAGCAGCAACTGCTGCAAATGCGTCAGGCGCTGGATGACTACCAGCGGTTACTGGACAACAACGACAGTTGCGTCGAAGCCGATCGACGTTTTCATCTGCTCATCGCCGAGGCCACCGGCAACGTCTGCTTCAGCGAAATCATGCAACACCTGGGCAGTGCGATGATTCCACGTAACCGGATCAATGCTGCTGAACGCGGCGCGGCGGATCTGAGCAAGCTCGGGCAACTGGCTCATCTGGAGCACGAGGCGATCTTGAACGCGATCAAGCGTCAGGATGCGGATGCGGCGCGTGCTGCGATGTGGCTGCACCTGACCAACAGCCGCGACCGCTTTTCCGCGCAGGGTTGAGCGCCGTTGGTCTGTTCGATAGCACGCGGTGCACAGGCCTGATTCCAAGTTGTACGGCCCGGGTATTCCGGACCTCCTGAGTGAGGTGTGTCATGGCTAATGATTTGCTGTTTCAGGGTGGTGTGCTGCCAACCGATCCAACCCGGCCGCTGCCCGGTACCGATGAACCGACACTGGCCGATCATGATGCACCGATGGGAATGCCCCCGGGGCGTGATCCGTTGAGCGATGCTGATCGGCCGGAGGATTGGCAGGATCCGCCGGCTGATGATGAGGATGTGCCGCCGGCAGATGAGCCGACGCCGTTGTCGGATGATCGGCGCTAAACCTGGGTTTTATGTTGAGTTTGCCGGCCTCATCGCGAGCAGGCTCACTCCTACAAGGTTTTGTGGCATGCACAGACTCTATGTACACCCACTGCCCATTGTAGGAGTGAGCCTGCTCGCGATTGCGGAATTGGCTTCAACACATATCCGAGATCAGACCCCGGCAGACCGACCCCACCCAACCCCCCGCTCCAGATTCAACGCCAACACACTGATCAACACCACCACCGACCCCACCAGCACCAGCAACGTCGGCCGCTCACCCAGCCCGACCGAAGCAATCCCCATCGCCGTCGGCGGGATCAAATACAACGTCATCGTCGCCCGGCTCAAATCCACATGTTTGAGCACAAAGCCCCAAGCCAGATAAGCCAGCGCACTGGGAAACACGCCCAACGCCAACACCGCCCACTGCACCCGCAACGGCGCATTCAGCACAGCTTGACCCAGCCCCGGTAGATAAATCAGCAGCATCAACGTCCCCGACCACACCGCGTAACACGCCAGACTGAAACCGTCGTAACGCCGTGCATGGTGTTTTTGCAGAGCGAAGTAAACGCTCCATGAAACCGCCGCCAACAGGATCAGCAGTGCATGCGCATCGATAGCGCCCAAGCCCTTATCGCCGCTGACCACGATCACCACGCCGACAAACCCGAGTAACAAACAACTCCAGCGCCAGGCGCTGACCTGATCCTTGAACAAGAACCGCGCCAGCAATGTGCTGAACAGCGGGCTCGATTGCGCCAACACACTGGAAGCCCCGGCACTGACGCTTTGCTGGCCGATGTTCAGTGCGACGTGATGCAGGCTGACGGCGAAGAAACCCAGGGCGAACAACAGCGGCACGTCGCGCCAGTGCGGCAGGCGAATGCCCTTGAACGCGGCGATCAGCGCCATGAACAACGACGCCAACAGAAACCGCAGCAACGCCAGATGCCCGGGCTCGTAGGCTTGCAGGCCGATGTGAATACCGGTCGGCGAATACGCCCAGCAGCCGACGACAAACGCCATCGCCAGAAGGATTTTCAATGGGGAAGGGGGCGGCATGATCGGCTGCTCAAAAGTGTGAATGCGCCGAGTATCCGGGCGCGCAATCATTCGCCACAACTGACTTATACTGCGCTGAATGTTCACTCAGAGTGATGAATATGGAGCTAGCGCAAATCCGTATGTTCAAGACCGTGGCCGAGGTAGGCAGCATTGCCCGAGCGGCGGAAAAGCTGTTTTGCGTGCCATCGAATATCACCGCGCGTATCAAGGCCCTGGAGGCCGAGTTGGGCGTTGCGCTGTTTCTGCGTGAGGGCCGCGGGTTGCGCATCAGTCCGGCGGGGCAGACGTTTCTCGCCTATGCGGAAAAGATTCTGGCGCTGACCGCCGAGGCCAAACGCGCGGTTGATCCTTCGGCCGAGCCGTCCGGGCCGTTGCGCATTGGCGCGATCGAATCTTCGGCGACCGGGCGTTTGCCGCGCCTGCTGGCGAAGTTTCACCAGCGTTATCCGCAGGTCGCACTGGAACTCACCACCGGCACTTGGGCGCAGTTGCTCGACGACACCGTCAGCCACCGCCTCGATGGCGCGATTGTCGCGGTGGATGTCGAACGTTCACAGCTCAAGCGCACGCCGATGTATCGCGAAGAACTGCTGCTGATCGCGTCGACCTCGTTCGGACCGGTGCGCGGCATCGAAGACCTGCAGGACAAAACCGTGTTCATGTGGCCGCAGGGTTGTCCGTATCGGGCGGCGCTGGAGCATTGGTTGTTGCGTCAGGGGTTGTCGCTGCCGATCGTCAGTCTCGCCAGTTATGGGGCGATTGTGGGTTGTGTGAGTGCCGGGGCAGGGGTGGCGCTGGTGCCCAAGGGCGTGTTTGAGCAGTACGCGAAAGGGGCTGGGTGTGTGGGGTATGAGTTTGCGGAGCTGACGGCCGTCGATAACTTGTTTTACTGGCATGAAAACGCCGGGGTGCATCCGGCGCGGGAGGCGTTTGTGGCGATGTTGCGGGAGGAGTTTAGTGTGTAGGAAAAGCTGACCCTCACCCCAGCCCTCTCCCGGAGGGAGAGGGGGCCGACCGAGGTGTCTCAGGTTATACGCCGACCTGAACAACCGAGTTGATTATGGATTCGGCCAAGTCCAGTGTGCTTGATGGGAAGAGTCGATTATGGATTCAGCCAAGCTGAACGAGCGAGTCGATTATGGATTCAACCAAGTCCAGTGTGCTTGATCGGAAGAGTTGATTATGGATTCGGCGCAGTACGTTCAGGTCGGTGGATCTCTCCAATATCCCCCAATCAGTCCCCTCTCCCTCTGGGAGAGGGCTAGGGTGAGGGGCTTTTTCAGGCACCCCCGATATCCCGCATCAACAACCCAAACCGCAAATCCACCCCCTCCGGAATCGGCACATAAACCGTATGCCCATCCCCCGGCGCCACCTCGATAGCCTCACCCTTAACACTCTGCAACTCATGCAAATCAAAATGAAAATTGCCCATGGGCGTCATCAATTCCAGATGATCACCCAGTGCAAAGCGATTCTTCACCTTGACCTCAGCCAGCCGATCCCGTCGCTCACCCGTCAGCTCACCCACGAACTGCTGACGCTCCGACACCGAGCTGCCATGTTGATAATTCTGATACTCGTCATGCACATGCCGACGCAGAAAACCCTCGGTGTAGCCACGCTGCGCCAGCGACTCCAAGTCCGTCATCAAACTGCGATCAAACTCGCGCCCGGCCACCGCGTCATCAATCGCCCGGCGATACACTTGCGTGGTCCGGGCGCAATAGAAGTGCGATTTGGTCCGGCCCTCGATCTTCAATGAATGCACGCCCATGCGCGTCAGGCGCTCGACGTGCTGCACCGCGCGCAGGTCCTTGGCGTTCATGATGTAGGTGCCGTGCTCGTCTTCGAAAGCGGGCATCAATTCGTCGGGGCGGTTGGCTTCCTGTAACAGGAACACCTGATCAGTCGGCGCGCCGAGGCCCAGGGTCGGCTCGGGCTGGAAGGTCTGGACGATCTCGCCGAGCTGGTTTTCCGTGGCCTCTTGCGCCGAGTATTTCCAGCGACAGGCGTTGGTGCAGGTGCCCTGATTGGCGTCGCGTTTGTTCATGTAACCTGATAGCAGACAGCGCCCGGAATAGGCCATGCACAATGCGCCGTGGACGAACACTTCCAGTTCCATGCCCGGCACCTGTTCGCGGATTTCGCCGATTTCCTCCAGCGACAATTCTCGCGACAGGATGATCCGGCTCAATCCCATCTGCTGCCAGAACTCGACACTCGCCCAGTTCACCGTATTGGCCTGCACCGAGAGGTGAATCGGCATCTGCGGGAAATGTCGGCGCACCAGCATGATCAGCCCCGGGTCAGACATGATCAGCGCATCCGGCGCCATCTCGATAACCGGCGCCAGATCCTTTAGGAAAGTCTTCAGCTTGGCGTTGTGCGGGGCGATGTTGACGACGACATAGAAGCGCTTGCCCTGCGCCTGGGCTTCGCGAATGCCCAGTGCCAGATTGGCGTGATCGAACTCGTTGTTGCGCACCCGCAGGCTGTAACGCGGCTGGCCGGCGTAGACCGCATCGGCACCGTAGGCGAAGGCGTAGCGCATGTTTTTCAGGGTGCCGGCGGGAGCGAGCAGTTCGGGGGCGGCGAGGATCGAGGTCATGGCGGTGTCGGTCGCAAAAGCGCGGCAGGGTAAGTCAGGTGTGGTGAGGGTTTGTTGATCTGGATCTATGCTCCATGAATAAAGATGGCACTCGTGCAGACCCCGGTTGACTAAGCATCGGGGCGTGCATGACGCCTGACTGACATGGATCGGACATGAACGAAAAAAGCCTTCAATTCAAATCGCTCACCGTGCTGCTGTTGCTGGTCACGGTGGCGTTTATCTGGATCCTCTTGCCGTTCTACGGTGCGGTGTTCTGGGCAGTGATTCTCGGCATTGTTTTTGCGCCGATGCAACGCCGGCTGCAGGCGAAATTCGGCTGGCAGCGCAACCTGACGTCGCTGTGTACCTTGTCGATCTGCCTGGTGATTGCGATTCTGCCGGTGATCATCCTCAGTGTGCTGCTGGTGCAGGAAGGGGCAGCGGTCTACAAGAACATCGAAAGCGGTGAGCTGGACATTGCCGCGTATCTGGCGCAGTTCAAGCACAGCCTGCCGCCGTACTTTCAGCACTTGCTCGACCGTTTCGGCATGGGCGAACTCAATGGCCTGCGCGAGAAAATCGTCAAATCGGCGATGCAGGGCAGTCAGGTCCTGGCCACTCAAGCGTTCAGTTTTGGTCAGGGTACGTTCGAGTTCGTGGTGAGTTTTTTCATCATGTTGTATCTGCTGTTTTTCTTCTTGCGCGACGGCGCCGAACTGGCGCGCAAAGTGCGCACCGCCGTGCCACTGGAGGAAGGCCACAAGCGGCGCCTGCAGTTGAAGTTCAACCGCGTGGTACGGGCGACGGTGAAGGGCAATCTCGTAGTCGCAGTGACTCAGGGAGCGCTGGGCGGAGCGATTTTCTGGTTTCTCGACATCCCCAGCGCATTGCTCTGGGCGGTCTTGATGGGTTTTTTGTCGTTGCTGCCAGCAGTGGGCGCGGGGATTGTCTGGGCGCCGGTCGCGGTGTATTTCCTGCTCAGCGGGATGATCTGGCAAGGCGTGGTGCTGGGCTTGTTCGGGGTGTTTGTGATCGGGTTGGTGGACAACGTGATGCGACCGATTCTGGTGGGCAAGGACACCAAAATGCCCGATTACATGATTCTGATCTCGACCCTGGGTGGCCTGGCGGTATTCGGCCTGAATGGCTTTGTGATTGGCCCGCTGATCGCGGCGCTGTTCATGTCGAGCTGGGCGCTGTTCGCCGAGACCAAGCCCAAGGTGCAACTGCCTTAAGCGTGAAACGGCGCGCTGACGATCTTCTGCGACAGTGCCTGCGCAGCGGGCAGCGAAGTGAGCGGGCCGCTGATCGCTTCGCCGTCACGCACCAGATACCAGCAGGCGAGCAGGCCCGATGCTCTGAGCGAGGCGGGAACGGCGCTGCCGATAACGGACATGATTTGAACCTGAGCCATGACGAGTACCTCCATCTAACAATGGAGCTACCTTAGAGATTCGCCGCTTCTACGGACAATCAACGCTTTCGATAGTGGTCATTGATGCCATTGAGGCTTCAGTCGACCACTTGATCGAGCATGTGCATGACTTCGCGTTCGTTGAGCAAACCTTTGTGCACCAGATTCTCCGCCAGCAGCGAAAGAAACTTGGCGCAGCGATGGCCTTCCAGGTGCTTGAGTTCGGTCAGCGCGCTGTACACCTTGCTTGAGGTGCACAGGCCGACGATGCGGTGCGGGTTTTGTGTTGGCATACAGTCGTCCTTGTTGTTATCAACCTGTTGTTTACGGACGGATTCAGATTGCGGTTCCGTCATGACAAATAAGTGACCGTTTTGTGGAAATCTACATAGCGGTCACTCAATCATGCCGACTTTAGCCGGTGAAACTGTCCTCACAGCGACCTTGGCGAGATTTTTTCAGACGCTCGCCGACCAACGGTCATAAAAAAGCCCCGCTATAAAAGCGGGGCTCTGTTTTTTGGTCACCAGCGTGGACCGCCATAGTAGCCATGTGGCCGGCCGTAATAACCGCGAGGCGGGCCGTAGTAGACGGGGGCCTGTTGGATGTAAACCGGCTGTTGCACATACACCGGCGCCGGCTGGTAGTAGACCGGTGGTGGCGGCTGCTGCACGTAGACCGGTTGTGGCTGCACATAAACCGGCTGTTGTTGCACATACACCGGCCGATCCTGGTTGATCAGTGCCGAGCCGATGATGGCCGAGCCGACGATCGCGCCAAACACCGCAGGGCCTTGCCAGCCGTGGCCACCACCGGCTTCTGCCTGACCTGTGACCGCAAGTGCGCCAATCAGCAAGGCCAGAATGGGGAGTTTACGAATCATGATAAGTCCTCGGTTCTTCGACCCGGCGGCAGGGCCTGCACCAGGCCCACAGTTGTCGCGGGGATACTTCTAAGACAGCGAAATTCTGAAAATCAGCACAGCCGCTGGGTAAATTTTGTGTAAGGTCTGTACCGGCTTCTTTACCGGGCCGTGCAAGGGCCACGGAACACGTTTAAAACAGGCCTTTATGATCGTTCAGAACCTGATGGGCTGGCTAATCCCGTCTATCCGAAAGTGCGTTTGAAGGAGAAGTTTCATGCAGATGAACCCGAACAAAGACACCCAACTGTGCATGTCCCTGTCTGGGCGCCCGGGCAATTTCGGTCTGCGTTTTCATAACCATTTGTATGAGCAGTTGGGCCTGAATTTCTATTACAAGGCGTTCAGCAGCCAGGATCTGACGGGTGCCGTGGGCGGCATTCGTGCCTTGGGCATTCGCGGCTGCGGCGTGTCGATGCCGTTCAAGGAAGCGTGCATCGCGCTGGTCGATGAGCTGGATGCGTCGGCGGCAGCGATCCAGTCGATCAATACCATCGTCAATACCGACGGCCATCTGAAGGCTTACAACACCGATTACATTGCCGTCGCGCAGTTGCTGGAAACCCACGCGGTGCCCAAGGATTCGACCTTCGCCCTGCGTGGCAGCGGCGGGATGGCCAAAGCGGTGGCCAGTGCCTTGCGTGATGGTGGTTACAAAAACGGTTTGATTGTTGCGCGCAATGAGCGGGCAGGGCGTGCGTTGGCGGATTCGCTGGGTTATCGCTGGCAGGCGGAATTGGGCGAGGAGCGTCCACAGATGCTGATCAATGTGACGCCGGTGGGCATGGATGGCGGACCGGAGACGGGGCAGTTGGCGTTTGAGCCTCAAGTTGTTGCTGCGGCTGAGACGGTATTTGATGTGGTCGCGATTCCGTCGGAAACGCCGTTGATCGTGCGTGCTCGGGCCGAGGGCAAGCGGGTGATTACCGGGCTTGAGGTGATAGCGATTCAGGCGCTGGAGCAGTTTGTCTTGTACACCGGCGTGCGCCCGACTGAAGAGCAATTTGCGGCGGCGGTGGCGTTTGCCCGGAGCTGATTGAGTGTCGTGGTGGCTGGGCGGGCCTCTTCGCGAGCAGGCTCGCTCCCACAGTTGAATTTTTGTCATACACAGATTGTGTGTTCGCTGTAGATCCTCTGTGGGAGCGAGCCTGCTCGCGAAGGATGCGACGCGGTTTCACGTCGGGCATCAATGCCTATACTGCCTCCCCAGCAAGCCCAGACTTGCCCACCACAAAACCGTGACCGAGGCTCCCATGCACCCGCCCATCCTCAACCTGCATCAGGTCGAACTCGAACCCCTGCCCGAAGCCCTGACCCCGGAAGGCGAAACCGCCGGCCGCTATCAGCAGCGCATGGCCCGCGTCGGTCAGCAATTGGGTTCGCAAAAACTCGGTTATCGCTTGTACGCCTTGCCGCCGGGCATGCGTGGCAGTCCGTTTCACAGCCATCGGGTCAACGAAGAGATGTTTTACGTGGTGGCCGGGGAGGGCGAGGTACGTCTTGGTGCCGAGCGTTTTCCGATCCGCGAAGGTGACGTGATCGCTTGCCCCCCGGGTGGCCCGGAGAAGGCGCATCAGATCATCAATACTAGCTCGGGCGAATTGCGCTATCTGGCCGTGAGTACTCAACAGCAGCCGGAAATTTGTGAGTACCCGGATTCGAACAAATATGCGGTGATGGATAATTTTCAGGTTGATGCCGAGGGCTATGCCTCAGGCTTCGTCGCAGTGGCGCGGCAGGCGGATGGTGTTGACTACTGGGATGGCGAGTAAAACATAGATCCCTTGTAGGAGTGAGCCTGCTCGCGATAGCGGTGTGTCAGTCACATCATATTTGACTGACACACCGCTATCGCGAGCAGGCTCACTCCTACATTGGTTTTGTGCGGTTATTCGAGGCGGGCCAGACGCTCTTCCAGCGCGGCAATCCGCGCCTCCAGCTCTTCGATGCGCTCAACCGAAACGCCACTGCTTGCACCACGATCCGACGGATTCTGCCGCGCTGCCATGATCGCCTCGCTGTCCGCCGGATCACCCAGCGCATGGGTATAACGATCCTCACGTTGCCCGGCCTGGCGTGGAATCAACACCGCCAACCCCCGCGCAATCAAGCGCTCAAGCTGATGCACCACTTGCTCGGTATCTTCAAATTCATGCATGCGGCCACTGCGGGTCAGCAGTTCATTAACGGTTTGCGGGCCGCGCAGAAACATCAATCCGCTCAGAATCACCTGCGCCGGCACTAGCTCCAGCGCCTTGTCGACCTTATGCTCCCAGCGGTCGGCGCGACTGCCCATCACCAGTTTGGCGAAACCGCGACCTTCCAGCGCCCGCAAACTCTGCCCGACCTGACCCTGGGTTAGGTTCATCACCGGTTCGCGGCTGGTTTTCTGATTGCAGGCCGTGACCAGCGCATTGAGCGTCAGCGGATAGGTTTCCGGGCTGGTGGCCTGTTTCTCGATCAACGAGCCGAGGATGCGGATTTCCGTGGCGTTGAGCCGTGGCTCGTCGAAGGTGGATTCTGGTTCTGTGGTCATCGCGCGTTCCCTCTGCAGTCGAAGGCGCCTAGCCTAATCCTTGCCAAACAAAAGGCAAGCCGTGTGGTCATCAAGCATGGCTATAATCGCCTCCTTGTTCCACCCAGCCACTACACGAGACTGCCATGACCATTTCCCTGTACGCCGCATCCGTCCCGGTTTTTCAACAAATGCTCAACGCTTTGAGTGATGTACTGAAAAAGGCTGAAGCCCACGCCACCGAGAAAAACATCGATCCGAACGCGTTTCTGCAGGCCCGTCTGTTCCCGGACATGTTCCCGCTGACCCGCCAGGTGCAGATCGCCGTCGACTTCGCCAAAGGTGTTTCCTCGCGTCTGGCTGAAGTTGAAGTGCCGAAGTACGACGATACCGAAACCACCTTCGCTGAGCTGCAAGCCCTGATCGCCAAGGTGCTGGCCTACATCGGCGAGATCAAGCCAGAGCAGATTGATGGCAAGGAAGGCATCGAAATCGTAACCCGTCCGGGCACGCCGAAAGAGAAGCGCTTCAGCGGTCAGTCGTACTTGCTGACTTATGGCTTGCCGCAGTTTTTCTTCCACGTCACTACCACTTATGCGTTGCTGCGTCATAACGGTGTGGAAGTGGGCAAACGTGATTACATGGGCGCGTTCTAAACCGCCAGAAGCCCCTCACCCTAGCCCTCTCCCAGAGGGAGAGGGGACTGATCGGGTTGTTGGTTCGAGATACACCGACCTGATCTATCGAGTCGAACTCAGGTTTTGAACAACACTCGGTCTGCCCCCTTTCCCCCTCGCCCCCCTTGGGGGGAGAGGGTTGGGGTGAGGGGGGGAAAGATCTCAGCCACAAAAAAGCCCGCCCTGGTTCACACCTCGGCGGGCTTTTCATTTTCCATTGTGGGAGATTCTATGGTTGAGGGGAAGCCCTCAACTGACTTTTGCCTGATATTCGCTTTGCCCTTTCAGCAAGGCGAATACCACCCGAGCAAGTTTGCGAGCCAGCATCACCAACGCCTGCGTGGT
>NZ_FYDZ01000007.1:0-334532 GCF_900187515.1 Pseudomonas sp. Irchel s3f10
ACCCTTGCCTCTGGCTAACACTTCCCCTTGCCGGGTGTGTAGAGGACTTTCACCTCCAAGTCACCAGCATGGCCACCACAGCCAAACTGGTTGCGCTTACGCGCAACGCGCCATGCCTGGCGCACAACGCAAAACGCCAACCCGAAGGTTGGCGTTCTGTTCAGCTCAAGCGATGTTTAGCGCGGCACGACCGGCTTGCGCGTCGGCTTCGGCCCTTTGCCTTTCGCGGCGTCCTTGCGCTCCTTGGCCGCCTGCTGGTTGCGGGCAAACGCCGCCGCCTTGGCCTGTTCACGCTTGTCCCAAGGATTACCACCATCACTGGCACGCGGCGGCAAGCCGGTGTGCTGGGTGAGAATCTTGGTGGTCTTCTCTTTGCCTTCCTTCGCCACTTTATGGCTGCCGGCTGGCGTCGAATTCTTGCGACGGGCGCTCTGATAGCTGTCGGTAGCCGGCTGGTGCGTCGGAATCAATTGATCCTTGCCCGAACCGATCAGATCAGCGCGGCCCATGCGGATCAACGCTTCGCGCAGCATCGGCCAGCCTTTCGGGTCGTGATAACGCAAGAACGCCTTGTGCAGACGACGCTGCTCTTCGCTCTTGACGATAGTCACGCCATCACTCTTGTAAGTGACCTTGCGCAGTGGGTTCTTGCCCGAGTGGTACATCGCGGTGGCGGTGGCCATCGGCGACGGGTAGAACGCCTGCACCTGGTCGGCGCGGAAGCCGTTGCCCTTGAGCCACAGCGCGAGGTTCATCATGTCTTCGTCGGTGGTGCCCGGGTGGGCGGCGATGAAGTACGGAATCAGGTACTGCTCTTTGCCCGCTTCCTTGGTGTACTTCTCGAACATGCGCTTGAACTTGTCATAGCTGCCGATGCCCGGTTTCATCATCTGGTTGAGCGGACCTTCCTCGGTGTGTTCCGGGGCGATCTTCAGGTAACCGCCGACGTGGTGGGTCACCAGCTCTTTGACGTACTCCGGCGACTCGACCGCGAGGTCGTAGCGCAGGCCAGAAGCGATCAGGATTTTCTTCACACCCGGCAACGCACGGGCGCTGCGGTACAGCTGAATCAGCGACGAGTGGTCGGTGTTGAGGTTCGGGCAGATGCCCGGGAACACGCAGGACGGCTTGCGGCACGCGGATTCGATTTCCGGTGTTTTGCAGGCGATGCGGTACATGTTCGCAGTCGGGCCGCCGAGGTCGGAAATGACGCCGGTGAAGCCCGGCACCTTGTCGCGGATCTCTTCGATTTCGCGAATGATCGACTCTTCGGAACGGTTCTGGATGATCCGGCCTTCGTGCTCGGTGATCGAGCAGAAGGTGCAGCCGCCGAAGCAGCCACGCATGATGTTCACCGAGAAACGGATCATGTCGTAGGCCGGGATCTTCTCCTTGCCGTACGCCGGGTGCGGAACACGGGCGTAAGGCATGCCGAACACGTAGTCCATTTCTTCAGTGGTCATCGGAATCGGCGGCGGGTTGAACCAGACATCGACTTCGCCGTGTTTCTGCACCAGCGCACGGGCGTTGCCCGGGTTGGTCTCGAGGTGCAGCACGCGGTTGGCGTGGGCATACAGAACGGCGTCGCCACGGACCTTTTCAACCGATGGCAGACGAATCACGGTCTTGTCGCGGGTCATGCGCGGGCTGGCCAGGATCTGCACGACCTTGGCTTCCTGCGGATCTTCAACCGGACCTTTTTCCTGCTCGATGGCGCATGCCTGAGTGTCCTGAGTGTTCACGTACGGGTTGATGATCTTGTCGACCTTGCCCGGACGATCGATACGCGTGGAGTCGACTTCGTACCAGTCTTTCGGCGTATCGCGACGAATGAACGCGGTGCCGCGCACGTCGGTGATGTCTTCGATCTTGTGGCCGTAGGACAGACGCTGGGCGACTTCGACAATCGCGCGCTCGGCGTTGCCGTACAGCAGAATGTCGGCGCTGGCGTCGATCAGGATCGAGTTACGCACACGATCCTGCCAGTAGTCATAGTGCGCAATGCGGCGCAGGGAAGCTTCGATGCCGCCAAGGACGATCGGTACATGCTTGTAGGCTTCCTTGCAGCGCTGACTGTAAACCAGGCTCGCGCGATCCGGACGCTTACCGGCCATACCGCCTGGCGTGTAAGCGTCATCGGAACGGATTTTCTTGTCCGCTGTGTAGCGGTTGATCATCGAGTCCATGTTGCCCGCCGCAACCCCGAAGAACAGGTTCGGCTCGCCGAGCTTCATGAAGTCGTCTTTGGACTGCCAGTTCGGCTGGGCGATGATCCCGACGCGGAAGCCCTGGGACTCCAGCAGCCGGCCAATGATCGCCATGCCGAACGACGGGTGATCGACGTAGGCATCACCGGTAACAATGATGATGTCGCACGAATCCCAGCCAAGCTGATCCATCTCCTCCCTGCTCATCGGCAGGAATGGCGCTGGCCCGAAACATTCGGCCCAATATTTTGGATAGTCAAATAACGGCTTGGCTGCTTGCATGTCGACGACCGGTGTTGAAGTGAAAAATCGCGGGCGCGGAATATAGCACAAATTTTGACCAATTCCGACGGCAATGGTCGGTTTCTAACGACAACCCGCTCTGCGCACTTCGAGCAGAAAATCTCCGGTGACTTTCAACCCGCCAGACAGCGGCAATGACGCTGAATGCCTTGCAATACTCGATGAACGGGTGCTGCAGCCGCCACTTTTTCAAGGATGAAGAAACATGGCAGTAAAACCGCCTCGCAATGGCACCGCCTACGTGGACGTGGACGTCCATATCCGCTCGAATCGACCGGTGGACGGCGACACAAGGACGCCAGATACGCCGGCCCGCAAAGGCCTAGATCCGTGGCTTCATGGCGAAACCCCGAAACCGCGGACCCCGCCACCCGGTGCCGAAGATCCCGATGCGATCCTGCCAGCAGCGACTGTCATGATTCGCCCGACCCCAGCCCCCGCTGAAGTCCGTCTCGTCACCGATCAGCCGCTAAAGCATTACTGGGTCAGTACCACGGCAAAACTGCCGCCTGCCGACAGCGAAGGATTCAGGGTGTACAACAAACGGCTGTACGTCGACGTCCCCGATGGCGGCATCGTTCTGGTCGCAGTGCAGCCGGACACGGGACTGTACCGGGCCCGGCTATCGAGCGAACTGCACCCCTCTGGGCCGCTGCTGTTACGCGACGTCGACAGCGGGGTCTGGCACCCACTCAATGATGTTGACGCCGGCAACGTTCCGCTCACCGACGCACGTCTTCAGCCGTTTCGCACTGATCTGGATTTACGCACAGCCGAGCCCGGCAGCGATGGTTTGTTTCGCCACGACGGCAAGCTCTACGTGATCATCCACAACCACGCGTATCAGGTGATGCAAGATCTCGATGCGTCGAGCCCGGCGTACAAGGTGTGGCGTATCGTTAACCCCAGGGATCCGGTGGCCACCGACAGCGCGAACATCTACCGCGCCAGTCGCAGCGGCGAAACCCGGGCGATCACTCGCAACGAGGCAAACGTCTGGGTTTCTGTGCTTACGGGGCTGAGGGGTGGCATGCCCCGCAATGACTCGACGCAGGCCAAAATGGCCCTCCTGATGCAACGCTATGAACCCTTCCAGAATGCCCACACCGCCCTGATCGAATCATCCACGCAGTACGACGCCCTCTGGAATCGGGCCCGACAACAGGCGGATGGCCCCGCCAGGACCTCGGCCCTGGTCGCCGTTGAGGTGCATTTGCTCAAGCACATCAGAAAACAAACGGCCTTTGTTCAGTCGCTCGTCGACAACAAGGACTGGATGACCATCCTCAAGGCAGGCGGGCTATTCAAGGAAGAACTGCACACTTTCCGGATAGAGCGCGTCGAATACCTCAACAGGCTCATGGCCGTCATGGACCTCAGAACCAGGCCTGAGGTGACAGACATGAGTGCCGACAATTGCAGGAAAATCATCACTCACCTGAACAAGAAACTGAAGATTCTCGACGAGCGCCAGGTGGTGATGGAGCAGATCAGAAAAGCGTCTCCCGGTGCGGCCGCGCAACTGACTGAACTCGGCCGGCAGGTACCCGCAACGGATCGCATCAACTTCAACAAACTGGCTCTTTATGTGCACCTGTTTGCCGGCACTCCCGACCAGCCGCCAGACACGACCATGCCCTCGCTATCAGCCCTCGACCTGATTACCGGGGATCTGGGCAATGTTCCAGAGCGCGAGCATCCCATGGCGCTGCTGCTGGCTATTGATCAGTTGAAAGGAGACCGTAGCCGCTTTGAGATGCTGCTGAGCTCGCAAAGCCCGAGGAGCCAATACCTTGAGGAGATCATTGCTCTGATCGATCCCATCGAGAAGAAAATCGAAGGCAAACTGACTGAAATTCTTGACGTTTCGATGCGCCGATCCGATCTGCCGAGCCTCGACCAGGACATTGATTTCGACTTCATTCCGACGCAACCGGTCTACGCCGATACAAGCCGTCCCGCCCCCGCCAAGAAGATGTTCCGAACCCGTCAGCACGGCACTTACAGGGTACTGGTCGGGGAGACTGAAACCGCCCCGGACGGGAGCATCATCATCAAGGTTCCCGACCCGTTGCGGCCAGACTCACCGCCCAGGCGCTACGAAAAAAGACAAGACGAATGGCTGCCGGTGCTCCCGCCGATTGTCCGCGTACCACGCTCGCAACTGGTCGCAGAGGCAATCCGCTTACTGGCCAGCCATGAGAATCACATGCTCGATGCGAGCGCCCAGGAAGCCAGAAAAACCAACCCGACAGAGATCATCGAAAGTCTGGGCAAGGAAAGCGATTTGCTCAACGAGCAGGCCAGACGGCTGGAGAACCACGCAAGCGAGGGCGAAGATAGAGGGCTCATCGATTTGGCCGCACGCCTGCGAACCGCAGCCGACTCATTGACCAGCCAAGGGCAAGAGATTCTGGTGCGGATGTACAAGAACAAAGACGTGCTGGACATCATGCGCCTGAATTATCTGCTGGATCGCGCCGAGCTCAATGTGAGCAAGACCGTTGATCGCAAGGCGTTGGGCAAAGGCAAGGACAAGTCATTCCTCGACGTTTACGCCATCGCTGATCGCGCTGACGGCGGACCCTTGTGGCAAGCCCACTTCCACTATGACAAGCAGGACAGCCACCCGCTGAACTTCACTATCAAGGGCAGCCACCTGAAAACCCTGGAACAGAGCAAACGCGGGATCGAGTCGCAGCGCCGCGATGAACTGGCCGGTCTGGTGCATGTGCCGATCTGGCGAGAGAGGTTCGATGGCAAAACAGCGCACAAAATATTCACATTGGCAGACAACGCCGCAGCGCTTACCGAGTAAAGGACCACGCCTGAGCGCCGCGCTTGCGACCCTGTGACAACCACCAGGCAATGACGCCGAACGCCGTCGGCGCCCGTTCGCGGGCCCTGATAGCAAACCTGCAAGGAAGAAAAAATGTCACCACGACTGCCTCTCAAAGGCACCGTTGAAAGCCCCGTACGACCGACCCGGCAAGGATCGGAAACAGCAAGGCCCGAGACACCACCGCATGTCGATTTCGGCCCATCGAGCTCACGAGGAACGCTGAACCGTGAAGGTCTCGGCAGACCCGCGAGCGACGCCAGCCTCGATAGCATCGCGCCAATACCGGCGGTAACGATCAGTGAGTCAGCGCCACCAATAGCCGCGATCACGCGTGAGCAATGGCCACTGGAACATTACTGGATTGCCACCCCCGCTGACCTGCAAGGTCCAAACGCTGAGGGTTTCCGGGTACACAGGGGGCGACGTTACGTCGATGTCCCCAACGGCGGCACGGTGCTTGTCGGAGTCGACACGCAGACCCGACAGTATCGAGCCCGCTTATCAACCGATCTGGAAGCGCTCGGCCCGGTGCTGCTGCGTGACACCGAAAGCGGTCTCTGGCACCCACAGGAACGCCCCCAACCAGCCCCGTCTACGTCGGCCGCGCCAGGCAGTGGTGGATTGCCCCGGCCCGGTGGCGGGCACACACGCACGGCTCATCGACAATTGGCAGACCGGGTTGCCGCCATCATCAATCGGCTGCGCAGTCCACACGCTCGCGCAAAGAGGCTGTTCCGCGCCATGAGTGAGGAACAGATTGGCGCTTACATCCGCTCGCTGGGCAGCGACATCGAAGGCGGGTTGAGTCGACGCGAAACCGAATACAAAACGCTCAAGCATCAACTGACGCTCTGGAGCAAAGAATCATCTTCGACGCCAGCAATAGCAAAAGACTGGGCAGAACACGTCACCCACGAAATAAAACGCTGCTTTCGCCGAGAGACCGGGACGTCATTGAAGCTTGAGCCTGGCAGCGGCCCCCTGCCGGCATTGCAGGCTGATTTCAGTCATGTCCGGGAACTGTCTCTGGACTCCATTACCTGGACGCCCGCAGCCGACACTTTTCTCAGCGGATTCTCGCGCCTGGAGCAATTGACGGTCACCCGCGCCACGCTGGATAAACTGCCGGCAGCCGTCGCGCAGATGGGCGACCTCAGAACATTGGATTTGAGTGCCAACCGGATCCGGCTGGACACACCAAGCGCCGCTGCACTCACGTCTCTCAGCAATCTTGAAACCATCAACCTGTCGAACAATCCGCTGAGCATGACGCCCGACTTCAGCGCGCTGACCGGGTTGAAAGTGTTGAACCTGAGCAATTCGCAACTGGATCAGTGGCCAACAGGTTTGCGCCACCAGACCGGTCTGCAAATCGTCGATTTGCGCAATAACCAATTGCAGGAAGTACCCCAGACGCTGCTCAATCCCCCCGCCGCGCAGCTCGAGGCCACCGTCAGACTTAACGGCGTCACCCTTATTGAGGGCAACGCCTTTGCTCCCGGCTATTGGAAAACCCTGGAACTGTATTGGCGCCGCCTCGCTGCGGATCATCCTGCACTGTCTGGCTCTGCTCATCCACAGGGTCTCAGGCTGGTCGAAAACATTCCCCAGCTGAGCGCGGTGCAGCGGATGTACCCGGGCAAGGATGCGCAAGCGGCGAAGGATTATGTTCTGCAGTTGGGAGATCAGGAACTGACTCGCCGCCTGCAGGATTTCGAGCTGCTTGAAACGCAGCTGGAAGATTATGTCGCCGGCCATCAATACCAGGGCTCCATCGACGCGGCCACTGCAAGACGATGGGCACCGCAACGTGTCGCCAGAATCATCAAGGCCTGCTGGCTACGGGAGTCGGGGGAAATGCTCAGACTTCCGCCCGGCAGTGGACCACTGCCCGCCCTGACGGCGGATTTCAGTCATGTCCGGATGCTCGATCTGCAAGAAATGAACTGGTCGGATAGCGGCGACACCTTCCTGGCCAACTTTACCAATCTGGAAAGCCTGTCCATCAACCGTTCCAATCTTCAACAGCTGCCAGCCAGCGTGAACGATATGAACAAGCTGACCCGACTGGATCTGAGCGCCAACAATCTTGAGCTGGATGCGCAAAGTGCTGCAGCACTGAGCACCCTGAGCCGGCTGCAGATCGTCAATCTTTCGCAGAACCCGCTGAAAACGCCCCCCGACTTCAGCGCCATGTCCGGGCTGACAAGCCTTGACTTGAACAGCACGGGAATCGATCAGTGGCCGACTGGCCTGCTGGGCAAAACTGCTTTGGCGGGCCTTGATTTGCGCAACAACCATTTGACGCAAGTGCCGCAGGCAAACATCAACCCCGCTCCCGAGCAGTTGGCCTCGATCGCTCGAATCAATGGTGCGACGTTACTGGAGGGCAATGATTTTCCATCAGGTTACTGGAGAAAGTTCGACGGCTACTGGCGACGTGTGCACGTTGCGCACCCGCAACTGTTGGACGCTGCGCATCCCGCTGCTTTCGATAGCGACAACTCTCGAGCGCAGCGATATCGCCGTCTCTATCCGAACAAAAGCATCAAGGAGTGCAGAGAGTATTTGTGGAACCTTGACCAAGGCACTGCCGGTACAAGGCTGGCCAGCCTCGAACGAGAATTCACCACACTGAAAACCCATCTGGACGCGTGGGTTTTTTCGGGAGGTGGCAACCGTCAGGGTTATCTTCGCGCGAATCAGGTGTTGATCAACGCCGAGACTCGCAACGATCGCACCACGGCAAGCCAGCGGATCATCAGTTGCTGGCGACGTGAAACTCCGCAAAAACTGGCCAATGACAGGACCCCCATCGGACTTGAGCTGGACCTGCGCGGTCTGAGGCTGCAAAGCCTGCCGGATATCGACGCAGACTTCAGTCACGTCGGCTCGCTCAACCTGAGCAATATGGGCCTGAGCACATCGCCGGAAGGCTTTCTGACCCGTTTTCGCCACGTACGCTGGCTGGATCTTTCACGCAATCAACTGCGCGAATTGCCGCCCGCCGCTGGAGAAATGCACGGACTGACCCGACTGTTTCTGCAGAACAACCAGATCGTCCTGACGGACGACACCGCCCGCGCTTTGTCAGAACGCACAACACTGCGAGCATTGTGGCTGCATGACAATCCACAATTGGCCATCGCCCCGGATTTCAGCCGGATAATCGACATGCGCTCAATCAATCTGGCCAACACAGGCATCGACACCTTTCCTGCCGGCATTGCCGATCAACCCCTATTGGATACCGTTAACCTGAGCAACAACCGGATCGAGGAAATCCCCGATTCCGTCATTGCCCCGCCGGACGAGCGACTTGCACACACGGCTCGCGTCAACAACGTGACCAACATCACCGACAATCCACTGTCGGCACAGACACGTACCCGGCTGAACCATTACAACGACCGACTGATTGAGGCAGAGATGCCGCTGACCGGCCGGAACAACCTGCTCGACACGGCGGACGGCCACGCGCCTGTTGTGCGCCGAGTCACCACCGACAACCCAATGACTCGCTGGACAGTCGGGATGCCAACCGATCTGCTGTCAACCCGAAGAGCCCAATGGCGAACACTGCGTAACCAGCAAGGCTCCGACGGGCTGTTCAATACCCTTGCCCGTCTGCTGCATGTTCCCGCCGGCCATAACGACCTTCAGCAACGGGTCTGGAAACTGATCGACAGCATTACCGAAAACAACCCGCAATCCGAACGCCTGCGCAGCGAGCTGTTCGAACGGTCAGGCGAGGCAGCCTGCTGCGATCGGGCAGCCTTCACGTTCGCCAATCTGGAAACCCGGATGATGATGCATAACGCTCGCAGCCTGGCTCGGGATCAAGCACAAGGCCCGCAACTTGCCGCACTGTCCAAGGCCTTGTTTCGCTTGCATGAGGTCGACAAAATCGCATCGGCGGACATTGCGCAACGAGAGGCGAGCATCCTCGAATCCAGGCAGGGCCAGGAGGCTCAGGCGCTTCCAGCCCCGCATGTCTCAGAAGAAGTCGAAATCAGGCTTTTTTATCGCCACGGTCTGAAAGACCGTTTGCAACTGCCGGGGCAGCCCGAGCGAATGGGTTTCGGGCATCTGGTCAATGTGTCAAAAGCACAGATGGATGCCGCATACGAAAAAATCATCGCACTGGATAACTCGCCCGAAGAATTTCAGGCTCTGTTATCGAGAGAGTTCTGGCAGGAGTTTGTTATCCACAAATACCAATCGCAGTTCGAAGCTCAGCGTCAGCCGTTTCAGGACCGCCAGGCGACACTCGATGAGTCTTACGCTGCCAACGAACTATCGTTTGCCGAATACGACGCGCAATCCAGAGCGCTGCAAGCGCCGCTTGCGATCGAGGAAGCCGCCTTGATCGAAACGCTGACCCGGCTGGAACTGGCCGGGCATGCGACCCGCGACAACGTCGAAGAACCCGCGGGCGAAAGCACGTAACACAGCGCAAGAGCGGGTGTTGGCCGAATGACTTCGGCCAACACTCATTCGTCGTCGTCGAAGTTGTAGCTGCCGGGCGCAAGGTTTTCAAAACGGGTGTATTTGCCGATGAACGCCAGGCGGATAAAACCGATCGGGCCGTTACGCTGCTTGCCGATGATGATTTCGGCGATGCCTTTATGCTCGGTCTCCGGGTGATACACCTCGTCGCGGTACACGAACATGATCACGTCGGCGTCCTGCTCGATCGCTCCGGATTCCCGCAAGTCGGAGTTCACCGGGCGCTTGTTCGGGCGCTGTTCGAGGGAGCGGTTGAGCTGCGACAGCGCCACCACCGGGCAGTTGAATTCCTTGGCCAGCGCTTTCAGGGATCGCGAGATCTCGGAAATCTCGTTGGTCCGGTTATCGCCGCTGGAACCGGGGATCTGCATCAGTTGCAGGTAATCGATCATGATCAGGCCGACGTCGCCGTGTTCACGCACCAGACGCCGGGTCCGCGCACGCATTTCCGACGGGCTGATACCGGCAGTGTCATCGATGAACAGCTTGCGGTCGTTGAGCAGGTTGACCGCAGAAGTCAGGCGCGGCCAGTCATCGTCTTCCAGTTGACCGGAACGCACCTTGGTCTGGTCGATACGCCCCAGCGAGGAAAGCATACGCATGATCAGCGATTCACCTGGCATCTCGAGGGAGTACACCAGAACCGCCTTCTCGCTGCGCAACACGGCGTTTTCCACCAGGTTCATCGCGAAGGTGGTTTTACCCATCGACGGACGGCCGGCGACGATGATCAAGTCGGACGGCTGCAGGCCGCTGGTCTTCTCGTCGAGGTCGGTGTAGCCGGTGGACAGGCCGGTGATGGCGTTGTCGGTGTTGAACAAGGTGTCGATGCGATCGATGGCCTTGGTCAGCAAATCGTTCACACCCACCGGGCCACCGGTTTTTGGCCTGGCCTCGGCGATCTGGAAGATCTGCCGTTCGGCTTCATCGAGAATCTCGGCGGCGGTGCGGCCTTCCGGGTTGAAGGCGCTGTCGGCGATTTCGGTGCTGATGCCGATCAACTGACGCAAGGTCGCTCGTTCGCGAACGATCTGCGCATAAGCCTTGATGTTGGCGACGGACGGCGTGTTTTTCGCCAGTTCGCCAAGGTAACCGAGACCGCCGACCTGCGAGGTCTGACCTTCTTTGTCCAGTTGTTCGGACAGGGTCACGACGTCGATCGGCATGTTCTGATCGGCCAGTTTGGCGATCGCCCGGAAAATCAGACGGTGGTCATGTCGATAGAAATCGCCGTCGGAGACTTGATCGAGCACGCGTTCCCAGGCGTTGTTGTCCAGCATCAGACCACCGAGTACAGCCTGTTCGGCTTCGATGGAATGCGGCGGCACCTTCAGGGCAGCGGTTTGCAGATCGTATTGCTCGGGAGCGGAGATATCGTTCATGGCCACTTGTGTTGTTTGGAAAAACAGGGAATTCAGAAAGACAAAGGGCACGACCTGTAAACAGGATCGTGCCCGATGTTAACCGTCTGACGGACAAGCCGCCAGCCGATCAGTGTTGCTTAAGCTGCTACCACGACAACGCGTACGGTGGCTTCAACTTCGGCGTGCAGGTGCACAGCCACGTCGAATTCACCCACGTTGCGGATGGTGCCGTTCGGCAGACGAACTTCGCTTTTCGCAACTTCAACGCCGGAGGCGGTCAGTGCGTCAGCGATGTCGTGAGTACCGATCGAACCGAACAGCTTGCCTTCGTCGCCAGCGGTGGCAGTGATGGTCACTTCCAGCTCGGCCAGTTGGGCAGCACGGCTTTCAGCCGATGCTTTACGGTCTGCGGCAGCTTTTTCCAGCTCAGCACGACGCTCTTCGAACGCAGCCAGGTTGGCAGCGGTCGCAGCGGTAGCTTTGCCGAAAGGCAGCAGGTAGTTACGGCCGTAACCGGCCTTAACGTTTACTTTGTCGCCCAGGTTGCCCAGGTTGGCGATTTTTTCCAGAAGGATCAGTTGCATGTGGAAATCCTCTTAACTTTTAACCTTCACCGTTCGCGTTATCGGTGTCTTTCGACACGTGACGACCGCGAAAATCAATCAGGCTGTCGACAATGGCCAGGACCACGAGCAACGGATAGATCAGCTGCATGAACAACAGCAGCGTGACGTACAACCCCACCAGCCAGAAACCGGCCAGTCGCTTCTGCCCGACCAGCCCGTGAATCAGGGCAAGTCCGGCGAACACCAGCGGTACACTGCACAACGGCGTCAACATGGCCATCTGTGCACCGAGATTCGGGCACAGAAGCATCAACGCCAGCAGTAACATCGCCGGCCCCAGCGGGATCCGGATGGCGCGAAACTCGCGACCAAAACCACCCGGGTTGTACAACAACGCCTGCCAATGCCGCCCGACAATCAGGCTCAGCACGCTGACGATTTGCAACAACGCCGCAATCAGTCCGGTCAGGACTGGTGCGATCAGGGACGCGAAACGCGCTTGCTCATCGACCGACAATTGCTTGTAGGTCTCACCGAGAAGCGCCGGCATGACCTTTATCAAGGCCTGCGCGAGCATCTCGATCTGGGCCGCAAACGCTGCCCCGAGCACCACTGAAAACACCACTCCAATCACTACGCTGACAAGCAGCGTGCGAACCCAGGACTCACTTGCGCGCAAAACCAACGCAAGTCCCGAAGACCCCAGCAGCACCAGAAGTGCCCGTGGGTCATCGGCATACAGCCACCAGATCAATGCCGGCAGCAGCCCCAGAGACAGAACACCCAGGGCGTCCGTCAGTCCGCGCCGCAGCAGCACAAGGCTCCCGGCGGCAGCGCCCAACCAATACAACAACGGCAATGTTGCACATCCGGCCACCACGAGAGTGGCCTGCATACGGCCTCGCATGATGAACTCAGCTAAGGCACGCATGCATTCAATCCTTTGCTACTTGTCGACTGCCCGGTCTCAGCGGCCGTGGCTGTCGGTGTAGGCCAGCAGGGCCAGGAAGCGGGCGCGCTTGATAGCGGTGGCCAGCTGACGCTGATAACGAGCTTTGGTACCGGTGATGCGGCTTGGAACGATTTTGCCGGTCTCGGATACGTAGGCTTTCAGAGTGTTGAGATCTTTGTAATCGATCTCTTTCACGTCTTCAGCGGTGAAGCGGCAGAATTTACGACGACGGAAGAAACGTGCCATTTGATAGGCTCCTTAAAAGGTCCGTGGATTACTCGTCAGCGTTATCGCTGTTGTCGCTGTCATCACTATCAGCGCTATCAGCGCCTTCGTGCTCAGGACGGTCGCGACGCTCACGGCGCTCACTGCGGTTTTCTTCAGCCTTGAGCATCTCGGACTGGCCAGTAACGGCTTCGTCGCGACGGATGACCAGGTTACGGATCACTGCATCGTTGTAGCGGAAGTTGTCTTCCAGCTCGGCCAGGGCCTTGCCAGTGCACTCAACGTTCAGCATCACGTAGTGAGCCTTGTGAACATTGTTGATTGCGTAGGCCAGTTGACGACGGCCCCAATCTTCCAGACGGTGGATTTTGCCGCCGTCTTCTTCGATCAGCTTGGTGTAACGCTCAACCATGCCGCCGACTTGCTCGCTTTGATCCGGGTGGACCAAAAAGATGATTTCGTAATGACGCATGAATGCTCCTTACGGGTTGTAGCCTGCCGCTCAAAAACGGTCAGACAAGGAGTGAATGACACTTATGGACTTGCTGGCGCGGGGCACATGCGTGCCTGCCGTCACAGCAAGGGGCGCAATTGTAGAGAAGGGACAGAAGAGGTGCAAGGCAATTGGTGATTATTTGAACAACCACCCATTTATGCCACACCATAAAACACTGTGGGAGCGAGCTTGCTCGCGAATGCAGTTTGTCAGGCAACATTTATATCGACTGACACTCCGCTTTCGCGAGCAAGCTCGCTCCCACATTTGAACCGAGTACGACTCAGGATTTCTTCGCGGCAGCCTTGGCTTTTGCACCGCGCTGACGCTGTGCTTCAAACAGGCAAACGCCAGTGGCTACGGATACGTTCAGACTGCTGACGCTACCGGCCATCGGCAGCTTCACCAGATAGTCGCAGTGTTCGCGAGTCAGGCGACGCATACCTTTGCCTTCGGCGCCCATGATCAGGATGGTCGGCCCGGTCAGATCCTGGTCATAAATGCTGACCTCGGCCTCACCCGCCGTACCGACAATCCACAGACCGCGCTGCTGAAGTTTTTCCAGAGTACGGGCGAGGTTGGTCACCGCCACCAACGGAATCACTTCCGCCGCGCCGCAAGCGACTTTACGCACGACCGGGGTCAAAGTTGCCGATTTGTCTTTCGGCACGATCACCGCCAGCGCACCGGCCGCATCGGCCGAGCGCAGGCAAGCGCCGAGGTTGTGCGGGTCGGTCACACCGTCGAGCACCAGCAACAGCGGCGCGCCTTCAGTGCGATCAAGCAGCTCATCGAGCATTGCTTCGCCCCAGACCTGGCTCGGGCTGACTTCCGCGACTACGCCCTGATGCACGCCTTCAACCCAGGCATCCATTTCGCGACGTTCGGCCTGGCCGACCTGGACACGATTTTCGTTGGCCAGTTCAACCAGAGTCTGCACGCGCGGATCGTTGCGGCTTTCCGCCAGCCAGATCTGCTTGACGCGTTTCGGGTGGTGACGCAGCAACGCTTCTACCGCGTGAACGCCGTAGATTTTTTCCAACTGACTCATGACTTCGCCTTCGGTTTACGTGCCCCGCCACTTTTGGCTGGAGCGGAACCCGCTTTTGGCGGGCCCTTACGGTGTTTGCTCGGTTTCGCTGGCTTGCCGCCGGAGGCCTTTTCAGGCGCCGACCGTCCGGTCTTTCCCCCGGACGCCGCTTTACCACCGTTTTTCGCGTCGGAAAGCAGCGCTTTCTTCATTTCACGGCTTTTGCGCAGCTCGGCGTTTTTCGCCACGGCGTCGCTTGGGCGATAGGCTTCGGCAGCTTTCTCTTTAGCAGGGCGACGACCAGCGGTTTTCGCTGGCGCTGCTTCGGCTTTTTCCTTCGCGGCCGGTGCGGCAGTTTCAGCACCACGCTTTTTCCGACCGATCGGCGCGCTGATGGTTTTTTCGGCCATCTCGAAGTCGATCTTGCGCTCGTCGAGGTCAACGCGCATCACGCGCACTTCAACGGTATCGCCGAGGCGGAAGCTACGACCGGTGCGCTCGCCCGCCAGGCGGTGATGCACAGGGTCGAAGTGGTAGTAATCGCCCGGCAGCGCGGTGACGTGCACCAGGCCTTCGACGTAGATATCGGTCAGTTCGACGAACAAACCAAAACCGGTCACGGCGGTGATCACGCCCGGGAACGACTCACCCACGCGATCCTTCATGAACTCGCACTTGAGCCAGTTCACCACGTCGCGGGTCGCTTCGTCGGCACGGCGCTCGCTCATCGAGCACTGCTCGCCGAGCTGCTCAAGCGCTGCTTCGTCGTACGGATAGATACGCGCCTTCGGAATGGTCATCGCGCCGGCACGACGAACGTGCGGGGTGTCCTGTTTCGAATGGATCACGCTGCGGATTGCGCGGTGCGTGAGCAGGTCCGGGTAACGACGGATCGGCGAAGTGAAGTGGGTATAGGCTTCGTAATTCAGGCCGAAGTGACCCTGGTTGTCAGCGCTGTACACCGCTTGGCTCAGCGAGCGCAGCATCACGGTCTGGATCAGATGGAAATCCGGACGGTCCTTGATGCTCGCCAGCAAGGCCTGATAGTCCTTCGGCGACGGGCCGTCCTTGCCTTTGTGCAGGGACAGGCCGAGCTCACCGAGGAACGCACGCAGTTTTTCCAGACGCTCCGGTGGCGGGCCGTCGTGAACGCGGTACAGCGCAGGAATTTCGTGCTTCTTGAGGAATTCGGCAGTGGCCACGTTGGCCGCCAGCATGCATTCTTCGATCAGCTTGTGCGCGTCGTTACGGGTGGTCGGACGGATTTCGGCAATCTTGCGCTCGGTACCGAAGATGATTCGGGTTTCCTGCGTTTCGAAATCGATCGCGCCACGGACGTGACGAGCAGCGAGCAGAACCTTGTACAGCGCATACAGCTGCTTGAGGTGCGGCAGAACGTCGTTGTACTCACCGCGAAGCTGACGCGCCTCGGTGATTTTCGGCGTTTCCAGCATCGCGCTGACTTTGTTGTACGTCAGACGAGCGTGGGAATGGATCACCGCTTCATAGAAGCAGTAGTCAGTCATCTCGCCGGACTTGGAGATGGTCATCTCGCAAACCATGGCCAGACGATCGACGTGCGGGTTCAGCGAGCACAGGCCGTTGGACAGTTGCTCAGGCAACATCGGCACGACGCGCTCGGGGAAGTACACCGAGTTGCCGCGCACTTGCGCTTCGTTGTCCAGCGCCGAACCGATTTTCACGTAGCTGGAAACGTCGGCAATCGCCACGTACAACTTCCAGCCGCCGGAGAACAGGCGCAGCTTGCCCGGTTTGGCTTCGCAATAAACAGCATCGTCGAAGTCGCGGGCATCTTCGCCGTCGATGGTGACGAACGGCAGATGGCGCAGGTCGACGCGCTTCTCTTTGTCTTTTTCTTCGACTTCCGGCTTGAGCTTGGCGGCTTCTTTCAGAACCGCTTCAGGCCAGACGTGCGGGATATCGTAGGTGCGCAGGGCAACGTCGATTTCCATGCCCGGCGCCATGTAGTTGCCGACCACTTCGACCACATCGCCTTGCGGCTGGAAGCGCGGCGTCGGCCAGTGGGTGATTTTCACCTCGACGAACTGACCGATCTGCGCGTTGGCGTTACGACCCGGGGTGACCAGCACTTCTTGCTGAATCTTCGGATTGTCCGCGACGACGAAGCCGATGCCGCCCTCTTCGAAGTAGCGGCCGACGATGGTTTCGTGAGCGCGCGACACCACTTCAACGATAACGCCTTCACGGCGACCGCGACGGTCGAGACCGGAAACACGGGCCAACGCACGATCGCCATCGAACACCAGACGCATTTGCGCCGGGCTCATGAACAGGTCGTCGCTGCCATCATCCGGCACCAGGAAGCCGAAACCGTCACGGTGACCGCTGATGCGGCCGAGGATCAGGTCGAGCTTGTCTACCGGCGCGTACGTACCGCGACGGGTGTAGATCAGTTGTGCGTCGCGCTCCATGGCGCGAAGGCGGCGGCGCAGGGCTTCGATCTGGTCTTCTGTGGTCAGACCAAACTCTTCGACCAGTTGCTCGCGGGCAGCAGGCGAACCCCGATCGGCGAGGTGCGCCAGGATCAGTTCGCGGCTAGGAATAGGGTTTTCGTATTTTTCCGCTTCACGAGCGGCCTCGGGATCGAGGGACTGCCAATCGGCCATTAGAGAGTTTTCACCTTGTCTATATGCGGGTTAGTTTGGCATAGGCGCCATGAAACGGGAAATTTCCGACTCTATAAGGCCCAACTGAGGCCTTGTATCGAAGCTGGAAAGCCGTTTTGACCACCGCTGGTAAAAAAAATCATGTTTTTTGCTGACAGGGGTTTACAGTTAAAAAGACGCTCCGTATAGTGCGCGCCATCGACGACGCACAGCGTAGCCGATACTGCCCAGATGGTGAAATTGGTAGACACGCCAGCTTCAGGTGCTGGTGACCTTACGGTCGTGGAAGTTCGAGTCTTCTTCTGGGCACCAATTTCGAGCTTGAGACTAGATCAGTTTCAAGGCTCACACAAAACCCGCGAAAGCGGGTTTTTTGCATTCTAAGCCCGGGTTTTCTTAAAACTGATTTATTAAAATTAAATCAGGGGTTTACAGATCAAAAGGCGCTCCGTATAGTGCGCCACATCAACAGCGGCAACGCTAACGATGATTGCCCAGATGGTGAAATTGGTAGACACGCCAGCTTCAGGTGCTGGTGACCTTACGGTCGTGGAAGTTCGAGTCTTCTTCTGGGCACCAATTCAAATTCAAGGTTACGGCCTTGGATTTCACAAAAACCCGCGAAAGCGGGTTTTTGCGTTTCTGGCCTCCAGAAATCCATCACCACCCCGCCTATCAAAAGGCCAGCCCCACCGCAAGGCGCACTTGAGAAACAATATCGTTTATCATTGTTGCAAGTTTTTGCAATGCGACAGTGAGGAACCCTGCGAATGACGTTTCGAAATACCCTGCGCCGAGGCTTGACCTTCACCCTCCTCGGCATGGCGCTCGCCACTCCCCTCACCCAGGCTGCCGATGCGGTTTCCCTGACGCTCTATAACGGCCAGCACAAGGAAGTCGGCGACGCGATCGCCAAAGCCTTCGAAGCCAAGACCGGCATTCACGTCAATGTGCGCAAAGGCAGCAGCAATCAACTCGCCAGCCAGGTCATCGAAGAAGGCGACCGCTCCCCTGCAGACGTGATCTACACCGAAGAGTCGCCGCCATTGAACAATCTTGGCGAACTGGGCTTGCTGGCCAAGACCGACGACGCCACTTTGGCGGTTTTGCCGGAAAAATACGTCGCCGGTAACGGCACCTGGATTGGCGTAACGGCGCGCGTTCGTGTGGTCGCCTACAACCCGAAACTGGTCGATGAAAAAGACCTGCCGAAATCGGTGATGGAATTCTCCGATCCGCAGTGGCAAGGCAAAGTCGGTTTCGTACCGACCAGCGGCGCCTTCCAGGAACAGGCCGTGGCGATCATCAAGATGCACGGTCGCGACGCCGCCGAAGAATGGCTCACCGGCCTGCGCGCCTTCGGCAAGACCTACAGCAACAACATGGTCGCCCTCAAAGCCGTGGAAAACGGCGAAGTCGCCACCGTACTGGTGAACAATTACTACTGGTTCGCCCTGCAACGCGAGAAAGGCAAACTGGATTCGAAGCTGCATTACTTCACCGGCGGCGACGTCGGCGGCTTGATCACTGTATCGAGCGCTGCCGTGCTGAAATCCAGCAAACATCCAAAAGAAGCCCAGCAATTCCTCGCCTACATGGCCAGCGAAGAAGGCCAGCGCGTGATCACTCAGACCACCGCCGAGTACCCTCTGCACAAAGGCATGGAATCGGATCGCGGGCTCAAGCCGTTCAGCGAACTGGAAGCGCCGAACGTCACTCCGGCCGATCTGGGCAATGCCGAAGAAGCGCTGGAACTGGAACGTGAAGTTGGCTTGAACTGATGACCGCATCGTTATCCGCCCCCGCCGCGCGCGGGGGTTACGTGCCAAGGCGCAAACGGCCATCGATCTGGCTGGTGCTGCCGGTGTTGCTGCTGGTGGTACTGAGCCTGTTGCCGCTGGCCTATGTCGGGCTCAAAGCCTGGCAGGCCGGCTGGGCCGAGGCCTTGCACTTGCTGTGGCGCCCGTATGTGTTCGGCCTGCTGCGCAACACTCTGGCATTGATGGTGGGCGTGACGATCACCTGCGGCGTGATCGGCCTGTCGCTGGCCTGGCTGCTGGAGCGCAGCAACTTGCCGGGGCGACGCCTGTGGGGCGTGATTCTGTGCCTGCCGTTCGCAGTACCAGCATTCGTCAGCAGTTTCACTTGGGTCTCTTTGAGCGCGCAGTTCGAAGGGCTTGGCGGGGCGATTCTGGTGATGAGCCTGTCGAAGTACCCGCTGATCTTTCTGCCGGTAGCGGCAACCCTGCGCAATCTCGATCCCTCCCTTGAAGAGTCCGCGCGAACCCTTGGACAGAATCGCTGGGGCGTGTTCTTCCGCGTCACCTTGCCGCTGCTCTGGCCATCGTTGCTGGCAGGTTCGCTGCTGATTGCTTTGCACATGCTGGTGGAGTTCGGCGCACTGTCGATCATCGGCCTGCAAACCTTCACCACCGCGATCTATCAGCAATTCGAACTGGAATTCAGCAATGCAAACGCGGCGATGCTGTCGGCCGTATTGCTGGCGCTGTGCCTGGTGTTGCTGTGGCTGGAACTGCGCGTACGCGGCAAAGGCCGGCACGTGCGCACCGGGCAAGGCGCGGCGCGGCAGGCTGAACAGGTTCGACTCGGACCATGGGCAGCAGTCGGTCAGCTGTATTGCCTGATGCTGGCGATTGTCGGCAGCGGGATTCCACTGGGGATGCTGGCGTATTGGCTCGCGGTCGGTTCGTCGGCGGCTTTTCCGGTGGCCGCAATTACTGAAGCGCTGCTCTCGTCTTTGGCGCTTTCTCTTGGCGGTGCGGCATTGTGCCTGGTGCTGGCCGTGCCGGTCGGCTTGCTGGTGGTGCGTTACAAAGGCCAACTGGCGATCTGGGCCGAACGCTTGCCATATCTGCTGCATGCACTGCCAGGATTGGTGATTGCGTTGACGCTGGTGTATTTCGCCCTGCATTACGTGCCGGCACTTTATCAGACGTCGGGGCTGCTGCTGATCGCTTATGCGCTGCTGTTTCTGCCATTGGCGCAGGCGCCGATTCGCACGGCACTGAACAAGGCGGCACCGCAACTGGAAGAGGCTGCGCGGACGCTGGGCGCTTCGTCGTTCACGGCGTTTTGCCGGGTGACGTTGCCGATCATCTTCCCGGCATTGGGCGCGGCGTTTGCACTGGTGTTTCTGGATGCGATGAAGGAATTGACGGCGACGCTACTGTTGAGTCCGACCGGGCTGAACACGTTGGCGACCGAGGTCTGGGCGCATACCGCGAATGTCGAGTTTGCGGCAGCGGCGCCTTATGCGGCGTTGCTGATTTTGGTATCGGGGCTGCCGGTTTATTTGCTGACGACCCGGATGTATCTGAGCCGCTGATGCCGCTTTCGCGAGCAGGCTCGCTCCCACATTCTGACCGAGTCCCATCAGAGGAACGCGATCTATGTGGGAGCGAGCCTGCTCGCGAAGAGGCCCGCCCAAACAACCTCAAGCCCTGAACTGCCCCAGACTCGCCTTCAGCTGCGCCGCCAAACCATCCAGCACCTTGCCGCTCGCCGTGGTCTCCACCACCGCCTGCGCCGCCTTCTCGGCCTGTGCATGAATCGTTTCGACTCGCCCACGCACAGCCTGCGCGCCCTGCGCCTGATGCGCAGCCGCCTGGGTCGCCAGACCAATCGCCGCGTGCACCTGCTCAACCGAAGCCTGCACCGATTGCTGCAAGCGCGCGCTGTCGCGCAACACCAGCAAGCCTTCGCTGGCCTGACGCCCGGCCTGACCGATCGCCTCGACCGCCTCACGCGCGCCCTGCTGCAACGCGACGATGTGCGCCTGAATATCGCCGGTGGAGCTTTGCGTCTTGCTCGCCAGCGCCCGCACCTCGTCGGCCACAACCGCAAAGCCGCGCCCGGTTTCGCCGGCACGTGCCGCCTCGATAGCGGCGTTCAACGCGAGCAAGTTGGTCTGCTCGGCAATCCCGTGAATCACCGTCAGCACCACTTCAATCTGCTCGCTCTGCTGCGCGAGACGCTCGATGACTTTTGCTCCGGTATCAACCTGTCCCGCCAGCGCTTCGATCAAGCTGCCGACCTTGGCAGAGGTGCGAGTGTTTTCATCGGTAGCCTGACGAATATCGACCACTTGCTTCAACGCCGCCTGCATCGCGTGGCTTTCCGATTGTGCCTCATCGGCCATCTGCGATAGCGCGCGCAGGCTCTCCGCCACTTCATCACGCTGCATGCCCGCCGCCGCATCCGCACCGGCATTGCGCAACGTCATCGCGCCGATTTCCACACCGGTACGCTGCGCGACATCACCCGCCTCGCGCACGATCGGCTGCAACTTATCCACAAAGCGATTGACCGCCGAGGCCATGTCGCCGATTTCATCTTTGCTGTTGATCTGCACACGCTTGGTCAGATCGCCCTCGCCCGCCGCCAGGTCATCCATCGCTGCGTTGAGCATCTTCAGGCGATTGACCACGCGATGGCCCAACACGACCGCGAGCAACAGCAGTACGCCGCAACCGACCAGCGCCAGGCCCATGCCGATCCGCCAGCGCAGGGTCGCGGCCGCCTCTTGCACAGTATTGGCGGTGTTGGCTTTCATCTCGATGGCCGTTGACTGCGCCGATTGCAGGCGCGACTGCATGGCTTTGGCACTGTCTGCGGCAGCGCCCTTGAGACTGTCGCCGACCAACTGATCACTGCTGGCGATCAGCGCCGAGAAGCGCTTGTCCAGTGCCGCCAGATCGGTTTCCACCGAGGCTGTGGAGACACCCATCAGCACCTTGCCGATTTCCACGCCGTTGGGATTGATCGAGGCTTCAAGGTAGTAGACCGACGGATCGTTCTTCGCCGCATCCAGCACTTTATCCAGCGCACGCTCACCCTGGCCTTTTTCCAGCAAAGCCTTGTTGATCGGGTTTTCGCGGTTGAGATAACGGGTCAGGTGCTGGCCGGTGGCGTCGTCGTAGACCACGAATAGAACGTTGGGATTACGCTGGGCACGCCGGGCGAACTCGGACAGGGTCGGTACGTCGCTGTCCCACATGGCACGCGGGGCAACGGAGGCGAGTAACTGCGCCATGTCATTGGCCGAATCTTTCAGATCCTTTTCCAGCGTCGCACGCAATTGCGCCTGCTCGTCTTTCAGGCGCGAAGACAGCCCGGCGGTAAGCCGCTGACGGGTACTGGCGGACAAGGCATCGAGGCTTGAGGTGACTTCACGCCCGGCCTGCTCCAGCTCGCCGGAGAGTTTCTGGCTGTCAGCACCGAGGCGCACCGCCAGATCAGCCTCCAGCGCCGTGACGGTGCTCCGCGTCAGGGCAACGGCCACCAACACTTGCACCAAAAGGGCGATACCAAGGGTAACGAACACGGGACGCAACAAACGGCTTTGTAACAGTGAGAGAACGGCCGACACTGTGAATACCTCTACTTCTGACGCCATTAATTTGATGGCACTCTTGTAGACAGATTCACAGCAAAGGTCATGCCGTCCAACAGGCATAAACGACAAAGGCCCCGATGAAGGGGCCTTTGTGTTTTTACATCAACGACTTATCAAGCAAACGGATGACGCAGAACGATGGTTTCGTTGCGGTCCGGGCCCGTCGAAATAATGTCGATCGGCGCGCCGATCAGCTCTTCAACGCGTTTGATGTAAGCGCGAGCGTTAGCTGGCAGCTCTTCCAGGGTCTTGGCGCCCACGGTCGATTCGGTCCAGCCCGGTACTTCTTCGTACACAGGCTGCAGGCCTACGTAGCTGTCAGCGTCAGTCGGAGCAACAGCATTGCCTTCGGCATCTTTGTAGCCGACGCAGATGTTGATGGTTTCCAGACCGTCGAGTACGTCCAGCTTGGTCAGGCAGATGCCCGAGATGCTGTTCACATCGATCGCGCGACGCAGGATAACGGCGTCGAACCAGCCGCAACGACGGGCACGGCCGGTGGTCGCACCGAACTCGTGACCTTGCTTGGCCAGGTGTGCACCGACTTCGTCGAACAGCTCAGTCGGGAATGGACCCGAACCGACGCGAGTGGTGTAAGCCTTGGTGATGCCCAGGATGTAGTCCAGGAACATCGGGCCAACGCCCGAACCAGTGGCCACGCCACCGGCGGTGGTGTTGGAGCTGGTCACGTACGGATAGGTACCGTGGTCGATGTCGAGCAACGAACCCTGGGCGCCTTCGAACATGATGTCTTTGCCGGCGCGACGCAGGTCGTGCAGCTCGGCAGTCACGTCGAGCATCAGCGGCTTCAGCAGCTCAGCGTATTCCTTGCACTCGGCCAGGGTCTTTTCGAACTCGATGGCCGGCTCTTTGTAGTAACCGACCAGCATGAAGTTGTGGTAATCCACCAGTTCACGCAGCTTGTCTTCGAAGCGCGGCATGTTCAGCAGGTCGCCAACACGCAGGCCACGACGCGCAACCTTGTCTTCGTACGCCGGGCCGATGCCGCGACCGGTAGTACCGATCTTCAGCTCGCCACGGGCCTTTTCACGGGCCTGATCCAGTGCCACGTGGAAGGACAGGATCAGCGGGCAGGACGGGCTGATACGCAGACGCTCGCGCACCGGTACACCTTTCTCTTCCAGCTTGGTGATCTCGCGCAGCAGGGCGTCAGGTGCAACCACCACGCCGTTGCCGATCAGGCACTGCACACCTTCGCGCAGCACGCCCGACGGGATCAGGTGCAGGACGGTTTTCTCGCCGTCGATCACCAGTGTGTGGCCAGCGTTGTGGCCACCTTGGTAGCGCACTACGGCGGCAGCATGTTCGGTCAGCAGATCAACGATCTTGCCTTTGCCCTCATCACCCCATTGGGTGCCCAGGACTACGACATTCTTACCCATAACACTTGTCCTCATTCGCGCAAACTTGGTGCCGGCGATGGCCGGCAGGAAAACTCAAGAAGCCAGTGGCGATACTTGCCAAAGCCCGTTCTGCTGAATCAATTGCCGGTCGCAGTCCGCATCACGGGCGGCGGCCAAAGGTTGCCCAGGCAACGCCTGAACGACACGCTGACCCTCACTGCGCAACTGGCAAACCTGCTGCCAGAGTGCCGCATCCGTACTGTCAGGCATCCAGATACCGCCAGACGGTAGCTCGATCTCAGCACGCCCCAGGGTCACCAGGGTTTTCAAATCGGTGGAAAAGCCTGTCGCTGGACGGGCGCGGCCAAAATCGGCGCCGATGTCGTCATAACGACCGCCCTGAGCGATGGACTGGCCAACGCCCGGTACGAACACCGCGAACACCACACCGGTGTGGTAGTGGTAGCCACGCAGCTCGCCCAGATCGAAGTACAAAGGCAGCTCCGGGAAGCGTGCCGACAGGCGCTCGGCGATCGCCAGCAAATCTTCCAGTGCCGCCAGAACCGGCGCCGGCGCATTGGCCAGACGCTCGCGGGCAGCACTCAACACTTCACGGCCGCCGCACAGATCGACCAGCGCGCGCAGCATGCCGGACAAGTCGGCCGGCAAGCCTTCGGTCAAGGTAATGACCTCGTCGATGGCCTTGCGTTGCAATGCATCGAACAACTGCTGCTCGACTTCACCGGACAGACCGGCGGCACGTGCCAGACCACGGTAGATGCCGACATGACCGAGGTCCATGTGCACGTCCGGCACATCGGCCAGTTGCAACATGGCCAGCATCAGGCTGATCACTTCAACGTCGCTGCTCGGGCTGGCATCGCCGTACAACTCGGCGCCCAACTGAATCGGGCTGCGCGAGGACGACAGTGCACGCGGCTGGGCATGCAGCACGCTGCCGGCATAGCACAGACGGCTCGGGCCTTCGCGACGCAGGGTGTGCGCATCGATGCGCGCCACTTGCGGCGTGATGTCGGCACGGAAACCCATCTGCCGGCCCGACTGCGGGTCGATGACCTTGAAGGTACGCAGATCCAGGTCCTGGCCCGCGCCGGTCAGCAGGGATTCCAGGTACTCGATATGGGGAGTCACGACAAACTCGTAACCCCAGCTCTGGAACAGATCCAACACCTGACGACGCGCGACTTCAATGCGCGCCGCTTCCGGTGGCAGTACTTCTTCGATGCCATCTGGCAGCAGCCAGCGGTCTACCGTTGCCATTACGCCATTCCCCTTTGATCCGGGCGGCCAGCCTGCGGGCGAGCCTTGAGTGAAGCAGAAAATGACTGAACCGTTCAAAACGCACGCGCATGAACGACGCGGCGAAAGGCCTGTTAGCGGCTTCGCCCATCACTTTCCTCGAAATACTCTCGGGCCATTCAACCCGATGCCTGCAACAAAAAACAGCAATCAAACGTGCAGACGCAAAAAAGCCGGGAATTTCCCGGCTGCCGCATCATACACACGTTTTCCCAAAGGATCACCCCGCCCGAGGTTTTAGCCGCCGGGCGGAATGATTCAGGTCAACGGCGTATCAAGGCTTGGCCTTTTCCAGGTAGTGGAAAAAGTCGCTGCTTGGGTCGAGGACCAATACGTCGGATTTGTTCGCGAAGCTTTCACGGTAGGCGCGCAGGCTACGGTAGAAACTGTAGAACTCCTGATCCTGACCGTAGGCCTTGGAGTAGATCGCAGCGGCCTGGGCATCACCGTCACCGCGAACCTCTTCGGATTCACGATAGGCTTCAGCCAGCAGCACGCGGCGTTGACGATCGGCGTCAGCACGGATGCCTTCCGCCAGCTCGTTACCCTTGGCGCGGTGCTCGCGAGCTTCACGTTCACGCTCGGTGCTCATACGTTCGAACACGCTGCGGTTCACTTCTTTCGGCAGATCGATGGTCTTGACCCGGACATCGACCACTTCGATACCCAGCTCTTTTTCCGCCATTTTGTTCAGCGATGCGGTGATGTCAGCCATCAGTGCATCACGCTCACCCGACACCACTTCGTGCAGGGTGCGCTTACCGAACTGGTCACGCAGACCGGATTCCAGACGACGGGACAGACGCTCGTCAGCGATTTGCTTCAGACCGGAAGTCGCGGTGTAGAAGCGCTCGGCATCTTTCACGCGCCACTTGGCATAAGCGTCGACCATCACGGCTTTCTTTTCCAGGGTCAGGAAACGCTGTGTCGGTGCATCCAGCGTCATCAGACGTGCGTCGAATTTACGCACCTGGTTAACGTAAGGCACTTTCACATGCAGGCCTGGCTGAACATCGGCCTGAACCACACGACCGAATTGCAGCAGCACCGCACGCTCGGTCTGAGCGACGATGTAGAAGCAGTTCCAGCCCACCAGGACCACAACGACGCCAACGATCAGGGCGATCAGCGATTTATTGCTCATCAGCGGGTCTCCCTTGTACGCGACTGCGGCAGGTCAGTGACATGCGGCGTGACGTCCGTGTTGTTGCTGGCGGCAGCCGAACCGGTGACCGGTGCATTGCTGCCCGAACTGTTCTGAATCATCTTGTCCAACGGCAGGTAAAGCAGGTTGCTCTGGCCGTTTTTGTTACCGGTCACGAGTACCTTGCTGGTGTTGCTGAAGACTTCCTGCATGGTGTCCAGGTACAGACGCTGGCGGGTGACTTCAGGTGCCTTGCGATACTCGGCGACCAGCTTGGTAAAGCGATCAGCCTCACCCTTGGCGCGCGAGACCGTTTCGTCACGGTAACCGTTGGCATCTTCAAGGATGCGCTGGGCCTGACCACGGGCTTCCGGCACGACGCCGTTGGCGTAGGTTTCAGCCTGGTTGCGCGAACGCTGCTCGTCTTCACGGGCGCGAATCACGTCGTCAAAGGCTTCCTGCACTTCACGCGGTGCCGCTGCGCTCTGCACGTTGACCTGAGTAACGGTGATACCGGTGCGATAGGTATCGAGGAAGCGTTGCAGACGCTCCTTGATTTCGCTGGCCATCAACTCACGACCTTCAGTCAGCACCTGGTCCATGGCGGTGGAACCCACCACGTGGCGCAGGGCGCTGTCGGTCGCATGTTGCAGGCTGATTTCCGGCTGATCGACGTTCAGCACGAAGTCCTGCAGGTTGCTGATCTTGTACTGCACGGTCAGCGGCACTTCGACGATGTTCTCGTCTTCGGTCAGCATCTGGCCCTGCTTGGTGTAGGCACGCTCACGCGTGACGTTTTCCATGTACTTTTTGTCGATCGGCGGGAAGTAGATGTTCAGGCCCGGGCCGACAGTCTCGTAGTACTTGCCGAAGCGCAGCACCACGGCTTGCTCCTGCTCGTCCACTACGTAAACCGCGCTGTACAGCCAGACAGCCGCCAGCACAACGAGGCCGATGCCGAGCAAACCGCCGAAGCCGCCACTGCTCTTGCCCGAACCACCGCCATCATCACCACGTTTCTTACCACCACCGAACAACCCGTTCAGGCTTTCCTGCAGCTTTCGGAAGGCCTCGTCGAGATCCGGTGGCCCCTTGCGGTCGCCGTTATTGCGGCGTTTGCCACCCCAAGGATCCTGATTATTCGAGTTGCCACCCGGCTCATTCCAAGCCATAGCGCTCTCCATCTGATAAAGCAAAGACGCACCCACGGCGCGCCGACCAATGCTACAGAATGCCTGCCGTTGCGGCACAACCGCTTTGTCAGGCTTTTATTGCAAAGTGTGTTGCTCGATGAACTCCATCGGCTGCAATCCTTCGCGGCTTACCAGTCGATTCAACTCGACCCGGGGCAAACGAACGGCCAGCAAACTGATGCCTTCTTCGTCGTGCTCTTCTTTCTGTACCGCGCCGAGCTCGAAAAACTGCGCACGCAGTCGGGCGAATCGTTGCGGCAAACGCAGGGTACCGACAAACAAATCACTGCCAAGTAATTCGGCGATGGCTTGTTCAAGCAACTCCAGACCACTGCCATCTCGCGCCGACAGCCAGACCCGCTGGGGCTTGCCGTTTTCGTCGCGCTGGATTTGTGGCTCAACGCCTTCAAGCAAATCGAGTTTGTTATAGACCTCGAGGATCGGCAAGTCCTGGGCACCAATCTCGCCCAGTACCACCATCACCTGCTCGATCTGCAACATGCGATCCGGTTCCGCCGCGTCAATCACGTGCAACAACAGGTCAGAGTTGGCCGACTCTTCGAGGGTAGACCGAAATGCTTCGACCAGCTTGTGCGGCAAGTGACGAATGAAGCCCACCGTGTCCGCCAGGACAATCGGCCCCAGGTCGTCCAGATCCAGACGACGCAGGGTCGGGTCCAGCGTGGCGAACAATTGGTCGGCCGCGTAGACGTCGGATTTCGTCACGTTATTGAAGAGCGTGGATTTGCCGGCGTTGGTGTATCCCACCAGAGAAACGGTCGGAATATCGGCACGGGAGCGGCCACGTCGCGATTGCTCGCGCTGGCTGCGCACCTTCTCGAGCCGGCCCTTGATCTGGCGCAGGCGCACCCGCAGCAAACGGCGGTCGGTTTCGAGCTGGGTTTCACCCGGGCCACGCATGCCGATACCGCCACCCTGACGCTCAAGGTGAGTCCAGCCGCGAACCAGCCGGGTGCTCATGTGGTCAAGCTGGGCCAGTTCGACCTGGAGCTTGCCTTCATGGGTACGCGCGCGTTGGGCAAAAATATCGAGAATCAGACCGGTACGGTCGATCACGCGACACTCGAAAACACGTTCGAGGTTACGTTCCTGACTGGGCGTGAGGATGTGATTGAAAATCACCAGATCGGCTTCTTCAGCCTTGACCAGGTCGCGCAACTCCTCGACCTTGCCGCTGCCGATCAGAAATTTGGCGGTTGGCCGATGACGCGGCACGTTAAAAAACGCAACGGTCTCGGCGCCGGCCGAATTAGCCAATTCCTGAAACTCCTGCGGATCTTCGCGCGCCTCAGGGTCCTGTCCATCCAAGTGAACGAGGATCACTCGCTCACCACCACCGTGGCGCTCAAAGAACAAAGGAGACTCCTATCAGGCGTTACCTGGCTCAGCGTCACCTGCTTCGGATTCGGTTGCGCTAGGCAGACGAATTGGACGAACCGGCACTACTGTCGAGATAGCGTGTTTGTAAACCATCTGGCTTACGGTGTTTTTCAGCAGGATCACGAACTGGTCGAACGACTCGATCGTGCCTTGCAGTTTGATACCGTTGACCAGATAGATGGAAACCCCAACTTTCTCTTTACGTAAAGTATTCAAGTAAGGGTCTTGTAGCGAATGCCCTTTTGACATGTGCCGCACTCCTTTAAGGATTCGATAATAAAAAATAGGTAATTCAGATGGCTTTGGCCGTCACACCCCCAAGGATAGACGGCAATTGCAAGGACTCAGCTCAATATGGAGATGGTCCCAAGGTATTTCAAGGCGCGTGGCAGATTGTCGCAATCAAGACTGTCCAGCCAGTGTAGATCTTCCCAGCTGCGCAGCCAGGTGAACTGGCGTTTGGCCAACTGGCGCGTGGCGATGATGCCGCGCTCCTGCATTTCGGCTAACGTCAGCTTGCCATCCAGGTAGTCCCAGACTTGGCGGTAGCCTACCGCACGTATAGACGGCAACCCTGAATGCAGGTCACTTCTTTTACGCAGGGCTACGACCTCGTCGATGAACCCCTGTTCCAACATATTTGTGAATCTTTGTTTAATGCGCTCGTGCAGTACCTGACGATTCGCCGGGGCAATGGCCAAGTTCGCGACAGTATAGGGCAATTGTTGCAGTCCCGAAGCGGCTGCTTCAGTACTTTGCGCAGATTGTTGCTGGCGCAGGGCGGTCATGCTCTGACCGCTGACTCGGTAAACTTCCAGCGCGCGACTCAGGCGCTGCGGATCGTTCGGGTGAATCCGCGCCGCTGACACCGGGTCAATGATCGCCAATTGGTCGTGCAGGGCTTGCCAGCCAAGGCGTGCAGCCTCTTCTTCGATCTGCGCGCGGACGTCAGGATCGGCGGCCGGCATGTCTGCCAGGCCGTCGACCAAAGCCTTGTAATAGAGCATTGTGCCGCCGACCAGCAGCGGAATTTTTCCGCGCGCGGTGATCTCGGCCATGGCTTGCAGGGCATCGCGACGGAAATCCGCAGCCGAATAAGCCTCGGCCGGGTCGAGAATATCGATCAAACGGTGCGGATATTCGGCCAGCAGTTCTTTCGAAGGCTTGGCCGTGCCAATGTCCATGCCGCGATAGACCAGCGCCGAATCGACACTGATCAACTCGCACGGCAGCACCTTGGTCAGCTCGATGGCCAGATCGGTCTTGCCCGCAGCGGTCGGGCCCATCAGGAAAATCGCTGGAGGAAGCTGGCTCATCAACGACCGCGCAAGAACAGTTTGTCCAGATCGTCCAGGCCCAATTGGGTCCAGGTCGGTCGGCCATGGTTGCATTGACCACTGCGCTCGGTGTTTTCCATGTCACGCAGCAGGCCGTTCATTTCCGGCAGGGCCAGGCGCCGGTTGGCACGGATCGCGCCGTGACAGGCCATGGTGCCGAGCAATTCGTTGAGGTGCGCCTGAATCCGGTCGCTGGTGCCGTACTCCATCAGATCCGACAGTACATCGCCGACCAGGCGGTTGGCTTCGGCCTGCTTCAACAAGGCTGGAATCTGACGAATCGCCAGGGTTTCCGGGCCTAGGCGCTGCAATTCGAAGCCCAGACGCTGGAACCATGCGGCGTATTCTTCAGCGCAATCGGCTTCGCGCTGACTGACCGCCAGCGATTCCGGGACCAGCAATGGCTGACCGCTTAGGCCTTCGCTGGCCATGGCGATTTTCAGACGCTCGTACATGATCCGTTCGTGGGCGGCATGCATATCCACCAACACCAGTCCTTGGGCGTTCTCGGACAGAATGTAGATGCCTTTGAGCTGCGCCAGGGCATAACCGAGCGGCGGAATATCTTCCTGACCGGCCGGCAATGCGTTGGCATTGGCCTCAGGCAGCGGCGCGAAAAACTCGCGATATGCGGCCTGCGCCTCAGCCGCCGGCGGCACCGCCGATTGCGGGCGCGGCGTGTATTGATACTGATAAGCACCGCCGGCGCTGGCACCGGACGAGGTGTTGAACGCCGGTTGCGCCTGCGGTTGCTCCAGCAGCGCATTGGCCGCCAGACGCATTTCACCCTGCGGGCCGAACTCACCGGCATCCAGGCCCGTTGGCCGCACGACGGCTGTGGTCACGGAACCGGCAAGCTGATCTTCCGGCCGCACATCGCCCAATGCGCGGTGCAAGGTGCCGTAAAGGAAGTCATGCACCATGCGCCCGTCACGGAAGCGCACTTCGTGTTTGGTCGGATGCACGTTGACGTCGACCGCCGCCGGATCAACCTCGAAGAACAATGCAAACGTCGGATGGCGACCGTTGAACAGCACGTCGCGATAGGCCTGACGCACCGCGTGGGCCACCAGTTTGTCGCGCACCGCCCGACCATTCACGAAGAAATACTGCAAATCCGCCTGACTGCGGTTGAAGGTCGGCAAACCGACCCAGCCCCACAGGTGCAAGCCGTTGCGTTCGATCTCGATCGGCAGCGCCTGCTCAAGGAAACCTGAGCCGCAGATTGCTGCCACACGGCGGGCGCGGGCCGCATCATCGTGGGCCTCGTGCAGGCTGAGGATGGTCTTGCCGTTGTGGCGCAAATGGAACGCCACGTCGAAGCGCGCCAGCGCCAGACGCTTGATCACTTCTTGCAGGTGATCGAATTCGGTTTTTTCGGTCTTGAGAAACTTGCGTCGCGCCGGGGTGTTGAAGAACAGGTCGCGAACTTCCACCGAGGTGCCGACCGGATGCGCTGCCGGTTGCACCCGAGGCGCCATGTCGCGACCTTCGGTTTCGACCTGCCAGGCTTGATCGGCATCGCGCGTGCGCGAGGTCAGGGTCAGGCGCGCCACGGAGCTGATCGACGCCAGTGCTTCACCACGGAAACCGAGGCTCATCACCTGCTCAAGATCTTCCAGATTGCGGATCTTGCTGGTGGCGTGACGGGCCAGCGCCAGCGGCAGGTCATCGGCAGAGATGCCGCTGCCGTCGTCGCGCACACGGAGCAGCTTGACGCCGCCCTGCTCGACGTCGACGTCAATGCGTTTGGCACCGGAGTCGAGGCTGTTTTCCAGCAACTCCTTGATCACCGAGGCCGGGCGTTCAACCACCTCACCGGCGGCAATCTGGTTCGCCAGCCGTGGGCTGAGCAGTTCGATGCGGGCAGCGGCGTTCAGCACTTCGTTCATTCTTTGGACGCCAGTTCGGTGCCAGGAATGGTCAAGTGCTGGCCGACTTTCAGCTCATCACTTTTCAGATTATTGGCGCTGCGCAATGTGGCCGGCGACACCTGATAGCGCACACCGATCATTGCCAGCGTTTCACCCGGGCCAACGCGATGGTCGCGAGGGCCTTGGGCGATCTTGCCGGAATCACGCAGCCAGGCGATGTAGGTGCCCGGTGGCGGGTTCTGCTGGAAGAACTGCCGTACGCCGCTGCTGATCGAACGCGCCAGCGCTTGCTGGTGGCTCGATGCCGAGAGCTTGTTGGCTTCGTTGGCGTTGGAGATGAAGCCGGTTTCGACCAGAATCGACGGGATGTCCGGCGATTTCAGCACCATGAACCCGGCCTGTTCCACGCGCTGTTTGTGCAGCGGCGTGACGCGGCCGATGTTGGTCAGGACTTTCTGGCCGACGTTGAGGCTGGAGGTCAGCGAGGCGGTCATCGACAGGTCGAGCAACACGCCCGCGAGCATGCGGTCCTTGTCGTCGAGGCTGACGTTGCCGGCACCACCGATCAAGTCGGAACGGTTTTCGCTGTCGGCCAGCCAACGGGCGGTCTCCGACGTTGCACCGCGATCAGACAGGGCAAACACCGAGGCACCGAAAGCTGCGGCGGATGGTGCGGCGTCGGCGTGGATCGAGACGAACAGGTCGGCGCCTTTTTTGCGGGCGATTTCGGTACGGCCGCGCAACGGGATGAAGTAGTCGCCGGTACGGGTCAGTTCGGCGCGGAAGCCTTTCATGCCGTTGACCTGACGCTGCAGTTCGCGGGCGATCTGCAGTACCACGTCTTTTTCACGCTGACCGCGCGAGCCGGACGCACCCGGGTCTTCGCCACCGTGGCCGGCGTCGATCACGACAATAATGTCGCGCTTGCCGGCCGGAGCTGGCGGCAGCTTGATCGCAGGTTCGGTCGGGGTTACCGGCACCGCTGGCACGGTCGCCACCTGCGGCGTTGGCGCAGGCGGCGGTGCGGCGTCGGCCGGGTTGTCGAACAGGTCGACCACCAGACGATTGCCGTACTGCGCGTTCGGCGCCAGCGAGAAGCTTTTCGGGGTGACGGCTTTCTTCAGATCGATGACCACGCGCAGATCGGTCGGCGTACGTTGGGCCGAGCGCATCGCGGTGATTGGCGTGTTCGCGGTCTGCACATTCAGCGGTGCACCGAGGGTGGCGCCGTTGATGTCGATCACCAGCCGGTCCGGCGAGGTCAGGGTGAAGACGCTGTGCTGCACCGGGCCGCTCAGGTCAAAGACCAGTCGCGTGTTGTCCGGCGCCCGCCACAGGCGCACGCTGTTGACCTTCGAATCGGCCACAGCGTTGACGGTTACTGCCATCAACAACAGTCCAGCGGCAGCCACCAACGCGCGAAAGCGCATACCTAACCCCATCATTTAATTGGATTCCAATGCCAAAGCGGCACACCAGGCCTCGCCACGCGAGCCCTGGGATAAAATTTTCAGCGAACGCCCGCTGTCTTGCGGGCTAATGGTAATGGTCAGGTCAGGCTTTGGCAAAAAGCCTGCACCTTTATCGGGCCATTCGATCAGGCACATTGCGTCGTCTTCGAAGTAGTCGCGGATGCCGAGAAACTCCAGCTCTTCCGGATCGACCAGGCGATACAGATCGAAGTGGAAAGCGCGGATGTCACCGATCTCGTAGGGTTCGACCAAAGTAAAGGTCGGACTTTTTACCGCACCAACATGGCCCAACCCGCGAATGATGCCTCGCGACAGGGTGGTTTTGCCCATGCCCAGATTGCCTTCGAGAAAAATCAGGCCATGGCCCTGGGTCACGCGGGCGATCCGTGCGCCAAAGTCGCTCATGGCCTGTTCATCGGCCAGGTACAGGGTTACTTCAGACACGGTGCTTGCTCCTCCAACAACTGACGAATGGCTGGAATCAGATCACTGGCCGCCAGCCCACGGCCGAATTTCCCTTGTTGCCTACCGGCATTGGCGTGCAGCCAGACCGCCAGGCATGCAGCATCGAAGCCGTCCATGCCTTGCGCCAGCAGCGCGCCGGTCAAACCGGCCAACACGTCGCCGAGACCTGCGGTGGCCATGGCCGGATGACCCTGATGACACAACGCCAGACGTCCGTCGGGATGCGCGATCAGACTGCCCGCGCCTTTCAACACCACAACCGCTGTATATTTTTTGCTCAGTGCCAGCGCTGCCGCCGGACGATCCGCCTGCACGTCGGCAGTGCTGATCCCCAGCAAACGCGCCGCTTCGCCCGGGTGCGGGGTGATCACGCAGTCCTTGGGCAACTCGACCAGACCACTGGCCAACAGGTTCAACGCGTCGGCGTCCCAGACTTGCGGCAGTGCTGCGTTGGCTGCCGCCGACAACAGCGCCCGCCCCCAACTGGCCTGTCCCAACCCCGGACCAACAACCAATACAGAAACTTTCTCCAGCAAACTCATCAACTGATTGGCCGACGAGGTTCCGAGCGCCATGGCTTCCGGCACTCGCGTCAGCGCCGCCGGGACGTGTTCAGGACGGGTTGCCAGCGAAACCATGCCCGCGCCGCTGCGCAAGGCGGTTTCGGTACTGAGCAGGATCGCCCCGCCAAAACCGTGATCGCCACCGATCAGCAACACATGGCCGAAGCGGCCCTTGTGCGAAGTCGGGGCACGCGCGGCCAACCGCGGAAGATTAGCCGCGTTGAGCCGTTGCGCGATAACGGGAATGTCACGATAGATGTCGGCGCTGGCCTGCAGATCATTAAACAGTAAGGAGCCGATGTGATCCGCCGCCTCTCCAGTGAACAAGCCGAGTTTCAGCCCGATGAAAGTCACCGTCAGTTCGGCTTGCACGGCGACACCCAGTACATGTCCAGTGTCAGCACATAGCCCGGAAGGGATATCAACGGCTGTCACCGGCAAACCGCTGGCGTTGATTGCTTTGATCGCCGCCACGTAAGGCTCGCGCACATCCCCGCTCAGACCCGTACCGAGTAATGCATCGAGAATGACCCCGCGCAATTCACTTTGAGCCTGCCAGGCCTGCACCACGACACCTTCTGCCAACGCTGCGGCATGGGCCTGCGCGGCATCGCCCTGCGAACGCTGCGGATCGCCGACCGCCAACACCCGCACCTGCCAGCCGGCTCGCTGCGCCATGGCCGCGACCAGATAACCGTCACCGGCATTGTTGCCATGCCCGGCCAGCACCGTCAGTTCAGTTGCCGACGGCCATTGCCGCACCAACGCTCGCCACGTCGCATGGGCCGCGCGCTGCATCAATTCGAAGCCCGGCGTACCGGCGGCAATCAGCCGTGCATCGAGTTCGCGCACCTGTGCGGCGCCATACAGCGCGTCGGGTAATTGATCTTTCGTGTGCGGCATGCGTCTTCGGGCTCCGATGTCTGGCAGAATTATACGCACCTCAGCTCCGGTTTCTCTCGCCTCATGTCCGCCATCACCACAGACCTGCCCGCCCTCGCCCAATCGATCAAGGATTGGGGCCGCGAGCTGGGCTTTCAGCAAGTCGGCATCAGCGGTCTGGATCTGGCCGAGCATGAGCAGCACCTCGCACGCTGGCTCGAGGCCGGCTACCACGGCGAAATGGACTACATGGGCGCCCATGGCAGCAAACGCTCGCACCCGGAAGAACTGGTGCCGGGCACTTTGCGCGTGGTTTCGCTGCGCATGGACTACCTGCCCGGCGACACGCAAATGGCGCAAATGCTCGCGCAACCGGAAAAAGCCTACGTGTCGCGTTATGCCTTGGGCCGCGATTACCACAAATTGATCCGTAAACGTGTGCAGCAATTGGCTGACAAGATTCAGGCGCAGATCGGCCCGTTTGGTTTTCGTGCGTTTGTCGACAGTGCCCCGGTGCTGGAAAAAGCCATCGCCGAACAGGCCGGGCTGGGCTGGATCGGCAAAAACACCCTGGTACTGAACCGCAAGGCTGGCAGTTATTTCTTTCTCAGTGAGCTGTTCGTCGACCTGCCATTGCCGGTGGATGAGCCGCACAGCAGCGAACATTGCGGGCGCTGCACAGCGTGTTTGGATATCTGCCCGACCAACGCTTTCGTCGGGCCGTATGTGCTGGACGCGCGACGCTGTATTTCTTATCTGACCATCGAACTGAAAAACGCGATTCCTGAAGACCTGCGTCCGTTGATCGGCAACCGCGTGTTCGGTTGCGATGACTGCCAGATCGTCTGCCCGTGGAACCGGTTCGCCAAGCCCTCCGGGGAAAGCGACTTCAAGCCACGGCACAATCTGGACAACGCCGAACTGGCTGAACTGTTCATGTGGGATGAAGACAAATTTCTCAGCAGTACCGAAGGCTCACCGTTGCGTCGGGCCGGGTATGAGCGCTGGCTGCGCAATCTGGCCGTGGGACTGGGCAATGCGCCCTCGAGCATTCCAGTACTGGAAGCATTGAAGGCGCGCCGTGACTACCCGTCAGCGCTGGTACAAGAGCACGTCGAGTGGGCGCTGAAGCAGCACGCCCAACGTCAAGGCGCGTCGTTATAAACGAACTTGGGCATTTCCCAGTGGAAACGGATTGCCAGCAGGCGCAGCAGGAAGCCGCCGAACAACGTGATCAGAATCGCCTGCTCGCTCGGTACGTTCAGGTACAGGCAAAGCATGTAACACCACGCCGCCGCGAACGAGACGCTGGCGTACAGTTCACGGCGGAAGATCAGCGGGATGTCGTTGCAGAAGATGTCGCGCAGGATGCCACCGAAGACTCCGGTGATCACGCCGCTGACCGAGGCCACCAGCATGCCGTGGCCCATTTCCAGCGCGGTCATGCAACCGATCAGGGTGAAAGCCACCAGACCCACGGCGTCGAGCACCAGAAACAGCGAGCGCAGATGACGCATCCAGCGGGCGGTGAACACCGTGAACATCGCCGCTACCGAGGTCAGCACCAGGTATTCCGGATGTTTGACCCAGGTCAGCGGGTAATGCCCAAGCAACACGTCGCGCACCGAACCGCCGCCCAACGCCGTGACGCAGGCGATCAGCACCACGCCAAACCAGTCCATGCCGCGACGGCCGGCAGACAGCGCGCCGGTCATGGCTTCAGCGGTGATGGCAATCAGATAGAGCATCAGCAACATGGTGGCGATCCAGGCAGGAAGGCGCGCAGTCTAGCCATTTCGATGCGGCACCAAAAGGGGGCAAATGCTTTACCCGCCCCCATCGCCAAGTATCAGAACTTGATGAAGTGCTTGCGGTAATGCTGCAGCTCGGCGATCGATTCGCGGATGTCGTCCAGCGCCAGGTGCGTGCTGCCCTTCTTGAAGCTGTCACGCACATCAGGCGCCCAGCGCGCGGCCAGTTCCTTGAGTGTGGAAACGTCGAGGTTGCGGTAGTGGAAGTAGCTTTCCAGCGCTTTCATGTGCGTATAAAGAAAGCGGCGATCCTGGCAGATGCTGTTGCCACAGATCGGCGATTTGCCTTTCGGCACCCATTTTTCCAGGAAGGCGATGGTTTCTGCTTCGGCTTCAGCCATGCTGATGCGGCTATCGCGCACGCGCTGGGTCAGGCCGGAGTTGCCGTGGGTGCGAGTGTTCCACTCGTCCATGCGCGCAAGCACTTCATCGCTGTGGTGGATGGCAATTACCGGGCCTTCAGCCAGGGTGTTGAGATCACTGTCGGTAACGATGGTGGCCATCTCGATGATGACGTCGTTTTCCGGATCCAGACCGGTCATTTCCAGGTCGATCCAGATCAGATTCTGCGGGTTTGGCATATTTCGGCTCCTAGACAATGCTGCGCAGTTTAGCCTAGGCCGGTGGCCGGGCGTGCTAAACTCGCGGCCGTTTTACCTAATCGCTGCATTCTTCAGACGGAACACCCATGGCCAAACGCCAACTCAATCGTCGTCAAAACTGGCGCATCGAAAAGATTCAGGGCGAACGCGCCGCACGCGCCGCCAAACGCGAGTCCTCGGCGGTCGAAGCCCTTGAGGGCGGCGATCTGGGCCCAGAGCAAACAGGTCTGGTGATCGCCCACTTCGGTGTGCAGGTCGAGGTCGAAGCTGTTGACGGCGATCAGGCCGGCCAGGTCTTCCGCTGCCACTTGCGCGCCAACCTGCCTGCGCTGGTGACCGGCGACACAGTCGTCTGGCGTGCCGGCAATCAGGGCATTGGCGTGATCGTCGCGCAACTGCCGCGCACCACCGAACTGTGCCGCCCGGACAGCCGCGGCCAGCTCAAACCAGTTGCGGCCAACGTCGACATGATCGTCATCGTCTTCGCGCCCCTGCCCGAGCCGCATGCCAACCTGATCGACCGTTATCTGGTTGCCGCGGAACACGCCGGCATCCGTCCGTTGTTGCTGCTGAACAAATTCGACCTGATCGACGAGCACAACGCCCCGGCGCTCAATGCGCTGCTGGCGGTATACCGCACGCTGGGTTATCCGGTACTGGAAGTGTCGGCGCACCACGGCAACGGTATGGAACAACTGCAACAGCAGCTCGACGGCCGCATCAGCGTATTCGTCGGCCAGTCCGGTGTCGGCAAGTCGTCGCTGGTCAACAGCCTGCTGCCGGAGGTCGAAACCCGCGTCGGGCCGTTGTCCGAGTTGTCCGGCCAGGGCACGCATACGACGACCACCGCGCGACTGTTCCACTTCCCTGGCGGTGGCGAATTGATCGACTCCCCGGGTATCCGTGAGTTCGGCCTGGGCCACGTCAGCCGCGCCGACGTCGAAGCCGGCTTCATCGAGTTCGATGATTTGCTCGGCACTTGCCGTTTCCGCGACTGCAAGCACGACCGCGAACCGGGTTGCGCGTTGCTCAAGGCCCTTGAAGACGGCCGCGTGCAGCAACAGCGCATGAACAGCTACCGCTCGATCATCGCCAGCCTACCGGAAAACGGTTATTAAACAGCCGTACCGGCAGCCCTGAGACCCGGGGTTGCCGGTTGTCGGATCACGCCTGACAAATCCCTAAAACGCTTAAACATCAGACGTTTCTGTAGGCGTCCGCACACCCGTTTGCAGGACATTTCTCTTTTGCTGCCAGCACCTTGTAGGCATCACGCAGATGCCTACAGTCGGTTCCTCCTTCGCACATTCGCGACTTCCGAGGAACCCCATGCAAACCTATCATCTGTTCATCAGCCATTCGTGGAACTACTCCCACGCCCACGACAATCTGGTACGCCTGCTCGGCGCGCAACCGGGTTTCACCTTCAAGAATTTTTCCGTACCGCCGCATAACCCGATCATGGGTGCGCAAACCGACAAGCAACTGGAAGAAGCCATCGAGAACAAGATCCGCCCTTGCTCGGCGGTGCTGATCATGGCTGGCATGTACTCGACCTACAGCAAGTGGATCAACAAGGAAATCGAGATCGCCAAGCGCATGGGCAAGGTGATCATCGCGATCAAACCGTTCGGCGCCGAGCGGATTTCTACCGTGGTGCGCAATGCCGCGCATGCTGAGTGCGCGTGGAGCACCAAAAGCATCGTTAGCGCGATTCGTCTGCATACGGCGGTGTAACCATGCGCAAGGGACTGTTTATCGGCATCAATCATTACCAGCACGTGGCGCCATTGAGCGGCTGCAACAACGATGCGATGGCCATGGCGTCGGTGCTGGAACGCCACGCCAACGGGCGCCCGAACTTCAGCAGTAAAGTGCTGACCTCATCTGAGGAAAACCTGACACTTAACACCCTGAAGCAACAGATTCAGAGTCTGTTTTCCGGTGATTGCGACGTGGCTCTGTTGTACTTCGCCGGCCATGGCCAGTTCGACACCAGCATCGACGAAGGGCTGCTGATTCCGCAGGACTTCAAACACGGCGGGGAAGGCATTCGCATCAGCGACATTCTGCTGTGGGCTGATCAGGCGTCGCAGATCAAAAACAAAATCATCATCCTCGATTGCTGCCAGGCCGGCGCGGCCGCTGCCATGCGCGGTTTGCGCGGTGGTAGCAGTGTGATTGGCGAAGGCATGACCATTCTCACGGCCTGTAAAAAAGAACAGTCCGCTCTGGAAAGTCGTGGCCATGGCGTATTCACCGACCTGCTGCTGCAAGCGCTGCACGGTGGCGCCGCCAACGTGCTCGGCAAGGTCACCCCCGGTAGCGTTTACTCGTTTGTCGACAATGCACTGGGTGCCTGGGAGCAGCGTCCGGTATTCAAGACCAATGTCTCGCAGTTCGTGCCGCTACGCGAAGTGGCACCGCTGATCGCCGAAGAAACCCTGCGCAAACTCAAGGACTGGTTCCCCGAGCCGAGTTTCGTCTTCAGGCTCGATCCAAGTTACGAGCCCACAGAACCCTCGTTCGATGCCGATCACGGCGACATCTTCAAACAATTGCAAATGTGCAACCGCCACAGCCTGGTCGAGCCGGTGGACGCCGAACACATGTATTACGCGGCCATCAATTCCACCGGCTGCCGCCTCACCGCCCTCGGCGCCTACTACCGCGAACTCGCCCTCAAAGGACACTTCTGATGCCCGTCTTCATCAGCTACCGCCACATGGATCGCGCCCACGCCATCGCCATCAACAGCCGCCTTATCCAGGCCAACATCAAGACCTACCTCGATGTGCTCGACCCCGAGTCGCAGACCACCGACGACATCACCGGGGTCATCACCCGCAACATCACCGAATGCACGCACCTGCTGGCAGTGGTCTCGGAAAAGACTGCGTTGTCGTGGTGGGTGCCGTTCGAAATTGGTGAGGCGACTATCAGCAACCGCCGGATCTGCTCGTTCAAGACCGGCCCCGCAGAATTGCCGTTGTACCTGGACAAGTGGCCGAAGTTGAGCACGGATAAAGATCTGAATTTCTTTATCGATGCGTATCGTGAGGAGGTGTCGAGCAAGCGTTCGATGACGCTGGATTCGAGCAATGAATCCTTTAGCGGCACCTATAAACGCAACGCAGAGGTATTCCACGACCAACTGAAAAACCGGATTCGGCGCGGTTTTTAGAGCCCATCGGCAGATACAAAAAAGCCACGGTAACCGTGGCTTTCTTCAACTTCCAAACCTACTTCGGCTCAGGCTTGCGAAACGCATATAAATGCTGACGCACAATCCCGCCCGGCAATTCTTTGCCGAACACGCCGTAACGCACCGGCCACTCCTTCGGCGGCAATTTGAACGTGCCGAACAACATGTCCACCAGCGGCGTGTGGATCGCGTAGTTTTTGTAGATGTAATCCTTGTGCCGGGCGTGGTGCCAGTGGTGGTAGCGCGGCAGCACGATCAGGTAGTTCAGCCAGCCGCCGTTGATTCGCACGTTGGCGTGGGCCAGTACGGCCTGGACACCGACCAGAATCACATAGGCGTTCAACGCTTGCGGGGCGAAGCCCAGCAGCATCAACGGCACCAGCACGCCGGTGCGGGTCAGCAGGATTTCGATGAAGTGCACGCGCGAGCCGGCGAGCCAGTCCATGTGCGTGCTGGAGTGATGCACCGCGTGGAGGCGCCACAGAAATGGCACCACGTGATAGAGCCGGTGCAGCCAATACTGGCCGAGATCCGCAACCAGGATTGCGAGCAGGAACTGCACCAGCAACGGCAGGCTTTGTACGCTGGTCTGCACGCTCGGCGACATCGCCCAACCGGCGATGTAACTCGACGAGGCAGTGATGAAGATCAGGATGAATTGCACCAGCATGTGGCTGACGAAGAAGTAGGTCAGGTCGGTGCGCCAGTGCGGGCGCAGGATGTTTTGCTCGGGATCCTTGGAGTAGAGCTTCTCCAGAGGAATGAACACGATGGCCGATACCAGCAGCGCCAGCACGAACCAGTCCAGACCCAACGAGTACGGGGTCTGCCCGATCGAGCTGACTTGTACGTTGGTGCCCCCAAGGAACACCGCCAGGCCCGATGCAACCAGACCGGTAATCCCCAGACGCTTGCGTTTGTTGAGCAGGATATTCAGGGTGCCGAGGCTGAACGAAACCACCAGACCGAGCAATAGCGTGGTTCGCGCGAACTGTTCGTCATAGACCTTGCGCAGTTCGGCTGTGGTCAGCCACTCGGGAAACAGGAAGCAGAACACCGCCAGCAGGCTCAACAGTCCGAGGGTGGCTGATATATAGCCACTGACCCGCCCCTCGCCAAATTTGAAGGGTGCGTTGCCATGCCGTTGAAAATAGGCTTTGAGTCTTTCCATTAACTGATCTTCCGTGATTGCGAAAACTGCGACTGGTCATTGCGACGCAGGCAGATACAAAAAAGCCACGGTGACCGTGGCTTTTTTGTCGGTCACTGTTTCGGCGCGGGGGCCGGCACAGTGGCTGGCGGGGCAGCAGGCGCGGGCGCCGCACTCCCCGGCTCAGCCGGTTTCGGCGCAGCGTCGTCGAACAGGTTCAAGCGTTCGCGCAGCTCGTGTGCAGGCACCGGTTGCTGATCCGCTGGCAGTGCGTTCGGATCAACCGGCGTCGCTGGAGCGGCGCCGTTCTGACCTTGATCCGCTGGCTTCGCAGCGTCTGCACCTTGCGCACCTTCGATGGCCGCTTGGGCTTTCTTGGTCAACACCACAATGTCGATACGACGGTTGACCGGGTTGAACGGGTTTTCCTTGTCGAACAGTGCCGACGAGGCATAACCGACGACCCGCGCCACTTGCGCATCCGGATAGCTACCGGCGATCAGCGCACGACGGGCAGCGTTGGCACGGTTGGCCGACAGTTCCCAGTTACCGAAATCGCCAGTGCCAGTGTATGGCTTGGCGTCGGTGTGGCCGCTGATGCTGATCTTGTTCGGCACCGCTTTGATGGTGTCGGCCATGGCCAGCAGGATGTCTTCGAAATACGGCTTCAGGCGTGCAGAACCGGAGTCGAACATCGGCCGGTTCTCGGCGTCCATGATCTGGATACGCAAGCCATTCGGCGTGATTTCGAAGAGGATCTGATCCTTGAATTTCTGCAGTTGCGGGTTCTCGTCGACCTTGTTCTGCAGTTCTTGCAGCAGCAGTTCGAGGCGCTCTTTCTCGACCATTTCAGCCATGCCTTCAACTTGTTCGGTGTCGACGGTGACCTTGTCCGGTTGCGGCTGGGATTTCACCTCAGGGTTGAGGGTATTTTCCGGGGCCAGGGTCGGTGTGCCACCCAGGTCGATGATGTACGGCGTGCCGCTTTCGGAAAAGCCGACCGGGTCTTTGAAGTAACCGGCGATGGCGATCTTCTGCTCCGGCGTTGCGGTGGACAGCAACCACAGCACCAGGAAGAACGCCATCATCGCCGTGGCGAAGTCGGCGAAGGCGATTTTCCACGCCCCGCCGTGATGCCCGCCGGCTATGCGCTTGACGCGCTTGATGATAATCGGCTGATTATTTTCCATGGCTTAGCGACCGCGAACGGCTTGTTCCAGCTCGGCAAAGCTTGGACGGTGGGCCGGGTACAGCACCTTGCGACCGAACTCGACCGCCAGCGACGGCGGCATGCCGGAAGCCGAAGCCACCAGCGAAGCCTTGATGGCTTCGTAGACGTTCAGCTCTTCCTTGGCATCGTGGGCCAGGGAATGCGCCAGCGGGCCGAAGAAACCGTACGCCGCGAGAATACCGAAGAAGGTACCGACCAGTGCCGCACCGACGTGCAGACCGATGGACTTCTGATCACCTTCACCCAGCGAGGCCATGGTCACCACGATACCGAGTACCGCCGCAACGATACCGAACCCGGGCATGGCGTCGGCGATGCCGTTCACCGCGTGGGACGGATGCTCAAGGTCTTCCTTGAGGCTGTACAGTTCCATGTCGAACAAGCCTTCCAGCTCGTGCGGGGCCATGTTGCCGGACGACATGATGCGCAGGTAATCGCAGATGAACGCGGTCATGCGTTCGTCTTTGAGCACTGCCGGGTACTTGGCGAAAATCGGGCTCGCGGCGGCATCTTCGATGTCGCCTTCAATGGCCATCATGCCTTCGCGGCGGCTCTTGTTGAGGATCTCGTAGATCAGGCCGAGCACTTCCAGGTAGAACGTGTGGCTGAAGCGCGAACTGAACATGCTCAGGGATTTCTTGAGCACGTGCATCGTCATGTAGCCGGGGTTGGCCTGCAGGAATGCACCGAGTGCAGCACCACCGATGATCAACACCTCGAAAGGCTGGATCAGGGCGGCAATCTTGCCGTGGGAGAGCACGTATCCGCCGAGCACGCTCGCGAATACGACGATGATGCCGATAATTTTAGCCATAGGTAGAAAGTACTTACTTAAGTCGGGTTCAAGGTCATATTCGGAAGTTAAAAAATCTCTTCTTCTACTTATCGGCAAAACTGCGCCAGACTATAGCCAGTTCAGGCGAAAAGCCAATTTAGCCCATGCCGGGCGCGTCTACAGTCAGTGAAGATCCCCTCCAGACATGGCTAATGAAACGAACGTCCCACACGCAAAACCGACCACACTCGACGGCTGGGTAAAGTTGCTCGATGGCGTGCGACTGCCCGTGCCGCAAGAGTCTCACGACAAGGTTTGTCGGGCGATTCGCGACAACCGCAGCTCGTTGCGTGACATCGCCGACCTGATGCAGGACAGCCCGGCATTGGCCTTGAGCATCATCCGTGAGGCGAATCGTCACACCCACGGCACCATGGCCACGCCAGCGGAAAATCTCGAGGTAGCGATCAATCGTCTGGGCCTCGCCCGCACCGAAGAGCTGCTGACGCGCCTGCCCGCCGAACCGCTGATGCAAATCCCCAAGGCCCTGCGCCAACTGCAAATGATCAGCCAGCACGCGACGCAACAGGCCAACGGTTTTTTTGCCAGTCGCCTGGCGCGGCTGTGGCAGGACATTCATTGGGGCAGCCTGCTGTTTCTGTCGCCGCTGTGGCCATTGGCGCTGACTTATCCGCAACTGCTTGAGGAATGGGAGCTGCGGGTTATCCACAAGGGCGAGTCGGCCCGCACCGTCGAAAAGCAATTGTTCGGCGTGCGCCTGCTGAAAATTGCCGAGGCACTGGTGCAGGCCTGGCATCTGCCGATCTGGGTGCAGCAGGGCTACAAACTGCTGCTCAGTGAACAGCGCGAACTGGTGAAAGTGCTGCGCATCGCCCGCGACAGCGAGCATCCGCTGCGCCAGCAGAATCGCCTCGACGATGACCCGACGCTGCGCCGCTGGCTTAATCAACCGGCTAATAGCGTACTGCTGGCCAACGGTCTGGCGCTGTCGGCGCAACAGGCCTGGGACAGTCCGCACAGCGAACGCTGGCAGTACCTGACCAGCCTTTATCTGCAAATCTCGATGGACGAAGTGCAGCAACAGTTGCACCAACAAGCCGCCAACAGCGCGCGTTATCACGCGATGCCCGATTTGTGGCACCCGGCCGTTTCGCTGTTGTGGCCGTGGGGCACCCGTCGTTTACCCGCCGGCCTGCTGCCCGCCGCCGCGCCGACAGCTGAGGACTTGGGCCAATGGCGCAAGCAATGCGCCGAATTGCTGGCAGAACCGAGCCGCTTCACCAATGCGATGAGCCTGACCGTCGCCGCGCGCGATGCCTTGGCCGCCAGCGGCATGCGCCGGGTGATGATCCTGATGGCCGACCGCAGCCAATCCAGTCTGCGTGTGCAGCAAACCTATGGTTTGCCGAAAGAAGCCGCTGCACTGACTTTTGCCGTCAGCCAAAGTAGCGTGCTGCAACGTTTACTCGCGCAACAAGCGCAGGTGCGCATCAACCCGGACAACAATGCACAGTTCTCCGCCCTGCTGCCGTCGAGCCTGCGCACGCTGTTTCGTGGCGAGCATCTGTTCCTGCGCTCTCTGGTCAACAATGGCCGGGTGATCATGATCGTCGTCGCCGATCAGGGCGGCGGGCCGTTCGCCGACATCACCGTGCAAGCCTTTGGCAAAACCGCGCAGTGCATAGAAAAAGCCCTGCACAGCTTTAGCAGCCGTGGCCGATGAGGCTGCGCTACAATCCTCCCCTTTGTGCTCTGGAGACCTCACATGTCTGACTTCTCTGGCTTGCCGCTCGTCATCGAGCCGAGCGACCTGCTCCCGCGTCTCGATTCCCCTGAACTGATTCTGGTGGATCTGACCAGCGCTGCCCGCTACACCGAAGGTCATCTTCCCGGCGCACGTTTTGTCGACCCGAAGCGCACCCAGCTCGGCCAGCCGCCGGCGCCGGGCCTGCTGCCGGCCAAAGCCGATCTGGAAGCGTTGTTCGGTGAACTCGGGCATCGCCAGGACGCGGTCTACGTGGTGTATGACGATGAAGGTGGCGGCTGGGCCGGGCGCTTCATCTGGCTGCTCGACGTCATCGGTCACGACAAGTACCACTATATAGACGGTGGTCTGCCGGCGTGGCTGGCAGATGGCATGCCGATGTCGATCCAGGTACCACCAGCGGTTGGCGGCCCGATTGCGCTGACTTTGCACGACGAGCCGACTGCCACGCGCGAATATTTGCAAAGCCGTCTCGGTGCTGCCGATCTGGCGATCTGGGATGCGCGCGGGCCGCTGGAGTATTCCGGCGAGAAAGTCCTGGCCGCCAAGGCCGGGCACATCCCCGGCGCGGTCAATTTCGAATGGACCGCCGGCATGGACAAGGCCCGTCAGCTGCGTATTCGCACAGACATGCCGCAGATTCTCGAAGACCTCGGGATCACCAAGGACAAAGAAATCATTACCCACTGCCAGACCCATCACCGGTCGGGCTTCACTTATCTGGTGGCCAAGTCCCTCGGTTATCCGCGGGTCAAGGGCTACGCCGGTTCCTGGGGCGAATGGGGTAACCACCCTGACACGCCCGTCGAGATTCAAGGTTTTTAAGGACAACTAATGAAAGAGCGTCTGTTTATCCTCAGCCAGTACCTGCTGCCTCATCACCTGCTGTCGCGCCTGGCCGGCTGCGTTGCCGAGTGCCGCGTGCGCTGGTTCAAGAATGCTTTCACCCAGTGGTTCGCCAAGCGTTACCAGGTGGACATGTCGCAAGCACTGGTCGAAGACCTGACCGCTTACGAGCATTTCAACGCCTTCTTCACCCGTGCCCTGAAAGACGGCGCGCGTCCATTGGACGAAACCCCGGGCGCGATCCTCAGCCCGGCCGACGGTGCGGTCAGCCAGCTCGGCCCGATCGAGCACGGTCGCGTGTTCCAGGCCAAGGGCCACAGCTTCAGCGTGCTGGAACTGCTCGGCGGTGACGCGGCCAATGCGGCGCCGTTCATGGGCGGCGACTTTGCCACCATTTACCTGTCGCCCAAGGACTACCACCGCGTGCACATGCCGCTGGCCGGCACCCTGCGCGAGATGGTCTACATCCCGGGGCGGATTTTCTCGGTCAACCAGACCACGGCTGAAAACGTTCCGGAACTGTTCGCCCGTAATGAGCGCGTGGCGTGCATTTTCGACACCGAGCGCGGGCCGATGGCGGTGGTGCTGGTGGGCGCGATGATCGTCGCTTCGATCGAAACCGTGTGGGCCGGTCTGGTCACGCCGCCAAAGCGTGAACTGAAAACCTTCCGCTATGACGAAGCCGCGCGTGCGCCGATCCATCTGGAAAAAGGTGCCGAACTGGGTCGCTTCAAGCTGGGTTCGACCGCCATCGTGCTGTTTGGGCCGGATCAGGTGAAATGGGCTGAAGAACTGGTCGCTGGTTCGCCTGTGCAGATGGGCCAGGGCCTGGCGCTGCCAAAAGCCTGATTGACCGCTGCGGGAGTCGCCTCAGGCGCTCCCGCAGATTACGTTATTTGCTGCTATGGTTTTTGGCATGAGCCAGACCATCTCCCCGCCGTCCCTTCAAGCACCAACACCGTCGCAAACGCGCCTGTCGTTTTGCGAAGCGACTCCGCGCGACCTCAAGCGCTGGATCGCCGACCTGCCCAAAGCCAACATCGGCGAAACCGCCCGCCAGTTGTATCAAGCCTTGGGTGAACTCAACCAATTGCTCACACCCAGCGACAATCGCCTCAATCTGCTGGAGCTGCTGCGGCCCGAGGTGTATTTCGTCTGCCTGCATCTGGAGCGGCACTTCCTGCATCAGGCAATCATGCTCGACGAGCGGTCGCGCAAGATCAGCAATCTCTGTCAGGCCCTGCAAAGCCATCTGGCCATCGGCTACAAACAGATCGTGCTGCGAATTGCGCCAAAGTACCGCAAGGACCGCGCAGCATTGGTCAGTATGGCTCTGCAGCGAGCAGCCCATGCACTCAAAGGCCAACTGCTGCGCGCCACGCAGCTGTATAGCTCGCCGCCGGAACATGTCTGGTTCGAACTGCATCAGCTGTATCGCAGCGCCGCTGAACTGCAACTGCAACACCGCGCCGTGCATGACGACTTGGCCAGCCTCACGACAGAGCTGAGCCTGGAGCAGACCTACATCGCCGCGCTCTTACTGGGCAGCGCTCGTTGCAATCAGTTGCGACAAAACCAGATCGCGCGGCTGGCCGACGTGTTAGAGCCGTGGAGCGCGCGGCTCAAGCTGCATCCCGCAAGCCCGGACGCCGGCCTGCTGGCGATCAGTGCAGAACTGGATGCCGGCCCACGCTATCGCAGCATGTTTCGCAGCGAGCAACAACGCGGATTGCTCGGTTTCGATCCGCAGCCGCTGGTGAATGCCATCGAAGCGCATTTGCTGCATCAGGACACTTCGGCGCCGCTGCCCGTCCCGGCCGGGCTGAGCTTCGATACCTTGCAACACCTGCACGCCAGCTGGGGGCAAGCGGCTGAACGCAGTTTTCAGCGGACCGTTGGCCAAGGCAATCTGACCGTGTGCGTGGGCATGAGCGCCCTGCACTTCTACCTCGGCGGCGAGCGCAGTTTCAGCGAGCTGCTCAAGCTTCCCGGGGCGCGCTCGGCGAATTTCAGCAGTGCCGTCATCAAAGGTGAAAAGGACAGTTGGAGTCAGGCCTTCGACGCAGCACCGCAAAGTAATGCCGAGCAGTTTTTGCCCTACGAGGAAATCCAGTACGACCATTTGGTCGAGGACGAAAGCGGCACCGACAGCACACCCCATTACCCGACCCATGCCCTGCCGGTGATCAACCATAGCCCCGGCGGTTATTGCCTGGCATGGCCAGAGGAAGTGCCCGCCGAACTGCAGGCCGGAGAAATGCTCGGAATACACGACAGTGTCAGTCTGGGCTGGAGCATTGCGGTGATCCGCTGGATCCGTCAGGTACGCGGTGGCGGCACGCAAATGGGCATTGAACTGGTGGCGCCACATGCGCAGCCCTGCGGTTTGCAACTGGTGCGCTCGCGGGACGATCACAGTCAGTATCTGCGCGGATTATTGTTGCCGGAGATCAGTGCAATCGATGTGCCGGCAACCTTGCTGGCACCACGTTTGCCGTTTCAGGAGGGCAGCAAGGTGATGATCAATACCCAAGGCGAAGAACACCGCGCCGGGCTGGATCGGCGGGTGGCAAGTACGCACAGTTTCAATCAGTTTGCCTATCGCTCGCTGGAGGCCGCGAAAAATGGCGGGAGTGAGGAGGATTTCGATTCGTTGTGGAAATCGCTTTAAGTGCCCGCCGATGGATCGGCGGCGCTATCTTCGCGAGCAGGCTCGCTCCCACAGTTGAAATGCATTCCAATGTGGGAGCGAGCCTGCTCGCGAAGAGGCCAGTCAGGCGATAGATATCTCAGAGCTGCCCATCACGATCGCGGAAGCCCAGCAGATACAACACGCCATCCAGCCCTAGGGTGGAAATCGCCTGCTTCGCCGACTGTTTCACCAACGGCTTGGCGCGGAACGCCACGCCCAAACCGGCAATCGCCAGCATTGGCAGGTCATTCGCGCCGTCGCCGACCGCGATGGTCTGCTCCAGACGCAAACCCTCCTTGTGTGCCAGCTCTTTCAGCAAATCAGCCTTGCGCTGCGCGTCGACAATCGGCTCGATCGCCACGCCGGTGCACTTGCCGTCGACCACTTCCAGTTCGTTGGCGAACACATAGTCGATGCCGAGTTTGGCCTGCAATTGCTTGGCGAAATAGGTGAAGCCGCCGGAGAGGATCGCGGTCTTGTAGCCCAGACGCTTGAGTTCGGCGAACAGCGTTTCCGCGCCCTCGGTCAGACGCAATGAAGCACCGATAGAATCCAGCACGCTGACATCCAGACCTTTGAGCAAAGCCAGACGCTCTTTGAAGCTGGCGCGGAAATCCAGTTCGCCGGCCATTGCCCGCTCAGTGATTTCGGACACCTGCTCGCCCACGCCGGCAGCCTTGGCCAGTTCGTCGATGACTTCAGCTTCAATCAGGGTCGAGTCCATGTCGAACACCGCCAGGCGACGGTTGCGCCGGAACAGCGAATCTTCCTGGAAGGCGATGTCGACATTCAGCTCCTGAGCGACGCTGAGGAATTCGGCACGCAGCGCCTGCGGATCGGCCGCTTCGCCACGCACGGAAAACTCGATGCAGCCCTTGCCCTTGTCCGCTGGCGTGTCCAGTGGCATGCGACCCGACAGACGGTCGATATGGTCGATATTCAAACCGTATTTAGCCGTGATCGAACTGACCGCCTGCAATTGACCGGCGGTTACTTTGCGGGTCAGCAGGGTAACGATGTGGCGTTTTTTACCCTGATTGCCCACCCATTGCTGGTAATCCTCTTCGGACACCGGGGTGAAGCGCACCTGCTGGTCGAGCTCGTAGCCCTTGAACAGGATGTCCTTGAGCACGGACTTACCCTGCTCGGAATCGGGAATTTCAACCAGGATGCCGAACGACAGGGTGTCGTGGATCACCGCCTGACCGATGTCGAGAATGTTCACACCACCTTGTGCCAGAACGCCGGTAATGGCCGCAGTCAGACCCGGACGGTCGACTCCCGTGATGTTAATCAGGACGATTTCGCGCAACGCGCACCCCCGCAACTGGAAAAAAACCGCATTCTACCCACTTTCAGTGACCATCGGGCACCGGGAGCGCTTTGCCGGTCTAGGGCCTGTCGCTATACTGCGCGTCAACTTCACGGACAAAAGAGCCGAGCTCAGTGAACCGGCCCACGCCAGTTAAAACCGATAACTTCTTCCTGCTGATCTTCCGTGCACTGCGTCATCGCCGTGTACCGATTGCATTGCGCATTGCCAGCCATAACGTGATCCTGGTCGCTCTGGCCCTGGTGATTTATGCCGGGGTAATGGGCTTGCAATTCAAGCAGGCCATGCACGAGCAGGCCGATGCGCTGGGTGAAAGCCTGACCACGCAGACCGCCACGTCCGCCACGGAGCTGTTGGTGTCCAACGACATCCTCAGCCTCAACGTGCTGCTCAACAACCTGACCAAAAACAAACTGGTGGCCCACGCGGCGATCTACAGCGTGGATAACCGTATCCTCGCCGAATCCGGTCAGCGCCCCAAGCACAGCCTGTTGGGCGAAGCCGAAGGCATGTACGAGAGCAAGATCACTTTCCAGGACGTGACCGCCGGGCAACTGCGCATCAGCCTGGACATGGATCAGTTCCAGCAGCCGATGACCATCAGCCTGCAAAGCATGGGCATTCTCAGTGCGATTCTGTTGGCGCTGTCGCTGGCCTTGAGCCTGCGCATGGGCCGCTATCTGTCGACGCCGTTGCTGCAATTGCGCGTGTGGCTGCGCCGGATTGACGAGCACACACCGGGCATAGAGCGTCAGGATGAGATTGGCGATCTGGCGCGTCAGCTGCACGCCAACTACGCGCCGGAGCCTGCACCGGAACCGGAACCCGAGTTCGAGGATGAGGAGGACGAGACGGAATTCGAGGTGCGCAACTTGCGTGATCCAAGTTTCGACGAAACCCGTCCGATGGCCGCGCAGAAGCCGGCACCGCGACATCTGGTCAGCACCGTTGAAGACGATGATGACGATGACGCGTTCGCCGACCTGCGCGACGAGTCGCTCAATGGCGCGCCGCAACCCGTCGTTCGTCAGCCGTCGCCAAGCGTGCCGCAGCACACCGCCGTGCTGGCCGTGCAACTGGGTTCACAGGAGCAACTGCGCCGCTTGCCACGGGCACGCCTGGAAGAGTTGCAGGAGCGCTATCGCGATTGCCTCGATCAGGCCGCTTCGTTGTATCAGGGCGAAATCGAAACGCTGAACGACGGCAGCACGCTGATGCTGTTCCACACCGAAGACAGTGGCGATGACTACCTGACCAATGCAATCTGCTGCGGTGAGTTGCTGCGCGCGCTGGGTCATCAGTTGCAGATTGAAGTCGCGGACAGCGGCATCACCCTGCAACTGCAATTGGGCCTGACTTTGGGTGACGAGCTGTTTGGCCTGAGCCAGATTGATCTGTTGCTGACCGATTCGGCCCAGGACGCGCTGGCCTTGTCGCAACACAGCCGCAACCTGCTGCTGGTTGAGCGCAAGATCAGTGATGACGCGCTGATCCGCCAGCGTGCACGGATCCGCCCGATCGCCAGCCCTGAGGGGGCTTGCTGCGTGGAGCGGTTGATGGAGCCTTATCCGTCGATGCTTGAGCGGCAACTGGCGCGGATGCATGAGCGTCGGGCGTAGGCCTTAAGTCAGAAACACAGAAGCCCGCAGATGAGTGATTGTCTGCGGGCTTTTTTGTGGATGACTGAAAAGCCCCTCACCCTAGCCCTCTCCCCGAGGGAGAGGGAACTGATTGGGGGATATTGGAGAGCTACACCGACTTGAGCGCCCTGCTGTGAATCCAGAATCACCAAGCTCTTTCAGGTCGACGCATGACGCAGACACCTCGGTCGCTCCTGCTCTACCGAATCCATAATCGCCATGCTCTTTCAGGTCGATGTATGACGCCAGACACCTCGGTCAATCCCCTCTCCCTCCGGGAGAGGGTTAGGGTGAGGGGCTTTTGATCTTCCCCACCAAACCCCAAACACAACAAAGCCCGCACAAGGCGGGCTCTGTTCTGACTCGATCCAGCTTAGAAGCGGAACACTTCCATGTCAGTCCGAATCGGCGAGGCCATCGGAATCTTCGGCTGCTTCTCGGCCTCCGCCGCCGGCGCGGCCGGTTTCGGTGCCGATTTACGCGGCGCTTCGGCCACCGGTGGCTGATTGGCCAAAGGCTTCAGCGCGACCGACAATTGCTCGGCCAGACGCTGCAGCAAAATGCCCTGCGCCTGCACCTGCGAAGCCGTACTACCAGCATGCAGCTCTTGCAGATGCACGATGCGGTTATCGCGCACTTGACCACGACGGTCGATCAGACGCCATTGCGCATCGAGGATCGCCGGTTGTTTCTGACCGGAGTCCAGACGCGTGATGGTCAGCAACACCTGCACATCCGGAGTGAACCCCGAAGTGGCCGGTGCCAGCACCACTCGCTGGCTGTCCAGATGACCCGCCACCTGACGCATCAGCAACTGATCGATATCCGACGAAAGGCTGCCAGCCCAACGACCGTCGGTCGCCGCTTGCAGACTGCCGTCCGGTTGACGTTGCAGCAATGTCTCACGTTGCAGGTAATCGGCTACGACTACCGGGCCCAACAAAACCGCCATGCCAGCGCTTTGCGCAGGCTGAACCGGACTTCCGCTGTCCAGTTGATACAGCGACACCGGCTGGTGAACGCTGCAACCCGCCAGGCCAAGAACGCCGGCGAGCAGGAAAATAAGGGGGCGCAGAGCAGTCATCATCCCGTCCAGGTGGCCGCCACAAGGCTGACCACAGTGAAAATACTCAATAAATATGAAGAACGCTCGGCCACGCCGGCGCTTGGAAAGGCCATATCATCCGTGAATATGCGTTCCGACTCCAGCGCCAAAGCGTCGATCTACGCGTTAAATCGTGGATCGACGCCTCTAGGACGCCTAATTGAGGTTTTCGACGAGCAGCGCATCGACCCGCTGGAAGCCCCTTGGAAGCTTGTTGCCACGACGTCCACGCTCACCTTTGTAGTGTTCAAGGTCGTCAGCCTTCAGCGACAAGGTGCGTTTTCCGGCCTGCAACACCAAAGTGGCGCCTTCCGGAAGTACGGCGATGTCCGTGACATATTCTTCGCGACTGGCCACACGCTCACCGGAAATACCGATGATCTTGTTGCCTTTGCCCTTCCCTAATTGTGGCAGATCGCTGATTTTGAAGATCAGCAGGCGACCTTCGGTCGTGACCGAAGCCAGCCAGTTCTGCTCACGATCAGCCACAGGGCGCGGCGCGATCACTTTGGCGTTGTTCGGCAGGCTCAACAGGGCTTTACCGGCCTTGTTCTTGGCTTGCAGGTCTTCGCCTTTGACCACGAAGCCGTAACCGGCGTCGGAAGCGATCACGTACAACGCGTCGTCTTCCGGCATCAGCACGCATTCGAACGAGGCTCCCGGCGGCGGCGTCAGACGGCCAGTCAACGGTTCACCCTGGCCACGCGCCGACGGCAGCGTATGCGCGGCAACCGAATAGCTGCGGCCGGTGGAGTCAATCACCACGGCAGACTGGTTGGAACGCCCCGCCGCCGAGGTTTTGAAGCCATCGCCGGCCTTGTACGACAGGCCGGTAGCGTCGATGTCATGCCCTTTGGCTGAACGGATCCAGCCTTTTTCCGACAGCACGACGGTGACTTTCTCGTTCGGCAGCAGATCGTGTTCGGTCAACGCTTTGGCTTCGGTACGCTCAACGATTGGCGAACGACGATCGTCGCCATAGGTTTCGGCGTCCTTGATCAGCTCGGTACGCACCAGTTTTTTCAACTTGGCTTCGCTGCCCAGCAGGGCTTGCAGCTTGGCTTGTTCCTTGAGCAGTTCGTCCTGCTCGTCGCGCAGCTTCATCTCTTCCAGTCGCGCCAACTGACGCAGACGGGTGTCGAGGATGTAGTCGGCCTGAATCTCGCTGAGGGCGAAACGTTCAATAAGCTTGGCTTTCGGATGTTCCTCGGTACGGATGATGTGGATCACTTCATCCAGATTGAGGTAGGCGATCAACAAACCGTCCAACAGGTGCAGGCGACGCTCGACTTTGTCGAGGCGGAATTGCAGGCGGCGACGCACGGTCTGCACGCGGAATTCCAACCATTCGACCAGCAACGCGCGCAGGTTTTTCAACTGCGGCTTGCCGTCCAGACCGATGATGTTGACGTTGACCCGGTAGGTCGACTCCAGCTCGGTGCTGGCGAACAGGTGCTGCATCAGCGCTTCGTGATCGACGCGGCTGTTGACCGGAATGATCACGATGCGGCACGGGTTTTCGTGGTCGGATTCGTCGCGCAGGTCAGCGATCTGCGGGGCTTTCGACGGTTTCGCCTGCATCAGCGCGGCAATCTGCTCCAGCACTTTCGCACCGGAGACCTGATGCGGCAGCGCGGTGACGATGATGTCGCCGTCCTCGACGTGGTACACGGCGCGCATGCGCACCGAGCCCTTGCCGGTTTCGTACATCTTCAGCAGGTCGGCGCGCGGCGTGATGATTTCTGCTTCGGTCGGATAGTCCGGGCCCTGAATGTGTTCGCAGAGCTGTTCAACCGTGGCTTTCGGCTCATCGAGCAGACGCACGCACGCTGTCGCGACTTCGCGCAGGTTGTGCGGCGGCACATCGGTGGCCATGCCCACGGCGATACCCGTGGTGCCATTGAGCAGGATGTTCGGCAGGCGCGCTGGCAGCACCAGCGGCTCCTGCAAGGTGCCGTCGAAGTTCGGGCCCCAGTCGGCAGTGCCTTGGCCCAGTTCGCTGAGCAGTACTTCGGAATAACGCGACAGCCGCGCTTCGGTGTAACGCATGGCGGCGAAGGACTTCGGATCGTCCGGCGCACCCCAGTTACCCTGGCCGTCGACCAGCGTGTAGCGATAGCTGAACGGCTGGGCCATCAGCACCATCGCTTCGTAGCACGCCGAGTCGCCGTGCGGGTGGAACTTGCCGAGCACGTCACCGACGGTACGCGCCGATTTCTTGTGCTTGGAATCGGCGTCCAGGCCCAACTCGCTCATGGCGTAGACGATACGCCGCTGCACTGGTTTCAGGCCGTCGCCAATATGCGGCAAGGCACGGTCCATGATCACGTACATGGAGTAGTTGAGGTAGGCACTTTCGGTGAAGTCGGCCAACGAGCGGCGTTCTACACCGTCCAGGCTGAGATCAAGGGGGTTGCTCATGCAGGCCTCATCGGTTCGTTGTCTGGCGCAGCAGCATGGTGCCACCGCGCTGAGTAAATTCAAGTTTGTTCAGGGCGCTCATGCCGAGCAGCACCTGATCGCCATGCAACCCCGGCGCCACCAGTGCACGGACGTCCCGCAGCACGATGTCACCCAGTTGCAGACGGGCAATTTTGGTCCGATAGCCCTGGCTCAGGCCGTTGGCCGTGCTCAGGGTCACTCCGAAGCCCTCTTCCAGTTTCAAACGCTTGGCCAGATCCGCCGGGATCGCCACATCGGTCGCACCGGTGTCGAGCATGAACTCCACCGGCTCACCGTTGATCTGACCGCTGGCGACAAAATGCCCTTGGGCATTACCGGCCAGTTTCACCTCGATAAACCCTTCACCCTGCTCCGAGCTGACTACCACGTTCGGATTCTGCTGGCGTTGCTCCCACTGGCCAAAGAACCGCGTCGCGAGGAACAGCGCCGCGCACCACGCCAGAATCATCAGCACCCGACCGGCGCGCTTGCCCGGCGGTTGCTGGCTCATGGCTTGGCGCTCCAGCCACCGTCAGGTGCGGCGAAGCGCCAGACGATCGGCCGAACCTCACCGTCAGCGCGCGGGCCGAAATTATTGTCGACGCCGACCCATGCACCATCAGCGTCAACGATCAGCGCCTCTTCCAACCCGAAGTTCTGCGAATAACGGCGGTTGGCCTGCAACAGTTCAGCGGCGTACGACCAGCAACGCTCGACCTTGGCGGTCTGCGCATCGCGCCGACAAATCTGGAACGCGTTGCGCTCAAGGGTAAACAATTTGCCGTTAAACAACGAAAGGTCGGAAAAGTCTCGGTTGACCGCTCTGGCCTTCAGGAACTGCGGCGGCTGCATTTCCTTGCCGCCCTCGCTGAGCAGCACGCAACGACCGTCGCAATCCCACACCGTCTGCTGGCGCTTGATCAGCAGCAAGCCACGGCTTTGCCGCTCGGCGGCCAGCCACATCTGATCACCCGCCGGGCTGATCGCCAGGCCTTCGAAGATCGCATTGAAATGCAGGAGCATGCCGCTGGCCCGCGCTTCGCGAACCATCATCGGCGAGATCTTCAGCCAGTTGACCGGGCCGCTGACGGGCACCTGCAAGACCGCCGCGTGGCCCTCGCTGACAATGTAGCGATTGCCGGCGCTGTCGCAGCTGATGCCTTCGAAATCCAGATCGCCACCGCGCACGAACGACGCGGCCCAATTGCGCGAGCGCAACCCCCACGGCAAACCGGTCTCAGGCACCAGGGGTACGTCGATGTGCAAGGCTTCGGCCTGCCAGACCTGTTCGGCGGTATTGAGCCGATAGATCTGATCGTCATCGCGGTCCGACACCGTCCACAACTCGCCGCCACACATGGCCAGCCCCGACAGGTTGCCGCCGCGCATGCCCTCGACCGGGTGCCCGGAGAGCACGCGCAACTCCTGCAACGGCTCGGCCGACACATTCATTGCACTCAGCAGCAACGCACCCGCCAAGGCCCAGCCAAACCGCATCAGGCCAGCACCTCGGCGAGGTTGCCTTTGGATTCCAGCCAGGTCTTGCGGTCACCGGCGCGTTTCTTCGCCAGCAGCATGTCCATCATTTCCGAGGTTTCGGCGAAGTCTTCACCCAGCGTCAGTTGCACCAGACGCCGAGTATTCGGGTCCATGGTGGTTTCACGCAGCTGCGGCGGGTTCATTTCACCCAGACCTTTGAATCGGGTGACCTGCGGTTTGCCGCGCTTCTTCTCGGCGACCAGACGGTCGAGAATGCCGTCGCGCTCGGCTTCGTCGAGGGCGTAGTAAATCTCTTTGCCCAAGTCAATGCGGTACAACGGCGGCATCGCCACATAGACGTGACCGGCATCCACCAGCGGGCGGAAATGCTGGACGAACAACGCACACAGCAAGGTCGCAATGTGCAGACCGTCGGAGTCGGCGTCGGCGAGGATGCAGATCTTGCCGTAGCGCAGTTGGCTCATGTCCGCCGCACCCGGATCGACACCGATGGCCACGGCAATGTTGTGCACTTCCTGGCTGGCCAGCACTTCGCTGCCGTCGACTTCCCAGGTGTTGAGGATCTTGCCGCGCAACGGCAGGATCGCCTGGAATTCCTTGTCCCGCGCTTGCTTGGCGGAACCGCCGGCGGAATCACCTTCGACAAGGAACAGTTCGGAACGCATCGGATCCTGCCCGGCGCAGTCCGCCAGTTTGCCCGGCAATGCAGGGCCCTGTGTAACGCGTTTGCGCTCGACCTTTTTGCTGGCCTTGAGGCGACGACCGGCGTTGTTGATCGCCAGTTCAGCCAGCGCCAGACCGGTTTCCGGGTTGGCGTTGAGCCACAGGCTGAACGCGTCCTTGACCACACCAGAGACAAACGCCGCCGCTTCACGCGATGACAGACGCTCTTTGGTCTGGCCGGAGAATTGCGGCTCCTGCATTTTCATCGACAGGACGAACGCGATGCGTTCCCAGACGTCTTCCGGCGCCAGCTTCACACCGCGCGGCAGCAGGCTGCGGAATTCGCAGAACTCGCGCATCGCATCGAGCAGGCCCTGACGCAAACCGTTGACGTGGGTACCACCCTGCGCCGTCGGGATCAGGTTGACGTAGCTTTCCTGCACCGCGTCGCCACCTTCCGGCAGCCACAGCAGCGCCCAGTCGACCGCTTCTTTATTACCGGCGAAAGCGCCGCAGAACGGCTCGTTCGGCAGGCGTTCGAATTCGCTGACCGCATCGACCAGATACGAGCGCAGGCCGTCTTCGTAATGCCACTCGACTCTCTCGCCGGTACCTTTGTCTTCAAAGCTGACCAGCAGCCCCGGGCACAAAACGGCCTTGGCCTTGAGCACGTGCTTGAGGCGGCTGATGGAAAATTTTGGTGAGTCGAAGTATTTCGGGTCCGGCGCGAAGTACACGCTGGTGCCGGTGTTGCGCTTGCCGACGGTGCCGACGATTTCCAGTTCCGAGGCTTTGAAGCCGTCGTTGAAAGTCATCTGGTATTCGTTGCCGTCACGCTTCACGCGTACGCGCACTTCGGTCGACAAGGCGTTGACCACGGAAATACCCACGCCGTGGAGACCGCCGGAGAACTGGTAGTTCTTGTTCGAGAACTTGCCGCCCGCATGGAGCTTGGTGAGGATCAGTTCGACGCCCGACACGCCCTCTTCCGGGTGGATGTCGACCGGCATGCCACGGCCGTCATCGCTGACTTCCAGCGAGTGATCGGCATGCAGGATGACCTGTACCGATCTGGCGTGGCCGGCCAAGGCTTCGTCGACACTGTTGTCGATGACTTCCTGGGCGAGGTGGTTCGGCCGACTGGTGTCGGTGTACATGCCGGGGCGTTTGCGCACCGGGTCGAGGCCCGAGAGGACTTCGATGGCGTCGGCGTTATAAGAGCTAGCGCTGGGAGTGGCCATAGGGTCTCGTCGTCAGTCATTCATGAAATAGGGGCAAGACTTCACAGTGCGGTGAAATCGATTGCCTGATACACATCGGCGCCAATGCCGGCAAAACTCAGCAACGCCGGCAATTGCCCGGCAAAACCCTGAAAACCGTGGTCGCCGCCGGCCTGAATACGCAAGGCACAGGCCCGGTAATACTGCTGGGCGAGGCGATAATCCAGTGTTTCATCGCCGGTCTGCAACCAGACCTGATAGCGCTGCGCATCCTGAGGCGCCGGCACTTCCAGTTCGGCCAGAGCGGTGACGTGGTCGTGGGTCAATTCCCAGGTTTCATCGGTATACAGGTTTTTCTGCGTGCCCAGATAGCCGTCGAACATCCGGTGCGGGCTGACCGCCGGGTTGACCAGCAGGGCTTTCAGGCCATGGCGCTCGGCCAGGTGAGTCGCATAGTAGCCGCCGAGTGAGCTTCCCACCAGCAGCGGGCTGCCCAGCTCGGCGATTGCCCGCTCCAACTGACCGATGGTTTCGCGCGGGTGGTGATGCAGGGCCGGAACTCGCAATTTGTCGCTCAAACCCAGCTGCTCCATCACGGAGACCAGCTGACAGGCCTTTTTCGAGGCCGGGGCGCTGTTGAAACCGTGGATATAGAGGATCGAACCGGACATTTGAGCTCCCTGGGTGTCGGTTTGGGTTTGCGGAGTTTACAGGGAGAGAAGATTGGATTGGGGGTGGTTTCGATAATTTGGTGTGACATCACGAGCTGCCCTCACCCTAGCCCTCTCCCGGAGGGAGAGGGGACTGATTGGGGGATATTAAAGAGATACACCGACCTGAAAGTGATTGGGCGAATCCATAATCAACTCAGTATTTCAGGTCGACGCATGACGCAATACACCTCGGTCGGCCCCCTCTCCCTCCGGGAGAGGGCTGGGGTGAGGGGCTCTTGATCGAAAATCAGTAACCTTCGGAACCGTAATCAACGGTAAAAGCAAAACCGGTGACACGCTCCACGCCAGTCTCCAATCGCCCATCCGGCAACAACCGCAACCAGCGATACCCCGGCGCCTGCTCCCCCACCTTGAAGTCCTCACTCCCCGGCTCAAACTGAATGCACGTCGAAGGCGAAGCCATCAACCGCACGCCATTGCGCTCACGATCAATCTCCTGATGCACATGCCCCCACAACACCGCGCGAGCCTGTGGAAAACGATCCAGCACCTCGAAAAACGCCTCCGGATTGCGCAAACCGATCGGTTCCATCCACGCACAACCGATCGACACCGGATGATGATGAAAGCACACCAGATGATGGCGCTCCGGCGCTTCGCTCAGCGAACGGGCCAGCAGTTGCAGTTGATCGTCCTGTAAATAACCCGGCACCGAACCCGGCACCGCCGAATCCAGCATCGTCACCCGCCAGTTACCGATATCGACTACCGATTCCAGCAACGCGCTCTGCACCGCCGCCTCTGCCATGATCATCGGTTCGTCGTGATTACCGGGAATCCACCGCGCCGGAGCGTCGATCTGCGCGCTCATCTGGCGAAACTGCTGATACGACTCCAGCGTGCCGTCCTGCGAGATATCGCCGGTGGCCAGAATCAGGTCGATCTGCGGCTGCTGCCCCAGCACCAGCTCGATGACCTTTTGCAGGCTCTCGCGGGTGTTCATGCCCAACAGTGTGCCGTTCGCTTCAGCAAACAAATGGCTGTCGGACAACTGCACCAGCAACGCCGGATCGGCGGTGGTCAACGTGGATACGCTCGGCAAGGCGTTCTCCCAAGGCAAAAGCACGGAATCGATCAAGTGCCGCAATTATGCTGGGGGATCAGTGAAAGAGGAAACCGCCGAACCGGACGCAGTTCACAACTAGCGTACGACTTCGTACTCGTGCCCCAACGCCAGACAATGACTCAGCCATTCCCCCAGGAAAAGATTGAGCTGAGCTTTTTCATCCGGCTGATGCATGGCGGCGTTCGGGTAAGGATAGATGCCGCGAAAGCGTCGTGCATGTTCGGCACTGACCACTTCGGCCATGCGCGCGTCGTGATAGACCTGCACTTCCAGTTGCGGCACCGGCAGCCAGGGCAGGCTGTGTTCCTGACGCACCTGCAAAGTGGTGGTGTACGGGCAGGTTTGTAGCACTTCGAGGGCCAATACGCCGAGCATCTGCTCGCCCTGAGTGACGGCGATGCGCCGCGCCTCGGGTTCGTTGCGCATGTCCGGGACCAGTCGCATCAGACGCGCGTAGTTGGCCTCGCAGGCGGCTTGCAGCCCCACGAGGTCAACCCGATAGCGATCGCGCAACTTGTTTACGACCATAACCCCCTCACTTCGGCGCGATTCAGCGCCAGCCACTGCAAGGCGATGATGCTCGCCGCGTTGGCAATGCGTCCGTCACGGACGGCCTGCAAGGCATCTTCAAAGGCCCAGACCGTGACGCGGATATCTTCTGCCTCTTCTTCCAGGCCATGCAGGCCGCCAACGCCGTCGGTGCTGCAACGCCCCAAGTACAAATGCACGAACTCGTTGCTGCCGCCCGGCGACGGGAAATATTTGGTCATCGGCCACAAGGCCATGATGTCCAACCCAGCTTCCTCCTGCGCTTCGCGGTGAGCAACTTCTTCCGGCTGTTCATCCTTGTCGATCAGACCAGCGACCAGTTCGACCAGCCACGGATTGTCGGTCTTGCCCATGGCGCCGATACGGAACTGCTCGATCAGCACCACTTCATCGCGCTGCGGATCGTACGGCAGCATGCACACGGCATCGTGGCGAACAAAGATTTCACGGTTGATTTCGCGGCTCATGCCACCGGCGAACAATTCATGGCGCAAGTGGACACGGTCGAGCTTGTAAAAGCCCTCGTAGCATTTTTCGCGCCGCACGATATCGACGGCGGTCGGAATGGCGTTGGCAAAATCAGTCATGAGCATCCTCTTTACTGCAGATCCATTACGAGTTGCCGCTTGTTACTGGCAACCTCGACTTCGCGCCATCCTAACGCGCCCGAACGGTTTGATGCAGCCCCTTTACCGTCAGCGGGATGGACGGTGGAGGCGAAACCCACTCTAATTAGCTTAGTGGCGAACTGACTGCTTCTGCGAGAGTCGAAGCGGATATCTTTTTGCCTTCCCCTGCTTTCGAAAGGACGCCCATGTCGCTTTTCAAAATTGCCTCCGTGGCCGCCATTGCCCTGACTCTGGGCGCGTGCGCCAGCCTGTTCCAGCCCAACTACCGCACGCCGCTGGAAACCACCCGCGATGCATCGGAACAACTGAAACCGGGCTGTTCCAACCCGGATTGCCCGCTGGTGAACATCGACACCCTGCGCTTCCCGGCCGAACCTGCGCTGGACGGAATCATCGAAAAACGTCTGCTGCAAATGACCCGCACCGAGAAAAACGCGCCGGTGGCGCCCACCCTGGCGGCCTACCGCGAGCAGTTTCTGGCCAGCGCCGGCCCGCGCAACAGCAGCTACCTGCAAGCGAAAGTACGTGAGCAGCATGACGGCTTGGTGATCATCGAGGTGTCGAGCTACCTCGACACCGGCGGCGCGCATGGCACCCCGGGTCGCGGTTTCATCAACTATTCGCGCCAGCAGCACAAAGTGCTGAACCTGTCCGACATGCTGATGCCGGGTCAGGAAGAGGCATTCTGGAAGGCCGCGCAGGTGGCGCACAACAGCTGGTTGATCAGCACCAAGCTCGATCAGGAGCCGGAGTTCGTGGCGAACTGGCCGTTCGTGAAAACCCCGAACGTAGCGCTGACCTATGGCGGCGTGATCCTCAAGTACGACGTGACCACCATTGCGCCTTACGCGCTGGGCCACGTCGAACTGAAGATTCCTTACCCGCGTCTGAACGGCATTCTCAAGCCCGAGCTGTTTCCCGGCCGTAACTGAAGGCCCGGCCCAGCACTAACTGCAACAGCCCTGCCAGCACCAGCGCCGGCAGGGTTGCGCCGACATCCGGATACAGATTCGCCAGCAAGTGGTAGGTGCTCACGCCACCCAGCCACGCCAACAACGCCGGCCAGCGCAATGCGGCTGACGCAACCTGAGCGCTGCGCTTGCGCAGGATGAAGTGATCCACCAGCACCACGCCGAACAGCGGCGCAAACACCGAACCGATCAACAGCAGGAAGTTCTGGTACTGCGCCAACGGCGCCAGCAGGGCGATCAGCGTGCAGATCACGCCGATGGCCAAGGCCAGATGCTCGACTTTCAGACGCAACAGAATCCCGCTGGACACCGCCGCCGAGTGAATATCGGCGAAGGCGTTTTCCGACTCATCGAGCAGAATCAGCAGCAGCGGAATGCCCAGCCCGGCACCAGCCAGAGCCAGCAACAGCGCGTTGACTTCACCGCTTGGCGCGAAGGCCAAAGTGTAGGCAACGCCGAGGCTCATCAGCCAGAAGTTGCCGATGAAGAAACCGACCGCAGTACCGCCGAAAACATTCTTCGCCCGCTTGCCGAAACGCGAGTAATCGGCGATCAGCGGCAGCCACGAAAGTGGCATCGCAATAGCGATGTCGAAGCCCACGGCAAACGGCATCGAACCGTCACCGGCGCGCGACCAGAGATCGGCCAGATCGGCTTTGGCGAACAGGTTCCAGGTCAGCCACAGGCACGCCGCCAACAGCAGCCAGATGCCCCACTTGCGCAGGATCTGCCGGACAAAAGTCAGCGGCCCGCTGACCGCAAGCAAGGTTGCCAACGCACCGAAAAACAGCGTCCACAACACCGGGTTCGACCACAGCGAACCTTCGCTGAACGCGCGGGTACCGAGCAGGCTGGCAGCGTCGCGCATGACGATGATTTCGAACGAGCCCCAACCGACCAGTTGCAGCAGGTTGAGCAGCGCCGGCAGGCTCGCACCTTTGCTGCCGAGGCTCAGTTTCAGCGCGGCCATCGACGACAGGCCGGTGTCGCTGCCGATTACGCCAACGGCGGCCAGCAACATTACGCCGACCAGCGTGCCAAGGAAAATCGCCAGCAGCGAACCGGACAGGCCCAGACCTGGAGCGAGCAATGCGCCGGTCTGCAAAACCATCAGGCCGATGCCGAGGGAGAACCACAGGGAAAACAGATCGCGACCGCCGAACACACGCTTGTCGGCGGGTACGGCGAGGTCTGGGGAATAGGTGCTGGGTTGAATGCTCAAGGGTGTTATCTCAAAAAGGAGCAGAGAAAAAGCTGCAAGCTGCGAGCTACAAGTTAGAAGCAGTGCGCGGACTGCTTCTGATCTTGCAGCTTGTAGCTTGCCGCTCGGGGCTAGACTTTCTTGTACAGCTGACTGCCTTCCTTCTTGAACCGCTCGGCCTGTTCCGCCAGGCCTTGGGCGACGTCCACATCGACCGCGTCGATCCGCTGGTTGGCCGCGTACTCGCGGACTTCCTGAGTGATCTTCATCGAGCAGAATTTCGGCCCGCACATCGAACAGAAGTGCGCGACCTTGGCCGAATCCTTCGGCAGGGTTTCATCGTGATACGAACGGGCGGTGTCTGGGTCCAGACCAAGGTTGAACTGGTCTTCCCAACGGAATTCGAAACGCGCCTTGCTCAAGGCGTTGTCGCGAATCTGTGCACCCGGATGTCCTTTGGCCAAGTCCGCTGCGTGGGCGGCGATCTTGTAAGTGATGATCCCGGTCTTCACGTCATCCTTGTTCGGCAGACCCAAGTGTTCCTTCGGCGTCACGTAGCAGAGCATCGCGCAACCGAACCAGCCGATCATCGCCGCCCCGATACCCGAGGTGATGTGGTCATAGCCCGGCGCGATGTCGGTGGTCAGCGGGCCGAGGGTGTAAAACGGCGCCTCGTCGCAGCACTCCAGCTGCTTGTCCATGTTCTCTTTGATCAACTGCATCGGCACGTGACCCGGGCCTTCGATCATGGTTTGCACGTCGTGCTTCCAGGCGATCTTGGTCAGTTCGCCGAGGGTTTCCAGTTCGCCGAATTGGGCGGCATCGTTGGCGTCGGCAATCGACCCCGGACGCAAGCCATCGCCCAGCGAGAAGCTGACGTCATAGGCTTTCATGATTTCGCAGATTTCTTCGAAATGCGTGTAGGCGAAGTTTTCCTTGTGATGCGCCAAGCACCACTTGGCCATGATCGAACCGCCACGGGAAACGATACCGGTCACGCGTTTGGCGGTCAGCGGCACGTAGCGCAGCAACACGCCAGCGTGAATAGTGAAGTAGTCGACGCCCTGCTCGGCCTGCTCGATCAGCGTGTCGCGGAACAGCTCCCAGGTCAGGTCTTCGGCCGCGCCGCCGACTTTTTCCAGCGCCTGATAGATCGGCACCGTGCCGATCGGCACCGGCGAGTTGCGGATGATCCACTCGCGGGTTTCGTGAATGTGCTTGCCGGTGGACAAGTCCATGATGTTGTCCGCGCCCCAGCGAATGCCCCAGGTCAGTTTCGCCACTTCTTCTTCGATGGACGAACCCAGCGCGCTGTTGCCGATATTGCCGTTGATCTTCACCAGGAAGTTACGGCCGATGATCATCGGTTCCAGTTCGGTGTGGTTGATGTTGGCCGGAATGATTGCGCGGCCACGGGCGATCTCTTCACGGACAAATTCAGGGGTGATGATTTTCGGCACGCTGGCGCCGAAGCTGTGGCCCGGGTGCTGCTGATCGAGCAGGCCGGCGGCGCGGGCCACTTCAAGCTTCATGTTTTCGCGGATGGCGACGAATTCCATCTCGGGCGTGATGATGCCCTGACGCGCATAGTGCATTTGCGTGACGTTGGCGCCAGCCTTGGCGCGGCGCGGGTTGTTGACGTGGGCAAAGCGCAGTTTGGTCAATTCCGGATCGGCGAGGCGTTCGCGACCGAAGTTGGAACTCAGGCCGGCCAGACGCTCGGTGTCGCCACGGTCGTCGATCCACGCCGAACGCACATCGGCCAGGCCTTTGCGTACGTCGATCACCACGTTCGGATCGGTGTACGGGCCCGAGGTGTCGTAGACGGTGACGGGCGCGTTGATTTCGCCGCCGAAGTCGGTCGGGGTCACATCGAGGGTGATTTCGCGCATCGGCACGAGGATGTCCGGGCGCGAGCCCTGAACGTAGACTTTTTGCGAACGGGTGAACGGCTTGACCGATTGCTCGTCGACCTTGGCCGAGTCACTCAGGTTGATCGCGTTTTTTGATTTTGTAGTCATCACGGGCTCTCCAGACAGCATCCAGGCAGTGGATTGTCGGAGCAGAACCTGAAAGGCACGGACGCACCAGGACCGGTGCTGTGCATCGTCGTCGAGCGTTCGATTGTCGAACAATTTCCCGGACGAAGCACAAGAGGACTCGCCGGGTGACGAGAAATCTTGTTCCCTACGCAGGCGCTAACCTGATCAGGTTCAACGGGATCCGAAATTATTCGATCTCAGCCTCATAGCAAGGCACCCCGACAAGAACCCGGCCAGTCTAGACACAACTGGCAAAGAACGCCAACACCGTGGCAATCACCATGATGAATGGCGCAAATACAGGGGCTTGGCCGATTGTTGTGATGCGCTTGCGCAACTACACTCGCTGTGCCCTGCCAAGTCTTGACGCTGCGGGGCCTGCGCCTTACCTTTGGCGTCCGGATTACTTCCATAATATTAATGCTAGGGATCGCCTCATGCTGCGCAAACTCTCACTGGCTCTTGCCGTGTCTTGTGCGTCCAACGCAATGGCCTGGGCAGCAGAAGCGCCCTTGTCGACCAAAACCGATCTGGTCAGCGTCTATCAGGAAGCGGTCGACAACAACGCCGATCTCGCCGCCGCCCGTGCCCAGTACGGTGCGCAGAAAGAAGTAGTGCCACAGGCTCGCGCCGGGTTGCTGCCGAACCTGTCCGGCGGCGCCGAAACCGCCAACGTGCGCACCTCGATCGATCAGCCCTCGGCCATTGCCAATCGCAGCGCTCACTCGTATCAGGCGACCCTCGCGCAACCGTTGTTCCGCGCGGATCGCTGGTTCCAGTACCAGGCCGCCAAGGACGTCAACGAACAGGCTGCGCTGCAACTGTCAGCGACCGAGCAAAACCTGATCCTGCAATCGGCCGAAAGCTATTTCAACGTGCTGCGCAGTCAGGACAACCTGGCCTCGACCAAGGCTGAAGAAGCCGCGTTCAAGCGCCAGCTCGACCAGTCCAACGAGCGTTTCGACGTGGGCCTCTCGGACAAGACCGACGTCCTGCAATCGCAAGCCAGTTACGACACTGCGCGGGCCAACCGCATCGTCGCCCAGCGTCAGGTCGATGATGCCTTTGAAGCGCTGATCACCCTGACCAACCGCCAGTACAACTCGATTCAGGGCATCGTCCATACGCTGCCGATCCTGCCGCCAGCGCCGAACGATGCGAAATCCTGGGTCGACACGGCGGCGCGGCAGAACCTCAATCTGCTCGCCAGCAACTACGCGGTCAGCTCTGCCGAGCAAACGCTCAAGCAACGCAAGGCCGGCCACTTGCCGACCCTCGACGCGGTAGCGAAATACGAGAAAGGCGACAACGACGCCCTCGGTTTCGCCAACCCGAACTCGTTCGGTGCGCCCTACGGTGGCAACGTCGAACAAAGCACGGTCGGCCTGCAACTGAACATTCCGATCTACAGCGGCGGGCTGACCAGTTCGCAAGTGCGTCAGTCGTATGCGCAACTGGATCAAAGCGAACAACAGCGCGAATCCCTGCGCCGACAGATCGTCGAAAACACTCGTAACCTGCACCGTGCGGTGAACACCGACGTCGAGCAGGTGCAGGCGCGTCGTCAGTCGATCATCTCCAACCAGAGCGCGGTGGAAGCCACGGAAATCGGTTACCAGGTGGGTACGCGCAACATCGTTGACGTGCTCGATGCGCAGCGTCAGCTGTACACCTCGGTGCGCAACTACAACAACACGCGCTACGACTACATCCTCGACAACCTGCGCTTGAAGCAGGCGGCGGGGACGTTGAATCCGGGGGATCTGGAAGATCTGCGGCGTTATCTGAAAGCCGACTACAACCCGGACAAGGATTTCCTCCCGCCGGATCTGGCCAAGGCTGCCGAGGCGCAGCTCAAGGCCCGGCCTTAAGCCTTAAAAACAAAAGATCGCAGCCTTCGGCAGCTCCTACATTGGAATACGTTTCCTGTAGGAGCTGCCGAAGGCTGCGATCTTTTTGCTTACTTGATCAGTCGGCCCAAACCATCCAGCAACCGCTGCAATGCGCCCTGATTGCGGCGCATCACTGCCAGCCCGGCGTCAGCCATGCGCTGCGCATCGCGCGGCAATTCAAACAGGCGCTGCACTTCCACCGCCAGCCCTTCGGCATCATCGACCTCGGCCAACGCCCCGGCTTCACGCAATTGCGCGGCGATGTCGAGGAAGTTGAACAGGTGCGGGCCGCAGATCACCGGTTTCGCCAGCGCGGCCGGTTCCAGCAGATTGTGCCCGCCGTTCGGCACCAGACTGCCGCCGACAAACGCGCTGTCAGCCAGGGCGTAGAGAAACAGCAACTCGCCCATGGTGTCGCCGAGCAGTACGCTCGTCTGCGCATCAACATTGGCCCCGGTCGAACGCCGCACCGTGGCGTAGCCTTCACGCTGGCACAGTTCGAACACCGAGTTGAAACGCTCCGGGTGACGCGGCACCAGAATCAGCAACGCATCCGGGTGATTGGCCAGCAAGCGACGATGGGCATTGAGCACCACTTCGTCTTCGCCTTCGTGGGTGCTGGCGGCGATCCACACCGGACGCTCCTGCGCTTGCCACTGGCCGCGCAGTTCGGTGGCGCGTTGCAGCAGTTGCGGGGCGATGGTCAGGTCGAATTTGATCGACCCGGTGACCTCGACCGTCTCCGGACGGGCGCCAAGATCACGGAAGCGTTGTGCTTCCGCTTCGGTCTGTACGGCGAACAGACTCATCTCGGCAAGCATCGGCGCGGTCAGCTTGCTGAAGCGGCCATAGCCGCGTGCCGAACGCTCGGACAAACGCCCATTGGCCAGCGCCACAGGGATCCCGCGCTTGGCGCACTGATGAATGTGGTTGGGCCACAGTTCGGTTTCCATGATCACCGCGAGCTTCGGCTGAACGCGATCAAGAAACCGCGCCGCCGCACAGGGCAAGTCGTAGGGCAGATAGCAATGCTGGATGCGCGGCTCATTGGCGAACAGCGCTTGAATCCGCTCCGACCCGGTTGGCGTCATGCAAGTGACGGTGATCGGCAGCTGTGGATAACGCTGCAGCAAGGCGCGAATCATCGGTGCGGCGGCGATACTTTCGCCCACCGATACCGCGTGCACCCAGATGCCGCCGGGTTGCAGTTTCAGCATGCCGTAGGAGAAGCGTTCGCCAATCCGTTTGGCGTACGCCGGCGCCTTGCGCGCCCGCAGCCACAGCCGAATCGCCACCAATGGCAGCCCCAGATAAAACAGCGCGGTGTAGAGAGTTCTATTCATGGCGGCGGAGTTTATCGACTTTTCTCGCCGATCGCGCGCAAGTGCACGGCAAAACGTTCGGCCAGCCAACGCGCGGCCGGGCCGAGCGGTTCGTCGCGGCGCCAGACCAGTTCGACCACCAGCGCCGGCGGCGTCCATTCGCTGTCCAGTTCAACCATCAAACCCTGATACGCCGAGTACTGCACCACATGACGCGGCAACCAGGCCCAACCGAGATCGCGCACCAGCCATTCGGACATGACGTAGAAACTGTCCGCGCGCCACACCTGCGGGCTGGCCGGTTCGTTGCCGGGATAAACACTGGTTTGCGTCGACATCAGCAACTGTCGGTGCTGCGCCAGTTGCTGGCAGGTCACGTAAGACTGCTTCGCCAACGGATGATTGATCCCGCAGACGGTGACCATTTCGACGCTGCCGAGCACGCGGCGCTCCAGCGCTTCAGGGATTTCGTCGTGATAAAACAGCAGGCCGAGATCGGCCCGGCGCTCCACCAGCTTGTGCGCGACTTCACCTTGAGCGGCGCTGGTCAGTTGCACTTCAAGGCTGGGGAACTGCTCGGCCAGTTCACCGAAACTTTCCACCAGCGCCTGATAGGGCATCGCCTCGTCCTGGGCCACGCGCAGTTGCGCTTCCTGGCCGCGCAGCATCGCCATCGCCCGACCGTTTAGGCGCTCGCATTGACGCAGGACTTCACGTGCCTCTTCCAACAGCGCTTCGCCCGCCTCGGTGAGCGTTGGTTGACGGCCGCTGCTACGCTCGAACAGGCTGACGCCCAAGTCATCTTCGAGCATGGCAATCGCGCTGCTGATCGCCGACTGCGCTTTGCGCTGCTGGCGCGCCACGGCGGAAAACGAGCGGTGTTCGGCGACGTCGACAAACACCCGAAGTTGATCCAGATTCCACTGCATGCTGATTCACCAACCCATCTCTGTAACAGATAGGTAATGACTTTACCCCATCTGGCGAATCACTAGAATGCCGCCTCAGCAAGCAACGTTTCACATTGAGGATTTGAACCATGAACGCCTACGCCTACCTGGCCATTGCCATCTGCGCCGAAGTGATCGCCACTGTGTCGATGAAGGCCGTCAAAGGTATCAGCACACCCCTGCCGCTAGTGCTGGTCATCGTCGGCTACGCGATTGCGTTCTGGATGCTGACGCTGGTGGTGCGCACCGTTCCGGTCGGCGTGGCTTACGCGGTCTGGGCCGGCATGGGCATTGTGATGGTCAGCGTAGCGGCGCTGTTCATCTACGGGCAGAAGCTGGATATCCCGGCGATGCTGGGGATGGCGCTGATCGTGCTGGGCGTCGTCGTGATCCAGCTGTTCTCGAAAACTGCCGGCCACTAAAAGCAGCGACAAGCATCAAGCCCCGAGCTGCAAGCAGAGCTGATTTTCCAGCGCCGGGTTGCAGCTTGCGGCTTGAAGCTTGAAACTTGCGGCTTCTCTAAGCTCCGAGGTCGCTGCATGCCATCCGTTATTTCCACCGACGTTCTGATTGTCGGCGCTGGTGTCGCCGGCCTCTGGCTGAACGCGCGTCTGCGCCGTCAGGGTTTTTCGACCGTGTTGGTGGAAAGCGCCAGCCTCGGCGGCGGGCAGACTGTGAAGTCCCAGGGCATCATCCACGGCGGCGCCAAGTACGCGCTGCACGGTGCACTGACCGGCGCCTCGGAAGCCATCGCCGACATGCCGCGCCGCTGGCGTGAAGCGCTGGCCGGCAATGGCGAGCTGGATCTGTCCGGCGTGCGCCTGCTGTCCGAAGCCCATTACCTGTGGTCGCCGGGCACCCTCGCCGGCAACCTCACCAGTTTCTTCGCCAGTAAAGCCGTGCGTGGCCGGGTCGATCAGGTCAAGGGCGAGCAACTGCCGCCGGCCCTGCAGGACAAGCGCTTCAAGGGCAAGGTCTACCGTCTCGCCGAACTCGTTGTTGACGTGCCGAGCCTGGTCCAGCGTCTCGCCGATCTGGCCGGCGATGGCCTGCTCGCCGGGCAAACCATTGAGCCGTTGCTGGAAGCGGGCGTGCTGGTCGGTTTGAAAGTCGACGGCCGCGAGATCCGTGCGCAACGCATTGTCCTCAGTGCCGGTGCCGGCACGGCTCAACTGCTCGAAGACCTCGGCTTGAGCCAGCCGGCCATGCAACGCCGCCCGCTGCATATGATCATTGCCAAAGGCCCGGGCCTCAAACCGCTGTACGCGCACTGCCTGGGTGGCGGCACCAAACCGCGCATCACCGTGACCACTCATCCGGCCGCTGACGGTCAGTGGGTCTGGTACATGGGCGGCGATATCGCCGAAAGCGAAGGCGTGCACCGCGAGCCGGCCGAGCAGATCGCCACCGCGCAGAAAGAAATCGCCCAGTTGTTGCCGTGGATCGACCTCAGCACCGCGCAATGGGCGACCCTGCGGGTTGACCGTGCCGAGCCGCTGCAAACTGGGCTCACGCGCCCGGACAACGCCTTCCTCGCCGAACAGGGCCGTTTGCTGGTCGGCTGGCCGACCAAACTGGCGTTGGCGCCAGACTTTGCTGACCGAGTCATCGCCTCCCTTGAGCGCGACGGCATCCAGCCGCAAGCCACCGAACCGCTGCCGGCCCTGCCGAAACCACCGATGGGCGTACCTGCCTGGGAGCAACTGCTGCCATGACCATTGCCAGCCTGCATGACTTCCACCGTCCGCTGGGCAGCACCGGCCTGACGGTTTCGCCGCTGGGCCTGGGCACTGTCAAACTTGGCCGCGACCAAGGGGTGAAATACCCCAACGGTTTCCAGATTCCCGGTGATGACGAAGCGCGGATGCTGCTGCGGCAGGCGCGGGAATTGGGCATCAACCTGATCGACACCGCCCCCGCCTACGGTCGCAGCGAAGAACGCCTCGGCCCGCTGCTACGCGGCCAGCGGCAAGACTGGGTAATCGTCAGCAAAGTCGGCGAAGAGTTTGCCGATGGCCTGTCGCGCCACGACTTCAGCGCGGCGCACACACGGATGTCGGTGGAACGCAGCCTGCAACGTCTTGAAACCGATTTTATCGACCTGGTGCTGGTGCATTCCGACGGCAACGACATGGCGATCCTCGAGCACCAAGAGGTTTACGCGACACTCGCCGCACTCAAGGCCGAAGGCAAGATTCGCGGCTTCGGCTTCTCCGGCAAAACCGTCGAAGGTGGCCTCAAAGCACTGGAGCAAGGCGACTGCGCGATGGTCACCTACAATCTGAACGAACAAAGCGAGAAGGCTGTCATTGACTATGCTGCTGCCCACGGCAAAGCCATTCTGGTGAAAAAAGCCCTGGCCAGCGGTCATGTTTGCCTGAGTCCGGGCGTGGATCCGGTGCGCGCCAGCTTCGAACTGCTATTCGCGCAACCTGGTGTGGCCAGTGCTATTGTCGGCACGATCAATCCGCTGCACCTCGCCCACAACGTAGCGACCGTTGCCCAGGTCCTTCGTGGTCACTGACGCCGCCTCGCGGCCTTAAGCAGGAGCCGATATGCCGCGCACGCTCATCCGAAAGAACCCGAGCAACTTCAAGACCCTGCCGCTGTTCGTCGAAGCAACCCCCGAAGGCCTGACCTATCAGAGCGTCGGCATGCCGCTGAACTTCACGCAGACCTTGCAGCGGCGCAAACCGGTGAGCGTGGCCGATGCCGAGCGCTTCTCGCTGGAACTGGCCAATCTCGGCGTTTCGGTACGCCTGACCCTGCATTGGCAGAATCGCGATTATTGGGTGCTGGTGCGCCAGCGCCGACAGGATCGCGGCGACGTCGTGCTCAAGTTGATTTCCGGCTACGTGCCGGCGCATGAACTGAATATTCCGCTGCACACCGCCATTCAGGAAATTGCCGAAGAGTGCTTGCTCGAGACGCCAGAAGGCTGGCTCGGCGGACGCTTCAACGACACCTGGCTGCCGGCGCCCTACTCGGCGGCGCTGCATTATCGCGAGGCTCTGCCGTTCCGCCTGACCCCGTTGTCCGGCTCGGCGCGACCGATCCGTTGCGCCAATCTGCAATTGCTCGAACGACCACGGGCCTATGTGCACCTGCCGACCGCGTCACTGCAATTGATCTACGATTTGCGCCTGGATGTGCCCAAGGAAGCCAAGTCCCTGAGTCTGTTCCACGTCGACGAGCGTCTGGAGGGTGATCAACTGGTAGCCCGACTCGACCGCAAACGCCCCGACCTGTACTTGATGCCACTCAAGGAAGGCGCACCACTGGCCGAGCTGTACACGCTCAAGCGCGACAAACTCGTCCCCGCCAGCACCCGAGGTCTGTACCTCGCGGAAAGCTTTGCGACACAGACTGGTTGGGTCGTGCGCGAGGAGCGGATTCGCTGGAAGGACTGGCTGGTGCAACAGGGCCTGCAACCGGCGAAAGCCCCGCGTCAGGGGCTCAAGCAGTTGAGTATCAAGGCGCTGCGATTGGTCGGGCTAGGCAAAAAAACCGCCAAATAGCGGTTTAACGGCGGCGATCCCACCACGTGCGCAACGCGGCAAATAAGTGGAAATAGCGGTTTTCGCGCTTGCCCATGCCGCGCTTGGGCGAGAACGATTCTTCGGCAAAGGCACCGGTAATGCGCACCCGCGATGCCTGGGTCGGCAGTGTGCAGATTTTGGCATCGACCTGCTGCAGCGCATATTTGAGCAAGCGCTCGGAATGCAGCTTTCGACCTGTCGCCTTGCAGAAATCGAAGATACGCTCGACCCGTTTGCCGTACGCCACATAGGTATCGCGCCCGCAAACCGCAAAGCGGTCGTTCAAGCCGCCCCACCACTGCCAGTCCGGAATATAAGCGTTGTGCTTGCGAGCCTCAGGGTGAGCGAAGACATAGCCAGGCAATGCGCTGTGAAAGAAATTGTCCGGGCGCACGAACACGACGAAATCCGGATTGAAGGACTCGATCATGGTCGTCACGGTGTGCAGCGAGTTGAGCTGATAGATCAGATTACGCAACGAGGCATAGTCATCGGCCCAGGTGTCGCCCTGAGCTTTGACCTGCTCGAAATCCCAGCGCTCCAGGACGCCCTCGGTCGAGGTCAGCGTGCCGATCATCGATTCGAAAGGCTGGTAGTTGTCCGCCGTCAATTCGCCTTTCTCGCCGGACCGCGAGTTCTGCACCTCATCAATCTTGTACAGATGGTAGAAGCACTTTATGTCGCTGCCTGCAGGCAACTGCGCCAGAACGTTCTGTTCGATAGAGGGGAAACAGATCGGCGAATTTCTCGGGATCCCGAAAAAAGCCACGGCAATTTTCAACACTCAACAGCACCTTTTGAAAGTAGTTCGGACCTGCTGGCAACCGGACAGACGATGTCGCTTACTTCTGTCGAAACAGTTTTTGCCACCAGCGACGGGGTTGCAGCGGCACCACGATGATGTCCGACTTCTGCAGCCAGTCACGTTCATAGTCCCAGGCATGGCCGCCCCACAGTTTTCCTGCTTCGTTGGAAAACCCCAGGGTCATGAGCTGATAGGTATAACCGACATGGCCACGCAACCAGTCGAACAACACCAGCGTGTTGAAACCGGTGGAAGGCCCGACGTAGCGCTTGCCGCCCGGCCGGTCGACCGGGTAGTTCCACAGCGGCGGCAATGGAATGCGATCCCAATACATGGCCACACGTGGCAACGGACACATGGGTGCGGCACAGCCCACCAACATGCTGAAACAACGTTCGCTCGCCTGTTCGAACATCTGCTGTACCGGCTGCGCGTAAGGCAGACCAAAAAAGTATGCATCCGGCGCGTTGTAGCCATGCACGAAAACATTGACGCTGTGCTCGTTGAGCAGCGCCGCTTTGATACAGGTATTGAAGCTGACAACGACGTCATCGACGCCAATGTTCAACGCCTGAAAGTCCGCCGCCGTGATGGCTGGGTTGTTGGCAATCAGCACGACCCGAGGCGCACGGCTCAGACAGTCGAGAAGCTCTGTGGGTAAAGCACCCAGTACGGACTGATCACCACCGGGCAGCGCATCCAGCGCCATGTGTTCGTCCTTCATTCAGACCGGCACCTTCATCCCGTAACGCAACTTCACCCAGAATCGCGTGAACGCCGAGGGCGGCTGCCATGGGCGCATCTCACGCTGGATTTCCGTGGCCAGTGCCTGACCGACACGGGCAAAGGAATAGCGGCTTTGCGCGAACTCCTGGCCGTTGCGGGCAATGCGCTCTGCCAGTTCCGGATCGCTTTGCAGCAGCTTGATCTTTTCCACCGCCTCTTCTTCGCTGCGATAGAACACGGTGTTGTGCATGTCTTCAAAGCCGAGCAAGCGGTCTTCTTCGCCCTGACTCCAGGCCAGCAGTACACAGCCGCAGGCCATGGCTTCATAGTTCTTGATCATGAACTCGTTCATGCCGATGTCGGCGCTGACGAAAATCCGGATGCGATTGAGCGTCTGCAGATATTCCGCGCCCGACTTGGTGCGGGTCACCAGCATACCGGTGCGCTTGGAGAGCGACTCGAGCATGGCTTTGCGCTCGGCATACTCGGTGCTCTTCAGACTGCCAAGAAAACCGATGGGGATGTCCCGTTCGACGCCGGTGTTGTGCAGCATCTGCTCGTCATAACCTTTGGAGACGAACACTGTGTCGATGCCTTCAGCGAGCATCTTGCGCGCGACAACGGCACCCGACACCAGTGCCCGACAACTTGGCAGACGACGATAGAGCCGTGAATACACGCCCCGATATTTACTCGCCGGCATGTAGTTCTGGTAGGCATCGTGCTCGAGAAACACCAGCCCGGGAATGCACTTGAGCACCTGCAGTTGCGTGGCCAGACGCTTGACCCGGGAGAAAATCACCACGCGATCAAAGGTCTGGTAATCGACCGAGGCCAGAAATGACCCCAGATTCAACTGCTGCTGTTTGCTCAGCCGATAGATGAAACATTCATCACAGTTCTGCTGCACGATGTCGTAAAGCCGGTCGAGAATGACCCGCTGCTCGTCCATCACCAGGAGCATGACTTTCATAGATTAATCGACCACGCGACGTAGGCAGGCAAGCGCATCGGATTCAAACCTGCCAACATCAACGGAAACGGTTAGATCCCCAAGGCAAAATCCGTTCACACGCAGTACACAACGGTAAAAATTCATCTGATCAACGACTGCGAATCTTCTCGACAATCGCAGTTGTCGAGCTGTTTTCGACAAGTCCCAAGACCTTAACCGTACCGCCATAAGCGGTAACGATATCAGCGCCGACCACCTGATCGATGCCGTAGTCGCCGCCCTTGACCAGCACGTCCGGCTTGACCTCGCGCAGCAGGTTTTCCGGGGTACCCTCAGGGAAACTGATCACCCAATCCACCGCGCCAAGGCCGGCGAGAACCGCCATGCGCCGGTCGACGCTGTTGATCGGGCGACCCGGCCCTTTCAGGCGGCTGACCGAAGCATCGTCGTTGACCGCGACAATCAGACGATCGCCCTGTGCCCGCGCCTGCTCCAGATAGGTCACATGCCCGGCGTGCAGGATGTCGAAGCAGCCGTTGGTGAAGACAATCTTCTCGTTGTGCGCGCGAGCATCGGCCACGGCGAGCAACAGCTGTTCAAGACCCAGAACACCGCGCTCGGAACCTTCTTCACGCTGGATGGCGCGACGCAATTCCGGGGCACTGATGGCGGCTGTACCGAGTTTGCCAACCACGATGCCGGCTGCCAGGTTGGCCAGCGCAACGGCGTGGGGCAGGTCTTCACCGGCGGCAATCGCTGCGGCCAGGGTAGAGATCACCGTATCACCGGCACCGGTGACATCGAATACTTCACGGGCTCGGGCCGGCAGGTGCAGCGCCGGTTGATCAGGGCGCAGCAAAGTCATGCCGTGTTCGCCGCGTGTCACCAGCAGTGCACCAAGCTCGAGGTCATGCATCAGGGCGGCGCCCTTGCTCACTAACTCATGCTCATCGACGCAACCGCCGACGATGGCTTCGAATTCGCTGAGGTTCGGCGTGATCAGGCTGGCGCCACGATAGATCGAAAAATCCTTGCCTTTAGGGTCGGCCAACACCGGAATGTTCTTTGCGCGGGCAGCCTGGATCAACGCCTGATGGTTTTTCAGGGCGCCTTTGCCGTAGTCGGAAAGTACCAGCACCTTGATGCCTTCGAGCAGGTCGTCGACCTGCGAGCCGAGGGCCAGAGCGTCGGTGGCGAACGGTTCTTCAAAGTCGATACGCAGCAGTTGCTGGTGCCGGCTCATGACCCGCAGCTTGACGATGGTTGGCTGGTGCGCGATGCGCTGGAACAGGGCGCGTACGCCCGCGCCTTTGAGACTGTTGCTCAGGCTGTCGGCGGCTTCGTCATCGCCGGTCACACCGACCAGCGACGCCGGCGCACCCAGCGCGGCAATGTTCAAGGCAACGTTCGCGGCACCGCCCGGACGATCTTCGATCTGCTCGACCTTAACGACCGGCACCGGCGCCTCAGGGGAAATCCGTGAGGTTCCGCCATGCCAGTAACGGTCGAGCATGACATCGCCGACTACCAAGACCGGGGCTTGATCGAAACGCGGCATGGACAACTTCATGGAGCAACCCACATACAAAATGAACAGGGGCGCGATATTAACACAGGGTAAAGCGCCGTCCGCCTCAATCTGAAAGGTCGCGTACCCAGAACAATTCATGACGCCGGACTGCCTTGCGGAAAAACTCGTTACTGCCCGTTTCAGGCCAACGGCGGCCAGCCAGACCCTGCTGGATCCAACGGCGCAATTGCCGTTTGAACACTTGCTCGCCCTGCAAATCATGTTCCATGGCCAGCGCCATGGCTTTGTCCAGTTGCACGTCCGCCGACAACAGCGGACTCCACAGCCGGTCAGCCGGCAGCGGCTCGATGGCGGGCGGCAATGCGATACCGGCACCGGCAGGGCCCATCGGCCAGCGATCATTGTCGTGCAGGTGATTGGCGTACATCAGCAGGGTTGTCGGTTTCCAGCTACTCAGCGCGATAGCCTCAAGCAACGCCTGGGTCGAGGCTACGTGATCGCTGTGAGGATCGAGCTCAGGATGGGGCGTCACCACCACTTCTGGACGAAAGTGCTCAAGCAGGGCCTTCAAGTCGCCCAGCAGATTTTGCCAGGTCGGCTGCCCATCGATGTCGGCGGGCAGGGTCAACGGATTGTGCCGGCGCACACTGCGCACGTCGTTTTCCTGCGACTCACGGGAACCGAATGCCCGTGCGGGCTCTGCGGCCATCGAGGGCAGTTGCAGGCAGTAATAACCCAATTGCACGCAGCGCTCGGCAGGCACACCGCCCCACAGCGGGATCACCAGACTGTCCCAACTGCGCAAACGCCCCTTCAAGCGTGCGGCTGCGGCTTGATCAAGGCCCAGACGCTGCAAGTCTTCAGCCTCGATCTCGCCTTGGGTCAGGGTGACGATGCTGACCTCTTCGCATCGGCTGTAAAGGCCAAAGGCAGCGAGCTCGGCATCGTCGGCATGGGGAGCGATGACCATCACCCGCTGGCGGCTGTAGTCAGGGTTGGCCATGACCCACAACACACCCGTCGCCGCCGGCGTGCAATATCGACCACGCAGTGCCAGAGCACCTTGCATCAACGCATTGCCCTGCCCGGACAGATTAATGAAACGCCGGCCCCTGACGCCACGCTCAAGGTCCTGGCGATCATCGCCCACCTCAACGTGGGGATCGAACCAACGACCCAGCCAAGTGGACTTCACTTCAAGCTCGAGCACCAGCGTCTCGCCCTGCGCCAGCGGCTCGCTCAGGCGCACTACGCCGCCCTCAAGGCTCACGGCCTGCCGCGCGGTTTGCGCCGGGAAGTTGTATTGATAGTCGTCGCCAGGCCGGTAGAACAAATGGTCGGCGAACCAGGCCTCGTGAGCGACCCAGGCCAGCACCAGCAACAGCGGCACCAGCCACCAGGCAATCAGCACGCCAATCAGCAACAGCGCCAGCACAAAGGCGATCAGGAACAGACGCTTGTTGCGTCGATGGGCTTTGAGCAGCTGTTGCTTGCGAGCACTCATGAATTCAGACCTTGTAGACCGGCACCGTGTGGCACCAGCGATCCTTGTACTCACGGTCGGCACGACCGAATGAATAGCGCAGAGGCTTGCCCAGCGCTTGCGCGTGCGCCCAGGCCTCTTGGGTGTTGACGAAACTCAGCACACTGCCGGGACTGAACTCGCGGCTCTGCGGGTCGACGCCACCGTTGATGTACTCCAGCGAAACCCATTGCGGGGCCTCGACGCGGTACAGCACTTGAATGGCCACCGGTGCCGAATCGAGCATCGCCACGGAACCGGTCATGAACTCGCGCAGCAATGTAAAGACCTCAACCAGCCCGGCCTTGCCCGGCACCTCGAAGCCCCAGCGGCGCTGAAACAGATCGCCGTACGCGGCGGCCTGTTCCTGTGGCGTGAAGTCGGACATCGGCACCAGCGATCCGCCCGCCTCTTCAAGCAGACGCTGCTCGCGACGCTGGTTGTAGCGGAACTTCTTCGAATATTCTTCCGGCAGCCGGGCCAGAGCCAGGCCTTCGGGCTGTGGCGACAACGTGCTGATCTGCTCGGCATTGAGCTGGGATACATAAGCCATGCGCTGGCGCACGGGGACGACGACTTCGGCAGCAATCGGCAGGATGATTTCCGCATTGCCCATGTCCAGCAAGCCACGCTTGCCCTCACGCTTGAGCACTTCCTTGGACAAGGCGACATGACGGCCCCAGCAAGGAATGGCCGCCACGACGTCACCGCCAACGATCCAGCCCAGATAACGCAGTTCGATACCTACGAACGTCGACAGTCGTTCGACCACATCAGGATGCGTTGCGAAGCTGCCACCGAAACGCTGCCAGGCCCGAGCATAGGCAGCCTGGTCGATTTCGGTCCAGCCACGTTCACGAAAGCTGCGAAACACCGTCAGCATACGTTGGTCGCGTGGGCCGGCAGAGGCTCGTCCCCCTCTTCAAACTCTTTGGCGTGCAGACGGGAGTAATAGCCGTTCTGCTCCAGCAGCTGCGCGTGGGTGCCGCGCTCGACAATCCGGCCTTCATCCATGACCAGAATCAGGTCGGCTTTCTCGATAGTGCTCAAGCGGTGGGCGATCACCAGGGTCGTGCGGTTCTGCACCACATGATCCAGTGCCGCCTGAATGTGCCGCTCCGATTCGGTATCGAGGGCCGAAGTCGCCTCGTCGAGAATCAGCAGCGGAGCATCCTTGAGCAGGGCCCGGGCGATAGCAATGCGCTGGCGTTGACCGCCGGAGAGCAATACGCCGTTTTCGCCGACCAGGGTTTCGTAGCCTTGTGGCATCTTGGCGATGAACTCGTCGGCATAGGCCTCGCTGGCGGCTCGCTTGACCTCATCGAACGGCGCGCCGGCCAGATCGCCGTAAGCGATGTTGTTGGTCACCGTATCGTTGAACAGCGTGACCTGCTGGGTCACCAGAGCGATCTGGCGACGCAGGCTGTGCAAGGTAAAGTCCTGCACACGGACGCCATCAAGAAGAATCTCGCCCTGCTCATGCTGATAGAAGCGCGGAATAAGACCGGCAAGCGTCGACTTGCCACTGCCCGAGCGTCCGACCAATGCAACCATCTGCCCGGGTTCGACCACAAAACTGATGTTGTCGAGCACCTGTTTGTCGGTGTCCGGGTACTGAAAGCTGAGGTTGCGCACTTCCAGGCGGCCTTCAAGGCGATCATGCTCGACCGTGCCCTGATCCACTTCAGCCGGCTCGTCCAGTTGCTCGAAAATACTTTCGGCACCGGCCACACCCTTCTGAATGGTCGAGCTGACCTCCGAGAGCTGACGAATGGGTTTTGGCAACAAACCGGCCATGGTGATGTAGGCAACCAGATCACCCGGAGACGCATCGCCGCGAAGGTAGAGCACCAGGAACATGACCACGGCCATGGCACTGTAGGTCACCAGTTGCAGCATCGGCGTGTAGACCGCACCGGTCTTGGTCATCGTCAGTTGCTTGTCAGTGTTGCTCTGGCTGGCCTCGCGAAAGCGCGTCTTTTCATAGTGCTCGCCACCGAAGCTGCGTACGACGCGGTAACCATGAATGGTCTCGGAGGCGACGTGCGTGACATTGCCCATCGACACCTGGATCTTTTTGCTTTGCTTGCGGAATTTGCGGCTGGTGCTGTTCACCATGATGCCGATCACCGGAAGGATGGCCACCATTACCAGTGTGAGTTTCCAGTTCATCCACAACAGGGTGCAGAACAGGAAAATCACGGTCATGCCTTCACGAATGACAACCTTGATCGCGTCTGTCGCCGCGCCGGTGACCATCGTCACGTTGAAGGTGATCCGCGAAATCAGGTGACCCGAGTTGTTTTTGTCGAAGAACCGGTTAGGCAGCTCCAGTAACTTGTTGAACAACACGACCCGCAGATCGTGCACCAGCCCCAGGGAAACCCGAGCCAGGAAGAAGTTGCCAAGGTACGAACCCACGCCCTGTAACAGCGCAATGAGCACAATCATCAGCGGCACGGTTTCGAGCAGTTGCAATTTGCCCAGATAAGGGTTGCCCGGGAACAGGCTGGCCTCAGGATTGGCCAGGCCATCGACGAAATACTTGAGGATGTAAGCGAGCATCGGTTGAGTCGATGCGAAGATCAGAAACCCGACGATGCTGAGAAGGAAGAGACCGGCATAAGGCCGCACGTAAGCCAAAAGGCGGAAATAGATCGCCAGCGTTGACTGGGCTTTCGGTTCAGGACTGCTCATGGTGATCCGCACAATTCAGTGAGGCGGGGATGATATCACACGCGTTTTTTCCCCGATAAACATGACTTCAAGCCAGCCCTTGACCAAGTCGGTTAAGATACGCCGCTAATGATGGGGAGCCCGATATGCAATCGATTGATCACAGCACTTACGAGGCACTGCGCGCCGGTGCACACGTACTGGAAGCCGACGGCTCCGGCGACAAGGTGCTCAGATTGGCCGATGGACGCATGCTCAAGCTGTTCCGGCGCAAACGCTTGTTCAGTTCGGCACTGTTCTACCCGTATGCGCAACGCTTTGCCGACAACACCCGGGCCCTCGAACAACGCGGCATCCTCTGCCCGAAAGTGATCGCGGTGTATCGCATCCCGAGCATCGAACGTGACTGCGTGTATTACAGCCCGCTGCAAGGCAATACGGTGCGTCAGTTACAAAGCACTGGCGAAGAGGCTGACTCACTGCGATTCCAGCTGGGCGGGTACTTCGCACTGCTGCACGAAAAAGGTGTGTACTTTCGATCGCTGCACTTCGGCAACGTGGTGCTGACGCCGGACAACCATTTGGGCCTGATTGATATCGCCGATCTGCGCTGTCAGCGACGCGCACTCAGCGATAGCAAACGCTTGCGCAACTTCGCGCACTTGCTGCGCTACAAGGAAGACCGCCAATGGCTGCTGGGCCAGGATGCCGGCGACACGTTTATCGAAGGTTATCGGCAGGCGCTGCCGAGCAACCGACAAGCGCCGCTGATCTCGCGCCTGCGTCCGCTGCTCGGTTAAATCTCAGCGGCCGATGACTACCACGGTGGCACCTTTGCGATTGGCGAAATGCTCGATGATGCGCAGCTTGTGCGCCACCAGCCATTCGCTCAGCCACGGCTCGTCACCTTTGGCCTCGATGAGGAAGTACTGATAGTCGCCCGCATGAGCTGCCGACATCGCTTCCTCTGCGGTCAGCACCGGCATCACGTAACCGCGCCCGGCGTAATAGCTGATCCGCCCATCCTCGAAATACGTCTTCGCGCCCGGCTCGACATGAGCAGACAACCAGCGACCGGCCTCGACGTAATGCGTTTTACCGGCGCCGGTGGAAATGACGTTGGACAGCATCACCAGCAACCCGAGGATCACCAGCCATTTGCCCCAACGCGGAAACTCGCGAACAAACGCGGCCAGCCCCATGGCGAGCACAGGCACAAACAACAGATTCAGAAAGCTCAGATAACGCGTGTTCATGAACTGTTGCTTGATGAAAAACAGCACCAGTACCACCAGATACAACACGGCCGCCCAGGCAAAAGGACGATAATCACGCCAGTAAGTACCGAGAACCCCCCAGTTGCGCCGCACAAGGAAAGGCACCGCGAAAGGCCCCATCAATTTCACGAAACTGATGGTCATGGTCGCCAGAATGCCGAAGAAAATGATCCGGCCAGCTTCATCCTGGGAGTACTTGTTGATGAGCGAGTTGGCAAACTGATCGCTCAGCATCTGGAAGGCGGCAAACACACTGTGCGGCGCAATCATGTCCAGATACAGCATCACGCGCGCCGACATGAGCGCACCCGACACCGAAACGGCCAGCAGCCCCAGAACCGGTAGCAGCGAAAACTGAGCGAACTGCATCCGTCGGGTCGACGACCACAGGTTGGGCAACTGCCACAGCGCCAACGCCGGCACCAGCAGCAAGGCTTCCAGCCGGAACAAGGCTGCCGCAACGATTGCCAAATGAATCAATGCCCCCCGCAGCCAGCCGCCACGGGCTTGCCAGCGCAGCGCAAGCCAGAGCGTCAGTGTGCAGAAGAACCAGAAACCGCATTCGCGAATGATGTCATTGCGAAAGGCGTTCACCGCCGGCATGGCCAGTACCACGAAGCAGGCCCAACCGGCGAGATGCGCAGACCGCTGACGAACGCAATCCACCATCAGCGCGCCGGTGCCGGCGAAAAAGAGCGCGCACCAAAGGTAGGCACTCAGCTCCAGCGGCAGATGCAGGACGGCGTGCGTACCGGCCAGCAGAAAGGAAAACCACGGCCAGTCGAAAGCTGCCCAGGCCACATCTGGCCCGTGCTCGGTGACCTGTTGCGCAATATCAATGTACAGCGCGGCATCACGCCCCACCGTCGCGGTGCCCAGAACTGCAATCAGCGATAACAGCGCACTGCCGAGAAACGCCAGCCAAACCGGGTATTCGTCGATGATTCTGGAGACTTGAGCCCCTACCTTGCCGCCCGTACCTTTCACCCAGCCACCTCATCGACACTCATTACAAGGTACGCGCACGTCACCGCGACCCGCTTACCGAAACAGCAATCGCAACGCCTTGCGAGTGTATGACCAGCGCGAAAACGTCCGCCAGTCTGCGCGCAAGGCCTGAAAATAGAATGACTTGGCCAGCTTGTACTCGCCATGGGAGTAACAGTCACGAAACAACGATAAACAGCGCTGCGCCAGAAAGGCCTGGCGCAAATCACTCATTTCTTCGGGCATTCGTCGACTGGAAAATACTTCGCTGACCACCTGTTCCGTACCGGCGGCAAGGCTTTGGCGCAAATCATGGCGCATGCTGTCGGCATGCTTGTAGATCAGCGCCAACGGCTTGTCCAGAACAGTGCAGGGATAGCGCGCCAGCACTTGGGCAAACACTGGCAAATCCTCGACGTTGCGCAAATGTTCCGGGTAGTTACCCAAAACAAAAACATCGCGATGCATTGCGCAGGCGCCGTTTGAAATCGATACGGTCTTGCTCAACAGGTAGCCCTGCAAGCGCTGCCGGGGCGTCACAGGCAACGGCTTGGCCGCTTGCAAGCTGCGTCGCCCGTCGGCGAACACCGACCAGTGTGCACCGATCACCATCAGACTTTGCGGGTTGCTGGCAATGTGCCGAGAAAGCGCAGCCAGTGCGCCGGGAGCCATTTCGTCATCAGAGTCGAGGAATACCAGATACCGCCCGGTCGTCTCCTCAAGCCCACGATTGCGCACCGACGACAAGCCGCCATTGCTTTTGCGCAGCGCACGAAAACGCCCGCCATGCTTGAGCAGGAGCTTTTCCACCACCTCAGGCGTATCGTCCGTCGACCCATCGTCGATGACCAGCAGATCCGCCGTCGTTTCATCCAGTTGCGCCAACACCGACTCCACTGCACGTGGCAGGGTTCGCGCATAGTTGTAAACCGGAATGACGACGCTGATCAGTGTTTCAGTCAAGTTCGTATCCTTTAACACCCTCTTTTACGACCAGAATATCTTCCATGATCAGGTATTCCAGATCCGAGCCGAAAAACATGTTCAGCGCATCGGTCGGCGAGCAGATCATCGGTTCGCCACGACGGTTAAGCGAGGTGTTCAGCGATACGCCGTTGCCGGTCAGGGTTTCCAGCGCCTTCATCATGTCGTAGTAGCGTGGGTTGTATTCACGCTTGAGCACCTGGGCACGGGAAGTGCCGTCTTCGTGGACGACTTCCGGCACGCGGGTCTTCCACTCTTCCGCCACTTCGAAGGTGAAGGTCATGAACGGCGCCGGGTGATCGATCTTGATCATCTGTGGCGCCACGGTGTCGAGCATCGACGGGCAGAAAGGCCTCCAGCGCTCGCGGAACTTGATCTGATGGTTGATCCGGTCAGCCACCCCGGCCACGCTCGGGCAACCGATGATCGAACGGCCACCCAATGCACGCGGACCGAACTCCATGCGCCCCTGGAACCAGGCCACCGGATTGCCGTCGACCATGATCTTGGCGATCTCTTCAGGCATGTTGTCGAGCTTGCGCCAGGTCGGCTTGCTCTCGTGACGCGCGCAGGCGGCGATCACGTCTTCGTTGCTGTACGACGGGCCGAGGTAGACGTGTTCCATCTTCTCGACCGGCACGCCGCGGGCGTGCGAAACGTAGGCAGCGGCGCCGACCGCAGTACCGGCATCGCCGGACGCCGGCTGGACGAACAGCTCTTTGATGTCGTCGCGGGCGATGATTTTCTGGTTCAGCTTGACGTTCAACGCACAGCCACCGGCGAATGCCAGCTTGCCGGTTTCCTTGAGCACATCGCCCAGGTAATGGTCGATCATCTGCAACGCGAGTTTCTCGAACAGCGCTTGCATGCTCGCGGCGTAGTGGATGTACGGTTCGTCAGCGATATCGCCTTCGCGTTTCGGGCCCAGCCATTCGATCAGCTTTGGCGAGAAGTAGAAGCCTTTGCCTTTTTCTTTGTAGCGACGCAGACCGATCACGTTGGCGTAGTCGGTGTTGATCACCAACTCGCCGTTCTCGAACGAGGCCAGACGCGAGAAATCGTACTTGCTGGCATCACCGTAAGGCGCCATGCCCATGACCTTGAACTCACCGTCGAGCATCTCGAAACCGAGGAACTCGGTGATCGCACCGTACAGGCCGCCGAGGGAGTCCGGGTCGAAGAATTCCTTGATCTTGTGGATCTTGCCGTTTTCGCCATAGCCGAAAAAGGTCGTGGCGTACTCGCCCTTGCCGTCGATGCCGAGGATCGCGGTTTTCTCTTTGAAACCGGAGCAGTGGTAGGCGCTGGAGGCGTGAGCCAAGTGGTGCTCGACCGGCTCGATCTTGATCTTTTTCGGATCGAAACCCAATTGCTCCAGGCACCAGACGATCTTGTTGCGATAGCGCTTGTAGCGACGGTTACCCATCAGGATCGCATCGAGGGCGCGATCCGGCGCGTACCAGTAACGCTTGGCGTAGTGCCAGCGCGCCTTGCCGAACAGGCTGATCGGAGCAAATGGAATCGCAACCACGTCAACGTCGGACGGCTTGATGCCGGCCTGTTCAAGACAGAACTTCGCCGATTCGTAGGGCATGCGGTTCTTTGCATGCTTATCGCGTACGAAGCGCTCTTCTTCAGCCGCCGCCACCAGCTTGCCGTCGATGTACAAGGCTGCTGAAGGATCATGGCTAAGGGCGCCGGACAGGCCAAGAATCGTCAATGCCACAGGGGTCTAGCCTCTTTAGTCTGCGTGCAGGCGCGATGCGCCTTGAAAATTGATGCGTCCTCGCACAGGGCGAGTGACAGCTAAAGGGCGGGATTATAGCGTAAACGAGAGGGGAATTACCCTGCGCGATTGCCCCAGGGTGAATGGTTTGGAGAAACCTTGCCCTGCGACTCAATAACCGCCCTTGCGCCAGTAAATACCAAGATTACCGTCGGTGACCTGACGATAAACCGTATAGGGCAGCGCTACTGTATCGAATACAGCGGACAATGGCAGGTCCAGCAGCACGAATGGCACAAGAAATCCGCTGGGATCAGGGGGCGCGTTCAATACGCAGAAGTCAAAGGCCAGACCACTGTAAATATGGGGGATGGATTGGCAGTAGGTTTTCTGCTTGCGCATGTCCCGAGCGACATCGGCATCGTCCTGCAGTACGGTCAGAACACTGCCACAGCCAACTAAAAGCCAGGAAATTGCACCCAACATTGCAACTTTTTTAATGATCAATATTTGCCCTCCAAGGTCGTTGGGCAAATTAGCATCGGGGCTGAACAGGGCACAGTTCATGGCTTCTGGAGAAGCTGTAGGACAAGTCGCTGAATCTTGTCCTCTATTGCTGTAGTGGTTTGACTCAGGCCGCGCTGGAGATTTCTTTGGGCAAACGCTGATCTATGACCTTGTACAGTGCACTGCTTTCCGGCCAGTTACGCATGAATCGCGCACGGTCACGGGCATAGGCCGGGGCGAAACTGCCGACCGATCCATGCTGACACATCGAGTCCAGATCGATCAGCGCCCAGCGGTCCTGCTGCCAGAACAGATTATGCCCCTTGAAGTCGCCGTGGCTGATGCGCTCGTCAATCAATCTGACGAACAACTGATCCAGCGCCTGCAGCTCCGCTTCCGGTGCCTGGCCATTTTCAACATACGGTGCAAAGCGCTCGATGATATCCGGCCCCGACAGGAACTCGGTCACCAGATACGCACGACTGCGCAGCCACAAGAAGCGCTTTTCCAGCACCGCCAGCGGCTTGGGCGTGGCGATCCCGAGGAACGCCAGGCGATTGCCTTCGCGCCACGAATGCCACGCCCGACTCGGCCGCCAGAAACGCTTGAGCCAATGCGCAAAGCCCTTGATGTTGTAGCGCTTGATCACCAGCGTGCGCGCACCGGCCTGAACCTTGCCGACGCTCGCCGCACCACCGGTCTTGTACAGATGGCCCTGATCGAGCAACGCATCGGCTTGCTCCAGTACCGGTAGCATGGCTGATTCTTCTTCGCGACGGATCGCGCGCAAAGCGAACGCTCCACGCTGCACACTGAACAGCGTGCACTCGCGACCGACCTTGATCAGGAAGTCTTTCAAACGCCAGCGACGCACTTTGTCGATCTGCTTCTGCAAGGCTTCCAGTGGCAACGCGTGCTCACTGTTGCTCAACAAGTAATACACCAGCAGTTCTTCGGTAAAGGGTTCCAGCGCCTTGGGCAATTGGGCGAAAAACACCCCGAGATTTTCCAGGACTTTTTGCCGCGATAACGGCTGGCCGGCGCTTTCTGCGCAGATCCCGGCACCGTCAATCAAGTACAACTGGCCGCCATGACGCAGCAGATTGTCCAGATGGAGGTCTTCCTGCCAGAGCCCTTTACCGTGCAATTGGCCAATGGCACCCAGCGCCTCGGCCAACACCGCCGATTGTTCATCGGCCAGCACCGGCAGCGACTCGACTTTCGCCCAGGCATCGCCAAGGCTTTCGGCACCCTCAAGGAAGTCGAACAGCAGCCAGCCACCTTCGCCATTCTGCAAGCCATCGGCCAGCAGCAGCGGCGTCGTCATACCTTGCGCCGCCAGCAGGCGCACACCTTCCAACTCGCGCTGAAAATGCCAGGCAGCCTTGCCGCCCACCAGCAATTTGGCCAGCACCGGACGCCCGCGCCAGACACCGGCGCCAACGTAACGCTGCCCCGGCAGGACTCGCAGCAGGCTCAGCAATTGCAGATCCGCACTGCCAGCGGCATCGGCCAGAGTCACGGTCAGAGGCAGTTGCGGGGCTCGCCCGACACCGGCCAGCTCGGACAATTGCATCAGCGGGTCTCCTTGTGACTGCGGCGCGCGGTCAGCCGGGCGAGCCAGCTGTCGAGCAGCGAGCTATCGGCGGGCTGATCGAGATAGGCCGCGAGCAATTCACGCAGTTGCGCCTCGTTCCATTCCGGCGCGCGGCGTTGCAGCGGCTCCAGATCCTTGATCCGGTCACGCATGCCGAACAACAAAGGCCGGGTCTTTTCCAGGTCGATCAATTGCGCCTGATACCCGTCACCGGTGGCCCGCAGAAAAATATGCTTGGGGTAGAAGCAGCCGTGTACCTGACGCACACCGTGCAGATGCCGCGCCAGCAATCCGCAGGCCTTGAGGATCGCCGAATGCTGTGCGGCACTGAGTTGCGACCAGCGTTGCAACAGCGATTCCAGATCACTCCAGCCGTCCAGCGCCCGGGTCAGCAGGATCGCGCGGACTTCGCCATCAACCTTGCGCTCACCGAAAAACGCCGCTTGCAGCGCCGGAATACCGAGCTTGCGATAGCGACTGATATTGCGAAACTCACGGGCAAAGCTTGGCTCGCCGAAAGGTGCGTGCAAGGTCCGCGTCAGGTAGTTGCTCTGGCGCTTGAGGTAATAACCCTGCCCTTCCAGGTCCAGACGGAAGACACTGCTCCAACCGCCACGGGCGGTATTGGGTTCGTCCACAGCCTCAAGCTGTTTCGTCCAAAGCGCGTCAAAAGTGCCGAGACCATGGCGCTCAAGCAGCGCACGGTCCTCAGCAGCGAGAAAATCAGTCATTCGCGTCCCTCGAAAAATCTCACCACGTGCCGAATCCGTTTCTTGTCGGCGCTATCAAGCCGATCGCACTGGCGGTATTGCTTATAGAAGCGCAGGCGTTGGGTATTGGACAGGTGGTATTTGGCGAGTTTATCAAGACAGGCCAGATCCTTGGTGATCCGATACTTGAGCCAGAAGCCGCGCCAGAACTCGCCGTTAGGGCAATCGATCAGAAATATCCGCGCCTGATCATCGATCAACAGGTTGCGCCATTTCAGATCGTTATGGGTAAATCGGTGATCATGCATCGTCCGGGTATAACCGGCCAGTTGCCGACTGACAGCGTCGACCCAGGCGCGATCCTTGAGTTTCGGATCCTTGCGCTCGGCGAGCGCCGAAAGGTCTTCGGTGTTGGGCAATTCGCGAGTGATCATGGCACCACGATCATAGGCCGCGCCACGGCGCTCCAGGCCCCAGGCGACCACCTCAGCAGTGGGAATGCCCCACTTGGCGAAGCGCTTGAGGTTCTGCCATTCCATCTTCACTCGCGGCTTGCCGAGGTAGCGGCGCAAGCCTTTACCGGCGCCGACATAGCGTTTGACGTAATAGTTGACGCCGTTGCGCTGCACGCGAATCACTTCCGACAGCGGGTCACGGGTCAGGCGCTCGCCTTGCAACGCAAATACCGCTTCGAGGCTGCCGAAATCTTCGGCGAGCTCACTGTATTGCGGCTCAAGAGTCCAACCCGCCATCAGAGCGCATCCCCGTAACGCTGCTTGCGTGCGTAGAGCTTGTTGGCTTTGCCTTCGAGCCAGTTCAGCAGCGGCGCTTCTTCCGCCAGGATCTGGCGCAGCGGCTGCTGGAAATAGCCCTTGAGAAAGCGCAGCTTGTCGCGGCGGGTCAGGCCGATGTCCAGCGCGGAGAAATACAGCGCCGCCAGATCCTTGTTGCGCCAGCGCTGAGTGATCTTCGCGCGGGTCTGGGCACGGTGCAGGTCGATCACCGAGAGTTTGAAATCGTCTGCCGTCACCGGTTTATCGGTGTGCAACAGGAAGTGGCAGATGTAGCAGTCGCGGTGATTGACGCCGGCGCGGTGCATCATGCCAGTCATGCGTGCGACTTCAGCGATCAGCGCACGCTTGAGTTTTGGCTCGGGCGGCTGCTTGACCCAGTCGATGCTGAAGTCTTCCAGGCTGATGGTCGGCGCCAGTTCTTCGGTGACGATGAACGAATGCTGATCCGCCGGATTGCTGCCCTTCTCGCCGTAAGCAACGGCGGTCATGGTTGGCACGCCGACTTCCTGCAGACGCTGGATAGCCTTCCACTCCTGGCCTGCGCCGAGTACCGGCAGCTTGGCGGTCAGCAGGTTTTTGAAGATTTCGCCCCAGCCGATGCCGCGGTGGATCTTGACGAAAAATCCGTTGCCATCGACTTCCGTGCGCAGTGTCCGACGCGCTTCCAGCTCGCGGTATACCTCGCCCTGCAAGCCTTCGACTTCGGCGAACGGGTCGCGCCCGGCCCAAAGGCTTTTGAACGGTTCAGCCAGCATCAACTTCATTAAGCGTGCTCCGCCAGAATCACATCGGCCGCGTGCTGCGGCATGCTGTAGAGGTCGGCCGTCTCGGCGAAGGCCAGACCATTGCGGCTCCAGGCCGCGCGTGCAGCGTCATCATTCAACATTTCAGTCAGGTATTGCGTCAGCTGCGCCTGATCGAACGGCTCGTCCAGCACTCGCCCGGCATCCGCCTCGGCGATGTAATGGGCATAACCGCAGACCGCGCTGACCAATACCGGCAAACCGGCGACCAGCGCTTCGAGCAACACCGTACCGGTGTTCTCGTTGTACGCCGGGTGGATCAACAGGTCGGCGCCGAGCAGGAAACGCGGGATATCGCTGCGCCCTTTCAGGAACGTGACGTTATCGCCCAGACCCAAAGTGGCGCTCTGCATCTGGAATAATTTGGGGTCATCCTGGCCGATTACAAACAGCCGGGTGCGCTTTCTCAGTTCAGCGGGCAATCCGGCCAGTGCTTTCAGGCTGCGATCAACGCCTTTGGTTTTGAAGCCCGAACCGATCTGCACCAGCAGCAGTTCGTCGTCCTTCAGATTGAATTCGGCGCGGAAACCGGCGCGAATTTCGTCGGCATTCGCTGGACGGCGACGATCCTGAGCGATGCCCGGCGGCAGCAGGTGGAAGCGTTCAAGCGGCGTGTCGTAATGCTTGATGAACAGCGGCTGCTGCACTTCGGAAATCATCAGCACTTCAGTCTTCGCGTCTTTGGCGAACACCGCGCGCTCGTACTCGGCGAAGTGACGATAACGGCCCCAGCGGCGGTACAGCGAGTTGCGCAGGTTCTGCGCCTTGTCTTCGAAGCAGCCGTCGGCGGCGTAGTAGACGTCCAGCCCCGGCATCTTGTTGAAACCGATCAGGCGATCCACCGGACGCTTGGCCAAGTCCGCTGCCATCCACGCGCTGAGTTTTTCATTGCGACGGTGATTGAAGAACGCCTTGACCGGCGCCACCAGCACTTCGAAACCGGGCGGCACGTCGCCTTCCCAGATCAGTGTGTAGACGCGAATCTGGTGCCCGCGTTTCTGGCATTCGAGGGCGATGCGCATGAAGTCGCGCTGCAAACCACCGAACGGGAAATATTTGTACAGGACGAATGCCAATTGCATCAGCGCAGCTCCTCAGCCATTAACAACGTGCTCAGTCGGCTGGCGACACGCTCGGGGTTCAGACGCGTGAAGCACAGAGGCTGTTCACGCTTCAGGTCAAACTGACGGGCATCCTGCGCGGTCGGTTGATAGGTACATTTCTTTTGCAGGCACGGCGCGCACGGGAAATCGCTGGCCAGGTGAATCTGCAACTTGCCGTAAGCGCCGGTCAGGCCCGGGTTGGTCGGGCCGAACAGCGAAATGGTCGGCACATCCAGCGCCGCGGCCAAGTGGCCGAGACCGGTGTCCACCGCCACGCAAGCCTGCGCGCCGGCGAGAACTTTACCGACGCCGGCCAGATTGAGCTTTGGCAGCACTTCGGCATGTTTGAAGCCGGCAGCGATGCGCTCGGCACGGGCCTTTTCCTGCGGGTTGCCCCACGGCAGCTTGACGCCGACGCCGAGATAACCGACGCGTTCGGTCAGCTCACGCCAGTAACTTTCCGGCCAGTGTTTGGTGTCCCACGTGGTGCCATGCAGGAACACCACAAAGGCGTTTTTGCGCGGCAATTCGACCAGACGTTCAACGTTGAGGCCGTAATCGCCCAGACCTTTGGGCAAGTCGTAACCGAGGGCGATGGCGAACAACTGCCGCACCCGCTCGACGGCGTGCTGACCACGGGCCACAGCCAATTTGCGATCGTAAAAACGCGAAGCCATCGGCTCGCGGGCCGAACCTTTGTCGAGTCCGGCCACCGGCGCTTTGACATAACGGGTCAGCCAGGCACTTTTCAGCAGACCCTGAGCGTCGATGACCAAATCGTATTTGTTCGCGCGCACGCTTTGCTTGAAGCGTTTCCATTCGCCACTGGTGATGGTTTTCCAGATGTTTTTGCGCCAGCGGCGGATCGCCACCGGAATCACCTTGCCAACGGCCGGGTGCCAGGTCGGGATCTCGGCGAAGCCTTCTTCCACGACCCAGTCGAATTTGATCCCGGGGATGGCCCGGGCGGCGTCGGTCAGCGCCGGCAACGCATGAATCACGTCGCCCAGCGATGAAGTCTTGATCAGCAGTACCCGCAACTTAATGAACCTCGACCACAGAACCCTGCAACTTCTGCAAGGCATCGTTGACCGCGTCCGGCATCAGCTGGCGCAGGCAGTTGTAATGGCCGAAACGGCAGGTACGGTCGAAGCACGGGCTGCAATCGAGGCCCAGACGAACGACTTCAACGTGCTCGGCCAGCGGCGGAGTGAAACCCGGCGAGGTCGAGCCGTAGACGGCGACCAATGGACGGTTCAGCGCAGCGGCAACGTGCATCAGGCCGGAGTCGTTGGAGACCACCGCGTCAGCGCAGGACATCAGGTCGATAGCCTCGGCCAGCGAGGTGCCGCCGCTGAGGTTGACCGATTCTTCACGCAGGCCCGGGATCAACCGCGCGCGGATGTCTTCGCCGACCGAGTGATCGTTTTTCGAACCGAACAACCACACCTGCCAGCCTTCGCGAATACGTGCTTCGGCGACTTTGGCGTAATGCTCGGACGGCCAGCGTTTGGACTCGCCGAATTCGGCGCCGGGGCACAGGGCCAATACCGGCCGATCAAGGCTCAGGCCGAACTTGGCCAGCGCCGCTTCGCGGGTCACCGGGTCAATTTGCAGGCTCGGGTGCGGATACGGCTTCGGCAGTTCGGCGTTCGCTTCAAAGGCCAACGCCATGAAGCGCTCGATCATCAGCGGATAGCGTTCTTTGTCGAGAGTGCGTACATCATTGAGCAAGCCGTAGCGGAATTCGCCGCGCCAGCCGGTGCGTTTCGGGATGCCAGCGAAAAACGGCACCAGCGCCGACTTCAGCGAGTTGGGCAGCAGGATCGCTTGATCGTACTGGCCGCGCAGGGATTTACCGATGCGCCGACGCGTCGCCAGTTCCAACGCGCCGTGGCCGAGCGGGAAGCTCAAGGCCTTGCGCACTTCAGGCATGCGCTCAAGGATCGGCCGGCTCCACTCGGGGGCCAGCACGTCGATTTCGCATTGCGGGTGGCGCTGCTTGAGACACTGAAACAGTGTCTGCGCCATCACCATGTCACCGACCCAACTGGGCCCAACGATCAAAATATTCATGTGGTTTCCAAAAACGAACCGGGGAGGCATTTACGCCTCCCCGCCTCGATAATCACTGTGGGAACACCGGCGGCTTGCGATGGGTCATTACCTTCAACATGACTGCCGACTGTCACTCCGCTATCGCGAGCAGGCTCGCTCCCACATGGTTTTGCATCTGTTCACCTATCTGCGACTCAGCGCAGATCCATTGTAGGAGTGAGCCTGCTCGCGATGGGGTCGTTACATTCAACATTATTGTCGTCTGATACTCCGCTATCGCGAGCAGGCTCGCTCCTACAGGTTTTGCATTCACTCCAACATCTGCGACTCACCACAGATCACTGTGGGAGCGAGCCTGCTCGCGAAGGGGTCGTTACATTCAACATTGTTGTCGTCTGATACTCCGCTATCGCGAGCAGGCTCACTCCTACAGGGTTTTGCATTCATTCACACATCTGCGACTCAGCTTAGCCCCAACTCACGCCATATCCGCAAAACCTGCCGCCGCTCTTCGGCAAACTGGTCGCCCGATATCACCCCGGCGTCTTTCTGCAACGCCTGCCGGTGGGCGGCGGAGCGGTAGGCTTTATAGGCCTCACGCAGCAGACTGGCATCTTCGGCAGGCATCAGCCCTTCGTGTTCCAGCTCTTCCAGAATGCGGATGTTATCGGTCCAGCGCAGCAGTGGCGGGTGGCTTTGCGACCACGCCAGAGCCGCGTATTGCACCATAAATTCAATATCGACGATACCACCGGCGTCCTGCTTGAGGTCGAACGGCGCCGTGGCGTCGAAGGCATTTGCCGCTGTACCGGCCGCGGTGCTCTTGGTGCCAAGGTTATCGCGCATCTTCGCGCGCATCTCGCTGACTTCCTGTTGCAACTTCGCCAGATCACGCGGTTTACCCAAGACCTGTGCGCGCACCTTCTCGAACGCCTGACCGACATCTTGACTGCCAACCAGCACTCGCGCCCGCACCAAAGCCTGATGCTCCCACGTCCAGGCTTCATTTTCCTGATAGCGGGCAAACGCGCCGAGCGAACTGACCAGCAACCCCGAGGCACCGGATGGGCGCAGACGCATGTCCACTTCATAGAGCTGACCAGAGTTGGTCTGCGCCGTCAGCAGGTGAATGATCCGTTGCCCGAGCCGCGTGAAGAACTGCGCGCCATCAATCGACTTCGGCCCATCGGTTTCCGCCTGCGGATCGCCGTCGTGGATAAACACCAGATCCAGGTCCGAACCATGTCCCAGTTCGAGACCGCCGACTTTTCCGTAACCAACAATGATAAAGCCGGGATCGCACAAGGTGCCGTCGGTGCGCAGCGGCGTGCCGTACTTGGCCACAGTCTGGCGCCAGGCCAGGGCCAGCACTTGCTCGAGAATCGCCTCGGCCAGCCAGGTCAGGTAATCGCTGACTTTCATCAGCGGCAGGCTGCCGGCGATTTCCGAAGCGGCGACGCGCAAGCGGTGCGCCAGTTTGAAATGGCGCAGGGCTTCCATTTGTTGTTCGAGATCGTCTTCGGGAATCCGCGTCAGCCGCTCGCGCAACTCGGCGGCCAATTCCGGCGCCAATGGCGGCTTGAACAAACGACCTTCGTTAAGCAATTCATCCAGCAGCAGCGGGAAGCGCGTGATCTGTTCGGCAATCCACGGGCTCGCCGCGCACAGCGTCAGCAAGCGGCGCAGGGCGCCGGGATTTTCCGTCAGCAAGACCAGATACGCCGAACGCCGGGCGACCGCTTCAACCAGCGGCAGTACCCGCTCGAGTACCAGATCGGGATTGTTGTGCTCCACCGCCTGGGCAAGCAGACGCGGAATAAAGGCATCGAGGCGCTCACGCCCCAGACGCTGCATCGCGCGCAATTGCGGGCTGCCGCGCAAACCGGCCAGTGCTTTCAGGGCTTTGCTCGCCTCGGCAAAACCGCCCTCCTGCAACTGACGGCAGGCCGCTTCTTCGTCCTGCGCCTCTTCCCACAACGGCAGCCATTCACCGCCGACCACCACTTCACTTTCGGCGCCTTCATCCTCGTCGGGATCGGCAATCACCTGGGCGAAGTGCCAGGCCACACGGCCACGCCAGAACATCAGCTTCTCGTGAAAGGCGTCCCAGTCGGCGAAACCGAGCATAAAGGCAATACGCGCCTGATCCTGCGCACCATCCGGCAGCATCTGGGTCTGACGGTCGGCGATCGCCTGAATCGCGTGTTCGGTGTAACGCAGAAATTCGTAGCCCTCGCGCAACTCGCTGATCACCGCCGGCGGCAGGTAGCCCTGCCCCTCCAGCGTGCTCAACACCTTTAATAGAGGACGCTGCTGCAGGCTCAGATCGCGGCCACCGTGGATCAACTGAAAGGCCTGAGCGATGAACTCGACCTCACGGATGCCACCGGAGCCCAGCTTGATATTCTCGGCCATGCCCTTGCGCCGCACTTCTTGCTGAATCAACTGCTTCATCGTGCGCAGCGCTTCGATCGCCGAGAAGTCCAGATAACGCCGATAAACGAACGGCCGCAGCATGTCGAGCAACTGCGCGCCCGCGACCTGATCGCCGGCCACCACCCGCGCCTTGATCATCGCGTAGCGTTCCCAGTCGCGACCCTGATCCTGGTAATACTGCTCCAGCGCATTGAAGCTCAGCACCAGCGCGCCGGACGAACCATACGGGCGCAGGCGCATGTCGACGCGGAAGACGAAACCGTCGACGGTCATCGGGTCCAGCGCCTTGATCAGGCGCTGGCCGAGACGAATGAAGAATTCCTGATTATCCAGCGCGCGTTTCACACCGACGGTCTCGCCGCCTTCGGGGTAGGCGAAGATCAGATCGATATCTGAAGACAGGTTCAACTCGACGGCGCCGAGCTTGCCCATGCCGAGAATGACCATTTGCTGCGGCTCACCGCTGCGGCGGCCGGTCGGCGTACCGAATTGTTCGCAATGGCGGCTGTACAACCATTGATAAGCCTGGTCGATAGTCGCGTCGGCCATATCCGAGAGATCGCGGCAGGTCTGCACCAGATCGGCCTGACGGGTGAGATCGCGCCAGATGATCCGCACTTGATGGCGAGCGCGCTGGCGGCGCAAGGCGCGGCCGAGTTCATCTTCGGTTTGCGCGGCGTTCACTGCCGCAGCAATCTGCGCACACAATTCACCCGGCGCGAAGGCCCGGTCGAGTTCGCCGGACTGCACCAGCGTGAGCAACATCAAAGGGTCACGAACACTCTGTTCAATGACGAACTCGCTGGCGGCGGTGACCCGGGCGAACTGCGCCCAGCGCTCTGGCGTCCAGTTCGCCAGGCCATGTTCGTCTTCCAGCGCGGTGACGGCCGTACGGAACGACTGCTCGGATCGAGTGACCAACGGCAGGAGAATGGCGGGCAGTTCGGCAAGCACGGGCAGGGTCATGGTCTATCCTTGATCGGCGTGTAAATGGCCGCTTGTAGTGATTGGTGAAAACCCGCTACCCGGAGGACTGTCGAACAAAAGTTAGAAATAGCTGAAATTTCTTTCTCTTTGGCAGCGAACATCAAAGTTTCACCTTTTTCGGATGGCAAAAGACCAACCTTAACGATTATTCTCACAACGCAGCCGGAGGCCACAAGCCATTCTTCTGTAGTTTTACTACTCGTCTATACATTCGAAAGGCTGAAATGCCGGAAGATTTGTAGTAAAACTACACGCCGCCGGAACAACCTATCGGCAATCCAAGAATTTTAAATCGTCTGCCCACAAGGCCAGTCGCAAACTCAGGCAACCGATTCTGGAAGCCTTTCCGCCCTGGAGCAAGCCATGCAAGACCTCGATCCCGTCGAAACCCAGGAATGGCTGGACGCCCTGGAATCGGTTCTCGACAAAGAAGGCGAAGACCGTGCTCACTATCTGATGACCCGTATGGGCGAACTCGCGACCCGCAGCGGCTCGCAGCTCCCTTACGCCATCACCACGCCTTACCGCAACACCATCCCGGTAACCCACGAAGCACGCATGCCTGGCGACCTGTTCATGGAACGCCGCATTCGCTCGCTGGTACGCTGGAACGCGATGGCCATGGTAATGCGTACGAACCTGAAAGATTCTGACCTGGGTGGTCACATCTCCAGCTTCGCTTCCAGTGCGACCCTGTATGACATCGGCTTCAACTACTTCTTCCAGGCCCCGACCGACGAACACGGCGGCGACCTGATCTACTTCCAGGGCCACACCTCGCCAGGCGTTTACGCCCGTGCGTTCATGGAAGGTCGCATCACCGAAGACCAGATGAACAACTTCCGCCAGGAAGTCGACGGTCAGGGCCTGTCGTCCTACCCGCACCCTTGGCTGATGCCTGACTTCTGGCAGTTCCCGACCGTATCCATGGGTCTGGGTCCGATCCAGGCGATCTACCAGGCACGCTTCATGAAGTACCTGGAACACCGCGGTTTCATCCAGCCGGGCAAACAGAAAGTCTGGTGCTTCCTGGGCGACGGCGAGTGCGACGAGCCGGAATCCCTGGGTGCGATCTCCCTGGCCGGCCGCGAGAAGCTGGACAACCTGATCTTCGTCATCAACTGCAACCTGCAGCGCCTCGACGGCCCGGTTCGCGGCAACGGCAAGATCATCCAGGAACTCGAAGGCGTGTTCCGCGGTGCTCAGTGGAACGTGACCAAAGTCATCTGGGGCCGTTTCTGGGACCCACTGCTGGCCAAAGACGTCGACGGCATCCTGCAACGTCGCATGGACGAAGTCATCGACGGCGAGTACCAGAACTACAAAGCCAAAGACGGCGCGTTCGTCCGTGAACACTTCTTCAACACGCCAGAACTCAAGGCGATGGTTGCTGATCTGTCCGACGACGAGATCTGGAAACTCAACCGTGGCGGCCACGACCCGTACAAGGTCTATGCGGCGTACCACGAAGCGGTCAACCACAAAGAACAACCTACCGTTATCCTGGCCAAGACCATCAAGGGTTATGGCACCGGTGCCGGCGAAGCGAAAAACACTGCGCACAACACCAAGAAAGTCGACGTCGACAGCCTGAAGTTGTTCCGCGACCGCTTCGACATCCCGGTCAAGGACGAAGAGCTGGAGAACCTGCCGTTCTTCAAGCCAGAGCCAAACAGCGCCGAAGCCCGCTACCTCAGCGAGCGTCGCACTGCACTGGGCGGTTTCGTACCTCAGCGCCGCGCACAAAGCTTCAGCGTACCGACTCCGGATCTGGACACCCTCAAGGCCATCCTTGACGGTTCCGGCGACCGTGAGATTTCCACCACCATGGCTTTCGTGCGGATCCTCGCGCAACTGGTCAAGGACAAGGAAATCGGCCCGCGCATCGTTCCGATCATCCCGGACGAAGCCCGTACCTTCGGTATGGAAGGCATGTTCCGTCAGTTGGGCATCTACTCGTCCGTCGGCCAGCTCTACGAGCCAGTCGATAAAGACCAGGTGATGTTCTACAAGGAAGACCAGAAAGGTCAGATCCTTGAAGAAGGCATCAACGAAGCAGGCGCCATGAGCTCGTTCATCGCTGCCGGTACTTCGTACTCCAGCCACAACCAGCCGATGCTGCCGTTCTACATCTTCTACTCGATGTTCGGCTTCCAGCGTATTGGCGACCTGGCCTGGGCTGCCGGCGACAGCCGTACCCGTGGCTTCCTGATCGGCGGCACCGCCGGCCGTACCACCCTGAACGGTGAAGGTCTGCAACACGAAGACGGTCACAGCCACCTGCTGGCCGCGACCATCCCGAACTGCCGCACCTACGATCCAACCTACGGCTACGAGCTGGCGGTGATCATTCAGGACGGCATGAAGAAGATGACCGAAGAGCAACAGGACATCTTCTATTACATCACCGTGATGAACGAGTCGTACCAGCAGCCAGCCATGCCGGCCGGTGCCGAAGAAGGCATCAAGAAAGGCATGTACCTGCTCGAAGAAGACACCCGCGATGCGGCGCACCACGTACAGCTGATGGGCTCCGGCACCATCCTGCGTGAAGTCCGTGAAGCGGCGAAGATCCTGCGTGAAGAGTTCAACGTCGGCGCTGACGTGTGGAGCGTTACCAGCTTCAACGAACTGCGTCGCGACGGCCTCGCTGTAGAACGCAGCAACCGTCTGAAGCCTGGCCAGAAGCCTAAGCTGAGCTACGTCGAAGAGTGCCTGAACGGCCGTAAAGGTCCGGTCATCGCCTCTACCGACTACATGAAACTGTTCGCCGAGCAGATCCGTCAGTGGGTACCGTCCAAGGAATTCAAAGTCCTCGGCACCGACGGTTTCGGCCGCAGCGACAGCCGCAAGAAACTGCGTCATTTCTTCGAAGTTGACCGTCATTTCGTGGTGTTGGCAGCCCTGGAAGCACTGGCTGACCGTGGTGATATCGAACCTAAGGTCGTGGCTGAGGCCATCGTCAAGTTCGGCATCGACCCGGAAAAACGCAACCCACTGGACTGCTGAGGAGACATTTTGTGAGCGAACTCATTCGCGTACCTGACATCGGCAGCGGTGAAGGTGAAGTAATTGAACTGTTTGTGAAGGTCGGCGACCGTATCGAAGCCGACCAGAGCATCCTGACCCTGGAATCGGACAAGGCCAGCATGGAAGTGCCGGCCCCGAAAGCCGGCGTCATCAAGAGCCTGAAAGTGAAGCTGGGCGACCGCCTGAAAGAAGGCGACGAACTGCTTGAGCTGGAAGTCGAGGGCGCCGCTGAAGCGGCCCCTGCACCAACTGCTGCGCCAGCCGCAAAAGCAGAAGCCAAACCGGCTGCCGCTCCTGCAGCTGCCGCGCCAGCTGCTGCCCCTGCTGCCGCTTCGGTTCAGCAAGTGCACGTGCCGGACATCGGTTCGTCGGGCAAGGCACAGATCATCGAGATTCAGGTCAAGGTCGGCGACATTGTCGAAGCTGACCAATCGTTGATCACCCTGGAATCCGACAAGGCGAGCATGGAAATCCCGTCGCCTGCCGCTGGCGTGGTCAAGGCCATCAGCGTCAAGCTCAACGACGAAGTCGGCACTGGCGACCTGATTCTGGATCTGGAAGTGGCGGGTGCTGCGGCCCCTGCGGCTGCCGCTCCGGCCCAGGCTGCTGCCCCGGCCGCTGCCGCTGCGCCTGCTCCGGCAGCCGCGCCAGCAGCACCGGTGGCTGACAGCGTTCAGGACATCCACGTTCCGGACATCGGTTCGGCTGGCAAAGCCAAGATCATCGAAGTGTTGGTCAAGGCTGGCGACAGCGTTGAAGCCGACCAGTCGCTGATCACTCTGGAATCCGACAAGGCGAGCATGGAAATTCCATCGCCTGCCGCTGGCGTGGTGGAAAGCGTTTCCATCAAGCTGGATGACGAAGTCGGTACCGGCGACCTGATTCTGAAGCTGAAAGTCAAAGGCGCAGCCCCTGCTGCTGCACCGGCTCCAGCTGCCGCTGCTGCACCAAGTGCTCCTGCCGCTGCTGCTCCGGCTGCCGCAGCACCTGCACCTGCTGCCGCTCCAGCCGCCGCACCGGCCAAGCCCGGCGCGAAAGTTCACGCCGGCCCAGCTGTGCGTCAACTGGCCCGTGAGTTCGGCGTCGAGCTGAACGCGGTCGGCGCCAGCGGCCCGCACGGTCGTATCTTGAAAGAAGACGTGCAGGTTTACGTCAAAGCGATGATGCAGAAGGCCAAGGAAGCACCGGCCGCTGCAGCGGGCGCAACCGGTGGCGCGGGCATCCCGCCGATTCCGGTCGTCGATTTCAGCCGTTTCGGCGAAATCGAAGAAGTGCCGATGACTCGCCTGATGCAGATCGGCGCGTCGAGCCTGCACCGCAGCTGGCTGAACATCCCGCACGTGACTCAGTTCGATTCAGCTGATATCACCGAGCTGGAAGCCTTCCGCGTTGCACAGAAAGCCGTTGCAGAGAAGGCTGGCGTCAAGCTGACCATCCTGCCGCTGCTGCTCAAGTCGTGCGCGCACATGCTCAAGGAGCTGCCGGACTTCAACAGTTCGCTGGCACCAAGCGGCAAAGCGATCATCCGCAAGAAATACGTCAACATCGGCTTCGCCGTCGACACCCCGGATGGCCTGCTGGTACCGGTCATCAAGAACGTCGACCAGAAGAGCCTGCTGCAACTGGCAGCCGAAGCCGCTGCGCTGGCCGCCAAAGCCCGCGACAAGAAGCTTACCGCTGACGACATGCAGGGCGCCTGCTTCACCATTTCCAGCCTCGGCCACATTGGCGGCACCGGCTTCACGCCGATCGTCAACGCGCCGGAAGTGGCGATCCTCGGTGTTTCCAAGGCAACCATCCAGCCAGTCTGGGACGGCAAAGCCTTCCAGCCGAAACTGATGCTGCCGCTGTCGCTGTCCTACGATCACCGTGTGATCAACGGCGCCGCTGCCGCACGCTTCACCCAGCGTCTGGGCAGCCTGCTGGCGGACATCCGCACGATCCTGCTGTAACTCGATCGGCCCTCCGGCAACGGAGGGCCGATTGCTGCACCCTTTCGAGCGCCACACGCTCGTACCTCAACCCCGTCAGTTTGGCGGGGCTTTTTTTTGCCTGAAGAAAACACCTTCTCTTCTTTTTCCCACACGTTGCGCTGATATCGGCCACAACTCTGGTCGGCTTGACACTGATCTTTTTTATTCGATACGCAACTAACCTAGGCGCAGCCAATTCAACTAATAAAACTTAGTAGAACCCTGTTAATTCAAGTTAATTCGAATGGATTCGACATGTTAAAACCAACTATCGGCCCGATTGTCGGCCACGTTACAACTCATCATGCACGCATCTTCATGCGTGGCGACCGGCAGAACAGCTCAAGAGTATTTGCCGGAGTACGTTATCGCGCTTGCGGCACACAACAATGGTCCAACGGTAACTTCGCGCATCTGAGCGAATTACGCGACCTGTCACATGTGTTCGCCCTCAACAACTTGAGTGCCGACACAGAATATGAATTTCAGGCCGGCTGGTTCAGCCCGATGAATCCGGTGCATACCCCGGACAGCGTTGCCGAGTTGCCTTTGCAATGGCCGCGGGAAATCTACCGCATGCGCACCCGCTCCAGCAAAACCCTGCAACCCAGAGCCTATATCGTCGGCTCCTGCCGCTACCTGCGCATGACGGCAGGCATCGCCTCCCTGCCGCAACTGGGCGACCGGATCTTTGCATCCATCAATCAGCTGATCGAAGGCATACAGCCACCGATCAGCGCGGTATTGATGACCGGCGATCAAATTTATGTGGATGATTTGAATCTGATCGCACCGGATCGCGAATACAAAGACATCCTTAACAAATACCGTGCCGCATTTTCCCAACCGAATATTCAACGCTTGATGTCCGGCACTTCGACTTACATGATTCTTGACGATCATGAAATCGAAGATAACTGGCCGGCCAATGCCAGCAAGTCCGACGGTGATTTATATCGTAATGCCATGGCTGCTTATGAGCTGTATCAGGTTAGTCACAGCCCGGCACATCCACTGACAACTAACGGAGATATAGATCACGCAACACTCGAGCATTACTGGTATCAATTCAGCGACGGCGATATCGAATGGTTTGTCACCGACAGTCGCACCCGTCGCAACTTGTCCGCCGAGGATCGACGGATCCTCGACGAGGCACAGGAAAAAGCCTTGCTTGAATGGCTGAGCAACAGCACCGCGCGGGTCAAGTTCGTGGTCACCAGCGTGATGTTCTACCCCGATCGCAAACTGCACGGCGATGACGCCTGGAAAGTCTTTCCCGAGCAGCGTCTGCGTCTGCTGGAAACCATCCGCACCCGACGGATCAAGAATGTCGTGTTCATCTCCGGGGACGTGCATGGCTCGCTGACCGCTCGCTTGACTCACAGCGAAGACCCCGACTTTGAAGTCCATACGGTGGTGTCCTCACCGCTGTGCAACAGCAAACTGCTGCCTTACGCCAAGGCGTCCACGTTCATTCTGGATCAGCCGCTGGTGCGCACAGCGGCGGGCGATTACCGGCATGAACTGACCAGCACCGTGGTCAGCGAAGACAATTTCGCTCACATGGTGGTCGACGCCGGGCAGATTCAGGTCAATTACCACGATCGCGATGGCAAACAGCTGCAATCGATCGCCATTCCCTTGCGTTGAATAACCGGTTGAAGGGGCGTCGTTTCGGGGCACAAAGCGCTCTGGAACGGCGTTTTTTCCATTCAACAGCATTACTTTCTGCCGCACGCTGGAGAAATGTTCAGCGCAGCCGACATATTCTTATAGCACTTGGCCTTCATGTCTCTTGTCAGTCGGTGCCGCAATGATGCAACCTTGCCGCAGGCAACAGTAAAGAGGGCGAGAGCCCGGCGCGTTCAGCATATTTCCAAGCGAGTTCCCTTCATGAAGAGCCAACCCGATGCCGCCAGCCGTATGGCGGCCGAGGTAGTGACGCAGTTGCCTGTGCCCTCGCGGCTCGGCATGCTGCGTTTCGAGCGCTTGAATGAAGCCAGTTGGGCCATGCTGTTTCTCGATCCCAACTGTGAGCGCCAGTTCGGTCAGCCAGCCGTCGAACTCTGCGCGCTGGTCGGCTCACCCTACGCCAGCCTGATGGAACCCGAAGCGCGCTATCAACTGCACGACGCGATCCAGCAACAGCTGACCGTCAGCCCGCATTATCTGGTGCGTTACACCCTGCACACGGCTGCCGGTGCACTGAACATCCTTGAGCTGGGCGAAGCCTACAAACAACACAACCGTCATCTGCTGCGTGGCTATCTGCTGGCGGTCGATCACGTTTTCGATGAAGTACCGCTGCCCCCCTCCGTTGACCTCGAAACGCAGAATTCACGCCTGCAAATCGCCCTTGAACTCAATCAACGCGCCCAGCAGGAACAGTTGCAGCACCTGGAACGGGTGCGCGCCCAGCAGGACTTGATTCTGCTACTCGCCCGTCAGCGCTACAGCACGCACAACTCGCTGCAGGAAGCCGCCGAACTGATCACCCGCTGCGCCTGCGATATCTATGAAATCGACTGCGCCAGCCTGTGGAACCTCGAAGGCCAACAACTGATGCCGATCTCCGCGTACCACCGCGCGACCCAGGAATACATTCTCCCGGACGTGATCGACATCAGCAGTTTCCCCGACTACATGGACGCTCTGCACAGCAGCCGCGCCATCGATGCACACAATGCGATGCGCGATCCGCGCACTCGCGAGATGGCCGAAGCGCTGCGCCCGCGCGACGTCAACGCCATGCTCGACGCCAGTATTCGCGTCGATGGCCAAGTGGTCGGCGTACTGTGTCTGGAGCAAACCGGCGTCACCCGCGCCTGGCAGTCCGATGAAATTGCTTTTGCCGGCGAGTTGGCCGATCAGTTCGCACAAGTCATCAACAACCACAACCGCCGCACCGCCACCAGCGCCCTGCACCTGTTCCAGCGTGCGGTCGAGCAAAGCGCCAACGCCTTTTTGCTGGTCAATTGCGACGGCGTGGTCGAGTACGTCAACCCGAGTTTCACCGCGATCACCCAGTACACCACCGAAGAAGTCCACGGCCAGCGTCTGTCCGAGCTGCCGGCGCTGGAAAACCTCAGTGAATTGTTGTTCGACGCGCCCTCGGCGCTGGCCAAGAGCAACAGTTGGCAGGGCGAATTCAAGAGCCGCCGCAAGAACCTCGAACCGTACTGGGGCCAGTTGTCGATCTCCAAGGTCTACGGCGACAACCGCGAGCTGACGCATTACATCGGCATCTACGAAGACATCACCCAGACCAAACTGGCGCAACAGCGCATCGAGCGTCTGGCCTACACCGACAACCTGACCAATCTCGGCAACCGCCCGGCGTTTATCCGCAATCTGGACGAACGCTTCGCCCGCGATAGCGATACACCGATCAGCCTGTTGCTGGTGGACATCGACAACTTCAAACGGATCAACGACAGCCTCGGTCACCAGACCGGCGACAAGCTGCTGATCAGTCTGGCCCGGCGTCTGCGCAACAGCCTGAGCCCAAGTGGCAGCCTCGCGCGGTTCGCCAGTAACGAGTTTGCCGTGCTGCTCGACGACACCGACCTCGCGACCGGTCAGAAGATCGCCAACCAATTGCTGGCGACGCTCGACAAGCCGATGTTCGTCGACAACCAGTTGATCAGCGTCACCGGTTCGGTCGGCCTGGCGTGCGCGCCGCTGCACGGTCGCGACCCGCAAACGCTGATGCGCAACGCCGGCCTGGCGCTGCACAAGGCCAAGGCCAACGGCAAACATCAGGTGCAGGTCTTCACCGAAGCGTTGAATGCCGAGGCCAGTTACAAACTGTTCGTTGAAAACAACCTGCGCCGCGCCCTGACCCAGAACGAGCTGGACGTGTTCTACCAGCCCAAGCTGTGCCTGCGCAGCGGTCGTCTGCTGGGCATGGAAGCGCTGTTGCGCTGGAACCATCCGGAGCGCGGCATGATCCGCCCGGACCAGTTCATCAGCGTCGCCGAAGAAACCGGCCTGATCATTCCGATCGGCAAGTGGATCGCGCGTCAGGCCTGCCGCATGAGCAAAGCGCTGACTGCTGCTGGGATGGGCAATCTGCAAGTGGCGATCAACCTGTCGCCGAAACAGTTCTCCGATCCGGATCTGGTCGCGTCCATCGCCAACATCCTCAAGGAAGAAGCGCTGCCGGCCAATCTGCTCGAACTGGAACTGACCGAAGGCCTGCTGCTGGAAGCCACTGAAGACACGCACTTGCAGCTCGATCAGCTCAAGCGTCTGGGCCTGACCCTGGCCATGGACGACTTCGGCACCGGTTATTCGTCGCTGAGTTATTTGAAGAAATTCCCGATCGACATCATCAAGATCGATCGCAGCTTCATCCACGAAATCCCCGACAACCAGGACGACATGGAAATCACCTCAGCGGTGATCGCCATGGCGCACAACCTGAAACTCAAGGTTGTGGCCGAAGGTATCGAGACCGCCGAACAACTGGCGTTCCTGCGTCGGCATCGTTGCGACGTCGGCCAGGGTTACCTGTTCGACCGGCCAATCCCCGGTGGCGAACTGATCCAGGCACTCAAGCGCTACCCGCGCGGCCCGTTGTGCCTATAAACACCGCAAATCCCTTGTAGGAGTGAGCCTGCTCGCGATAGCGGTGTGTCAGCAACAAACCCTCTGACTGACCCACCGCTATCGCGAGCAGGCTCACTCCTACAATGTTGTGCGAGTACCCGCACATTTTGGGTAGTGATTAACCGGGCATCATTCGGCACACTGGCGGTCTGACTTTTTACATCCAACCTGACTGAGAGGAACGATCATGGTTCTGCGCTCGGAAATTCTGGTGAACAAAAACGTGCTCCCGACTAAAGAACAAGCTCTGCCCGGCCGCGAAACCGCGATGACCTTGCCTGAAAAGCACTTCGTTTTCGAAGAAACCCCGCTGCTTGGCCCGTTTTTCCAGGACGTCGACTTTGCGATTTTCGGTCTGGGCTGTTTCTGGGGCGCCGAGCGCCGCTTCTGGCAGCGTGAAGGCGTGGTCAGCACGGTCGTCGGTTATGCCGGCGGTTTCACGCCGAACCCGACTTACGAAGAAGTCTGCTCGGGCCTGACCGGCCACGCGGAAGTAGTATTGGTGGTGTATGACAAGGCCAAAGTCAGCTACGAAGAGCTGCTGGCGATGTTCTGGGAACTGCACAACCCGACACAGGGCATGCGCCAGGGCAACGACATCGGCACGCAGTACCGCTCGGTGATCTACGCGACCTCACCTGAGCACCTGGACGCAGCGCTGAAAAGCAAAGCGACCTACCAGGCTGAACTGTCGAAAGCGGGTCTGGGCGAAATCAGCACCGAGATCGAACAGGCGCCGACCGTGTACTTCGCCGAGACGTATCACCAGCAGTATCTGGCGAAGAATCCAGAGGGTTACTGCGGGATTGGCGGCACCGGCGTGTGCATGCCAGCGAGCCTGGCGGGTAACTAAACCCCAAAAGCATCGCGGGCAAGCCCGCTCCCACAGGGTCATGCGCTATTTTTGAATTCGGCGCTAAACCTGTGGGAGCGGGCTTGCCCGCGAAGGCGTCCGTCCAGACACCATCAAAGCAACTAATTAACTCTCGGCAATCAGCCAATCCATCTGCCACCCACCCTGGGTCTGCCCCAGCTTCTTCGACAACCACGGCAGCAGCTCACGCAACTCTTCCTCCAGCCCCCACGGCGGATTGGCAATCGCCATGCCCGAGCCGTTCAGACTGTTCGGCGTATCCAGCGGGTGCACCAGCAGTTCCACGCGCAGCAACTTCGGCGCACCGGTCCCAGCCAGATCCTGATAGAAACGACGCAACGCACGCTGATCCTTCACCGGATACCAGATCGCCGCCACCGTTTGGCGCATGCGGCCAATCGCCTCTTTCAACGACGCCGCACAACGCTGCATCTCGTCGAGCTGCTCGAACGGCGGATCGATCAACATCACCGCACGCTTCTCCTGCACAGGCAACATCGCCCGCGCCACGTGCCAGCCTTCGCCAAGATGAACTTTGACCCGACGATCGCCGGCCATGTTGTCCTTGAGCAGCACACCGTCTTCCGGGTGCTTCTCGTTGAGCATGACCCGATCCTGTGGGCGCGTCAGGCGCCGCGCCAGCTCCGGCGAACCCGGGTAATAGCGCAACTGGCCCTCCGGGTTCATCTCGTGCAGCACCTTCATGTAGTCGGCGGTCAGCGCCGGCAGATCCGGCTGCTCCCACAAGCGCGCGATGCCTTCCAGGTACTCACCGGTACGGTTGGCCTGATCGCCCTGCAAGTCATACAGACCGATGCCGGCGTGCGTGTCGAGATAGGCAAACGGCTGCTCCTTGCGCGACATCAGGGCGATGAGGCGGGTCAAGGTCAGGTGTTTGAACACATCGGCGTGATTGCCGGCATGGAAGGCGTGACGATAATTCATGGCTGCTCCTGCGAAGGGCGCAAAGTTTACCTTTTACCGCGCGGCAAGTCAGGGGTTCGCAGCCGAGCGGACAAAAGCCTGCCCTCACCCTAGCCCTCTCCCGGAGGGAGAGGGGACTGACGGTGGTGATCTTGCGGCTTATGTCGACCTGAAAGATCAGCGCGAACTCAAGCCTGGCGAAGCAAAGTGCGCCGCTGAAGTCGCAGGTCGGCGCACCTCACCCAGACAACTCGATCAGTCCCCTCTCCCTCTGGGAGAGGGTTAGGGTGAGGGTTTTTGCTATTACGCAGTTACACTTGCGAAAAATCAGAGACAGGAAGTCAAAAACTCATGCGATACCCGTTCATTTTCCTACTCGTCGTGCTAAGCCCATATCTAGCACTTGCCGACGAAAACCACATCGATCAAGCCAGACAAACGCTCAAGAACTATGGATTGAGCGAGTGCATTCTCAAGCCATTCAATCAAAAGTCTGAGCTGGAGCATGACATCGAAATGTCCGCCGGCGCCTACTCGCATTTTGGCAAAGGCATGCACACCGTCATGGAAAATGAAGACACGCAAAAGGTTTTACACGATCCCTATAAAGAAACCAGAAACTATATGTTTGCGGCGTCTGACCAGATCTCTGCCAACAGAGAATACTCGGACAAAAAAATGATATTCCATGGTTGCCTACAGGTGTACAACTCAGAAGCGTTCGACCGTTTTATCCGGACTCAGGATGCTTACATCGTTGATGATTGACATCTTTTGATGTTGCTTTTAAGCATCAGGAAGGCATCTCGCGCAACCGCCTGCCGATGACATCAAGCACATCACAGCCATCGCGCAAAGGAATCACGCAGAGCTGGGCGAAGTCGCTGAGGATGACGGAGTCGCATTCGACCGAGCCGCGCATGCACATGTTTTCCAGCACCTGGATCACGGCGCGCAGGCGATGGTTGGCGGCGTCCATAAGGATGTCGAGGGGCACGTGGGTGTCGATGAACAGGGTCGGCATGTCACTGCAATTGCCGGTCAGGGCCATGAAGCGGTTATCGGGATGGGGGATGATTTTTTCGTAGGGTGGAGCCGTTCGTATTGTCGTCATTTCTATCTTCCATAGAGTGTAAAAGTGAACTGCCGCATTCCTTCCTACGGGATTGGGTGGCAGCCGTGCACGGGAGTAGGAAACCGACCCATGGAATTCGGCCACGCCGAAGCGTGTCCCGCACACAGCCGCCGCTGACGACATTGCTCACACAAGTTACGTGCCGCAATTCAAACAACAGCGCTGATGCACCATAGGTAGAGGGCTCCTACACCCTGTCACCGCTCTCGCAGTGACAACGAAAAGACTATCCCTGCAACCCATCGCCCACCAGTTCATGAAAACCGCCGCGACTCGAAGGAATCGTCCGAGACCTTCGCCCCGAAAACTCACCCTGACTCTGCCAGCAAAAACGCCAGCAACGCCGATTGCGACGAATCTTCCGACATTGAAACCTGAAAAAACCGCCTGACCTTGCAACGCAAAACCGCCTCGGGAAAGGCCTCGAAAAGAACCGGATATTCGTCGCTCAACCATTGCAACGCATTGGCCGTTCGAACGTCATGGCCCTGCTGCGCCAGCACCGAAGCCGGTACCTGCCACCACGGAAATACCCTTCCCGAAACCTGCGCCCTGCCGCCAATTTCCAGCGCCTGCCCATTAATCAAACAACGCCCGATCAGCGGAAACAGTTGCGCCGCACCCACCTCATCGGCCTGAAGAATCGGCAACAGAAACCGCCCGTCCCAAAAACGAAAAAACACCGTTTTGCCGCCAGGCATCAGCACTTGGGTCAGGCTGCGAAAGTGCGCCACCACCTCTTCCAGACTCGCCGAAGAAACCGCCAGCCACCCCCAATCCTGCGACTCGGTAGTGGCGACCCAATGCAGTAACTCACTGTCAGTAGCGACAATTCCCACGTAAGGCATCACCGCATCCCACTCGGCATAGATCGTCTCGGCCCAGATCGAACTCGCCATGTCTGGCCAGCCCTTGAGCGGCTTCGCCTCGCTGGCATTACTGAAAACCGCAAACAACTGCTCGGAAACTTTCAATGGCTCCCGCGCCAACCACTCGGCAGGCAATAGAAAATCAGGCTGCACAGAGACCGTCCTTGCAACGCTCGCACTCTTCGCAGAATGGCGCGTCACCCTTGAAACTCATGATTTGTGCGGCAGTCAGCATGGCAGCCGGCGCGGCGGCGAGTTTCTCCGGCAATCCCGGTACAACCGGCGCGGCACTCATCGCCGCCATCGCTGCGCCGCCCACGACAATCGGCACGCTGCTGAAAATCCCACCCGGGCCGATGTTGATCCACTGCCCACCAGCCTGAATCGTCGCACTCGCGCCACCGTCGATGACCACTTGCTGACCGGCGCTGACGTGGAATTGCCCACTGGCGCTGATCGCCTGATTGCTCACGCGAATATGCCGATCGCCGATCACGCTCAGATGGTCGTCCTGCCTCACTTCGGTCTGCCGCTGACCATGAGTGATGCGTTGCTCATCAGCCTTCAACTCGTGGCGGGCGGTGCCGGTGACGACGATGCTGCGCTGGTTGTCGACCTGCACCTGTTGATCATTCAACACATGCTGCGTCCAGTTGCGCTGGGCGCGCAGGTAGATTTCCTCGGCGCCTTTGCGATCCTCGATGCGCAGTTCGTTGTAGCCGCCACCGCCGGGGCTGCTCTGGCTGCGGAAAATGCTGCGGGTCTTGTCCGCGGGCAGATCCAGCGGGATCGGTGTCGCGGCGTTGGGCAGGCAGCCCACGACCAAAGGTTTGTCGGCGTCGGCATCGATGAAGCCGACCAGCACTTCCATGCCGACTCGCGGGATCAACACGCTGCCATAACGGTCATGGGCCCAACCGCTGGCAACGCGCAGCCAGCAACTGGAATGCTCGTTCAATTCACCGTCGCGATCCCAAGCCAGTTGCACCTTGACCCGACCGTACTCGTCGCAGTGGATTTCGGTGTCTTTCGGCCCGGTCACAACCGCTGGTTGATATCCGGGCATGCGTGGTTTTTCCGGCCCCAGCGTCGGGCGGAAAAACACGTCCCACGGCGTGGCGAAAAAGCTATTACGGTAACCCTGAAAAGCGTCCCCATCGCTGGTCACCGATTCCTCCAGCACTTGTGGCTGGCGGCCATGGTGTTCGACGGCAGTCAGCAGCCACAGGTCGTTCCAGTCGTGGCGCGGATGCTCGGCCAGTTGCAGGAAATGTCCGCAAACCAGTGCGGATTCGTCGCTGATGCCTTCGGCCTGACGATAATCAGCGACATGCCGTTCAAGGGCACGCTGAGCCAGATGTTTGCCGGTTTCACGATCGTTGAATTGGCCAGGGAAGTGATAATCCTCCAGCACTGGGCGCTGCTCGCCGTCGACACGACTTTGCAGGTGCAGACGAGGCTTTTCGAAGTTGTAGTCGCGCCGAGTGACCACGCTGGTGCGGGTTTCCACGCGCACATTGAAACGCTGAATCGCCGGGGCTCCGGCAGACATGCCACTGCCCGGCAAATAAAGGGTCGGCGTGGCCAGTTTTGGAAACACCGTCTGGTCATCACCGAACACCAGTACGTGCGCGTCGGGGCTGTGTTGAAAGTGGTAATGAATGCCGACCTCGGCACATAGCCGCTGAATGAACGCCAAGTCGCTTTCAGCGTACTGCACGCAATACTCACGAACCGGGTATTCACTGCCTAACCGAAAATCGAAAGCATCACGAAGGATCGCGTGATCCTTAAGTACCTGCGCAACAATTTGCGGCACGCTCTGATGCTGGAAGATCCGCTGATTGATGCGGTGACCGAGGTACGTCAGACGCGGCACCAGACTCAGGTGATAACGCGTCAGACGTTTCCCGGAATCGCCCTGCCCGACCTGATAAATCTGACCGTGAACGCCGGAGCCGTCCGCATCAAAACTCAGAAACGCCTGACAGTGCAGGAGGCTTTCGAGATCCAGATCCGGTCGCTCACTGACCAGTTCCAGCTCGAAACGAAAGGGTTGGCTGATGGCCTCCTTGCCCGTGAACTCAAGGACCTTGAGGTCATGTTGGGCGCCTTCGAGGGTCAACGTGAAACGCGGTTGATTGGCAGACGCGAACATCCGATGTCTCTCTGCAGTGTGAGGGCGGGCGATTCTGCATGAGGGGCAAGGGGTGGTGAATGGGTGACGGGAAAATCAGATTTGCCCTACTTTCATTGACGAAAACCCCTGCAAAAAGCAGCGCCTTCAACTACAGACAAATCCCTCAAGCCCACCACCATCCCTTGTAGGAGTGAGCCTGCTCGCGATAGCGGTCCGACATTCAGCATTGATGTCGACTGACACACCGCCATCGCGAGCAGGCTCACTCCTACAGGGAAACGCGGTGAATCAGAGAAATCACAGGCACAAAAAAACGGCCCGTATCCTGTAGGAAACGGGCCGTTTTCGGGTGAGCCTCAGCTCAGAACAATCACTTGTTCAGGTGGAAATCTTTTTCCGCCGCTTCGAAGCGCTGCACCATGCCTCTGGTCGGCTCGCCCATTTTGCTGACGATGTAGATGGCCAGGCTGGCGAAGATGAAGCCCGGGATGATTTCGTACAGACCCAGCAGTTCGAAATGCTTCCAGACCACCACGGTGATCGCGCCGACCAGAATACCGGCCAGTGCGCCGTCGCGAGTCATTTCTTTCCAGATAACCGAGATCAGCACAACCGGACCGAACGCAGCACCGAAACCGGCCCATGCGTAGGACACCAGACCCAGTACGCGGTTTTCCGGGTTGGCCGCCAAGGCGATCGCGATCAGTGCAACCAACAGCACCATGGCGCGACCGACCCAGACCAGCTCAACCTGAGAAGCGGATTTACGCAGGAAGGTTTTGTAGAAGTCTTCGGTCAGGGCGCTCGAGCACACCAGCAACTGGCAGCTCAGGGTGCTCATCACCGCAGCCAGAATGGCCGACAACAGCACACCGGCGATCCATGGGTTGAACAGCAGTTTGGCCAGTTCGATGAACACGCGTTCGTGGTTCTCGGTCACGGGACCGGCAACTTCCGGGTGCGCCGAGAAGTACGCGATACCGAAGAAGCCCACCGCCACAGTGCCGCCCAGGCACAGGATCATCCAGGTCATGGAAATGCGACGCGCCTTGGCGATCGATTTCACCGAGTCCGCCGCCATGAAACGCGCGAGGATGTGCGGCTGACCGAAGTAGCCCAGACCCCAGCCCATCAGCGAGATGATGCCGATGAAGGTGGTGCCTTTGAGCATGTCGAAGTTGCTTGGATCGTTGGCTTCAATGGCCAGGAACGTGGTGTCGACGCCGCCAGTGGCCAGCAGGACGATGATCGGCGTAAGGATCAGCGCGAAAATCATCAGCGTGGCTTGCACGGTGTCGGTCCAGCTCACGGCGAGGAAACCGCCAACGAAGGTGTAGGCAATCGTCGCCGCAGCACCGGCCCACAGCGCTGTCTCGTAGGACATGCCGAAGGTGCTTTCAAACAGACGGGCGCCAGCCACGATGCCGGAAGCGCAGTAAATGGTGAAGAACACCAGAATCACGATTGCCGAAATAATGCGCAGCAAACCGCTTTTGTCTTCGAAACGGCTGGAGAAGTAGTCCGGCAGGGTCAGGGCATCACCGTTGTGCTCGGTCTGCACGCGCAGACGGCCGGCGACGAACAGCCAGTTCAGATAAGCACCGACGATCAGGCCGATGGCGATCCAGCTTTCGGACAGACCGGACATGTAGATGGCGCCCGGCAGGCCCATCAACAACCAGCCGCTCATGTCGGAAGCACCGGCAGACAGAGCCGTCACGACGCTGCCCAGGCTACGGCCGCCAAGAATATAGTCAGAAAGGTTATTGGTGGAGCGATAGGCCATGAAGCCGATCAGCACCATTGCTGCGATGTAGATCACGAACGTGATCAGTGTTGGATTGCTTACGCTCATTAAGTACGCCCTGGCTTTGTTTTTATGTAGCAGCGGTGATGAACCGCGCGCAAACGGTAACGTTTGGCAGACGATTCGCGATCCCGCGCATTTAGGACTGATGTTTCCCCAGGAAAGCCACCAGCCGATACACCGGGTTATCCCGGTTGCACCTAGGGCGCGAATGCTATGCAACAAACCAAAAAAGGTGCAACCAGTTTCGCGCGAATTAGTTGCACCTAGTCGGATATTCCGAGAAACAGGCACTTTTTGCTCCCTTTTAGCGCAGTCAGAGGGTGTTGCTAGAAGTAAAAGCACCAAGCAAGTGCGGCACTTCCGTACCAGAAAATAATTCCTGACGAAGCGTTTATTTTTCCGACAAAAAAAGGGTTGCACCCGGTTGCACCTCTTTCGGCGCACGGCTAATCTTGCGGCCAGCTGATGCCACGCAACTGTGGCAACCATGAGGATAAAAATATGGCTACCACCACCCTTGGGGTCAAACTCGATGACCCGACCCGCGAGCGCCTGAAGGCGGCCGCGACCTCGATTGATCGCACACCGCACTGGCTGATCAAGCAGGCAATTTTCAATTACCTGGAAAAACTCGAGGGTGGTGCAACCCTGACCGAGCTGAACGGTTTGACCGCCAAGGACGCCGATGAGGCGGGCGAAGTCCACACCGATCACGCCCACCAGTGCTTCCTCGAATTCGCCGAAAGCATCCTGCCGCAGTCCGTTCTGCGCGCTTCGATCACCGCCGCTTACCGCCGCCCCGAGCCGGAAGTCGTGCCGATGCTGATCGAGCAGGCTCGCCTGCCGGTCGCCATGGCTGAAGCCACTAACAAACTCGCCGCTTCCATCGCGGAAAAACTGCGTAACCAGAAAAGTGCCGGCGGCCGTGCAGGCATTGTTCAGGGTCTGCTGCAGGAATTTTCCCTGTCGTCCCAGGAAGGCGTGGCGCTGATGTGCCTCGCCGAAGCGCTGCTGCGTATCCCGGACAAGGGCACGCGCGATGCACTGATCCGCGACAAGATCAGCACCGGCAACTGGCACCCGCACTTGGGCAACAGCCCGTCGCTGTTCGTCAACGCCGCCACTTGGGGCCTGCTGCTGACCGGCAAACTGGTCTCGACGCACAACGAAGCCGGCCTGACGTCGTCGCTGAGCCGCATCATCGGCAAGAGCGGCGAGCCGATGATCCGCAAGGGCGTCGACATGGCCATGCGCCTGATGGGCGAGCAGTTCGTGACCGGCGAAACCATCGCCGAAGCGCTGGCCAACGCGAGCAAGTTCGAAGCCAAGGGCTTCCGTTATTCCTACGACATGCTCGGTGAAGCGGCACTGACCGAGCACGACGCGCAGAAATACCTGGCGTCGTACGAACAAGCCATCCACTCGATCGGCAAAGCGTCCCACGGCCGTGGGATTTATGAAGGCCCGGGCATCTCCATCAAGTTGTCGGCACTGCACCCGCGTTACAGCCGTGCGCAGTACGAGCGTGTGATGGACGAGCTGTACCCGCGCCTGCTGTCGTTGACGTTGCTGGCCAAGCAATACGACATCGGCTTGAACATCGACGCCGAAGAAGCCGACCGTCTCGAACTGTCGCTGGATCTGCTTGAGCGCCTGTGCTTCGAGCCACAACTGACTGGCTGGAACGGCATCGGTTTCGTCATCCAGGCGTACCAGAAGCGTTGCCCGTACGTGATCGACTACGTGATCGACCTGGCTCGCCGCAGCCGTCATCGTCTGATGATCCGTCTGGTAAAAGGCGCGTACTGGGACAGCGAAATCAAGCGCGCCCAAGTCGAAGGCCTCGAAGGCTATCCGGTCTACACCCGCAAGGTGTACACCGACGTTTCCTACATCGCTTGCGCCCGCAAACTGCTGTCGGTGCCGGAAGTCATCTACCCGCAGTTCGCCACGCACAACGCCCACACCCTGTCGGCCATTTACCACATCGCCGGTCAGAACTATTACCCGGGCCAGTACGAATTCCAGTGCCTGCACGGCATGGGCGAACCGCTTTACGAACAAGTTGTAGGCAAAGTTTCCGAAGGCAAGCTGAACCGTCCGTGCCGCGTGTACGCACCGGTCGGCACCCACGAAACCCTGTTGGCGTACCTCGTCCGTCGCTTGCTGGAAAACGGCGCGAACACTTCGTTCGTCAACCGCATCGCCGACCAGTCGATTTCGATTCAGGAGCTGGTGGCCGATCCAGTGGCGCAGATTGAGCAGATGGCGACCGTGGAAGGTGGTTTCGGCCTGCCGCACCCGCGCATTCCGCTGCCGCGTGACCTGTACGGTGCCGAACGCGCCAACTCCAGCGGCATCGACATGGCCAACGAACATCGTTTGGCTTCGCTGTCCTGCGCCTTGCTCGCCACTGCGCATAACGACTGGAAAGCCGCGCCGATGCTTGGTTGCGCCTCCAGCAACGAAACACCGGCAGCCGTTCTGAACCCGTCGGACCACCGTGATGTGGTCGGTCATGTTCAAGAAGCCACCGTCGAAGACGTCGACAACGCCATTCAATGCGCGCTGAACGCTGCGCCGATCTGGCAGGCCACCCCGCCCGCGGAACGCGCGGCGATTCTGGAACGTGCCGCTGACTTGATGGAAGGCGAGATCCAGCCGCTGATGGGCCTGCTCGCTCGTGAAGCCGGCAAGACCTACGCCAACGCCATCGCCGAAGTCCGCGAAGCCGTCGACTTCCTGCGTTATTACGCAGTGCAGGCGCGCAACGATTTCAGCAACGACGCCCACCGCCCACTGGGTCCGGTGGTGTGCATCAGCCCGTGGAACTTCCCGCTGGCGATCTTCAGCGGTCAAGTCGCTGCGGCATTGGCTGCCGGTAACCCGGTATTGGCCAAACCGGCTGAGCAAACTCCACTGGTGGCGGCTCAAGCCGTGCGCTTACTGCTCGAAGCCGGGATTCCGGAAGGCGTGCTGCAACTGCTGCCGGGTCGCGGCGAAACCGTCGGCGCCGGTCTGGTTGGTGATGAGCGCGTCAAAGGCGTGATGTTCACCGGTTCTACCGAAGTCGCGCGTCTGCTGCAACGCAACATCGCTGGCCGTCTCGACAGCCAGGGCCGTCCGATTCCGCTGATCGCCGAAACCGGTGGCCAGAACGCGATGATCGTCGACTCCTCGGCACTGACCGAACAAGTCGTGATCGACGTAGTTTCGTCGGCCTTCGACAGCGCCGGTCAGCGTTGCTCGGCGCTGCGCGTACTTTGCTTGCAGGAAGATTCCGCGGATCGTGTCATCGAAATGCTCAAAGGTGCCATGGCAGAAAGCCGTCTCGGCAACCCGGAGCGCCTGTCCGTGGACATCGGCCCGGTGATCGACGCCGAAGCCAAGGCTGGCATCGACAAGCACATCCAGGGCATGCGCGATAAAGGTCGCAATGTTTACCAGGTAGCAATCGCCGACACCGAAGAGGTCAAACGCGGCACCTTCGTCATGCCGACCCTGATCGAACTGGAAAGCTTCGACGAGCTGCAACGCGAGATCTTCGGTCCGGTGCTGCACGTGGTGCGCTACAAGCGTAAAGAGATCGATCAACTGATCGCTCAGATCAACGCTTCCGGTTATGGCCTGACGCTGGGCGTGCACACGCGCATCGATGAGACCATCGCCAAGGTGATCGACAACGTCAACGCCGGTAACGTCTACGTTAACCGCAACATCGTCGGTGCCGTGGTCGGCGTGCAGCCATTCGGCGGCGAAGGCCTGTCGGGTACTGGCCCGAAAGCCGGTGGCCCGCTGTACCTGTACCGCTTGCTGGCGACACGTCCTACCGACGCCATCGAACAATCCTTCGCTCGCGGTGATGCCGTTATCGCCCCCGACGTTCGTTTGCGCGATGCCATGAGCAAACCGCTGAACGCCCTGAAAGCTTGGGCTGACAGCAACAAGTTCGCTGACCTGAGCACCCTCTGCGTGCAGTACGCTGCGCAATCGCAGAGCGGCATCACCCGCGTGCTGGCCGGCCCGACCGGCGAGAAAAACAGCTACGCGATCCTGCCGCGCGAGCACGTGTTGTGCCTGGCCGAGGTTGAAGGCGATCTGCTGACGCAACTGGCAGCGGTGCTGGCGGTAGGTGGTTCGGCGGTGTGGCCAGAGTCCGACATCAGCAAGGCATTGTTCGCACGCCTGCCGAAGGAGATTCAGGCGCGGATCAAGCTGGTTTCTGACTGGAACAAGGATGAAGTGGTGTTTGATGCGGTTCTGCATCACGGCCATTCCGACCAGTTGCGCGGTGTCTGCCAGCAGATTGCCAAGCGTGCCGGCGCGATCGTTGGGGTTCAGGGCTTGTCCCAGGGCGAGACCAATATTGCGCTGGAGCGTCTGGTGATCGAGCGGGCGTTGAGTGTTAACACTGCTGCTGCGGGTGGTAATGCGAGCTTGATGACCATCGGCTAAACCGCTGTAACTCCAGGTGCCCGCAACGGTCGCCTGGAATGAAATCCCCTGTAGGAGTGAGCCTGCTCGCGATAGCGGTCTGTCAGTTAAAATAATTGTGTCTGACAGACCGCTATCGCGAGCAGGCTCACTCCTACATTTGATTAGTGTCGCCCTCACCTCTGCATCACTCTCATCAATCATCATATCCAGCCTCTATTCCCCCGCCTTAGACTCGGCCCAACCCCAATTTCAGGTAGGCCGCCATGTCCGAGACGCTGCTCAGTTCCCGCAATCTGGCTTTCGAGCTGTATGAAGTCCTTGATGCCGAGGGCCTGACCCGGCGTGAGCGCTTTGCCGAGCACAACCGCGAGACCTTCGACGCCGCCATCGGCACCGCGCGCAACATCGCCGAGAAGTACTTCGCGCCGCACAACCGCAAGGGCGACGAGAACGAACCACGCTACGAAGACGGTCAGGCGATTCTGATTCCTGAAGTGAAACCAGCGGTGGATGCCTTCCTTGAAGCCGGATTCCTCAACGCCGCGAGAAGTTTCGACGCCGGCGGCATGCAACTGCCTACATTGCTGTCGCAAGCCTGCTTCGCGCATTTCCAGTCAGCCAACGCGGCTTCGACGTCCTACCCGTTCCTGACCATGGGCGCGGCGAATCTGATTGAGAGCTTTGGCACGGACGAGCAGAAACAACGCTTTCTGCAACCGATGATCGACGGGCGTTTCTTCGGCACCATGGCCCTGACCGAGCCGCATGCCGGTTCATCGCTGTCGGATATTCGTACGCGCGCCGAGCCGGCGTCCGACGGCACTTATCGCCTCAAAGGCAACAAGATCTTCATTTCCGGCGGCGATCACCCGCTCTCGGAAAACATCGTGCACATGGTCCTGGCCAAGCTGCCCGATGCGCCTGCGGGTGTTAAAGGCATTTCGCTGTTCATCGTGCCGAAGTTTCTGGTCAACGATGACGGCAGCCTCGGCCAGCGTAACGATGTCCTGCTGGCAGGGCTGTTTCACAAGATGGGTTGGCGCGGCACCACCTCCACAGCGCTGAACTTCGGCGATAACGGCGAGTGCATCGGCTATCTGGTGGGCAAGCCGCACCACGGTTTGAGCTACATGTTCCAGATGATGAACGAGGCACGTATCGGCGTCGGCATGGGCGCGGTGATGCTCGGTTATGCCGGTTATCTGTACTCGCTGGAGTACGCCCGCGAGCGGCCACAGGGTCGCGTGCCGGACAGCAAGGATCCGACGGCGGCGCCGGTGGCGATCATTCAGCACGCCGATGTCAGACGTATGCTGTTGACGCAAAAATCCTACGTCGAAGGTGCATTTGATCTCGGTCTGTACGCGGCGCGCTTGTTCGATGACACCACCACGCTTGAGTCCGAAGCCGAGCGCAAACAGGCGCATGAATTGCTGGATCTGCTGACACCGATCGTCAAATCCTGGCCATCGGAGTTCTGCCTCAAGGCCAACGAACTGGCGATCCAGATTCTTGGCGGTCACGGCTACACCCGCGAATACCCGGTTGAACAGTACTACCGCGATAACCGCTTGAACCCGATTCATGAAGGCACCCATGGCATTCAGTCGCTGGACTTGCTCGGGCGCAAACTGGCGCAGAACGGTGGCGCGGGGCTCAAGCAACTGATTCTTCTGATCGCCAACACCGCTGAACGCGCGACGGCGTATGAATCACTGACCGCATTGCGTGAGCCTTTAGAGAAACTGGTGGCACGTCTGCAAACGGTGACCATCGGTTTGTTGACCGATCTGGCACAGGGCAAGGTCAATAGCAGTCTGGCGAACTCGGCGTTGTACCTGAAGGTGTTCGGGCACACGGTGATTGGCTGGCGCTGGTTGGAGCAGGCGATTCGTGCCGAGGAAGGGTTGGCCAAAGGGAACTCAGCGGATGCTGACTTCTATAAGGGCAAGCTGCAGGCGGCGCGGTACTTTCTGACGTGGGAAGTGCCGGGTTGTCACCATGAACTGGCGTTGCTGGAGGCGCGGGATGATACGTGCCTGGCGATGCAGGATGCGTGGTTCTGAAAGCCTACCCTCACCCCAGCCCTCTCCCGGAGGGAGAGGGGGCCGACCGAGGTGTCTGGCGCTATACATCGACCTGAAAAACCGTGTCGATTATGGATTCGGTACTGCACTCCCAGGTCGGCGTATTACTCAAGCATCCCACGGTCAGTCCCCTCTCCCTCTGGGAGAGGGCTAGGGTGAGGGGCTTTTCTGGCTCAACACTCAACTCAACTTGAACCCACCCATCTGCCGCGCCAAATCGTCCGCCAGCCTCTGCAACATCTGACAATCCTCACGACACGCCCGAACCTCCCCCGCCGTCGCCCGCGCCAGATCGGAAATCCCCTGCACGTTACGGTTGATCTCTTCCGTCACCGCCGACTGCTCTTCCGTCGCCGTCGCCACCTGATGATTCATGTCACTGATGCGCTCGACCTGACCAGTAATCGCAGTCAGCGAGGCCCCGGTTCGCTGACTCGACTCAACCCCGGTGCCGGTTGCGGCTTGCCCGGTGCGCATGGACGACACGGCGTTTTCCGCACCTTGCTTGAGGCTGCCGATCATCTGTTGAATCTCGTCAGTAGACGCTTGAGTGCGTCGCGCCAAAGTACGCACTTCATCAGCAACAACCGCAAAGCCGCGACCCATATCCCCGGCTCGAGCTGCTTCGATGGCGGCATTGAGCGCCAACAGGTTGGTCTGCTCGGACACCCCGCGAATCACCGCCAGCACCGAATCGATCGAGGCCACTTGGTGCGCCAATTCACCCACCGCGCCAGCCGCTACGCCAATCTCATCGGACATGCTTTCAATATGCCGGATCGAACCGCCGACCACTTCTCGCGCCTGCAGCGCTTCATCTCGTGCAGTCTGCGAGGCCAGGGCCGCATTACCGGCGTTCTGCGCAATCTCCTGAACCGTCAGGCCCATCTCGTGAACCGCAGTCGCGACCATGTCGGTCATTTCCTGCTGACGGCCGGAACGCTCGGCAGTGTTTTCCACCACTTTCGCCACTTGCCCCACGGCCGTACGCAAACGCTCGCTGGTGGTCAGCACTTCACCGATCATGCCGCGCTGGCTATCGAGGAAACGGTTGAAGCCGCGGGCGAGGTCGCCCAGCTCATCGGCACGGCTGGAATCTAACCGGTGGGTCAAATCTCCACCACCGCTACCGATTGCTACCAGCGCGGCTGTTACTTGGCGAATCGGCCGCACCAGACCTTGCGCCAGCCACACCACCAACGCGAGGCACACCAGCGCCACCGCCAGACCGATACCGCCGCTCATCCACATCGCTTTACGGGCTTCGGCGTAGATCTGCGACTGCGGCACTTCGGCCACCAGAGTCCAGCCCAAATCGCGCAACGGCAGGCTGAAGGCGAGGAAGTCTTCGCCATCCCTCTGGAAGCTGCTGCTGATCGCCGTTTTCTGGCCCATGACGGCCTGCGCTGCATTGGCGCCGATCTGCTCGCTCAAGGTGCGTTTACCGCTGAACTGCGCCTCCGGGTGCACTTGAATCAAACCGTCGGAACGCACGAGATAGACCTTGCCACGCTCACCAAAACTGAAGTTGTGAATCAGCTCCGACAGCTCTTTCATGCTCAGTCCGAGCCCGGCCACACCGACCACTTTGCCGGCCTGCTCGACCTTCAAATCGATGAACAGCGCCAGTTCTCCGGTCGCCCCGTCGTTGTCGATATTGAGGGTGCGCGGCTGATTGCTGTCGAGGAAGGAATAGAACCACGCGTCAGCCGGTTTTGAACGGCTGAGGGTGCGATCCAGACCTTTTTCGGTGATGTAGTGATTGGATTCGGTGCCGATGATCAAAGCGGTGAAGGCTTTATGTTCGGCGCGGATGCCTTCCAGATACCGCGCGAAGCCAGCCGTTTTGCTGCTGTCTTCGCCGGATGCGAGCCAATCGCGGACCATCGTATTGCTGGCGATATCCTTGGCCGCCGTCAGCGGTTGCACCAGGATGCGTTCGATATCATTGCGCGTCGCTTCAATGCTCGACGGCAGTGCTTGTTCGACCAGATAGCTCTGGGCGAGGCGGTTGACCACCAGGGTATAAATGCCAACCACGATCAGGATGCTGACCAGCAGGGCCGTGCCCATGCTGAGAATCAGCTGCCATTGAATACTGCGTCGCCACAACTGCATGGAGCACCCCCAAAGAATAAGTGGCCGAAACAATGCAACAGCCGTGCCGATTGTATACAACCCAGTCGACAATCTATTCTTTGGTTGTGCGCAGCTCCATCAACCCTGGTTAATGGTCTTGGCGATAGTGTCGACCGTGGCGCTGACTTGCTCTTGGTAACGGTCGAGTTCTTCCTGGTGTTGCTTCTTCATTTCGATCTGCTGCGAGCACAGATTCATCGCCGCCAACACCAGCAAGCGATCACCGATCAGCGTCGGGTATTTGCGTTTGGTGTCGTCCAGCGCAGCCTTGAGCATCATGGCCGCGTCCAGCAGGGTCTGTTCTTCCCCGGCCGGTGCCTTGATCGAATAGTCCTCCCCGAGAATGGAGACGACTTTTACCCCTGCTGTGTGGTGGTTCATGCGCTGACAGGACCGGCGTTGACGCGATCAACCAGTGCCTGAATGCGTGCAGCAGTGGCGCCGTGCTTTTCTTCCTGTTCCATCAGGTTCAGTTGCAGGCTTTCGTTTTCATCCTTGGCCTGGGCCAGTTCCGTGGACAGGGTCTGGTTGGTTTGCGCAAGGCTCTGGTTTTGTTGCACCAGGTCGCTGACGAGCTGTTCCAATTGGCTGAGGGATGCTTCCAACATTTTGATCTTCCAAGCGATTTTCAAAGGGCGCGTACGATAAAGAAAAGTCACCACGGATGCCAGGGTTAAACCGGCGCAAGGCCTTGATTTTCCAGGTGGCGGACCGTTCTCGCGAGTTTTAAAGACTGTGATCTGCCGATCTGGTTCCTGCACTTCGTCGCCCAAGCCCTTCTGCGACAAATACGCACAGTGCCTCAAGACTTTAGTCGTATGACCGATAAGTCATCCATACAGCAGTCTCAGCCCGCATGGACGCGGCCCTCTCTTGGTATCCGCCCCATGTCCCTTCGCAATATGAATATCGCCCCACGGGCGTTTACCGGCTTCGCCCTGATCGGCGGCCTGATGCTGATTCTCGGTGTGTTCGCGCTGAATCAGATGAGCAAAATCCGCGCAGCAGGCGAAGACATCGCCACGGCCAGCGTGCCTTCGATCAAGGCCCTCGACGAATTCACCCAACTGACCCTGCGCCTGCGTGTTCTGTCGTATCGGTTGCTGATCAATCGTGAACCGGACGTTCAACAAAAGACTGTCGAATTGTTCGAGCTGCGCAACAAGCAGATCGCCGACGCCCAGCGCGCCTACGAACCGTTGATCGACGGCCCGCAAGAACGTGCGGCTTACGATCAATACGTGCAGTTGCTCGCGCAGTATCGCCAGCTTGAAGACCGGATGAAAACCCTGTCGCGCAACAATCAGATCGATGAACTGCGGCAGATGCTCAACTCGGACTTGCTGAGCAACTCGGAGGCGGTGAACACCGCCCTGGCGCGCCTGCTGGAGATCAACACCCAGCAAATCGCCGAGACGGATAAAGGCGCGAGCGAGCAGTTTTCGATGTCTTTCAACCTTGTGGTTACGCTGTTGGTGATCGCCACTGGCCTGACGTTCCTCTTTGCCTGGCTGCTGACTGTGAGCATCACCAAGCCGATCTCCAAAGCATTGGAAGCTGCGGAAACCATCGCCGAAGGCAACCTGACCCAGCCGATCCACGTTGACGGTGAAGACGAGGCAGGACGTCTGCTCGCGGCCATGGCCAAGATGCAATCGAAACTGCGTGACACCCTGCAGCGTATTTCCGGCTCGGCCACTCAGTTGGCTTCGGCAGCCGAAGAACTGAACAGCGTCACCGACGAAAGCGCGCGCGGCCTGACTCAGCAGAACAACGAAATCGAACAAGCCGCCACGGCGGTCAATGAAATGACCAGCGCTGTGGAAGAAGTTGCGCGCAACGCCGTGAGCACTTCGGAAGCTTCGAAAAACGCCACCACCTCGGCCGGTGACGGGCGTGATCTGGTGCAGGAGACCGTCAGCGCCATCGAACGCATGAGCGCTGATGTACAGAGCACTGCTTCGCTGATCGGTGATCTGGCGAATGAATCCCGTGATATCGGCAAGGTGCTCGACGTGATTCGTGGTCTGGCCGATCAAACCAACCTGCTGGCACTGAACGCAGCGATTGAAGCGGCGCGTGCCGGTGAGGCCGGTCGTGGTTTTGCGGTGGTGGCAGATGAAGTCCGTGCCCTGGCGCACCGTACCCAGCAGTCGACCAGCGAAATCGAGCGGATGATCGGCAGCATTCAGAGCGGCACCGAACACGCCGTGGATTCGATGCGCAACAGCACCGAGCGCGCCGAGTCGACCCTGAACATCGCCCGTGGTGCCGGCATGTCGCTGGACACCATCAACACCGCCATCGTCGAAATCAACGAGCGCAACCTGGTGATCGCCAGCGCCGCCGAAGAGCAGGCGCAGGTGGCGCGGGAAGTGGATCGCAATCTGGTGAATATTCGTGATTTGTCGGTGCAATCGGCGACGGGCGCGAATCAGACCAGTGCGGCGAGTAATGAACTGTCGCGGTTGGCGCTGGACCTGAACAACATGGTTGGGCGGTTCAGCCTTTAATTTAGTAGATCAAGATCAAAAGCACCCTCACCCCAGCCCTCTCCCAGAGGGAGAGGGGGAAAGGGGGCAGATCTTCGTGTTTTCAAAACCTGCGTTCGACTCGGAATTTCAGGTCGGTGCAACTTGAACAAACACCGCGGTCGGTCCCCTCTCCCTCCGGGAGAGGGCTAGGGTGAGGGCAGCAATAGCCAGCCGAACCAAAACCTCGAATCCCCCAGCGTAAAAACCTTTTTGACAGCATCACATTTCAACAGGTTAGAATCGCTGGCACGCAGACTGCATGGTCAGTTTGTGCCCGTCTTTACGCTTCTGGAGTACTGCCTTTGAATGCGACGACCATCAACAGCCTGTTCTTGATCGGCGCGTTGCTGGTAGGCGCAAGCATTCTCGTCAGCTCACTTTCTTCCCGTCTCGGCATCCCGATTCTGGTCATCATCCTCGCTGTCGGCATGGCCGCCGGGGTCGATGGCGGCGGGATCATCTTCGATAACTACCCGACGGCCTATCTGGTCGGCAACCTCGCACTGGCGGTGATCCTCCTCGACGGTGGTTTGCGTACGCGGGTGTCGAGTTTCCGCGTGGCGTTATGGCCAGCGCTATCGCTGGCCACGGTCGGGGTGTTGATCACCACCGGGCTGACCGGCATGGCCGCCGCGTGGCTGTTCGACCTCAATCTGATTCAAGGCTTGTTGATCGGTGCCATCGTTGGCTCGACGGACGCCGCAGCGGTGTTCTCGCTGCTCGGCGGCAAAGGCTTGAATGAACGGGTCACCGCGACTCTTGAAATCGAATCCGGCAGCAACGACCCGATGGCGGTGTTTCTCACTGTCACTCTGATCGACATGCTCGCCAGCGGCCAGACCGGCCTGCACTGGAGCCTGTTGACCCATCTGATCCGCGAGTTCGGCATCGGCGGCGTGATCGGTCTCGGCGGCGGCTGGCTGATGTTGCAACTGGTCAACCGGATCAATCTGGCCGCCGGCCTGTATCCGATTCTGGTGATCGCCGGCGGTCTGGTGGTGTTCGCCCTGACCAACGCCTTGCACGGCAGCGGCTTCCTCGCGGTTTATCTGTGCGGCCTGGTCATCGGCAACCGCCCGGTGCGCAGCCGTCACGGCATTCTGCACATGCTCGACGGCATGGCGTGGCTGGCGCAGATCGGCATGTTCCTCGTGCTGGGATTGCTGGTCACGCCGCATGATTTGCTACCAATCGCCCTGCCCGCTCTCGGTCTGGCGCTGTGGATGATTCTGTTCGCGCGGCCACTGTCGGTGATGGTCGGCCTGCTGCCGTTCAAGGCGTTCCACGGGCGCGAAAAAGCTTTTATTTCCTGGGTCGGCCTGCGCGGCGCGGTGCCGATCATTCTTGCGGTGTTCCCGCTGATGGCCGGGCTGCCGAATGCGCAGCTGTACTTCAACCTCGCATTCTTCATCGTGCTGGTGTCACTGCTGGTGCAGGGCACGAGCCTGCCGTGGGTCGCCAAACTGTTGAAGGTGACGGTACCGCCGGAGCCTGCGCCGATTTCCCGCGCGGCGCTGGAAGTCCACGTCACCAGCGAATGGGAGCTGTTCGTTTATAAGCTCGGCGCAGAGAAATGGTGCATCGGTTCGCCCCTGCGCGAACTGAAAATGCCCGAAGGCACACGTATCGCCGCACTGTTTCGTGGCCAGCAACTGCTCCATCCGTCGGGTAGTACGGTGCTGGAAGTCGATGATTTACTGTGTGTTATCGGCCATGAACACAACCTCGGCGCCCTCGGAAAACTGTTCAGCCAGGCGCCGCAACGTGGCCTCGATCTGCGTTTCTTCGGCGATTTCGTACTCGAAGGAGATGCCCAGCTTAAAGCGGTTGCCGCACTCTATGGCCTGCCGGCCGAGGGTATTGATCCGGACATGACACTGGGCGCCTTCATCGCGCAGAAAGTCGGTGGTGCGCCCATCGTCGGTGACCAGGTGGAGTGGAACAACACCCACTGGACGGTTGCGGTCATGGACGGGAACAAGATCGGCAAAGTGGGCGTCAGATTCCCCGAAGGAAGTCGCCCGGGCCCCGGACTCTTCCTCTAAACTGCGTCCACTCTCACTTGCTTGACCGGTCTCTATGCCTACCCTGCGCTCCTTTTTCGCCGCGGCCCTGCTGGGCCTGAGTCTCACTGTCGGCCCGCTGTACGCCGCCGAACCACCGTCCAGCGACGCCGTGCAGGCCAGTCTCGACAAACTGGCCGACAGCAAACTGCCGGATGCCGATAAAAAGGCCCTGCAAACCACCCTGCAGAGCACGCTGACTCAGCTGAACAATCAGCGTGATTACGCACAAAAGCTGATCGACCTCAAACAGCAGCTGGCCACGGCGCCGAAGCAGACGATCGAAAACACTCGCGAACTGACGCGCCTCAAGGCCACGGCGATAGTGCCGGTGGCACAGCGTTTTCCCAAGGAGTCGATCCAACAGCTGGAGCAGATACTGACGGATCGCTCGACCCAGCAAAGCGATCTGCAAAAAGCGCTGGCCGACGCCAACAGTCTGATCATCACTGCCCAGACCCGTCCCGAGCGCGCCCAGGCGGAAATTTCCGCCAGCCAGACGCGCATCCAGCAGATCAACAACATCCTCAAGTCCGGCAAGGACGCCGGCAAGACTGTCAGCAACGAGCAACGCGATCAGTTGAACGCGGAACTGGCAGCGCTGAACGCGCTGATCCCTTTGCGCCGCCAGGAGTTGGCCGGCAACAGCCAGTTGCAGGATCTGGGCAACGCCCAGCATGACCTGCTCTCGGAGAAATCCGACCGCCTCGACCGCGAGATCCAGGAACTGCAAACCCTGATCAATCAGAAGCGTCTGGCGCAGTCGCAGGAAACCGTGACCCAGCAATCGATCGAGGCGCAGAAGGCCGGCAGCAGCAGCTTGCTCGCCACTGAGAGTTCAGCCAACCTCAAGCTTTCGGACTATCTGCTCAAAAGCACCGACCGCCTCAACGAAGTCACCCAGCAGAACCTGCAGACCAAGCAGCAACTCGACACCCTGACCCAGAGCGATGCCGCCCTGGATGAGCAGATCAACGTGCTCAAGGGCAGCCTGCTGCTGTCGAAGATTCTCTACAAACAGAAGCAAGCTCTGCCACGACTCAAGGTCGATCGTGATCTGGCGGATCAGATCGCCGACATTCGCCTGTATCAGTTCGACGTCAGCCAGCAGCGTGAACTGTTGAGCAATCCGGCGTCCTATGTCGACACCCTGCTGGCAACTCAGCCGCCGGAACAAGTCACCCCGCAGTTGCGCAAAAGCCTGCTGGATCTGGCCAATACCCGCGTCGATCTGCTGGAGCGCCTGAACCGCGAACTGAGCTCGATGCTCAACGAATCGATCACCCTGCAACTCAACCAGAAACAACTGCTGAGCACCGCGCAGAGCCTGCGTGCGACCCTCGATGAGCAAATGTTCTGGATTCCCAGCAACAAGCCGCTGGATCTGGAGTGGATGCGGGGTGTACCGGAGCGGCTGAAACGCCAGGTCGATACACTGCCGTGGGCCTCCAGCCTGAGCGAGCTGACCGACGGCCTGACCCAGCGCCCCTTGCTGTTTCTGCCTCTGGCATTGCTGATCGGCGCACTGCTGTGGCGCCGCAAAAGTCTCTACGGTCGCCTGAACAAGGTTCACCAGGACATCGGCCATTTCAAGCGCGACAGCCAGTGGCACACACCGCAGGCCATTCTGATCAATATTCTGCTGGCGATGCCGGTGGCGCTGGGCCTCGCCTTGTGCGGGCTGGCCTTGCAGATCGACGCGCGCGGCCAGAACGCCAACATGGGCGCAGCGCTCCTGCAGATGGGGCAGGCATGGCTGGTGTTCTACACCGCCTATCGAATCCTCGCGCCCGGCGGTGTGGCCGAATTGCACTTCCGCTGGGAAAAACCCCAGGTCGAATTCCTTCAGGGCTGGGTACGCCGGCTCGGGCTGGTGGTCATGGCACTGGTGGCCGTGGTGGCGGTTGCCGAATTGCAACCGGCGGCGCTCGCCGACGACGTCCTCGGCATGCCAGTGGTGCTGACCTGCTACGCGTTGATGGCATGGCTGCTCAGTCGCTTGCTGATCAGCAGCCCGGCCCACGAAAACGCCTCGCTGTTCCGCAAGGCCGTCGGCGTGATGTTCACCCTGCTGCCGATCGCGCTTTTTGTCGCGGTATGTTTCGGCTACTACTACACCGCGCTGAAACTCAGCGACCGTCTGATCAACACCCTGTACCTGCTGATGTTCTGGCTGGTCATCGAAGCCACTTTCGTTCGCGGCCTGAGCGTCGCCGCGCGACGTCTGGCCTACCAGCGCGCTCTGGCTAAACGTCAGGCAGCGAAAGAAGCCGGCGACGGCGAAGCGGTGATCGAAGAGCCAACGCTGGACATTGAAAAGGTCAACGAACAGTCCCTGCGCCTGATCCGTCTGGCCCTGCTCGGCGGTTTCATTGCCGCGCTGTACTGGGTCTGGTCGGACCTGATTTCGGTGTTCTCGTACCTCGACAACATCACCCTCTACGAATACACCAGCGGCACCGGCGCCAATATGAGCATGGTGCCGATCAGCATCGGCGACATGCTCGGCGCGCTGATCATCATCGGCATCACCTTCGCCCTCGCGCGCAACTTGCCCGGCCTGCTGGAAGTGTTTGTCCTGTCCAAGCTCAATCTGGCCCAGGGCAGCGCTTATGCGACCACGACGTTGCTGTCCTACGTGATCGCCGGGGTCGGCTTCGTCTCGACCCTGTCGACCCTCGGCGTCAGCTGGGACAAGTTGCAATGGCTGGTGGCGGCGCTGTCGGTCGGCCTCGGTTTCGGTATGCAGGAGATCTTTGCGAACTTCATCTCCGGCATCATGATCCTCTTCGAACGCCCGGTACGGATCGGTGACACCATCACCATCGGCAACCTGTCGGGCACGGTGAGCAAGATCCGCATCCGCGCCACGACCATTACCGACTTCGACCGCAAGGACATCATTGTCCCGAACAAGACGTTCATCACCGGGCAACTGATCAACTGGTCGCTGACCGACACCATCACCCGCGTGACGCTGAAGCTCGGCGTCGATTACGGCTCGGACCTGGATCTGGTCAAGGAACTGCTGCTCAAGGCTGCCCGCGAGAACCCGCGCGTGCTCAAGGAGCCCGAGCCACACGTGTACTTCCTCAACTTCGGCGAAAGCACCCTCGACCACGAGTTGCGCATGCACGTGCGCGACCTCGGTGACCGCAATCCGGTGCTCGATGAGGTCAACCGCTTCATCAACCGCGAGTTCAAGAAGCAGCACATCAACATCTCGTTCCGCCAGATGGAGGTTTACCTGAAGAACCTTCACGGTCAGGAATACAAGATGGTGCCGATCGAGCCGGAAACGAAAACCATCGTGCCGATCGCCGACGATCAGAAACCACTGCAAGAGCCGCCGCCGGCCAAACTCGACTAACCGGTCTATACCCAGCAGAATGCTCGGACATTCTGCTGGAGCCGGCCCTTGAAAGCCCTCGACGAACTGACCTTTGATAATCGCTTCGCCCGCCTGGGCGATGCGTTCTCTGCTCACGTGCTGCCCGAGCCGATCGACAATCCGCGTCTGGTCGTCGCCAGCCCGGCGGCCCTGGCCTTGCTCGATCTCGACCCGGCGACCGCTGAAACTCAGGAATTTGCCGAGCTGTTCGGCGGCCACAAGCTGTGGGCCGACGCCGAACCGCGGGCAATGGTCTATTCCGGGCATCAGTTCGGCGGCTACACGCCGCAATTGGGTGACGGTCGTGGCTTGCTGCTCGGCGAGGTGTACAACGCGGCCGGCGAGCATTGGGACCTGCACCTGAAGGGTGCCGGGCAGACGCCGTTTTCGCGCATGGGCGATGGCCGTGCGGTGCTGCGTTCGTCGATCCGCGAGTTCCTTGCTTCCGAGGCGCTATACGCGCTGAACATCCCTTCGTCGCGCGCTGCGTGCGTGATCGGCTCCGACACCCCGGTCTGGCGTGAAAAGCAGGAACGCGCAGCGATGGTCCTGCGTCTGGCGCCAAGCCATATCCGCTTCGGCCACTTCGAATATTTCTACTACACCAAACGCCCCGAGCAGCAAAAGCAGCTGGGCGAGCACGTGCTGGCGATGCATTTCCCTGAGTGCCTGGAGCAACCGGAACCGTATCTGGCGATGTTCCGCGAGATCGTCGAGCGCAACGCCGAACTGATCGCCAAATGGCAGGCATACGGTTTCTGCCACGGCGTGATGAACACCGACAACATGTCGATCCTCGGCATCACCTTCGACTTCGGCCCGTTTGCCTTCCTTGATGATTTCGACGCCAACTTCATCTGCAATCACTCGGACGATCAGGGGCGCTACTCGTTCAGCAATCAGGTGCCGGTTGGCCAATGGAACCTCAGTGCATTGGCTCAGGCACTGACGCCGTTCATCAGCGTCGAAGCCCTGCGCGAAACCCTCGGCTTGTATCTGCCGCTGTTTCAGGCGCACTACCTCGACCTGATGCGCCGGCGCTTCGGTTTCACCACGGCCGAAGACGATGACCAGAAGCTGCTGGAAGACCTGTTGCAACTGATGCAGAACAGTGGCGTCGACTACACGCTGTTCTTCCGTCGCCTCGGTGAAGAGTCCGCCGAACAGGCCGTCGCCCAGTTGCGTGATGACTTCGTCGACATCAAGGGTTTCGACGCCTGGGGCGACCGCTACGTAGCCCGGGTTGCCCGCGATGGCGACACCGATCAGGAACAGCGCCGCACCCGCATGCATGCGGTCAATCCGCTATACATCCTGCGCAATTACCTGGCGCAAAAGGCTATCGATGCGGCAGAGCAAGGGGATTACTCGGAGGTACGCCGACTGCATGCGGTGCTGAGCAAACCGTTTGAAGAGCAGGCGGGAATGGAGGCTTATGCCGAGCGGCCACCGGAGTGGGGCAAGCATTTGGAGATCAGTTGTTCTTCCTGAGTGCCAGCGCCTCATCTTGATAAACAGTTCTTACGGCTCCAGATAAGTCGTACGAAACGCTGAACGCCAACGAGCCGAATATGACTGACCCACTCCTCATCCCCTGCCCCTCCTGCAACGGCCTCAACCGCATCCCTGCCGAGCGCCTTGCGGATCAGCCCAAGTGCGGGCGCTGCAAATCCGCCGTGTTGCTGAGCAAACCGTTCGAACTCAAGCAAGGCGATTACGCCAGCCAGATCAAGGGTGATCTGCCGTTGCTGGTGGATGTCTGGGCGGAGTGGTGCGGGCCGTGCAAGTCGTTTGCGCCGGTGTTCGAGCAGGCGGCGGCGCAGCTGGCCGGCAAGTGCCGCTTGGCCAAACTCGACAGCGAGGCGAATCAGCAGTTGTCGGCGCAGTTGGGGATTCGCTCGATTCCGAGTTTGATTCTGTTCAAGAACGGGAAAGAAGTGGCACGGCAGAGTGGTGCGTTTCCGCTGCCGCAGTTGATGGTGTGGTTGCGCAGCCAGGGTATCTGACCCACCGCCAAACAATGTAGGAGTGAGCCTGCTCGCGATAGCGTTCTGTCAGCCAACACTTGAGTGACTGAAAGGAAGCTATCGCGAGCAGGCTCACTCCTACAGGGGATCTGCGTAGCTCAAGAGATCAGTGATCTTCGAGCAAGTTATGCAGTTCGACGAATTGCTGGGTCAGCTTGTGGCGCGGGTCGAGGTGGATCAGCGGCATGCTGGCCTGGTGCGATTCACGCATGCGCACCGAACTGGTCAGATACACCGGCAATACCGGCAAACCTTCGGCAATCAACTCATCAAGGATCTGCTGCGGCAGGCTCGCCCGGGCCTGGAACTGGTTGACCACGATGCCTTCGACTTCCAGACCTTCGTTGTGGTCATCCTTCAACTCTTCGATCTCCGCGATCAGGCCGTACAAGGCCTGACGGGAGAAGCTGTCGCAGTCGAAGGGAATCAGCACACGATCAGCGGCAATCAGCGCCGATACCGCATAGAAATTCAAGGCTGGCGGGGTATCGAGGTAAATCCGCTCGTAATCCTCGGACAGCTCATCAAGCAACTTACGCAGCTTGTTGATCTTGTGCTTGGCCTCGAGCTTGGGCTGCAAATCAGCCAGCTCGGCCGTCGCGGTGATGATGTGCAGGTTGTCGAACGGCGTTTCGTAGATATCCGCCTGATTCTTCTTCGAGAACGGCCCCGAGGACAGCGTCTGCTTGAAGAAGTCGGCAATGCCCATCGGGATGTCATCACCGGTGAGCCCGGTCAGATACTGAGTGGAGTTGGCCTGGGCATCGAGATCGACCAACAGCGTGCGATAACCCTCGCTGGCGCTGACCGCCGCCAGATTGCAGGCAATGCTGGATTTGCCTACGCCACCTTTCTGATTGAACACCACGCGCCGCATGACCAAACCTCCGTGTATCAAAGAATGACCGAGTGTAGATGCGCTCGACCTCGCTTCGCTACCTTCACGGACACGGACTACAAAGTCAGGTGCAAATATCCGCGGACAGATAGGGCAATCGCCGCCATTGATCGCCGAGATTTCCGACAGACAAGCCGCTCACGATCTGGATAATGGCCAAGTGACAGTTTTCTTGCGAACCACTCGGTACATTTCGTTGCGCAAAATGTAACCAGCATTTGCTACACACTCGTCGCACCGGGATAATGCGCGCCACCCGGCGCCAAGCGCCACGTCGCGCCTGCTGCAGCTCTGGCCACTCAACGCGTCAACAAATGCCCGCAGGGGCGGGATGAATGTCCGTGATCAACTTCAACATCGCCCAATGGCGCGCGTGGGCCCCTGGCCTCGACAGCGTGGACGCCTGGCAGGCCTGGAGCCGACAACCGGTCGTGCTCCAGAGCAGTGATGCCGCGCCCGATGTGTCGTTTTTGCCGGCCATGCAACGTCGCCGCCTCAGCCGGCTGGCACGCATGGCATTCAGTGTTGGCTGGCCCCTGGCCGACGGACGGGAGAATCTGCCGCTGGTGTTCGTTTCGCGTCACGGCGAAACCCCGCGTACCTACGAGATCCTTACCGATCTGGCCAACGAACAGCCCCTTTCGCCGACGCAGTTCAGTTTGTCCGTACACAACGCGATCATCGGCCTGTGGTCGATCATGCGCGGCGAGACCAGCGAAATGACTGCCCTCGCCGCTGCCGGCGACGGCCTCGAACACGGCATGCTCGAAGCCGCCGCCCTGCTCAATGAAGGCGCCCCGGCGGTGTTGCTGGTGATCACTGAAGAACAACCACCCGAGGCCTATTCAGCGTGGATCGATGACGTGCCGTTTCCCTATGCGCTCGGTCTTTTGCTGACCCCCGGTACCGACTGGCGGCTGACCCTGAACAGCACCACAGAAACACGGTCAAAAGCGCACTGGCCGCACGCGCTCAACTTGCTGCGAACCCTGCTCGGCCAGCAACCCCATTGCCAACATGCCTGGAAAAATCGCGTATGGACCTGGCAACGCAACCCGTGACCGAGAAAAACCGCGACGCCTATTACTGGCGCTTGCTGGCTACCGCTGCAAGCTTCGCCCTGTTCGGGCTGGGCGGACTGTGCCTGCGCGTGCTGGTGTTTCCGCTGCTCGGATGCCTGCCGGGTGATGCGCTGAAACATCGGCAGCGCGCGCGGCAGACCGTCAGTCGGCTGTTCTGGTTTTTCGTCCGGTTCATGGCCCGTACCGGCGTGCTGACCTATGACATTCAAGGGGCTGAACGTCTTGGCCGCCCCGGGCAGATGATCATCGCCAATCACCCGTCGTTGATCGACGTGGTGTTCCTGATCGGTCTGGTGCGCCAGGCCAATTGCGTGGTGAAGAAAAGCCTGTGGGAAAACCCCTTCACCCGTGGTCCGTTGCGCAGCACCGAATACATCAGCAACGACGGCAGCATGGACATGCTCGATGCCGCCGCCCAATCCCTGCAAAACGGCCAGACCCTGATCATCTTTCCCGAAGGCACGCGCACCCAGCCCGGTCAGGCGCCGGCCTTTCATCGGGGCGCTGCGGCGATTGCCCTGCGCGGTGCGAAAATCCTCACGCCGGTGATCATCAAGGTCAGCCCGACCACGCTGACCAAAGCCGAGCCTTGGTATCGAATCCCCAGTCGCCGCGTGCACTTCAGTTTTCGCGTCGGCGCCGATATAGACCCACAGACTTTCGCCGCGCAGGGGCCAGCCCCGCAAGCTTCGCGCAAGCTCAACGATTATTTGCACACCTACTTTATTAAGGAGCTCGCCGAAGATGAGCGATCTGAATCGTGACATCAAACTGCTGATCATCGACGCCCTCGGCCTCGAAGACATCAGTGTCGACGACATTGGCGACGAGCAGACGCTGTTCGGCGAAGGCCTGGGTCTGGATTCCGTCGACGCGCTGGAACTGGGTCTGGCGATCCAGAAAAAATACGGCATCAAGATCGACGCCGACGCCAAAGACACCCGTAACCATTTCACCAACGTGGCGAGCCTTGCGGCGTTCGTCACGGCAAAACAGGCAGCTTGAGACCGGACCATGCAAACTCGTGACGATATTTTCAACACCCTGCGCGATGCCTTGGTCGAACTGTTCGAACTGGATCCGGCCCGTGTCAGCCTGGAATCCAATCTGTACCAGGATCTGGAAATCGACAGCATCGACGCGGTCGATCTGATCGATCACATCAAGCGCCAGACCGGCAAGAAAATTGCCGCCGAAGAATTCAAATCGGTGCGCACGGTCGGTGACGTGGTCGAGGCGGTCTACCGTCTGGTTCAACCGGCCGCATGAGCCGACTGATCGGCCTGGGCCTGCTGCTGGCCGGTCTGCTGTACCCCTTTGCGGTGTATTTCGGCATGGAGCATTTTGCTCCGTGGCAGTTCGGCCTGCTGCTGGGCAGCCTGTGGCTGGCGCGGGCGCTGACCGGCGAGCGCAAACCCGGCAGCCTGTGGATGGCTGGCGTGGCCATTGTGTTTTGCCTGCTGCTGGCGCTGTTCGACAGCCCGTTGTTGCTGCGCTGGTACCCGGTGCTGATCAGCGGCTTCATGCTGGTGCTGTTCAGCCTGAGCCTGAAATACGGCCCGCCGATGGTCGAGCGCCTGGCGCGGTTGCGTGAGCCAGAGCTACCGGACATCGCGATCCGCTATACGCGCAAGGTCACGGTGGCCTGGAGCGTGTTTTTCTTCTGCAACGGTTTGTGCGCCGCCCTGCTGACCCTGTGGGCGCCGCTGAATTGGTGGATGTTGTACACCGGCCTGATCTCCTATGGATTGATCGGCCTGATGTTTGCCATTGAATGGCTGATACGACAACGGGTAAGAGGCCGTACATGAACTGGATAAAACTTGAGCAGTTGCTGCTCAAGGCTGTGCCGGCGCGGGCCATCAGCCACGCACCGGCCCTCGAACACGCGCAACTGTGCGAGCAGGCGTTGAGCGTTGCCGCCGGCCTGCAAGTTCAGGGCGTGAAGCGCATGGCTGTGCACCTGGAAGATGCCGCCGAACTGGCCATCGCATTGCTGGGCGCATGGCGTGCAGGCGTCAGTGTTCTGCTGCCGTCTGATCTGCAAGCGCAAACCCGCCAGCGCTGGTCGGGCGAAGTCGACCTGTGGCTGACAGATCAGGCCGATGACGCGCAACTGAGCGACTTTAAACATCCGCCGTTGCCCGGCGCCGAACTGGATCTCGACCAGTGCCGTCTCAGCCTGTGCACGTCCGGCTCCAGCGGCGAGCCTAAGCGTATCGACAAAACCCTGCGCCAACTGGCCAATGAAGTCGAAGCGCTGGAGCAACTGTGGGGCGCGGATCTCGGGGAGGCCTGCATCATCGGTAGCGTCGCTACTCAACATATTTACGGATTGCTGTTTCGCGTGCTGTGGCCGCTGTGCGCCGGGCGCCCGTTCGTGCGCAAGCAACTGGCGTTTCCCGAGGACTTGCAGCGTGCCAGCCGCGAACATCAGTGCTTCGCCTGGATCGCCAGCCCGGCGTTGCTCAAACGCATGGGCGACAACCTCGACTGGCCGGCCCTGAGCGCCGTGCGCCGGGTATTTTCCTCCGGTGGCGCGCTACCGCTCGACGCGGCGCAGAGTCTGCAACAACGCTTGCAACAATGGCCGACGGAAATCCTCGGCAGCTCGGAAACCGGCGGCATCGCCTGGCGTCAGGGCGAACAACTGTGGCAACCGTTCGCCGGTGTCGAACTGAGCCAGGATAACGACGGCGCTCTACTGATCGCTTCACCTTACCTGCCTGCCGGACACGTCGAACACACCGCTGATGCAGCGCGCATCGCCGCCGATGGTCGTTTCGAACTGTTGGGGCGGCTGGACCGGATCGTCAAACTCGAAGAAAAACGCATTTCTCTGCCCATGCTCGAACAAGCACTGGTGACCCATGACTGGGTCGCCGAAGCACGTCTCGGCGTAGTGCAGGAAAACCGCGCCTCCCTCGGTGCACTGCTGGTACTCAGCGAGACCGGCCTGTTTGCCTTGCGTGAACACGGCCGTCGCAACCTGACCGAAACCCTGCGCCAGCATTTGCGCCAACACTGCGAAGCCCTGGCGCTGCCCCGACGCTGGCGACTGGTGCGGCAATTGCCGTTGAACAGCCAAGGCAAGCTGCCGCAGGCCGATATCGAAACGCTGCTGATGGCGCCGCGAGCGAAAGCGCCGGAAGTGCTGTCGCAGGTCGAGACCGAGGGTGAATGGAGCCTGCAACTGAGCGTGCCACCGGATCTGGCTTATTTCAGTGGTCACTTTCCCAAAGCTCCAGTATTGCCCGGTGTGGTGCAGGTGGAATGGGCGTTGAACCTCGGTCGCCAATTGCTCAACCTGACCGGCCCGTTTGCCGGGATGGAAGTGCTGAAGTTCCAGCAACTGGTGCGTCCCGGCGATGAAATCCAGTTGCACCTGCGTTTCGATCCTGAGCGCCGCAAGTTGTATTTCGCTTACCGCAATGACACGGCGACCTGTTCCAGTGGGCGGATTCTTTTGGGTGTAGAGCATGATTGACCTTGGTGAGTGCTGCGCACTCAATCGCGAGCAGGCTCGCTCCTACAGGGATCACCGATATGCATAATCCTTGTGCAGTGATCCCGGTTTATAACCACGAAACTGCCATCGGTACTGTGGTCGATGCTTTGCTCGCGCAAAATCTGCCGTGCATTCTGGTGGATGACGCCAGCACCCAGTCCTGCGCCAAGGTGCTCGACGGCTTGGCGGAACGCGACAACGTGCATCTGGTACGCCTCACTGCCAACCAAGGCAAGGGCGGTGCGGTGATGACCGGCCTGCGCGAGGCCGCGCTGCTGGGCTTCACCCATGCATTGCAGGTCGACGCCGACGGCCAGCACGACTTGCAAGACGTCGCCCGTTTCGTCGATGAATCCCGTGCGCATCCCGAGGCGATGATCTGCGGTTATCCGCTGTTCGACGAGAGCGTGCCGAAAGGCCGTTTGTACGCGCGCTATCTGACCCACGTCATGGTGTGGATCAACACGCTGTCGCTGCAGATCCGCGATTCGATGTGCGGGTTTCGCGTCTATCCACTGGCCCCGACGCTGGCGGTGATCGACTCGGCGAAAGTCGGCAAGCGCATGGATTTCGACTCGGACATTCTCGTGCGCCTGTCGTGGCGCAATCAGCCGATGCGCTGGCTGCAAACCAGCGTGCACTACCCGCTGGACGGTGTGTCGCACTTCCGTCTGTTCCACGACAACGCACTGATTTCCAGCATGCATACGCGGCTGTTTCTTGGCATGTTGCTGCGCTTCCCGCTGATCCTCTGGCGGCGGTGGCGCGCATGACTGGCGAAGCCGACAAAAAGCACTGGGCTGACCGCGAAGAGCGCGGCAGCTTCCTGCTGATGAAATTCACCGCGTTCGCCGCCAAGGTCCTCGGGCGACGCCTGCTCAGCCCGTTGCTGTACGGCATCGTCCTGTACTTTTTCCTGTTCGGCCGCACCGCACGGCGCAGTGCCTGGCAATACCAGCAGCGCTTGGCCGACTGGAGTCAGCGCGCCGATTTGCGCCCGACGCATTGGCGGGTGTTCGGCCAGTTCATGGCCTTCGCCGATTCGATGCTCGACAAGCTTGACGTGTGGAACGGCAAACTGCGTATCGAACAAATCGAAATCATCGACCCGGCGCTGTTGCGCAATCAATTGCGCGGCAGTCGCGGACAACTGCTGGTCGGCGCGCACCTGGGCAATCTCGAAGTCTGTCGCGCACTGGCGGAGATCGGCGAAAAGGTCACCATGAACGTGCTGGTACACACCAAGCACGCCGAACAATTCAACCGTTTGCTGGGCGAGGCTGGAGCGACCAATCTGCGCCTGATTCAGGTCAGCGAACTCGACCCGGTGATCATGCTGCAACTGCACGAACGGCTGGAACGCGGCGAGTGGCTGGCGATTGCCGGCGATCGCGTGCCGCTGCATGGCGGGCGCAGTGTGACCGTCGATTTCCTCGGCCATCCGGCGCCGTTCCCGCAAGGCCCGTGGTTGCTCGCCGGCCTGCTCAAATGCCCGGTCAATCTGTTGATGTGCCTCAAGCAGCCGGACGGTCACTATCGCCTGACCCTCGAACCCTTCGCCGATGCCGTGGTGTGGAAGCGCAGCGAGCGCGAGCAGGTCATTCATCAGTGGGCCACCCGCTATGCGCAGCGCCTGAGTCACTATTGCCTCGAAGCGCCGCAACAATGGTTCAACTTTTACCCTTTCTGGAAGACCGATGACGACGCCAACCCATGAGCCGGTAACCTTCGGCGAACGCCCTTTGCGCATCGAAGACGTGCTGGCCCTGGCCAACCGTCAGGCACCCGTGCAGTTGCAGAACGACGCCGACTATCGCGAGCGCATTGCCAAAGGCGCGCGGTTCCTCGATTCGCTGCTGGACAAGGAAGGCGTGATCTACGGCGTGACCACCGGTTACGGCGACTCCTGCGTGGTCGCGGTGCCGTTGCATCACGTCGAAGCGTTGCCGCGTCACCTCTACACTTTCCACGGTTGCGGGTTGGGCAAGCTGCTTGATGCGCAAGCCACTCGCGCGGTGCTCGCGGCACGTTTGCAGTCGTTGTGCCACGGCGTTTCCGGAGTACGCGTGGAATTGCTGGAGCGCCTGCACGCGTTTCTCGAATACGACATCCTGCCGCTGATTCCTGAAGAAGGTTCGGTCGGCGCCAGCGGTGATCTGACGCCGCTGTCTTACGTCGCCGCGACCTTGTCCGGCGAGCGCGAAGTGATGTTCCGAGGTGAACGTCGCCAGTCCGCCGATGTGCATCGCGAACTCGGCTGGACTCCACTGGTGCTGCGCCCGAAAGAAGCGCTGGCGCTGATGAACGGCACCGCGGTGATGACCGGCCTCGCCTGCCTCGCTTTCGCCCGCGCCGACTACCTGCTGCAACTGGCCACGCGCATCACCGCGCTCAATGTGGTCGCACTGCAAGGCAACCCGGAGCACTTCGACGAGCGCCTGTTCGCCGCCAAACCGCATCCGGGGCAAATGCAGGTCGCCGCGTGGCTGCGCAAGGATCTGGCCATCGACGCGCCGACCGCGCCGCTGCATCGCCTGCAGGATCGTTACTCGCTGCGTTGCGCCCCGCATGTCCTCGGCGTGTTGGCCGACAGCCTGAACTGGCTGCGCTCGTTCATCGAAACCGAACTGAACAGCGCCAACGACAACCCGATCATCGACGCCGAAGCCGAGCGCGTTTTGCACGGTGGGCACTTCTACGGCGGCCACATCGCGTTCGCCATGGACAGCCTGAAAAACCTCGTGGCCAACGTCGCTGACCTGCTGGACCGCCAGCTCGCGCTGCTGGTCGACGAGCGTTACAACCACGGTCTGCCGAGCAACCTGTCCGGTGCTCCGGCGGATCGCGCAATGATCAACCATGGCTTCAAAGCCGTGCAGATCGGCACCAGCGCCTGGACCGCCGAAGCGTTGAAAAACACCATGCCGGCCAGCGTGTTCTCGCGTTCCACCGAGTGCCATAACCAGGACAAAGTCAGCATGGGCACCATCGCTGCTCGCGATGCGATTCGTGTGCTGGAGCTGACCGAACAGGTCGCTGCCGCGACATTGCTCGCCGCCAACCAGGGCGTGTGGCTGCGTGCTCAAGCCGAAGATGCCCGGCCGTTGCCGCCATCGCTGGCGGCGATGCACGCAGAACTGGCCAAGGACTTCCCGCCGGTCATCGAAGACCGCGCCCTGGAAGGCGAATTGCGCCTGTGCCTGCAACGCATCGCTGCGCAACACTGGAGGCTGCATGCGTAGCGCCGGAGTGCTTCACGCCGACACCGAAATCCTCGTGCCATTCTTCGACGTCGACACCATGCACGTCGTCTGGCACGGCCATTACGTCAAGTATCTGGAAGTGGCGCGTTGCGCGCTGCTGGACAAGATCGGCCACAACTACACGCACATGGTCGAGTCGGGTTACGCCTGGCCGATCATCGACCTGCAATTGCGCTACGTGCGTGGCGCGGTGTTCGGTCAGCGCCTGAATGTGCGCGCCAGTCTTGTCGAGTGGGAAAACCGGCTGAAGATCAATTACCTGATCACCGACCTGCACAGCGGCGAGCGCCTGACCCGCGCCAGCTCGGTGCAGGTCGCCGTTGAAGTGAACAGTCGCGAGATGCAACTGGCTTCGCCGAAGGTCTTCACCGATGCCGTGGAAAGGATGCTGCGATGAACCTGTTATTCAAAAGCCTTGGCGCAGTGGCGCTGCTGGCCGTGTCGTCGCTGGCCAACGCCTTCGACCTGCAACAGCTCAGCGAACAACTGGCGAAACCGGACGTGATCCACGGCCAGTTCATCCAGGAAAAACACCTGCGTGCATTACCGCAGCCACTGATCAGCAAGGGCAGCTTCGTTCTGGCAAAAAAACACGGCCTGCTCTGGCTGCTGAAAACCCCGCTGAAACAGGATTACCGCATCAGCGCCAAAGGCATCGCCCGGCGTGAAGGCAATGGCTGGCAATTGCTGCCGAACAAGAGCGCCGGCGCCGAGCAAAACCGCTTGTTCCTCGCCGTACTGCAAGGTGACAGCAGTGGCCTGCAACGCGACTTTGAACTGGCGCTGAGTGGCGACGCACAGCAGTGGAAACTCACCCTGACCCCGCGCTCGCTGCTGCTCAAGCAAGTGTTCAATCAAATCAATATCGACGGCGGCGCGCTGGTGCAGACCATCGAACTGCTGGAAACCCAGGGCGACAGCACCGTGCTGCGCATGCAGAACAGCAACGCCGGGCAACCGTTGAGTGACGCGGAGCAACATGACTTTGCCGAGTGAACGCAGGCTGCCCTGGCTGTTTCTGATCCTGCTGCTGGCGGTCGTCGCGCTGGCCGGTTGGCAATGGCGCGACGGTGCACCGCTATCAGCGAACCTGATGGAACTGGTGCCCGGCACTCACCCGGACGCCCTTGAACAGCGCGCCGAGCAGCGCATGCAGGAACCGCTCAACCGCGAAATGCTGGTGCTGGTCGGCCACGCCGATCGCCAGCAAGCCGTCGCCATGGCGCAAACCCTGGGTGAGCAATGGCAGGCCAGCGGATTGTTCGAAAAGGTGCAATGGAACCTGCAAGCGGATCTGCCAGCCCTGCGCACGCAACTGCTGCAAGGGCGATTGGCGATGCTCTCGGCGGACGACCGGCAACTGCTGATCGAACACCCCGACGCATTCATTCAGCAACGCGTACAGGCCCTGTTCGACCCGTTCAGCGGTTTCAGTCTGGTGCCGAGTCAGGACGATTGGCTGGGCCTGACCGGGCGCATCCAGAACAGTCAACCGCAGCACGGTTCGGTGCAACTGGATATCGGCAGCGGCGCGTTGATTGCCGATGCCGACGGCAAGAGCTGGGTGCTGCTGCGAGCGCGCACCACCGGCAATGCCTTCGACATGAACCTGCCACTGCAAGTCGCGGCACTGCTGCAACACAGCCGTGATCAAGCCGCGAAATCCGACGTGCAACTGCTCGCCGCCAGCGGCTTGCTGTACGCGGCCAATGGTCAGCAGCAAGCCACTCGCGAAATGACTTGGGTCGGTGGTGGCGCCACTGTCGGCATTCTGTTGCTGCTGTTGCTCGCTTTCCGCCGCTGGCGCGTGTTGCTGGCGTTCGTGCCGGTGTTGGTCGGTATGCTGTTCGGCGCGGTGGCCTGTGTGGCGCTGTTCGGCCATATGCATGTGATGACGCTGGTGCTCGGCTCCAGCCTGATCGGCGTGGCCGTGGATTACCCGCTGCACTATTTGTCGAAGAGCTGGAGCCTGAAGCCGTGGCGCAGCTGGCCAGCCTTGCGCCTGACCTTGTCCGGGCTGACCCTGAGCCTGATCACCAGCGCCATCGGTTATCTGGCGCTGGCGTGGACGCCGTTCCCGGCACTGACGCAAATCGCCGTGTTCTCTGCCGCCGGTCTGCTCGGTGCTTATCTGTCGGCGGTGTGCCTGTTGCCGGCGCTGCTGAAAAACGTCGAACTGCGGCCCGCGCAATGGCCGCTGCAACTGGCCGAGCGCATGGTCAACCTGCGCGAGAAACTCCTCGAGCGCGTACGCACGCCGGTGTTGCTGGCGCTGCTGATCGCCTTTTGTGTGGGCGGTCTGGTGCAGCTGCAAAGCAAGAATGACATCCGCCAATGGGTCGGCGCACCGCAACATCTGACCGACGAAGCGCAGGCCATCGCGCGCATCACCGGCTATCAGCCGACCAGCCAGTTCTTCCTCGTACGCGCCGACAATCAGCAGCAATTGCTGGAGCGTCAGGCCGCGCTGAGCGAGCGTCTGCAGCAACTGGTCAACCTCGACAAGCTGCAGGGTTATCTGGCCCTCGATCAATTGGTCAGCCCGCCGAACCAGCAAGAACAGGTGCGCGAGGCGCTGAACAAACTGCCGCAATACTGGCAGCCACTGCTAGACCTCGGTGTACCGCTCGCCGCCCTGCAAAGCGAACTGCAACAGCTGCAGACCGTGCCCGCTGAAGACATCGACGCGGCATTGGCCGGCCCACTTGGCGAGCCTTATCGCATGCTTTGGCTCGGCCCGAGCGAAAACGGCGTGGCAGCGATGACCAGCCTGCAAGGTTTTAACAACCCGGCGCTGCTACGGGTGCAGGCGCTGGATTTGCCGGGGGTGAAACTGGTCGATCGCCTTGGCGAATTGAATGAAGTCTTTGCTGCGACGCAGATCAGCGCCGCTGAACTGAAACTCGCTTCCTGCGCGTTGATCGTGCTGGTGCTGATGCTGCCCTTTGGTCTCGGCGGCGCGCTGCGCATTGTCGCCCTGCCGTTGCTCGCCGCTTTGTGCAGTCTGGCCAGCCTTGGCTGGCTCGGTCAGCCGCTGACCCTGTTCAGCCTGTTCGGCCTGCTGCTGGTCACGGCAATCAGCGTCGATTACGCGATTCTCATGCGTGAACAGGTCGGCGGTGCGGCGGTGAGCCTGCTCGGCACCTTGCTGGCCGCTGTGACGACGTGGCTGTCGTTTGGTTTGCTGGCGGTTTCCAGCACACCGGCGGTGAGCAATTTCGGCCTGTCGGTGAGCCTCGGTCTGGCCTTCAGCTTCATGCTCGCGCCCTGGGCCGGGCGTCACGAACATGCCGCCGCCGTTGCGGAGCCAACAGCGTGATGGTCGTCGGTTTCTGGCTGCTGGCCTTGGCGTTGTTCGCCGTGGCCACCCGCGTCGGCCGCCACTTCGGTCTGATCCCGATTGTCAGCCAGTTGTTGCTGGCGAGCTTCGGCTTGCCGCTGCTGATGTACTTCTGGATCGAGCCGGGCTGGCAGCTCAGTGGCGCCGAACTGATCGCGCCGGACTGGCTGAAAAACCTCTACAGCCTGAGCTTTGCCCTGCTGCTCGGACATATCCTCAGCGATGTGATTGATCTGAAACTCGATCGCCAGAGCGTGAAAATCGCCGTGCCGAGTTTTGCCGTGCCGTTCACTTGCGGCTTCGCGGCGGCTTACTGGTTACTGCCAACGCAACCGTGGCTCAACTCGCTGGCCATCGGCCTGGTGTTCGCGATTACCGCGATCCCGGTGCTGTACCTGTATCTGCGCCACATCGAATATCCGCCGGCCGCCACGCGCCGACTGGTGCAGACCGCGATCCTCATTGATCTGACCTGCTGGACATTGTTCGGCCTCGCTCAGGGCAGTCTGCACCTGAGCAGTCTGTTGTTGCCGCTGGGCCTCGCCTGTGTGCCGCTGTTGTTGCGCGTCATCGGCGTGCGCCGACCACTGACCTACAGCCTCGGTTTTTTCGCGTTGCTGGTAATGGCCGAGCATTACAAACTCAACGCGCTGATCTTCGGCATCGGCTATCTGCTGTGCATGGCCGCGCTGAAAGTGCCATTGGTGCTGCCATTGCCGGCGCGCTGGATGAGCCGTTTGCAGACGTGGCTGGCGATTCCGCTGATTCTGACGTTCGGCATCGTGCAGATCGACGTGCACAGCGCCCTCTCCAGCCTTGGTCCGCTGCAATGGGCGGCGCTATTGCTGTTACCGATTGCCAGTAAACTGCTCGGCAACTGGCTAGGCCTCGGCTGGGCTGGCGCTTCGTTCGAAGGCGCCAGCCGCTGGCGCGAAAGTGTGCTGCTGAACATTCGTGGCCTCAGCGAAATCGTCTTTCTCAATTTGCTCTTGCAACAACAACTCATCACCCCGGCGCTGTACTTCGCGCTGATGCTGATGGGCCTGATCGCGACGCTGCTACCGGCCCTGATCGGCCTGCATCGCGCACCCTTGAATCTGCAACAGCCTCTGTCCCGGAGCTCACGTGCCAATCGTTGAAATGGAATCCCGTCAGGTCGTGATCATCGGCGCCGGCCCGTCCGGCGCCATCGCCGCCGCGCTGCTCAAGCGCAAGGGCCACGATGTGCTGGTGCTCGAGCGCCAGCACTTTCCGCGCTTTTCCATCGGTGAAAGCCTGCTCAGCCATTGCCTGGATTTCGTCGAAGAGGCCGGCATGCTCGACGCCGTCAACGCCGCCGGATTCCAGCGCAAGACCGGCGCCGCATTCGCCTGGGGCGAGCGTTACAGCGCCTTCGATTTCGCTGAGACTTTTACCGGCGGCAAACCGACCACGTTCCAGGTGCAACGTGCCGACTTCGACAAACTGCTGGCTGATCAAGCGGCGTTGCAGGGCGCGGATATCCGCTACGGCGATGCCATCGTCAGCGTCGATTTCGAGCGGACGAAACCGCAGCTGAATGTGCGTCGCGAGGACGGTAGCGAGTATCGCGTCGAAGCGGATTTCGTCCTTGATGCCAGCGGCTACGGTCGTGTGCTGTCACGCTTGCTGGACCTCGAAGCACCGTCGAATTTTCCGGTGCGCCAAGCGGTGTTCACCCACGTCGAAGATCACATCGACAACCCGGCATTCGACCGCGAAAAAATTCTCGTCACCACCCATCCGGAACACCGCGATATCTGGTTCTGGACGATCCCGTTCAGCAACGGTCGCTGTTCGGTGGGCGTGGTCGCCGCTGAAGAACATTTCAAGGATCGCGACAGCGATCTGGATGCCTGCCTGCGCGGCTTCATCGCCGAAACGCCGAGCCTTGCCGGCGTGCTGAACAATGCCGTGTGGGACACCCCGGCACGAACCCTCGGCGGCTACGCGGCCAATGTGAAAACCCTGCATGGTCCAGGCTTCGCGCTGCTCGGCAACGCGGCAGAATTTCTCGACCCGGTGTTCTCCTCCGGCGTGACCATCGCCATGCGCTCGGCGAGCATGGCGGCAGCGGTTTTGCACCGTCAGTTGCAGGGCGAAACCGTCGACTGGCAAAGCGAATTCGCCGAGCCGCTCAAGCGCGGCGTCGACACCTTCCGCTGCTACGTCGAGGGCTGGTACGCCGGCACCTTTCAGGACGTGATTTTCTATGAAGACAGCCAGGCGGAAATCCGTCGGATGATCTGTTCGATCCTCGCCGGCTACGCCTGGGACGAGCGCAACCCGTTCGTCAGCGAAGCGCGCCGTCGCTTGAAGATGATTTCCGAACTCTGTGCAAAGGACGCCACATGAACTATTTGAGCGACAGCTACGTCGAGGAAACCCGTTTCGGTTTCTGGTTCCTGCGCAGCCACACCTGGCAGCACCATGTGCTGCGGGTGGCGATCAATGATTTGCGCGGGTTGTTCAGTGACGCCCTGCCGGAAAATCCGGTGTTGCTGGATGCCGGTTGCGGTCAGGGCAAGTCGTTCGGTCATCTGCGCCAGACCTTTGCGCCACAGCGTTTGATCGGTGTTGATGCTGATCCGCACAGCCTTGAATTGAGCGGCGCAGAAGCGACGCGCCTGGAACTGGACGTGGAACTGATCGGCAGCGATTGCGCGACGCTCAATGTGCCGGACGCCAGTGTTGATCTGCTGTTCTGTCACCAGACGTTCCACCATCTGGTCGAGCAGGAAAAAGCGCTGGCCGAGTTCTATCGGGTGCTGAAACCGGGTGGCTATCTGCTGTTCGCCGAGTCCACCGAGGCATACATTGATACGTGGGTGATCCGCTGGCTATTCCGCCATCCGATGCACGTGCAGAAGAGTGCGGCGCAGTATCTGCAGATGATTCGTGGGCAGGGGTTTGAGTTTGGCGAGAAGAATGTCTCGTACCCGTATCTGTGGTGGAGCCGGTCGAAGGATTTTGGTTTGCTGGAGCGGTTCGGGGTGCGCAAGCCGAAGCCGTTTGGCGAACGCGAAGAGACGTTGGTGAATGTCGTTGCGCGCAAGCCTCTGGCAGAGGTTTCCTGATGTACACAAATCCTTGTAGGAGTGAGCCTGCTCGCGATAGCGGTGGGTCAGCCAACCTGTATTTTGAATGTGCGACCGCTATCGCGAGCAGGCTCACTCCTACAGTGTCCGCGGTGTGGCGATTTTTTGTGTTTGGCATGGTGCTTCTGTTGAGTGCCTGCGCCAGCCAGGCGCCGTTGCCTACGGGCAACCCGACTTTGCCCCTGCCGCTGCAACTGCACATCGAACGCCAACAAGCCGAACAACGCCAGGACTGGCTGCTGGTGATACAGCGCGAAGGCCCGGGCATCCGCTGGTCGATGATGGATCCGCTGGGTATTCCCCAAGCACGTCAGCAACTGATCGACGGCCATTGGCAAGCCGATGGTCTGCTGCCACCGAATCCGGAAGCGCGGGAATTGTTCGCCGCGCTGCTGTTCGCCCTGACCCCGTCCGGTGAGCTGCTGCGCAATTACCCCTCCGCGCAACAACAAGGTCAGCAACGCTCGCTGCCTGCGCGCTGGGATATTCACTATTCACAACCGTTGAGCTTTCAATTGAACCTGCCCCAAGGCCCGCACTACCGCGTTTCTCCGCTGGGTGAACCGACGCCATGACCGCTTACCTGAATGCCCTCGGCGTGATTTGCGCGCTGGGCCGCGACAAGCAAGCCGTCGCGCGCAACCTGTTCGCCGGCGACTGCTCGGGCATGCGCCGCGAGTCCGGCTGGGTGGCGGAGCGTGAGCTGCCCGTCGCTGCCGTCCAGGGCGAACTGGCGCCGATCCCGGCAGAACTCGCCGATCAGCGCAGCCGCAACAATCAGCTGCTGCTGGAAGCGGCGTTGCAGATTCGCGATGACATCGATCAAGCGATCCAGACCTTCGGCCGTGAGCGCATCGGTGTGGTGCTCGGCACCAGCACTTCCGGCATCGACGAGGCCAGCCGGGGTCTGGCGCACTACATTCGCGAGCAGCAGTTCCCGGCGGAATACGACTATCGGCAACAGGAACTGGGCGCCCCGGCCAATTTCCTTGCCGACTGGCTGCAACTGAGCGGCCCGGCCTATGTGATTTCCACGGCGTGCACCTCCAGCGCCCGGGCACTGATGAGCGCTCAGCGTTTGCTCGATCTGGGCCTGTGCGACGCGGTGCTGTGCGGCGGCGTCGACAGTTTGTGCAAACTGACCCTCAACGGTTTCTCGTCACTCGAAGCGATATCCGACGAGCGCTGCAATCCGTTCTCGGCCAACCGCAGCGGCATCAACATCGGTGAGGCTGCGGTGCTGTTCGTCATGAGCAAGCAACCCGGTGACGGCCCCGCTATTGCCTTGCTCGGCGCCGGCGCCAGCTCCGACGCCCATCACATTTCCGCCCCTGAGCCGACCGGGCGCGGCGCGCTGCAAGCCATGCAGAAAGCCTTGAACCGCGCGCATCTGCAAGCAGCGCAGATCAACTACCTGAACCTGCACGGCACCGCTACCCAACACAACGACGCCATGGAAAGTCTGGCCGTCGCGGCGCTGTTTCCCGATGGCGTGGCCTGTTCGTCGACCAAACCGATGACCGGCCACACCCTCGGCGCGGCCGGCGCACTGGAAGCAGCGTTTTGCTGGTTGAGCCTGAGCGCCGACAACCCCGATCACGCCTTGCCGCCGCACGTCTGGGACGGTCAGGCCGATCCCGCGCTGCCGCCGCTGAAGTGGGTGACCGCGAGCGAACGCCTGACGTCCATTGCACCCCGCTACCTGATGAGCAACTCGTTTGCCTTCGGCGGCAACAACGTCAGCCTGATTATCGGAGACGCCCCATGACGGCCTGGCCGCTCGCCGAACTGCTGCCCCACGCGGGCGACATGATTCTGATCGACAGCATCACAAGCTTTGACGAGGAGCAGATTTTCACCCGACTCACGGTCAAGCCCGAAGGCTTGTTCAGCCTGCCCGACGGCAGCCTGCCGGCGTGGGTCGGCGTCGAACTGATGGCACAGAGCGTCGCCGCATTTGCCGGTTGCCATGCGCGACTCAAAGGCAATCCGGTGGAGCTGGGCTTTCTGCTCGGCACACGCAAGTTCGAGTGCAACGTCGAAGCCTTTCCCGCCGGCAGCGAGCTGACCATCCATGGCCTGCGCTCGCTGGAAGACGACAACGGCATGGGCGTATTCGAATGTCATATCCACGGCGCCGGCATCCATGCCAGCGCGCGGCTGAACGTGTTCCGCCCGCCCCAGCCATCCCAATATCTGCAACAGACACAGGAGTCGAACCATGACTGAATCCGTACTGGTCACCGGCTCCAGCCGTGGCATCGGCCGCGCCATTGCCTTGCGTCTGGCGCAGGCCGGGCACGATATCGTCCTGCATTGCCGCAGCGGCGTGACTGAGGCGCTAGGCGTTCAGGCTGAAATCGAAGCCTTGGGGCGCAAGGCGCGCATCCTGCAATTCGACGTTGCCGATCGCGAAACCTGCAAAACCATTCTGGAAGCCGACGTCGAAAGCCACGGCGCCTATTACGGTGTTGTGTTGAATGCCGGCCTGACCCGCGACGGTGCGTTCCCAGCTCTGAGTGACGACGATTGGGACGTGGTGTTGCGCACCAACCTCGACGGTTTCTACAACGTGCTGCACCCGGTGATGATGCCGATGATCCGCCGCCGTGCTGCTGGTCGCATTGTCTGCATCACCTCGGTGTCGGGGCTGATCGGCAACCGTGGACAGGTCAACTACAGCGCCTCCAAGGCCGGGGTGATCGGTGCGGCAAAGGCGTTGGCGATCGAGCTGGGCAAGCGCAAAATCACCGTTAACTGCGTCGCGCCGGGCCTGATCGACACTGCGATGCTCGACGAAAACGTGCCGGTGGAAGAATTGATGAAAATGATCCCCGCGCAACGCATGGGCACCCCGGAAGAGGTCGCCAGTGCGGTGAATTTCCTGATGTCGGCGGAAGCCTCGTACATCACCCGCCAGGTCCTGGCGGTCAACGGAGGCTTGTGCTGATGAAGCGCGTCGTCGTCACCGGCATGGCCGGCATCACTTCGCTGGGCAGCGACTGGGAGACCATCGCCGGCAACTTCGCGGCCAACCGCAGCGGCATCCGCAGGATGGACGAGTGGGATCGCTTCAGCGAACTCAACACGCGCCTGGCCGGGCCGATCGATGATTTTGCAGTGCCTGCGCACTGGACGCGCAAGCAACTGCGCAGCATGGGCCGGGTATCGCGGCTGGCGGTTCGTGCGGCAGAAAACGCCCTGGCTGACGCTGGTTTGCTCGGTGACGAATCGATCAAGGATGGGCGCATGGGCGTCGCTTGTGGTTCTTCCACGGGCAGCACCGACGAGATCAAAGCGTTCGGCAATATGCTGCTCAACTCGGTCGCCGAAGGCCTCAATGCCAACTCCTACGTGCGAATGATGCCGCACACCACCGCCGCCAACATCAGCATCTTCTTTGGCCTCACCGGGCGGCTGATCCCGACGTCCAGCGCCTGCACCAGCGGCAGTCAGGGCATCGGTTACGCCTACGAAGCAATCAAGTTCGGGCGCCTGCCGCTGATGCTCGCCGGCGGCGCCGAAGAGCTGTGCCCGACCGAAGCCATGGTCTTCGACGCGCTCTACGCCACCAGCCTGAAAAACGATGCGCCACAGACCAGTCCACGCCCGTACGACAAGGGCCGCGATGGTCTGGTGATCGGTGAAGGTGGCGGCATGCTGGTCCTCGAAGAGCTGGAGCACGCCCTCGCCCGCGGTGCGCACATCCACGCCGAGATCGTCGGTTTCGGCAGCAACGCCGACGGCCAGCACACCACGCGCCCGGAACAAGTGACCATGCGTCGTGCAATGGAACTGGCTCTGGAAGACGCCGGCCTGACGCCGGATGCCATCGGTTATGTAAATGGTCACGGCACCGCTACAGAACAGGGCGACATTGCCGAAACACTGGCAACCAGCAGTTTGTTCGGCGAGCGCATGCCGATCAGTTCGCAGAAGAGTTTCCTCGGCCACACCCTCGGCGCCTGCGGCGCGCTGGAGTCGTGGTTCAGCATCGAGATGATGAATCGCGACCTGTACGTGCACACGTTCAACCTCGACAAGGTCGATCCGCACTGCGGCAAACTCGATTACCTGCGCGGTGAATTCCGCCAGATGCATCACGACTACGTGATGAACAACAATTTCGCTTTTGGTGGCGTCAACACCTCGTTGATTTTCCGCCGCTGGCACTGACCGCAACACCTTTGGAGTGAAGGGAATGACTCAGTTTCACCGCATCGCCGCTCTGTTGGCACTGTTTTTTGTGCTCGGTGGCTGCACCAGCAAACCGGTTTACAACGCCAAGGAAGAGTTCTCGCCCAACCTCGGTTTCACCCAGCAACAGATGAGCCGCGCCATCGTTACCGCACTCAATGACCGCCAGTGGGTTGTGCAATCGGTACGTCCGGGCATGATCAAAGCGGCGATCACCGTGCGCGGTCGTCATCACGCCGAAGTCGACATCCCGTTCACCCCGACCTCGTTCGAAATCGACTACCGCAGCAGCTACGGCCTCGACGCCAAGGACGGCAAGATCCACGGCAACTACAACCGTTGGGTCAACCGCCTGCGCGACAACGTGCTCAAAGAGCTGTCGATCAACCCGGACATCGAGTTCGTCAACGACCTGGGCATCGTCAAACAAGGCGCCGACGAGCCGACCTACCTGAGCTTCCGTGAAGGCGTCAAACGCGCCACCGACGCCGGCCTGCTCGACGGCAGCGTGAAGTTCTACCTGGCCGGCGAAACGCTGCCAAAACAGGTGCGTAAACTCGACACCGTGAGCAGCAGTCGCAAAACCAACGGCTCGAACAAGTCCGACAAAGACGCCTGCTTCTGGGCCCTGCAATCGGCCTTGGCGACTCTGCAGAATGCCGCGAAGAAAGCCGACGCCAACGCGGTGATCAACATCGCCAGCGTCGACCAGCGTGATCTGTACAAGGACACCGAGAAATTCCAGTGCCGTGCCGGGCTGGTGGTGTCGAGCGTGGCGTTGCGCGGGGACTTGGCGCACGTGGATTGATGGGATTGTAGAATCGACAAAGGGCGCCATTCGGCGCCCTTTCACAAACAGGTTGGCTTGTCATCGCCGATTACCTGTCTGGCTCTGCGATGGCTGGTCACCCAGGATCCTCAGAGTCTCACAAGCCCCTTGCGGGAACGCTCGCAGTATTGCCCGAATCATCAATCCGGACAACGGCTGGCGTTTGGCCTCACTGCGCCACTTCTGTAGCCATTACAGCCCAAGCGCCCGCCTGACTGCGGCTTTAACGGCGCAGAACTCTTCTGTTTCAAGGTGTGAGATCAAATAGACGCGCCGTCCCTCACGATCTCTGCTTTTGATCCGGTCCAGTCGGGAAAGGCTGACAGTGGCCACCATATCGCACTTCGCCCAACAGATCGGGCTGGCGCCTTGAAGATGGCTGGAGAGTTCGAAATGGTGATCAAGTAAACAATCCGGCGCAGTGGTACTCAGCGGCACGACCGTCACCAACATACTGTTGGTTCTGTGTTTGCGTATCACGACAACGGGTCTGACCTTGACCATCTCAGGTACTTCATAACCTCTGAAGTCGCAGATCAGAACACTACCTTCCTTGGGCTGGTATCGAAGTGGCATCCATGGCACTCACTTAAAGAAATCGATTCTGCGCAAGAAAACAAACACTCGCTAAAACAGTTCGTAACCGCAAATGTGGTGAACACGGCTCCACAAGCTGAACACTCGCCACACAGCATCTACACTCGCTCATGCAGGCCATCAATACGCCTGTCAGAACGGCGGGCCCGGTCGGTCGAGCACTCGCGGTTCTCTTTCACCGTCAAGGAGATGACCATGCAAGTGAAAGCCCTGATCGCCGCTGCACTTTTCGCGCTACTGCCGAGCGCCAGCCACGCCACCAATCTCATGTATATGCCCTTCGAAACCGTGCTGTCGGACGCGATTCGCGCCGGGCGGCTGGATGGCAGTGTGAAGTTCTATCTGCTCGGTAATGGGCCGCAGGGGACTCAGCAGTTATTGCGCCGTGGGGTGGTCAGTGATTTGAAGACCAACGGCTTCAACAAGAGTGACCACAACTCTTGCGAGTGGGTGTTGCAGTCGAATCTGATCAAGTTGCAGGCCGATGCCAAGCGGGTCGGGGCGAATGCGGTGGTCAATATCGTCAGCTATTACGACCAGCATGTGCGCAAGGATTTGAATACGTACGAGTGCCGGGCGGGGATTTTTGTCACGCGGGTGGCGTTGAAGGGGGATTTGGTGCGGTTGCCCTGAGCGTTGTGGTGTCTGAACTAACGCCTTCGCGAGCAGGCTCGCTCCCACCTTGGAATGCGTTCCCCTGTGGGAGCGAGCCTGCTCGCGATTTGATTGCGCAGCAATCAGGCCTTTGAAGGTTCAACCTTGCGCGTAAGAAGGTCGACAAACGCCTTGGCCATCGGCGATTTCTGATCTTTGCGCTGCACCAGCCACACCGCCGACACCGCATCGGGATCGAGCAACGGGCGATAGACCACGCCGTCGATGCGCATCCGCTGATAAGACGCCGGCAGCACCGAAACTCCGAGCCCTGCTGCAACCAGACCGATGATGGTCATCGCCTCCCCCGCCTCTTGCGCAAAGTGTGGGCTGAACCCGGCATCGCGCGCCAGACTCAGCAATTGCGCATACAGCCCGCTGCCGTAGCTGCGCGGAAAGAACACGAACGGCTCCAGCGCCAACGCCGAGAGGAACAGGCCTTCTTCACTGCCCTGCGCCAATGGATGCTTGGAACCGAGCACGGCGACCAGCGGCTCGCGCATCAACTCAACCACACTCAGCGAATCGGGCAAACCCAGCGGGCGCATGATGCCGACCTCGATTGACTCATCCACCAGGCCCTCGGCGACTTGCGTGCTACTCATCTCGCGAAGGTTGAGGTGCACCGCCGGAAAACGCTGGCGAAAGGAAAAGATCGCCTGCGGAATGGTCGAGTTGAACGGTGCCGACGAAGTGAAGCCAATCTTCAACTCGCCCAATTCACCGAGCTGCGCACGCCGGGCGACGTCCGCTGCTTTATCAACCTGCGCCAGCACCAAGCGCGCCTCTTCAAGGAACAATCGACCAGCCTCGCTCAACTCGACCCGACGATTGGTCCGTTCGAAGAGCCGCGCGCCGACTTCCTGTTCCAGCGCCTGAATCTGCTGGCTTAGCGGCGGCTGCGAGATGCCCAGCACCTGTGCCGCGCGGCCGAAGTGCAGTTCCTCGGCGACGGCGATGAAGTAGCGCAGATGACGCAATTCCATGGAAACCCCATTAGGTCGTTAAAGCTATCAAACAGGTCGAACAATATATTGGATAGAAACATTAGCCAGCTATATGATTTTTTCATTGCCTGCCTGGCCGTGCCCTCCGAGGTCTGAAGTGAAAACTGCTGTCGCACCCCTTGCCCATGAAGTCCCGCCTGCTGCGGCGGACGATGTCGTCGCCGAACTGCAAGAGATCTACATCGAAAAAGGCACGCCGATGTTCATGCGCACGGTGCTGGCGCTGTTCAGCGGCGGCTTTGCGACGTTTGCCCTGCTCTATTGCGTGCAGCCGATGATGCCGCTGCTGTCCAACGAGTACGGGATCAACGCGGCGCAGAGCAGCCTGATCCTCTCGGTGGCCACCGGCATGCTCGCCATCGGCCTGCTGATCACCGGGCCGATTTCCGATCGGGTCGGGCGCAAACCGGTGATGGTGACCGCGCTGTTCGCTGCAGCGCTGTGCACCATGGCCAGTGCGATGATGCCGAGTTGGGAAGGCGTGCTGATCATGCGCGCGCTGATCGGGCTGTCGCTGAGCGGACTTGCGGCGGTAGCGATGACTTATCTGAGCGAAGAGATCCATCCGCAACACATTGGTCTGGCGATGGGTTTGTACATTGGCGGTAATGCGATTGGCGGTATGAGCGGGCGCTTGATCACCGGCGTGTTGATCGACTTCGTCAGCTGGCACACGGCGATGCTGGTGATCGGCGGTCTGGCGATGATTGCCGCCGCGGTGTTCTGGAAGATCCTCCCCGAGTCGCGCAACTTCCGCTCACGCTCGCTGCACCCGCGCAGTTTGCTCGACGGCTTCACCATGCACTTTCGCGATGCCGGTCTGCCGTTGCTGTTTCTGGAGGCATTCGTGCTGATGGGTGCATTCGTCACCCTGTTCAACTACATCGGTTATCGCTTGCTGGCTGCGCCGTACAACCTTGATCAGGTATTCGTGGGTCTGCTGTCGGTGGTGTATCTGTCGGGGATCTACAGCTCGGCGAAGATTGGTTCGCTGGCGGACAAACTGGGGCGGCGCAAAGTGTTGTGGGCGACCATTGCGCTGATGTTTGCCGGCCTTGCGTTGACGATGTTTACGCCGCTGCTACTGGTGATCGTCGGCATGCTGATTTTCACCTTTGGTTTCTTTGGAGCGCATTCTGTGGCGAGTAGCTGGATCGGCCGCCGCGCGACCAAGGCCAAGGGCCAGGCATCGTCGTTGTATTTGTTCAGCTACTACGCCGGGTCGAGTATTGCCGGCACGGCTGGCGGGGTGTTCTGGCATCTCGGCGGGTGGAATGGCATCGGCCTGTTTATCGGCGCGCTGTTGCTGATCGCGCTGCTGGTCGCATTGAAGCTGGCGAAGTTGCCGCCTCTCAGCGGTGTCAAAGCCTGACGCGTAACCCATGTAGGAGTGAGCCTGCTCGCGATAGCGGAGTGTCAGCCAGTACATTCAGCGACTGACTCACCGCTATCGCGAGCAGGCTCACTCCTACAATGGGTCCGTGTCCGACGTAGGATCGTGCAAACAAAAACGCCCGGCATTTAGCCGGGCGTTTTTTATGGTGTGGCGATCACTCGTGATACTGCGCAGACAGCTCATGCACCGCGCGCAGGAATGCACCGGCGTGCTCCGGATCAACCTCAGGCGTGATGCCATGGCCGAGGTTGAACACGTGACCGCTGCCCTTGCCGTAGCTGGCCAGAATGCGCCCGACTTCAGTGCGGATCGCTTCCGGTTTGGCGTAGAGCACGGTCGGGTCCATGTTGCCTTGCAGCGCAACCTTGTCGCCGACACGGGCGCGGGCGTTGCCGATGTCGCAGGTCCAGTCCAGGCCCAGTGCGTCGGCGCCAGCCTCGGCGATGCTTTCCAGCCACAGGCCGCCGTTCTTGGTGAAGAGGATCACCGGCACTTTGCGACCGTCGTGTTCGCGGATCAGGCCGCTGACGATTTTCTTCATGTAGGCCAGCGAGAACTCCTGATACGCCGCCGCCGACAGGTTGCCGCCCCAGGTATCGAAGATCTGCACCGCTTGCGCGCCAGCCATGATCTGGCCGTTGAGGTACGAGGTCACCGATTGCGCCAGTTTATCCAGCAGCAGGTGCATGGCCTGCGGGTTGTCGTAGAGCATGGCTTTGGTCTTGCGGAAGTCTTTCGACGAGCCGCCTTCGACCATGTAGGTCGCCAGGGTCCACGGGCTGCCGGAGAAACCGATCAGCGGCACACGACCGTTCAATTCGCGACGGATGGTGCTGACCGCGTCCATCACGTAGCCGAGGTCTTTGTGCGGATCCGGGATTGGCAAGGCTTCGATGTCGGCGAGGGTGCTGACGACTTTCTTGAAGCGCGGGCCTTCACCGGTCTCGAAGTACAGACCTTGGCCCATGGCATCGGGGATGGTGAGGATGTCGGAAAACAGGATCGCCGCGTCCAGTTGTGGATAGCGGTCGAGCGGTTGCATGGTGACTTCGCAGGCGAATTCCGGATTCATGCACAGGCTCATGAAATCACCGGCCTGGGCGCGGCTGGCGCGGTATTCCGGCAGGTAGCGGCCGGCCTGACGCATCATCCACACCGGGGTGACGTCTACGGGTTGCTTGAGCAGGGCGCGGAGGAAACGGTCGTTCTTCAGGGCAGTCATGTCGGCATCCGGAAAAAAAGTGCGGGCATTTTCTCAGAGCGCGACGCAAAAGGCACGGATGCAGGTCAGCCTTTTGTCTATCGGGTCAATTTATTGCGTTGGAATGCAGATTTTGCAGCCCCCAAAAATAACTGTGGGAGCGAGCCTGCTCGCGAAGAGGCCGGCACATCCAACATTTAAGTTGGCTGACAGACCGCTTTCGCGAGCAGGCTCGCTCCCACATTTTTGATCGCATTTCAGCTTGAAATGTAATCAGACGCCCAGGTAATCGAGGATCCCTTCGGCAGCATTGCGGCCTTCGAAGATCGCCGTCACCACCAGGTCGGAACCGCGCACCATGTCGCCACCGGCGAAGATTTTCGGGTTGCTGGTCTGGTGCTTGTACTGACCTTGCTCAGGCGCAACAACGCGGCCCTGGCTGTCGGTCTGGATCTCGAACTGCTCGAACCACGGCGCCGGGCTCGGGCGGAAACCGAAGGCGATAACCACGGCGTCGGCCGGGATGATCTCTTCGGAGCCCGGGATCGGCTCAGGGCTGCGACGGCCACGGGCGTCCGGTTCGCCGAGACGGGTCTCGACCACTTTCACGCCTTCAACCTTGTCCTCACCGACGATGGCGATCGGCTGACGGTTGTAGAGGAATTTCACGCCTTCTTCCTTGGCGTTCTTCACCTCTTTGCGCGAGCCGGGCATGTTCGCTTCGTCACGACGATACGCGCAGGTCACGGACTTGGCGCCCTGACGGATCGACGTGCGGTTGCAGTCCATCGCCGTGTCGCCGCCGCCGAGCACCACAACCTTCTTGCCTTTCATGTCGACGAAGTCTTCCGGCGACTTTTCAAAGCCCAGGTTGCGGTTGACGTTGGCGATCAGGAAATCCAGTGCGTCATAGACGCCCGGCAGATCCTCACCGGCAAAACCGCCCTTCATGTAGGTGTAGGTGCCCATGCCCATGAACACTGCATCGTATTCGGCGAGCAGTTGTTCCATGGTCACGTCTTTGCCGACTTCGGTATTCAGACGGAACTCGATGCCCATGCCGGTGAAGACTTCGCGACGATTGCTCAGCACGGTCTTTTCCAGCTTGAACTCGGGGATGCCGAAGGTCAGCAAGCCACCGATTTCCGGGTTCTTGTCGAACACCACCGGGGTCACGCCACCGCGTACCAGCACGTCGGCACAGCCCAGACCCGCCGGGCCCGCACCGATGATCGCGACACGTTTGCCGGTCGGTTTGACCTTGGACATGTCCGGGCGCCAGCCCATGGCGAACGCGGTGTCGGTGATGTACTTCTCGACCGAACCGATGGTCACCGCGCCGAAACCGTCGTTAAGGGTGCAGGCACCCTCGCACAGACGATCCTGCGGACAGACCCGGCCGCAGACTTCCGGCAGGGTGTTGGTCTGGTGCGACAGTTCGGCGGCCTGAAGGATGTTGCCCTCGGCCACCAGCTTCAGCCAGTTGGGAATGAAGTTGTGCACCGGGCACTTCCATTCGCAATACGGGTTGCCGCAACCCAGGCAGCGGTGGGCCTGATCGGCCGACTGCTGGGGTTTGAACGGTTCGTAGATTTCGACGAACTCTTTCTTGCGTTGACGCAACAGTTTCTTCTTCGGATCTTTGCGCCCGACATCGATGAATTGAAAGTCGTTACTGAGACGTTCGGCCATCTTCAAAACCTCTTACACGACAGCTCCAAGCTACAAGCTTCAAGCTGCAAGAAAATCACATTAGTCCGTTACAGCGCGCACTGGCTCCAGCTTGCCGCTTGAAGCCAGTGGCTTGCAGCTGCGCCGTTATTGCGGACTCGCACGAGTACTGGAGAGCAGAGATTTCAAACTCGCCGCCTTCGGTTTGACCAGCCAGAAACGGCGCAAGTAGTCATCGAGGTTTTCGGCGAGTTCACGACCCCACTCGCTGTCGGTTTCGGCGACGTACTCGTTCAGCACGTTTTGCAGGTGGCTGCGATAGGCTTCCATCGCCTCGCCGCTGATCCGCTGGATTTCAACCAGCTCGTGGTTGACCCGGTCAACGAAGGTGTTGTCCTGATCGAGCACGTAGGCGAAACCACCGGTCATGCCAGAGCCGAAGTTGTAACCGGTCTTGCCCAGAACGCAGACGAAACCACCGGTCATGTACTCACAGCAGTGATCGCCAGTGCCTTCCACGACCGTGTGGGCACCGGAGTTACGCACGGCGAAACGCTCGCCTGCGGTGCCGGCGGCGAACAGCTTGCCGCCCGTGGCGCCATACAGGCAGGTGTTGCCGATGATGGCGCTTTCCTGAGTCTTATAAACGCTGCCCTTCGGCGGCACGATGGTCAGCTTGCCACCGGTCATGCCTTTGCCGACGTAGTCGTTGGCGTCACCTTCCAGGTACATGTTCAGACCGCCGGCGTTCCATACGCCGAAGCTCTGCCCGGCAGTGCCTTTGAAGCGGAAGGTGATTGGCGCTTTCGCCATCCCTTGGTTGCCGTGCTTGCGGGCGATTTCGCCGGAGATCCGCGCGCCGATCGAACGATCGCAGTTGCAGATATCCAGGTCGAACTCGGCGCCGCTCATGTCGTTGATCGCCGACGAGGCCATCTCGACCATCTTCTCGGCCAGCAGGCCTTGGTCGAACGGCGGGTTGCGCTCAACACCGCAGAACTGTGGCTTGTCCGCCGGGATGTGATCGCTGCCCAACAGCGGCGTCAGGTCCAGGTGGTTTTGCTTGGCGGTCTGGCCTTCGAGGATTTCCAGCAGATCGGTACGACCGATCAGCTCTTCGAGGGAACGCACGCCGAGCTTGGCCAGCCATTCACGGGTTTCCTCGGCGACGTAGGTGAAGAAATTCACCACCATGTCGACGGTACCGATGTAGTGATCCTTGCGCAGCTTCTCGTTCTGCGTCGCAACGCCGGTGGCGCAGTTGTTCAGGTGGCAGATACGCAGGTATTTGCAGCCCAGCGCGATCATCGGCGCGGTACCGAAGCCGAAGCTTTCGGCGCCGAGAATCGCTGCCTTGATCACGTCGAGGCCGGTTTTCAGGCCGCCGTCGGTCTGCACCCGGACTTTGCCACGCAGGTCGTTGCCGCGCAGGGTCTGGTGGGTTTCAGCGAGGCCGAGCTCCCACGGTGCGCCGGCGTATTTGATCGAGGTCAGCGGCGATGCACCGGTGCCACCGTCGTAGCCGGAGATGGTGATCAAGTCCGCGTAGGCCTTGGCCACACCGGCGGCGATGGTGCCGACGCCTGCTTCAGCTACCAGCTTCACCGAAACCAGTGCCTTCGGGTTGACCTGCTTCAGGTCAAAAATCAGCTGCGACAAGTCTTCGATCGAGTAGATGTCGTGGTGCGGCGGCGGCGAAATCAGCGTTACACCCGGCACTGCGTAACGCAGCTTGGCGATCAAACCGTTGACTTTACCGCCCGGCAGTTGCCCGCCCTCGCCCGGCTTGGCGCCTTGCGCGACCTTGATCTGCAGCACTTCGGCGTTGACCAGGTATTCCGGGGTTACGCCGAAACGGCCAGTCGCGACCTGCTTGATTTTCGAGCTCTTGATGGTGCCGTAACGCGCCGGGTCTTCACCGCCTTCGCCGGAGTTCGAACGCGCACCGAGGCGGTTCATGGCTTCGGCCAGGGCTTCGTGAGCTTCCGGCGACAAGGCGCCCAGCGAGATACCGGCGGAGTCGAAGCGCTTGAGCACCGATTCCAACGGTTCGATTTCACTGATGTCCAGCGGCGTATCGAGGGTCTTGACCTTGAACAGATCGCGGATCATCGACACCGGACGGTTGTCCACCAGCGAGGTGTATTCCTTGAACTTGGCGTAGTCGCCCTGCTGCACAGCGGCTTGCAGGGTGTTGACCACGTCCGGGTTGTAGGCGTGATATTCGCCACCGTGGACGAACTTCAGCAGACCGCCCTGCTGGATCGGCTTGCGCGGACTCCAGGCTTCGCTGGCCAGTGCTTTCTGCTCGGCTTCGATGTCGACGAAACGCGCACCCTTGATGCGGCTCGGCACGCCACGGAAGCTCAGGTCGCAGACTTCTTCGGACAGGCCGATGGCCTCGAACAGCTGCGCACCACGGTACGAAGCAATGGTCGAGATGCCCATCTTCGAGAGGATCTTCAGCAGACCTTTGGTGATGCCTTTGCGGTAGTTCTTGAACACCTCATAGAGGTCGCCCAGTACTTCACCGGTACGGATCAGGTCGCCCAGCACTTCGTACGCGAGGAACGGATAGACCGCCGAGGCGCCGAAACCGATCAGCACCGCGAAGTGATGCGGGTCACGGGCGGTCGCGGTTTCAACGAGGATGTTGGAGTCGCAACGCAGGCCTTTTTCGGTCAGACGATGGTGCACCGCACCGGTCGCCAGCGAGGCGTGGATCGGCAGCTTGCCCGGCGCGATATGACGGTCGCTCAGAACGATCTGGGTACGCCCGGCGCGTACGGCTTCTTCAGCCTGATCGGCAACGTTGCGGATCGCCGCTTCGAGGCCAACGCTTTCGTCGTAGTTGAGGTCGATGATCTGCCGCTCGAAACCCGGGCGGTCGAGGTTCATCAGCGAGCGCCACTTGGCCGGGGAAATGACCGGCGAGCTGAGGATCACGCGCGAAGCGTGTTCCGGCGACTCCTGGAAAATGTTGCGCTCGGCACCGAGGCAGATTTCCAGCGACATCACGATGGCTTCACGCAGCGGGTCGATCGGCGGGTTGGTGACCTGCGCGAACTGCTGACGGAAATAGTCGTACGGCGTGCGCACGCGCTGCGACAGCACGGCCATCGGCGTGTCGTCACCCATCGAGCCAACGGCTTCGTAGCCTTGCTCGCCGAGCGGACGCAGCACCTGATCGCGCTCTTCGAACGTGACCTGATACATCTTCATGTATTGCTTGAGCTGATCGACGTCGTAGAACGCCGAACCGTGGTCGTTGTCTTCCATGGTCGCCTGAATGCGCAGGGCATTCTTGCGCAGCCATTGCTTGTACGGATGACGGGACTTCAGGCGGTTGTCGATCGCATCGGTGTCGAGGATCTGCCCGGTTTCGGTGTCCACCGCGAAGATCTGGCCAGGGCCGACACGGCCCTTGGCAATCACGTCTTCAGGCTTGTAATCCCACACGCCGATTTCCGACGCGAGGGTGATGAAACCGTTGGTGGTGGTGACCCAACGCGCCGGACGCAGACCGTTACGGTCGAGCAGGCACACCGCGTAACGACCGTCGGTCATTACTACGCCAGCCGGGCCGTCCCACGGCTCCATGTGCATCGAGTTGTACTCGTAGAACGCACGCAGATCCGGGTCCATGGTTTCGACGTTCTGCCACGCCGGCGGAATGATCATCCGCACGCCACGGAACAGATCGATGCCGCCGGTGACCATCAGCTCGAGCATGTTGTCCATGCTCGAAGAGTCGGAACCGACACGGTTGACCAGCGGGCCGAGCTCTTCCAGATCCATCAGATCGTTGGTGAACTTGGTCCGACGGGCCTGCGCCCAGTTACGGTTACCGGTGATGGTGTTGATCTCGCCGTTGTGGGCGAGGAAGCGGAATGGCTGCGCCAGCGGCCATTTCGGCAGGGTGTTGGTGGAGAAGCGCTGGTGGAACACGCAGATCGCGGTTTGCAGGCGCTCGTCGCTCAGGTCTGGATAAAACGCGGCCAGGTCGGCCGGCATCATCAGGCCTTTATAGATGATGGTTTTGTGCGAAAAGCTGCAGATGTAGTGGTCGGAGTCGACGGCATTGGCCACCGACGAACGACGACGCGCACTGAACAGCTTCACGGCCATGTCCTGATCGCTCAGGCCTTCACCGCCGATGTACACCTGCTCGATCTGCGGCAGGCGCTCAAGGGCCAGGCGGCCGAGGACGCTGGTGTCGATCGGCACTTTGCGCCAGCCGATCAGTTGCAGGCCTTCAGCGAGGATCTCGCGGTTCATGTTCTCGCGAGCGGCTTCGGCCTTGACCGGATCCTGGTTGAAGAAAACCATGCCCACTGCATATTGCTTGGGCAGTTCGACGCTGAAGATTTCCTGGGCAATGGCGCGCAGGAACGCATCAGGTTTTTGAATCAGCAGACCGCAACCGTCACCGGTCTTGCCGTCGGCATTAATCCCACCGCGGTGGGTCATGCAGGTCAGGGCCTCGATGGCCGTTTGCAAAAGGGTATGACTGGGCTCGCCCTGCATATGGGCTATCAGGCCGAAACCGCAGTTATCCTTGAATTCATCTGGTTGGTACAGACCTGCTTTCATAGACACTTTCTCACCAGGCTGCCTCTCTTCGAGGCAAATTTCTTTTCAATTCAACCACTTGCACCCCGCGCCGAACGTACGCCGGCTTAGCAGGGGCAAAAGGGTGGTCATTGTACACAGCGACACAGAGGCTCACAAATTTGACGACGAAATGTCGCAAATTCATGTCGCATTTGTGAAAGGTTTAAAGCGATCTGCTGTGCTAGTCAAAACTTTTTTAATTTTGACCGCAACGACTCAAAGACTACTGTGACGCAGACACCACAAGGCACGCGACCTGGAAGGAAGCGCGCACTCGTAGAAATTTTGAGGTGCTTGGAGAGGCGGCCTGGGTAAGGCCGCCGAATCTTCAGCGAGTTGTTGCCAGTTCCTGTTGGACGCTGGCGACAGTGCGAGGCCAAGGTTTACCAGCCTGAACCTTCGCTGGCAAGGCCTTGATGGCAGAAACGGCCGCATCACGATTGGCAAAGTTGCCGTAGGTGATCACGTAAAGCGGCTTGCCGTTGAGGACTTTCTTGAAATAACGGTACTCACCACCCTGCTCCTTGACGAAGCTTTGCGCGGCAGCTTCCGAGCTGGTGCCGAGAATCTGCACCACGTAGTTACCGGTCGGCTGACCGGCGTACCAGCTGCCACCGGCCGCTTTGGCGACAGTAATCGGCTTCTCGGCCGGTTTCGCGGCTGCAACAGGTTTGGCTGGCGCCGGAGCCGGTTTGGCTGCTGGCGCTGCTGGAGCAGGCTTGGCGGTGGCAACCTGAGTTGGCGCAGGGGTCGGCTTGGCTGCCGGGACAGGAACCGGTGTTGGCGCAGGACCTGCCGGAACACCCGCGGGTGGCGCCGAAGTGGTCACGGTTGGCGGGGTGTCGCTGGAACCTTCCAGCGGCACGCCATCGTCGCCTTCGGTAATGCCACCGGCCGCTTCGGCCAACGGACCGCGCATCACCGGTTGCGAGTTGCCGACCAACGGCAGCGGCATCGGCTGCGTATTACCGGCGAATTCGACGTTCGGCGCGCCGCCATTGGCTGCGCCCTGGCCCAACGGCAACTGCGCCTGTTCATTGGCCGGTGCGCCGGTGGTTGGCGCCTTGTTGCGACCCGGCATCAGCCAGGCGGCGGCGACCGCGACCACAACGACGGCGGAAATCGCCAATACGTGTTTCTTCGGCATGTTGAACCCCATACTTGGACGCTTGACCGCAGAGCGGCTGGCAATCATGACTTCGATCAGAGCATCGCGAGCGACCTGGTTGATGTTGCCCGGCCAACCCTCGGCACTTTCGTGAATATCAGAGATCTGATCCGCGGTGAAAAGTTCGACACCGCGGCCTGCTCCTTCGAGCCGTTGGTCGAGATATTCGCGGGTCTCTTCTTCCGTGTACGGCTGCAATTCGATGACGTGGAAACGCTCTTCTTCGAGGTGCAAAGCCTCGAGTTGAGCGATCAGCGACGACTCACCGAACAGGAACACATGCGGGCGACCTTCCGGAGCGCCGGCACCCAGCGCCATCAGCGCTTCCAGGGCGGACTCGTCGAGCTGCTCAGCGTCGTCCACCAACAGATAGACTTCCTGGCCGGTCAGCGCGAGTTGCACAACCTGGTCCAGAATCGCGCCAACTTCGGCCTGAGCGACGTTCAGCGCCTGCGCGACCTGGCGCAGCACGCCAGCGGCATCACCGGCGCCACGGGCGGAAACCACCACGCTCTGTACCGACTGCTTGTTGGTGCTGGCGACCAGCGCCTGACGCAGCAGCGTCTTGCCGCTGCCTTGCGGGCCAGTGACCACCAGCAGCAACTGGCTGTAACGCGCCAGATGATGCAATTGACCCAGCACCGGTTTGCGCTGGGCCGGGAAGAACTTGAAGCCCGGTACGCGTGGCGCGAACGGGTCGTGACTTAACTGGAAATGGCCGAGGAACGCCTCGTCGGCATGCAAACTAGTCATCGGAATCTTATTAACCTTTAAGCTGAGCCAGGGCGCGGTAATCCGCTCCCAGCGTGGCCTGTAGAACCTCTTTCGGATAATCGTCGGTCACTACCGCTTCGCCCATCCGGCGCAGCAGCACCAGGCGCAGACGACCGTCGATCACTTTTTTATCAATTGCCATGTGTTCCAGGAAATCGGCTTCGGTCATTTCCGTCGGCGGGATCACCGGCAGACCGGCTCGCTGGAACAGACGAATGCCGCGATCACGCTCCTGTTCGCTGATCCAGCCCAGGCGCGCGGACATTTCCAGCGCCATTACGGTGCCAGCCGCGACGGCCTCACCGTGCAGCCAGACACCATAGCCCATGTGGGTCTCGATGGCGTGGCCGAAGGTGTGGCCGAGATTGAGCGTGGCGCGCACGCCGGTTTCCTTCTCATCGGCACCGACCACCGCAGCCTTCGCTGCGCAAGAGCGCTCGATCGCGTAAGTCAGGGCTTTCTGGTCGAGCGCACGCAGGGCATCGACGTTTTCTTCGAGCCAGGTCAGGAACGGCTCGTCACAGATAAGCCCGTATTTGATGACTTCGGCCAGACCGGCGGACAGCTCGCGCTCTGGCAGGGTTTTCAGGGACGCCGTATCGATCAGCACCACGTTCGGCTGATAGAACGCGCCGACCATGTTCTTGCCCAACGGATGATTGATACCCGTCTTGCCGCCCACCGACGAATCAACCTGGGACAGCAACGTAGTAGGAATCTGGATAAAGTCGACACCGCGCTGGTAGCAGGCAGCGGCGAAGCCGGCCATGTCGCCGATCACACCGCCGCCGAGGGCGATCACGGTGGTGCGGCGGTCATGACGGGCGGTCAGCAGACCGTCGAAAATCAGTTGCAGGGTTTCCCAGTTCTTGAAGGCTTCGCCGTCCGGCAGCACCACGGAGATCACCGAGAACTGCGCCAGGCTGCGGGTCAGACGCTCAAGATAGAGCGGCGCAACGGTCTCGTTGGAGATGATTGCCACCTGCCGCCCGTGAATATGCGGAGCCAGCAGTTCCGGCTGATCCAACAAACCTTCGCCAATATGAATCGGGTAGCTGCGCTCGCCTAGATCGACCTTGAGTGTCTGCATGTGTCCCCACAGTGAAGATGGAAGCAGGCGTCCTGCCCTGAATTATTGGTTATCTGCGGCCTATAGCGGGTATGACGCCGCTCGCACGCCATCCGCCACAACCTCGACGAGCTGTGACAGGACGCCGAGGATAGCGCATTTCGAGCGCTGCTTTAACGGGGAGGAAGTTGCGCCAGACGATCGAGAATGTCGAGCACCACCATGCGCGGCGGCCGTTCGTCGGTTTCCACCACCAGATCGGCGATTTCCCGATAGAGCGGATCCCGAATCGCCAGCAGGTCGCGCAGGGTTTTCTCCGGATTGGCGGTGCGCAGCAATGGCCGATTGCGGTCGCGAGACGTACGGCCGACCTGCTGTTCAACGGAGGCGTGCAGATACACCACTCGCCCACCCTCATGCAGGGCCTTGCGATTGGCATCGCGCATGACTGCGCCACCGCCGGTCGCCAACACCACGCCATCGAACGCGCACAGCTCGGCGATCATCGCCTGCTCACGGTCACGAAAGCCGGGTTCGCCTTCCTTGTCGAAGATCCACGGGATATTGGCGCCCGTGCGCAGTTCAATTTCCTTGTCGGAATCTTTGAACGGCAGGCGCAGCTCTTTGGCCAGCAACCGGCCGATGGTGCTTTTGCCAGCGCCCATCGGTCCTACAAGAATCAAATTTCGCACAGAATCAACGACTCACAGCAATCGCCTGGTTATTCATGATACGTGGTGTGAGAAATACCAGCAGCTCGGATTTTTTCTCCGAAACCACATCACGCCGGAAAAGGCGGCCAAGATACGGCACATCGCCAAGAAATGGCACCTTATCTACGACCTTGCTTTGAGTATTTGAGAAAACACCGCCAATCACGATGGTTTCGCCGTCATTGACCAGTACCTTGGCGTTGACCTCGTTTTTCTTGATCGGCGGCACATCCTGCACTTTGTTCAGGTAATCCGGTTCGTCCTTGGTGACCTTGACCTCCATGATGATGCGATTGTCGGGGGTGATCTGCGGCGTGACTTCCAGCGACAGCGATGCCTCCTTGAACGACACCGACGTGGCACCGCTGGAGCTGGCTTCCTGATACGGAATCTCGGTGCCTTTGAGGATTTTTGCGGTTTCCTTGTCGGAGGTGACCACTTTCGGCTGCGAGACGATTTCGCCGTTGCCGGTTTTCTCCATCGCTGTCAGCTCGAGATCGAGCAAGACATTGTCAGTGATGAAGGCAATGCCGATCCCCGAGGTATTACCCACGGTCCCCATATCGACAAACGGTGAGTTGGTACTGGTGCTGCCCGGCGTACCAATGGTGGTTGATGAACCGTTGACCCCGGAAGCGTTCCAGTTGCCCTTGTTCTGGATCGAGCCGCCCCAGCGCACGCCCAGGCTTTTGTCGTAATCGACGTTGGCCTCGACGATCCGCGCCTCGATCATCACCTGACGCACCGGAATATCCAGCTGCGCCACGATCCGCCGCAGTTCGTCGAGACGATCCTGAGTCTGGTAGGCAATGATGTTGTTGGTCCGCTCATCGACAGTAATCGAACCGCGCTCGTCGATTTTAGCCTCGGCACTGGTCACCGACTGGAACAGCTTGGCGATGTCCGCCGCCTTGGCGTAATTCACTTGCAGCAGCTCACGGCGCAACGGCGCCAGTTCGGCAATCTGCTTCTGCGACTCCAGTTCCTGGCGCTCGCGGGCAGCGATTTCATCGGCGGGAGCGACCAGCAGCACATTGCCGATCTTGCGTTTATCCAGACCTTTGGTTTTCAGCACCAGATCCAGCGCCTGATCCCACGGCACGTTTTGCAAACGCAAGGTGATGCCGCCCTGCACCGTGTCGCTGGCGACCAGATTGAGGTTGGTGAAGTCGGCGATCAGTTGCAGCACCGAGCGCACATCAATGTCCTGGAAGTTCAGCGAGAGCTTTTCGCCAACGTACGCCTGACGGTCGGCATTACGTTTCTGCAGGTCATCGACGGTCATCGGGCGGATGCTGACGGTCAGCTTGTTGTCGGTCTGGAAGGTGGAGTACTCGTAGGTGCCGCTGGGTTCGACAGTAATAACCGTGCGATCACCGCTCACCCCGGCATTGACGAACTGCACCGGAGTAGCAAAATCCTTGACGTCGAGGCGCACCCGCAACTTGTCTGGCAACTGCGTGCGGGCAAAGCTGAGGATGATCTTGCCGTCATGTTCCTGGATATCCGGGGCAATGGTCGGGTCGGACAGATCGATGACGACATTGCCTTCGCCGGCTGTACCGCGTTGAAAATCCACGCCGCGAATGGCGCGGCTTTTCGGCACCGGAGCCCTGGCAGGCGCGGCTGCCGCAGTGGCCGGCCGCGGCGCCACGGCTGCCGGTCGCGGCGCAGCCGCTGGCGCACCCTGCCCCACCACCACGAATAGATTATTGCCTTCGACCCGCGTGTTATAAGGCGCCAGTTGCGTGAGACTGACGATCAGCCGCGTGCGGTCCTTGGCCTCGACCACCGTAGCGGTGCGCGCATTGCCGCTGCCCAGGTCAAGGTTCTTGCTCGCCAACTGACTGGCGACACCGGGCAGGTCCAGCGCAATCCGCGCCGGTGATTCGGTGGTGTAGCCCTTGGGTTGCGGCGGCGGCGCGTCGAACGACAACTTCAGTTCGACGCGATCACCTGGCAACGCCGCCACATCGAGCGTCTTCAGATTGGCCGCGAATACCATCGGCGACATCAGCGCTATCCATAGCGAAAAACCGAGGGTGGAGAAAATCCTGTTCATTATTCGACTTCCACTATGAGTGCTCTTTCAAAGGAATGGTGCGCGGACGCTCCAGCCAGGCGCCTTCGCCGTCGGGCACAATTTCGACGACATCGACCTGGGTGGCGCTGATGGCGACGATGCGACCGTCATTGCGCCCCAGGTAATCGCCGACTTTCAGCCGATGCACCCCGCCCGCCCCGCGCAACAACGCAAAGGAGCCGGAAACATTGGAGATCGTGCCAACCATCTCAAACTGCTCGATATTGAAACCTTCGAGGTATTGCTTGACCCGGTTGGGGTCGGGTTTGACGTTGCGCGAGCCGTGCTTCTGCCCGGCCAGATCGACGCGCACCTGGCGCGAGAACGGACTGCGCAGGTTGGCAGCGCTGTAAGTGAATGTTGGGTAAGACCGAAATGTCGGGGTTGGTTCAATCTTGCCTGCCGGGCGCAGGCGCACTTCATTCAAGTAGGCATCGAGGTCACCGAAGTCATCGCTACCACCACAACCGTTCAACGCGAGCAGCGTCATCGACAACGCGATACAACGAATCGGGCTCATTTCTGCAGCCCCTTGTCGTTATAACGGTAGGTCTTGGCAAGGATGCTCATGCGCAGCTTCGGCCCGCCTTCTTTATCGGCCGGCGCCAGTTCGAAGTCATGCAGGGTAACGATGCGCGGCAGTCCAGCCACGCCGCTGACGAAGGTGGCGAGATCGTGATAGGCGCCGGTGACGGTGATCTGAATCGGCAGTTCTATGTAGAACTGCTGGGTGACCTCCGGCAGCAGTTTGATCTCTTCGAACTCCAGACCACTGCCCAGACCGGTACGGGTGATGTCTTCCAGCAGCCCCGGCACTTCGGTGTCACTGGGCAATTGGCGCAGCAATACGCCGAAGGTATTTTCCATCTCCTTCATTTGCTGGGTGTACAGCTCAAGATTGGCTGACAGGCGCGCCTTGCTGGCAAATTGTTCCTTGAGCGTGGCCTCCTCTTCGCGCTTGGCATCCAGCTGATTTTCCATGTCACTGATGAAAAAGTTATAGCCAAGCGCCAACACCAGCACCATCAACAGCGCTCCGGCGATAAATTTCACCGCCGCCGGCCACGAACCGATGTTGCTGGTATCGAGATCGTTGAAATCGATGTCGCGCAAACTTTCAAGCCATTCGGACGGTTTCATTGGTCGTCCTCCACAGCTTGCGGCTGGGTCTGCCGTACGGTCAGTTCAAACGTGTTGGTCTGGTCCACCTGGCCAGCGGTCGTCGCCTTGACTTCGTTGAGACTCGGCGCATCAAACCAGTCCGACGCCTCCAGATTGCGCATCAGGTCCGAGACGCGGTTGTTGGACTCTGCGGCGCCACTGATCGACAGGGTTTTGCCGGCCATCTTCACATCGGTGAAATACACCCCGTCAGGCAGTGTGCGTGCCAATTGATCGAAGATTCGGCCGCTGATCTGCCGGTTGCCCTGCAAGTCCTGGATGATGCGCATGCGCTCGACCAGTTGCTGACGCCGGGCCTTGAGATCGCTGATCTGTTTGATCCGCTCGTCGACCACAGCGATCTGCTTGCCGATGTAATCATTGCGCGCCACTTGCCGCGTAATCGCCGCACTGATGATCTGGTCGGCAATGAGCACCGCGCCGACCGAGCCGACCACCACGCCGATCAAGGCCAGCAGGAAGCGCTTGCGCCGTTCTTCGCGACGCTCCTCGCGCCAGGGTAAGAGGTTGATCCGCGCCATCAGTCGAAACTCCTGAGCGCGAGCCCGCAGGCAATCATCAGCGCCGGCGCATCGCTGGCCAGCGCACCGGCGTTGACCTTGCTGCTCAAGGCCATATTGGAAAACGGGTTGGCCACTTGCGTCGGCGTGTTCAGGCGTTGCTCGATCAACCGGTCCAGCCCAGGCACTGACGCCGTGCCACCGGCGAGCAGAATGTGATCGACCGCGTTGTATTGCCCGGAGGCGAAGAAGAACTGCAATGAGCGTGAGACCTGCTGCACCAGCGCCTCACGGAACGGCTGCAAGACCTCAGTGATGTAATCATCGGGCAGACCACCCTGCTTTTTCGCCAGCCCCGCCTGCTCGAGGGTCAGGCCATAACGCCGCTGGATTTCTTCGGTCAATTGCCGCCCCCCGAACAGTTGCTCGCGGGTGTAGATGATCTTGCCGTTGTGCAGGACGCTGAGGGTGGTCATGGTCGCGCCGATGTCGACCACTGCCACGGTCAAGCGCTCCTGAGAGGCCGCCAGTTGCGTTGCCAGCAAGCCGAACGAACGCTCCAGCGCATAAGCCTCGACATCGACCACCCGCGCGGTCAGCCCGGCGAGAGCCAGCGCCGCTTCACGGACTTCGACGTTTTCCTTGCGACAGGCGGCGAGCAACACGTTGACCCGCTCGGGATTGCGCGGTGATACGCCCTGGACTTCAAAGTCGATGGCGACTTCGTCCAGCGGGTAGGGAATGTATTGGTCGGCTTCGATCTTGAGCTGGTTTTCCAGTTCATCGTCGGACAGCCCGGCGTCCATTTCGATGACCTTGGTGATCACGGCGGAACCGGCCACTGCCACCGCCACGCTCTTGAGCCCGGTACGCGCCTTGACCAGCACGCGGCTCAGGGCCTGACCGACGCCTTCAAGCTCGGCGATGTTCTTTTCGACCACGGCATTGACCGGCAATGGCTCTACCGCGTATGCCTCGACCCGGTAGCGGTCACCCTGACGGCTCAGTTCCAGCAGCTTCACTGACGTGGAACTGATGTCGATCCCCAGTAACGTATTGGCCTTTTTATTGAAGAGTCCCAGCACTACCAATTCCCTATGACTTTCCGTGAGTTACGGACTCTGTAATACGCATTGCGTTCCTTCACCCCGTCTTGACAGAAGCGCAAATGACGCCCCCAGCAGAAAAGTGCTTATAATGCCCAGCGTTTTTTTCCGCTTTTTACTGCAAGCGCGGGCTGTTCTGTGTGTAGCCGGAACCCCGTCGCCAAATTCATTCTTTGCCCTGGATGTCCAAACGCCTTGATTCGTCTGCTGAAATTTTTCGGTTGGTCCATCGTCGCCGTTTTCTGCGGACTGCTTTTAGGTCTCAGCGGCGCGTTTCTTTACCTTAGTCCGGGTTTGCCGTCTGTGGAGGCTCTGCGAAGCATTCAGTTGCAGATTCCATTGCGGGTTTACTCCAGCGACAACAAGTTGATCGCAGAATTTGGCGAAATGCGCCGGACTCCGATCCGTTTCGCCGACATTCCACCCAATTTCATTAATGCGTTACTAAGTGCTGAAGACGACAATTTCGCCAACCACTACGGCGTCGATCCGAGCAGCCTGATGCGCGCCGCGACCCAACTGGTCAAAAGCGGACACATTCAGTCCGGCGGCAGCACCATCACCATGCAGGTGGCGAAGAACTTCTTCCTGACCAGCGAACGCAGCTTCTCGCGCAAAACCACCGAAATTCTTCTGGCCCTGCAGATCGAGCGGCAGCTGACCAAGGACGAAATCCTTGAGCTGTACGTGAACAAGATCTATCTGGGCAACCGCGCCTACGGCATCGAAGCGGCGGCGCAGGTGTATTACGGCAAGTCGATCCGCGATGTCAGCCTGGCGCAGATGGCGATGATCGCCGGCCTGCCGAAAGCGCCGTCGCGCTTCAACCCGCTGGCCAACCCGGCGCGCAGCAAAGAGCGTCGCGACTGGATCCTCGGGCGCATGTACAAGCTCGGCAAGATCAGCGAGGCGGATTACACCGCCGCCATCAATGAGCCGCTGAACGCCAGCTATCACGTGCCGACCCCGGAAGTGAACGCGCCGTACATCGCCGAAATGGCCCGTGCCGAAATGGTCGGCCGCTACGGCAGCGATGCCTATACGGAAGGTTTCCGCGTCACCACCACGGTGCCGAGCAATCTGCAGGAAATGGCCAATACAGCACTGCACGAAGGTTTGATGACCTACGACCAGCGTCACGGCTACCGCGGCCCCGAGTCGCGCCTGCCAGGCAAGACGCGCGAAGCCTGGGCCAGTGAGCTGACCAAACAACGCACCATCAGCAGCCTCGAGCCAGCCATCGTCACTCAGGTCGACAAAAACGGCCTGCAAGTGCTGACCCGCACTGGCGAAGAGCACGTCGCCTGGGACACCATGAAATGGGCGCGTCCGTTCCTCAATACCAACAGCATGGGCGCCAACCCGCGTCAGCCGTCGGATGTCGCGGCGGTCGGCGATCTGGTTCGCGTGCAGCGTCAGAAAGACAATTCGCTGAAGTTCAGCCAGATCCCGCAGGCACAAGGTGCACTGGTGTCGCTGGATCCGCAGAACGGCGCGATTCGCTCGCTGGTCGGCGGTTTCGCCTTCGAACAGAGCAACTACAACCGCGCGATGCAGGCCAAGCGTCAGCCGGGTTCGAGCTTCAAACCGTTCGTCTACAGCGCCGCGCTGGACAGCGGCTACACCGCTGCCACGCTGGTCAACGATGCGCCGATCGTGTTCGTCGACGAGTACCTGGACAAGGTCTGGCGCCCGAAGAACGACACCAACACCTTCCTAGGCCCGATCCGCTTGCGTGAGGCGCTGTACAAGTCGCGCAACCTGGTGTCGATCCGCTTGCTGCAAGCGATGGGCGTGGGCAAGACCATCGACTACATCACCCGTTTCGGTTTCAACAAGCAGGATCTGCCGCCAAACCTGTCGCTGGCGCTGGGCACCGCAACGCTGACGCCGATGGAGATCGCCACCGGTTGGAGTACGTTCGCCAACGGCGGTTACAAGATCACCCCGTACATCATCGACAAGATCGAAAGCCGCAATGGCGACACGTTGTTCGTCGCCAACCCGCCGACCGTGCCTCAGGGTGGTTCGGCGACGGACGGTATCGCTGCGCCGAGCACTGAGTCGTTCACGGTCAATGCCGCGCCGGTTCCGGGTGAAGCGCCGGGCAACGCTGCCGTACCGCAAGCGCCAGCCGTGGCCGAGCGAATTGTCGATGGCCGCACAACGTACATCCTCAACAGCATGTTGCAGGACGTGATCAAGCTCGGCACCGGCCGTCGCGCGCTGGCCATGGGCCGCAGCGATATCGCCGGTAAAACCGGTACCACCAACGAATCGAAAGACGCGTGGTTCTCCGGTTACAACGCCGATTACGTGACCACGGTGTGGACCGGCTTCGACCAGCCGGAGAGTCTCGGTCGTCGCGAGTTCGGTGGCACCGTGGCGCTGCCGATCTGGATGAACTACATGTCGGCCGCGCTGAAGGACAAGCCGCCGCATGTTCAGCCTGAGCCGGAAGGTTTGTTGAGCCTGCGCGTGGATCCGGTCAGTGGTCGTGCGGCGACGCCGAGCACACCGGGCGCGTACTTCGAGCTGTTCAAGGCAGAAGACACGCCGCCGTCGGTGAATGAGCTGGGCAATGGCACGGCGCCGGGCAGCCCGCTGCCGGCGGATGAACAGGCGCCGATCGATTTGTTCTGATCCAGCGGCATTGAAAAGCCCCGCCTTCGTGAGAAGTGCGGGGCTTTTTTATGGCTGAAGATCAAGAGCCCCTCACCCTAACCCTCTCCCGGAGGGAGAGGGGACTGACCGAGTTGTCTGGCTTCCTACATCGACCTGAAAGTATGGTGTCGATTATGGATTCGGCACGGCATGTTCAGGTCGGTGCAACTCCCGAGCATCCCCCAATCAGTCCCCTCTCCCTCAGGGAGAGGGTTAGGGTGAGGGGCTGATCCTCAGGCAATAAAAAGCCCCGACTCTCACGAGCCGGGGCTTCTGTTTGAAGCGCTACAACGACTTAGCCGTTGAACACGTCATCCACGCTTTTCAGCGGGTAGTTCTTCGGATACGGCAGGGTCGCCACACCAGTCTCGATCGCGGCTTTGGCCACAGCGTCGGAGATCAGGGTGATCAGGCGCTTGTCCATTGGCTTCGGAATGATGTACTCACGGCCGAATTCCAGCGGAGCACCGCCGTAGGCATCGCACACGTCCTGTGGAACAGGCAGCTTGGCCAGTTCACGCAGGGCGTTGGCCGCAGCCACTTTCATTTCTTCGTTGATGCGCTTGGCGCGAACGTCCAGGGCACCACGGAAGATGAACGGGAAGCCCAGTACGTTGTTGACCTGGTTCGGGTAGTCCGAACGGCCGGTGGCCATGATCACATCGCTACGGGTAGCGTGCGCCAGCTCCGGGGAGATTTCCGGATCCGGGTTCGAGCAAGCGAACACGATCGGGTTTGGTGCCATCGACAGCAGGCCTTCAGCGCTCAGCAGGTTCGGGCCGGACAGACCGACGAACACGTCAGCGCCTGCCAGTGCGTCAGCCAGGCTGCGCTTGTCGGTGGCGTGAGCGAATACTGCTTTGTACTGGTTCAGGTCGTCACGGCCGGAGTGGATCACGCCGGTACGGTCAACCATGAAGATGTTTTCGATGCGTGCGCCCATGCTCACCAGCAATTTCATGCAGGAGATGGCGGCAGCGCCGGCGCCCAGGCAGACGATTTTCGCTTCTGGCAGGGTTTTGCCAGCGATTTCCAGGGCGTTGATCATGCCCGCAGCGGTCACGATCGCGGTGCCGTGCTGGTCATCGTGGAATACCGGAATGTCGCACTGCTCGATCAGAGCACGTTCGATCTCAAAGCACTCGGGTGCCTTGATGTCTTCCAGGTTGATGCCACCGAAGGTGATGGAGATGCGTTTTACGGTGTCGATGAAGGCTTGCGGGCTTTCGGAGTCGACTTCGATGTCGAAAACGTCGATGCCGGCGAAGCGCTTGAACAGTACGCCTTTACCTTCCATCACTGGCTTGGAAGCCAATGGGCCGAGGTTGCCCAGACCGAGAATCGCGGTGCCATCGGAAATGACTGCAACCAGGTTGCCCTTGCCGGTGTATTTGTAGGCCAGTTCAGGATCGCGAGCGATCTCACGCACTGGTTCAGCTACGCCGGGGCTGTAGGCCAGCGACAAGTCGCGAGCGGTAGCAGTGGCCTTGGTGAGCTCGACACTCAGCTTCCCTGGACGAGGATTGGCATGATATTCGAGAGCGGCAGTTTTCAGATCAGACATTTTGGCATTCCGCTTTTTACTGTTGGACAGACTGGTCAGCGAGGATACGCGCCTCGCAAAGTCCCCACAAGACTGAGCGGTCACCCCTGTCAAGCGCCCTGCCCTACGACTTTGGGCCAAGAGCCACGGCGCACAAGGGCTGGACTGTTCACAATCGACATAAAAAATGTCTACAATTTTTCTTTAGCGCGGCGTTTGCAACATCGATGGATCGGTCAGCGGAAGTAGCCAGCGTGACTGACCGGATTGCAATCCACCGCGCCGCGAACGATCAACGATCCAGCCGCGAGCCTCGATCTGCTTGCCTTTCAGCGCCTGCAAACGGGCATTGTCGAATTGTCCGACCAGATTGGGTGCAACGCGCAATACAAGCGCATCCTGCAACTCGATCCAGATTCCGCCGCGATTGCGCTGAACCTTGCTCACACGCCCACTGATCACGGCGAAACCCGAGCGCTGGATCTGCTCCGCTTTCAGTACAGGCGACTGCCGCCAAAGGCCATGCCCGGTGTTTCGCGCGCTGCGTTCGGCGGCTTGCTGACAGGCAACAAGATCGACATTCGGCGCCACCGCGACCTGAAAACCGAGGCCATCGGCGAGCATTTGCGCTTCGAGATTGGCGCCGCTGGCGCTGTAAATATGCGCGAGCGTACGCCCGTAATGGTCTTTGGCTTGCTTGCCGGGGCGCAAACCGACACGTCCGCCGCTGGCATCGACCAGCGCTTGCAGGCGTTTGCGTGCCGCCACGGCGAAGGGTTCGTCGCTGCGGCCCTGCTTGCCCAGTTCAGGCGTGTTGAGGCCGATCATGCGTACGCTGCGACCATCGCTCAGGCGCAGCGTGTCGCCATCGACCACGCGCTGCACCGTGACGCTGGTCAGCCCCGCAGGTGCCGGGCAGAAGGCTTGCGCCCCGGACAGCCAAATCGCAGACACAAAAAAGGCGCCCGCGAGGGACGCCTTTTTCAGCAACGAGGAAAAGCCCACCGGGCCCTTCAACCTTACTCTGCAGCAGCAGGTTTCTTGCCGAAAGCACCGAAACGGTCTGCGAAGCGCTGAACGCGGCCGCCAGTGTCCAGAGTCTTCTGCTTACCGGTGTAGAACGGGTGGCATTCGTTGCAAACGTCGATTGGCAGAGCTTTGCCGAAAGTCGAACGGGTTTCGAACTTGTTGCCACAGCTGCAGGTAACAGCGATGACTGGGTAATTCGGGTGAATATCAGCTTTCATGGTGTCTTCCTCAGCTAGCGTGCCGCCACCCAACACTATTGTTGAATACCGCACGTAATTAGGCCGCGGATTCTACCAGACCTTTTCAAACACGCAAGCTGTCACCGAGACCGACCGTCTGCTAGGCTCCCGGCCCATTACGCGATTCCCTTGTAGGAGTGAGCCTGCTCGCGATAGCGGTGTGTCAGACGAAATAAATGCTGAATGACACACCGCTATCGCGAGCAGGCTCACTCCTACAAGGTTATGTGCCTAGCCCTACCGCCTGTTTATAGAGATCCCCCCGCGTGCCCGACGCCATTCTGCGCCTCGCCCTGCCTTCACCCTTGCGCCGCCTGTTCGACTATCGTGCGCCGGCCGGCGTGCTGCGCGAGCAATTGCAGCCGGGCATGCGCCTGCGGGTACCGTTCGGTCGGCGCGAGATGATCGGGATTCTGGTCGAGGTCACCGACACCAGCGAAGTGCCGGTGGAAAAACTCAAACCGGCGCTGGCCCTGCTCGATGCCACGCCGCCGCTGCCACCGGCGCTGTTCAAGCTGTGCCTGTGGACCTCGCAGTATTATCAACACAGCCTCGGCGACACCTTGAGCTGGGCGTTGCCGGTGCTACTGCGTCAGGGCGAACTGGCCGAGGCTCGGCAAGAGCGCTTCTGGTCAGCCGCCCCCGGCGCCAGCCTTGATGACCCGCGCATTGCCCGCGCCCCGCGCCAGCGTGAGGCATTGGCAACTCTGGCTCAGCATCCGCACGGCGTCGCCCATCAGTTGCTGAGCAAACTGATGTTGAGCAAAGACAGTCTCGATCTGCTGCTGGCCAAAGGTCTGGTGCAAGTGGAAATCCGCCGCCATGCCCCAGGCGCGCGCCACGAACATTGGCTGGCGCAACCGGAATTACCGCTCAACACCGAACAACGCGCCGCATACGAGGCGATCCGCGCCGGTTTCGACAGTTATCACGCATTCCTGCTGGCCGGCGTCACCGGCAGCGGCAAGACCGAAGTCTATTTGCAACTGATTCGCGAAACCCTCGAAGCCGGTAAGCAGGCCTTGGTACTGATCCCGGAGATCAACCTCGGCCCGCAGACCCTGGCGCGTTTCGAGCAGCGCTTCAATGCGCGCATCGCCCTGCTGCACTCGGCGGTCAATGACCGCGAGCGCCTCGATGCCTGGCTCGCCGCCCGCGATGGCGAGGCCGACATTATTATCGGCACCCGCTCGGCGCTGTTCACGCCGATGAAAAACCCCGGGCTGATCATCATCGATGAAGAGCACGACGGTTCTTATAAACAGCAGGAAGGTTTGCGCTACCACGCCCGCGATCTGGCGCTGGTGCGTGCGCGGCAGGAAAACATCCCGATCGTGCTCGGCTCCGCCACGCCATCGCTGGAAAGTCTGCACAACGCCTACACCGGCCGTTACGGTCTCCTACGCCTGAATGAACGTGCCGGCGGCGCCAAGCAGCCGCGGTTCCTGCGTCTGGACGTGAAAAGCCGTCCACTGGACAGCGGTATTTCCGGGCCGATGCAGCAAGCCATCGGTCAGACGCTGGCGAATGGGCAACAGGTGTTGGTGTTCCTCAACCGCCGCGGCTTTGCCCCGACGCTGCTTTGTCATGATTGCGGCTGGATGTCCGAGTGCTCGCGCTGCGATGCACGAATGACCGTGCACCAGCGCTACGGAGAGTTGCGCTGCCACCACTGTGGCTACGTCGAGCGCACGCCGCGCCAGTGCCCGAAGTGCAACAAGGTCGATCTGCGCCCGGTCGGCGCGGGTACTGAACGTGCCGAAGAACGGCTGGCGATTCTATTCCCCGACTACCCGGTGCTGCGCGTCGACCGTGACAGCACCTCGCGCAAGGACGCGATGAATCAGTTGTTCGCAACGATTCAGAAAGGCCAGCCGTGCATTCTGGTCGGCACACAGATGTTGGCCAAAGGGCACCATTTTCCACGAGTGACACTGGTTTCGATTCTGGATGCCGACGGCGGCCTGTTCTCCGGCGACTTCCGCGCCAGCGAGCGCATGGCGCAGTTGATCGTGCAGGTAGCCGGGCGGGCCGGGCGAGCGGAAGAGCCGGGCAAGGTGATCATTCAGACGCACCTCGCCGACCATCCTTTATTGGTGCAGCTCACCGAACAAGGCTATTCCGCCTTTGCCGAGCAGGCCTTGAGCGAGCGCCGGGCAGCCGGGCTGCCACCGTTTGCGCATCTGGCGTTGTTGCGTGCCGAAGCGCACAAACCGGGGCAAGCGGAAGGCTTTTTAGATGAGGCGTGCAGCGAGGCCGAGCGCTTGCTGGCCGAACAGAATCTGAGCGGGATTGAATTGCTTGGGCCGGTGCCAGCGCCGATGGAGCGGCGGGCGGGGCGTTATCGTGCGCAGCTTTTGTTGCAGGCGACGGCGCGAGCACCGTTGCACCGGTTGCTGGCGAGCTGGTTGCTGGTGCTGGAGCAAATGCCGAGCGGGCGGGCGGTGCGCTGGTCGCTGGATGTCGACCCTGTAGATTTATATTGAAGATCAAAAGATCGCAGCCTTCGGCAGCTCCTACAGGAAAATGCGTATCCCCGTGTAGGAGCTGCCGAAGGCTGCGATCTTTTGATCTGAATGTCACCACATATCCATAAGCTGCCTGCTAAGGTTGGCAAGCCCGTCTTCGCAACGGATAATGCCCAGTTTTTCCACCCGCGCATCGATGCGCCCGCCGCGCTTGCGGTCGAAAGAGAAGACCATGAAAGACACCATTCGCCAGCTGATCCAACAAGCCCTCACCCAACTCGTCAACGAAGGTGTGTTGCCTGAAGGCCTGTCGCCGGCGATTCAGGTGGAGAACGCCCGTGACAAGACTCACGGCGACTTCGCCAGCAACATCGCGATGATGCTGGCCAAGCCTGCGGGCATGAAGCCGCGCGATCTGGCGGAAAAAATCATCGCCGCACTGCCGGCTGACGAGAACGTCACCAAGGCCGAAATCGCTGGCCCGGGCTTCATCAACTTCTTCCAGAACACCCAGGCTTTGGCCTCGCGTCTCGACGCTGCATTGGCTGATGCCCATGTTGGCGTACGCAAGGCCGGCCCGGCGCAACGTACCGTGGTCGACCTGTCGGCACCGAACCTGGCCAAAGAAATGCACGTCGGCCACTTGCGCTCGACGATCATCGGCGACGGCGTGGCCCGCGTACTCGAATTCCTCGGCGACGAAGTGATCCGTCAGAACCACGTTGGCGACTGGGGTACCCAGTTCGGCATGCTGATGGCTTATTTGCAGGAAAACCCGATCACCAGCGACGAGCTGTCTGACCTGGAAAACTTCTACCGCGCCGCCAAACAGCGTTTCGATGAATCCGCAGAGTTTGCCGACCGCGCCCGTGGTCTGGTGGTCAAGCTGCAGGCCGGTGATGCCGAGTGCCTGGCGCTGTGGACCAAGTTCAAGGACATCTCGCTGTCGCACTGCCAGAAGATCTACGAACTGCTCAACGTCAAACTGACCATGGCCGACGTGATGGGCGAAAGCGCCTACAACGACGACCTGATCAACGTTGTAAACGACTTGAAAGCCGCTGGCATGTTGGTCGAGAGCAACGGCGCGCAGTGCGTGTTCCTCGACGAGTTCAAGAACGCCGACGGCGACCCGCTGCCGGTGATCATCGTCAAGGCTGACGGCGGTTACCTCTATGCCACCACTGACTTGGCCGCCGTGCGCTACCGCAGCGGCAAGCTGAAAGCTGATCGTGCGCTGTACTTCGTTGACCAGCGTCAGGCTCTGCACTTCCAGCAAGTGTTCGCCGTGGCGCGCAAGGCTGGGTTCGTCACCCATCCGATGGAAATGGAGCACATGGGCTTCGGCACCATGAACGGCGCCGACGGCCGTCCGTTCAAGACCCGTGACGGCGGCACCGTGAAGCTGATCGATCTGCTGACCGAAGCGCAGGAACGCGCCTACAACCTGGTGAAAGAGAAGAACCCGGAACTGGCCGAAGACGAACTACGCAACATCGCCAAAGTCGTCGGCATCGGCGCGGTGAAGTACGCCGACCTGTCGAAGCACCGCACCAGCGACTACAGCTTCAACTTCGACCTGATGCTGAACTTCGAAGGCAACACCGCGCCGTACCTGCTGTACGCCTACACCCGCGTCGCCGGTGTGTTCCGCAAACTGGGCAAGGACTTCAGCGAAGTCGATGGCCAGATCGTCCTGGAAGCCGCACATGAGCAAGAGCTGGCGGCGAAACTGGCGCAGTTCGGCGAAGTGCTGAACAACGTGTCCGACAAAGGCACGCCGCACATTCTCTGCACTTATCTGTACGACGTTGCCGGTCTGTTCTCCAGCTTCTACGAGAACTGCCCGATCCTCGCCGCCGAGACCCCGGCCCAGATGCAGAGCCGTCTGCGTCTGGCCGCGCTGACCGGTCGCACCCTCAAGCAAGGCCTGGAGCTGTTGGGTCTGGAAACTCTGGAGCGTATGTAAGTTGGCTGCCAAGAAAAAACCTGCACCCAAGCGTGGCGCCAGCCGTTACCAAGCTCCTGCGAAGCAACCGATTCCGGGCTGGCTGTGGATGGCCATCGGCCTGACGGTCGGCGCGTTCATCGTATTCCTGATGAAGCTCGAGCCGGGCAAGGGCAGCGACACGGTCAAGCGTGAGAAGGTCGAACAGGCACAACAGCAGAAAGCATCGAAGATCGCCGAGGCCAACAAGACCCCGCCGAGCCCGACGCAACCGGTGAAGCCGAAGTACGACTTCTACACCTTGCTGCCGGAATCGGAAGTGATCGTGCCGCCGGACGCCGTGCCAGAGAAGACTTTGCCGACGCCACAAGTGCCGGCCATCCCGACCACGCCGGTGACCCCGGCGGAAGCGGCGAAGATCGACACCGCGCGCGCTCAGGCAGCGTTGGCCGGGATTACCCCGCCGCCAGCACCGCCGGTGAGCAAAGCCGCGCCGGTGACCAAGTTCTTCTTGCAGGCCGGTTCGTTCCGCAAGGAAACCGATGCCGACAAGGTGCGTGCGCAGATCATTCTGCTCGGCCAGGCCGTAGCGGTTGAGTCGGGCACGGTGAAGGATGAAACCTGGTATCGCGTATTGGTCGGGCCGTTCAGCAACCGTGAACAGCTGACCACGGCACAGAAACAACTGGCCGGCGCCGGCTTCAGCAACCTGTTGTTACAACAACGCCAGAGCCGCTGACCCGCGAGCGATCGTTCCCACGCTCTGCGTGGGAACGCATCAAGGGACGCTCTGCGTCCCAGCGGTTAAGGGACGCGGAGCGTCCCGGGCTGCATTCCCACGCAGAGCGTGGGAACGATCAATCAACCACCCGCCGTTCGTCCCTGCGCACCCTCCCCGGTTGAAATCCTCTCCAGCACCCCCATATGAATGGGCATAAGGCACTTTCGCCCCGCTGTGTGGAGACTCTTCCCTTGACCACCATCGTTTCAGTCCGCCGTCACGGCAAAGTCGTCATGGGCGGCGACGGCCAGGTTTCTCTCGGCAATACCGTGATGAAAGGCAACGCGAAAAAAGTCCGTCGCCTGTACCACGGCCAGGTCATCGCCGGTTTTGCCGGTGCCACCGCTGACGCCTTTACCCTCTTCGAACGTTTCGAAGGCCAGCTTGAAAAACATCAGGGCCACCTGGTGCGCGCCGCTGTCGAACTCGCCAAAGAATGGCGCACCGACCGCTCCCTGAGCCGCTTGGAAGCCATGCTCGCTGTCGCCAACAAGGACGCCTCGTTGATCATCACTGGCAACGGTGACGTGGTCGAACCCGAAGATGGCCTGATCGCCATGGGTTCCGGCGGCGGTTACGCGCAGGCTGCGGCCAGTGCCCTGTTGAAAAAGACCGACCTGTCGGCCCGTGAAATCGTCGAAACCGCCCTCGGCATCGCCGGCGACATCTGTGTATTCACCAACCACACTCAGACCATTGAGGAGCAGGATCTCGCTGAATAAGCCTGACGCGGCCCTGTGCCACGGCTTGTTTCTGCTTGAGGACCGTCAATTACTATGTCCATGACTCCCCGCGAAATCGTCCACGAACTCAACCGCCACATCATCGGCCAGGACGATGCCAAGCGCGCCGTCGCGATTGCCCTGCGCAACCGCTGGCGCCGCATGCAGCTGCCTGAAGAGCTGCGCGTTGAAGTGACCCCGAAGAACATCCTGATGATCGGCCCGACCGGTGTCGGTAAAACCGAAATCGCCCGTCGTCTGGCGAAACTGGCCAACGCGCCGTTCATCAAAGTCGAAGCGACCAAGTTCACCGAAGTCGGCTACGTTGGCCGTGACGTCGAATCGATCATCCGTGATCTGGCCGACGCCGCGATCAAGATGCTCCGCGAGCAGGAAATGACCCGCGTTCGCCATCGCGCTGAAGACGCTGCCGAGGATCGTATCCTCGACGCATTGCTGCCGCCGGCGCGCATGGGCTTCAGCAATGAAGAAGCGCCGAGCAGCGATTCCAACACTCGCCAGCTGTTCCGCAAGCGCCTGCGCGAAGGTCAGCTGGATGACAAGGAAATCGAGATCGAAGTCGCTGAAGTCGCCGGCATCGAAATCGCCACGCCGCCTGGCATGGAAGAGATGACCAACCAGTTGCAGTCCTTGTTCGCCAACATGGGCAAGGGCAAAAAGAAAGCGCGCAAGCTCAAGGTCAAAGAAGCGCTGAAGCTGGTGCGCGACGAAGAAGCCGGGCGTCTGGTCAACGAAGAAGAGCTGAAGGCCAAAGCGCTGGAAGCGGTTGAACAGCACGGTATCGTGTTCATCGACGAAATCGACAAAGTCGCCAAGCGTGGCAACGTCGGCGGCGCCGATGTCTCCCGTGAAGGTGTACAGCGCGACCTGCTACCGCTGATCGAAGGCTGCACCGTCAACACCAAACTGGGCATGGTCAAGACCGACCACATCCTGTTCATCGCATCCGGCGCGTTCCACCTGAGCAAGCCGAGCGATCTGGTGCCGGAGCTGCAAGGTCGTCTGCCGATCCGCGTCGAACTCAAAGCGCTGAGCCCGTCGGACTTCGAACGTATCCTCAGCGAACCGCATGCCTCGCTCACCGAGCAATATTGCGCGCTGCTGAAAACCGAAGGTCTGAACATCCAGTTCCAGCCGGAAGGCATCAAGCGTCTGGCGGAGATCGCCTGGCAGGTCAACGAGAAGACCGAGAACATCGGTGCCCGTCGTCTGCACACGCTGCTTGAGCGTCTGCTGGAAGAGGTGTCGTTCAGCGCCGGCGATCTGGCCAGCACCCACGATGAGCAGCCGATTCTGATCGACGCCGAATACGTCAACAGCCACCTCGGCGAATTGGCGCAGAACGAAGACCTGTCCCGCTATATTCTGTAGAGCGGCAAGCTCCGAGCTGCAAGCGACAAGCTGCGGGCTGAGTTAAGCTTGCAGCTTGTTGCTTGTAGCTCAGGGCTGTTTTTATGATTCCCACCGACATCAAACTGCACAAAGCCTCGAAAACCCTGACGCTCACCTACGCGTCCGGCGAGGAATACACCCTGCCCGCCGAATTCCTGCGCGTGCATTCCCCCTCCGCCGAGGTCCAGGGCCACGGCAAACCGATCCTGCAATTCGGCAAGCTCAACGTCGGTCTGAGCAAGCTGGAACCGGCCGGTCACTACGCACTGAAACTGACCTTCGACGACGGTCACGACAGCGGCTTGTTCACCTGGGATTATCTCTACGAGCTGGGGCGACGTCATGACGCACTCTGGGCCGATTATCTGGCCGAGCTCAAAGCTGCCGGAAAAACCCGCGACCCGAACGAGTCCATCGTCAAGCTGATGCTCTAGCCCGAGCCTTGCGCTCATTAGAGGGCATTTTCTAAATTCATCTGTTTGAATGCTCTGCTGTGTGGCCGAGGATCGGCCTGCTTGCGAAAAAAATTAAACTCGGGTAACCAATGGAGCTGGCAAGTTCCCTGCAATGCTCTACGACTGTAAAGCAGCTATGCAGAATTAACGGTCACCCGAGCAGTAGTACCTGGCATTGGCTGTGGAACTGCACAGCAGAAAACCGGGTACTCGTCTCAGGACAATGGAGCGTCGTAGATGAGTAACAAGAATAACGATGACCTGAAGTACCAAGCCTCGGAAAACACCCTGGGGCTTAATCCCGTCGTTGGGCTACGCGGAAAGGATCTGCTGGCCTCTGCTCGTATGGTGCTGAAACAGGCCATCAGACAACCGATCCATAGCGTCAAGCACGTCACCCATTTCGGCCTCGAACTGAAGAACGTGTTGTTCGGCAAATCCGAACTGCAACCGGCAGGCGATGACCGTCGCTTCGCTGATCCTGCGTGGAGCCAGAACCCGCTCTACAAACGCTATCTGCAAACTTACCTGGCGTGGCGCAAGGAACTCCATGCCTGGATCGATGACAGCAGCCTGTCACCCAAGGACATTGCCCGCGGCCACTTCGTCATCAACCTGATGACCGAAGCCATGGCCCCGACCAACACTGCTGCCAACCCGGCCGCGGTAAAACGCTTTTTTGAAACCGGCGGCAAAAGCCTGCTCGATGGCCTCTCGCATCTGGCCAAGGATCTGGTACACAACGGCGGCATGCCGAGCCAGGTAAACATGGGCGCGTTCGAGGTCGGCAAGAGCCTCGGTGTCACCGAAGGCGCGGTGGTGTTTCGCAACGACGTGCTGGAGCTGATCCAGTACAAGCCGATCACCGAGCAAGTCCACGAGCGTCCATTGCTGGTGGTGCCGCCGCAGATCAACAAGTTCTACGTATTCGATTTGAGCCCGGACAAGAGTCTGGCGCGCTTCTGCCTGCGCAATAACGTGCAGACGTTCATCGTCAGCTGGCGCAACCCGACCAAGGCCCAGCGCGAGTGGGGCCTGTCGACTTATATCGACGCACTGAAAGAAGCGGTCGACGTGGTCACCGCGATCACCGGCAGCAAAGACGTGAACATGCTCGGCGCCTGCTCCGGCGGCATCACCTGCACCGCCCTGCTCGGCCACTACGCGGCGATCGGCGAGAAGAAGGTCAACGCCCTCACGCTGCTGGTCAGCGTGCTCGACACGACGCTGGACAGCGACGTCGCCCTGTTCGTCGACGAGCAGACCCTGGAGACCGCCAAGCGCCACTCGTATCAGGCCGGCGTGCTCGAAGGCAAAGACATGGCCAAGGTCTTCGCCTGGATGCGTCCCAACGACCTGATCTGGAACTACTGGGTCAACAACTACCTGCTCGGCAACGAGCCTCCGGTGTTCGACATCCTGTTCTGGAACAACGACACCACCCGGTTGCCAGCCGCGTTCCACGGCGACCTGATCGAGATGTTCAAAAACAACCCACTGATCCGCCCGAATGCACTGGAAGTGTGCGGCACGCCGATCGACCTCAAGCAGGTCACGGCCGACATCTTCTCGCTGGCCGGCACCAACGACCACATCACGCCGTGGAAGTCCTGCTACAAGTCGGCGCAGTTGTTCGGTGGCAAGGTGGAATTCGTGTTGTCGAGCAGCGGCCATATCCAGAGCATCCTGAATCCGCCAGGCAACCCGAAATCGCGTTACATGACCAGCGAAGAAGTGGCTGCCAATGCCGATGAATGGCAAGAGAACTCGACCAAGCACACCGACTCCTGGTGGCTGTACTGGCAGACGTGGCAGGCCGAGCGCTCGGGCAACCTGAAAAAGGCCCCGCTGAAACTGGGCAACAAGGCGTATCCGGCGGGTGAAGCCTCGCCGGGCACTTATGTACATGAAAGATAGCGGCAAGCCACAAGCTACAAGCCGCAAGCTGAGCAGGTTCTGCTTGAAGCTTGCGGCTTGTAGCTGCTCCACTCTAACCCGAAGGGCCTGAAGCATGCCGCAACCGTTCATATTCCGTACCGTCGATCTGGATGGCCAGACCCTCCGCACGGCGGTACGCCCCGGCAAGCCTCACTTGACGCCCTTGCTGATTTTCAACGGCATCGGCGCCAACCTGGAGCTGGTGTTTCCGTTTGTCGCGGCGCTGGACCCGGATCTGGAAGTGATCGCCTTCGACGTGCCCGGTGTCGGCGGTTCCTCGACGCCGAACCGGCCATATCGCTTTCCCGGCTTGGCCAAGCTGACGTCGCGGATGCTCGATTACCTCGACTACGGTCAGGTCAACGTCATTGGCGTGTCGTGGGGTGGCGCGCTCGCGCAGCAGTTCGCCTACGACTACCCCGAGCGCTGCAAGAAACTGGTGCTGGCGGCGACCGCGGCCGGTGCGGTGATGGTGCCGGGCAAACCGAAAGTGCTGTGGATGATGGCCAGTCCGCGGCGCTACATTCAGCCTTCCCACGTGATCCGTATCGCCCCGCTGATCTACGGCGGCTCGTTCCGCCGCGATCCGACCCTGGCCGCCAGCCACGCGGCTAAAGTCCGTTCGGCAGGCAAGCTGGGCTATTACTGGCAACTTTTCGCTGGCCTTGGCTGGACGAGTATTCATTGGCTGCACAAGATCCATCAGCCGACACTGGTGCTGGCCGGCGATGACGATCCGCTGATCCCGCTGATTAACATGCGCATGCTCGCCTGGCGTATTCCCAACGCCCAACTGCACATCATCGACGACGGTCATCTGTTCCTGATTACTCGCGCTGAAGCGGTGGCGCCGATCATCATGAAATTCCTCCAGGAGGAACGTCAGCGCGCGGTGATGCACCCGCATCCGACACCGCTGGGCGGTTAACCCCGGCGGCAGGCTTTATGCAGGCCTTTGGCAAAGAGTGCGCGGCAGGACGCCGCGCAGGCAGCAACCCGCAACAGCGTCTATGGTGTTCTGGTTCGGTGAGTTTGTTTTTGACCTGAAGACGAAGGAGTGTTGAGTCATGCGCGACAAACCAGCGACGGGCGTAGTGCCCAGCCCCGCCGTGTTCATCAACGCACAAAGTGCGATCACCGGCCTGCGTGGCCGGGACCTGATCTCGACCTTGCGCAGCGTCGCCGCCCATGGCCTGCGCAATCCGTTTCACAGTGCGAAGCACGCGTTGAAACTCGGCGGTCAATTGGGCCGCGTGCTGCTCGGCGAAACCCTGCACCCGACCAATCCCAACGACAGCCGTTTCGCCGATCCGGCATGGAGCCTCAATCCGTTTTACCGGCGCAGCCTGCAGGCCTATCTGGCCTGGCAGAAGCAGGTCAAAAGCTGGATCGATGAAAGCAACATGAGCCCGGACGATCGCGCCCGTGCGCACTTCGCCTTCACCCTGCTCAACGACGCCGTGGCGCCGTCCAACACCCTGCTCAATCCGCTGGCGGTCAAGGAGCTGTTCAACTCCGGCGGGCACAGCCTGGTGCGCGGCCTCAGCCATTTGTTCGATGACTTGCTGCACAACGATGGCCTGCCGCGCCAAGTGACCAAACAGGCTTTCGAGGTCGGCAAGACCGTCGCCACCACCACCGGTTCGGTGGTATTTCGCAACGAGATGCTGGAGCTGATCCAGTACAAACCGATGAGCGAAAAGCAGTACGCCAAGCCGCTGCTGGTGGTGCCACCGCAAATCAACAAGTACTACATTTTCGACCTCAGCCCACACAACAGCTTCGTCCAGTACGCACTGAAGAATGGCCTGCAAACGTTCATGATCAGTTGGCGCAACCCGGATGTACGCCATCGCGAATGGGGCCTGTCGACCTACGTCGAAGCGGTGGAAGAAGCGATGAACATCTGCCGGGCGATCACCGGCGCCCGCGAGGTCAACCTGATGGGCGCCTGCGCCGGCGGCCTGACCATCGCCGCCCTGCAAGGCCATTTGCAGGCCAAGCGGCAACTGCGCCGGGTCTCCAGCGCGACCTATCTGGTCAGCCTGCTCGACAGCCAGATCGAAACCCCGGCCACGCTGTTCGCCGACGAACAAACCCTCGAAGCCGCCAAGCGCCGTTCCTATCAGAAAGGCGTGCTCGACGGTCGCGACATGGCCAGGATCTTCGCCTGGATGCGCCCCAATGATTTGATCTGGAGCTACTTCGTCAACAACTACCTGTTGGGCAAAGAGCCACCGGCCTTCGACATCCTCTACTGGAACAACGACAACACCCGCCTGCCGGCGGCATTTCACGGTGACCTGCTGGACTTCTTCAAGCACAACCCACTGACCCATCCGGGTGGTCTGGAGGTTTGCGGCACGCCCATCGATCTGCAGAAAGTCACTGTCGACAGCTTCAGCGTCGCCGGCATGAACGACCACATCACCCCGTGGGATGCGGTGTATCGCTCGACCCTGCTACTCGGTGGCGAGCGGCGTTTCGTGCTGTCCAACAGCGGCCATGTGCAGAGCATCCTCAACCCACCAAGCAACGCGAAAGCCGCGTACGTCGAAAACGGCAAGATGAGCAGCGACCCGCGCGCCTGGTATTACGACGGCAAGCACGTCGATGGCAGTTGGTGGCCGCAGTGGCTGGAATGGATTCAACAGCGCTCCGGCGCCCAGCACGAAACCTCGTTCACCCTTGGCAACCCGAACTATCCACCGATGGAGGCAGCGCCCGGTACTTACGTGCGTGTGCGCTGACGCTTAACCGAACTTTTCTAAGAAGACTGGATGAAAACCCGCGACCGGATTCTCGAATGTGCTCTGCAATTGTTCAACGAAAAGGGCGAGCCGAACGTCTCCACCATGGAGGTCGCCAACGAAATGGGCATCAGCCCGGGCAACCTCTACTACCACTTCCACGGCAAGGAACCGCTGATTCTCGGGTTGTTCGAACGCTTCCAGAATGAACTGGCGCCACTGCTCGATCCGCCGTCGGATGTGGAATTGGCGCCGGAGGATTACTGGCTGTTTTTGCATTTGATCGTCGAGCGGCTGGCGCAGTACCGCTTCCTGTTTCAGGACCTGTCGAACCTGGCGGGGCGGCTGCCGAAACTGGCCAAGGGCATTCGACATTTGCTCAATGCGCTGAAGCGCACGCTGGCGTCGTTGCTCGCGCGATTGAAGGCTGCGGGGCAGTTGGTCAGTGATACGCAGGCGTTGGGGCAGTTGGTGGAGCAGATCACCATGACGTTGCTGTTTTCGCTGGATTATCAGCGGATTCTGGATCGTGAGGGTGAGGTTCGTTTGGTCGTGTACCAGATCATGATGCTGGTGGCGCCGCACTTGCTGCCGCCGGTTAAAGTCGCCACGGAGCGGATGGCTCTTCAGTATCTTGAAGACCATGACTGAATCAAAAGCCCCTCACCCTAACCCTCTCCCAGAGGGAGAGGGGACTGATTGGGGGATGCTGTAGAAGTACGCCGACCTGACAGTGCGTTACCGAATCCATAATCGATAAGGTCTTTCAGGTCGGCGTATAGCGTGAGACACCTCGTTCGGTCCCCTCTCCCTCTGGGAGAGGGCTAGGGTGAGGGGCTGTTGGAATTCAGATACAAAAACGCCCGACCTTCACAGGCCGGGCGTTTTTTTTTGCCCTGAAGAATCAGGACTGACTGGTTGGCGTCGACGGCGTCGATGCAGCAGTCGGGGTAGCCACCGGAGTCGGTGCCGCGGCGGAGTTCGACGCGCTCACCGGAGCTGCCGGGGTGGCCGGCTTGGCGGCAGCAGGTGCTGCTGGCTTCGGCGCTGCGGCTTTCGGCGCGGCCGGTTTTTTCACTGCCGGTTTTTTCGCCGCAGCCGGTTTGGCTGCTGGCTTGGCAGCCGGTTTGGCGGCAGCGGTTTTCGCGGCTGGCTTGGCGGCTGGTTTCGCTGCAGTTTTGGCCGCAGGTTTTGCTGCCGGTTTGGCGGCGGCTTTGGCAGCAACCGGTTTGGCTGCAGCTTTAGCAGCTGGCTTGGCCGCTGCGGTTTTTGCTGCAGGCTTGGCCGCGGCTTTTGCAGCAGGTTTAGCTGCCGCTTTTGCCAGAGGCTTGGCAGCGGATTTTGCCGCTGGTTTGGCCGCCGCAGTTTTCGCTGCCGGTTTTGCCGCAGCGGTTTTCGCCGCCACAGGTTGAGCCTTCAGACCGGTGAGTTTTTCGATCTGTTTGGTCAGTGTGTCGACCTTGCTGTTGAGTGCCTTGACCTCATTGCGGCTCGGTACACCGAGGCGCGAGATCGCGCTGTTCAGGCGCTTGTCGAAAGCCCCTTCCAGCTCGTCCCACTTGCCCAGTGCGCGATCTTTCACGCCGCTGATGCGCGACTTGGCCGAGGAAGCAGAGTCCTTGGCGGCATCGACTTTTTTGCCGACTGCGGACTTGGTGAGCTTCTCGGCTTTCTCGCCGTCTTTGACCAATGTATCGAAGAGCTTGCTGCCGTCAGTGTCGATCTTCGAGTACACGCCTAAACCAGCCAGCCAGATTTTGCGGGAGTAGTCTTCGACTTTCCCGATCCACGAGCTGCCTTCTTTATCGGTGTTCTTTTTACCAGCCATCCCGTTCTCCTTAAGATTTACGCGCGACGCGTTCGAGCAATGCCGTCAGCTCATCGAGCTTAGCAGAGAGTGTCTCAACGTCATGTTTAGACGGAATGCCGATACGATTCAAGGCGCTTGCTACGCGGGAGTCGAATGCCTTCTCGACCTTGTCGAGTTGAACTTCGACACGACCTTTGAAAGAACTCACTTCGCTCTTGGCTTCATCGATCTCGGCGTTGGCCGCTTCGAGTTTTTCGGTGACGGCTTTTTTGCCTTTCTTTTCAACAGTTTGACCAGTCTTGATCAACTCTTGAAAGTAGTCGCTGCCCTCTTGGCCGACCTTGGCGTAGGCACCCAGGCCTGCCAGCCAGATCTTGCGGGCATAGGATTTGACGTCGCTCAGAGCAGAAGTCGAAGCGTCGATTTTTTTCTTCAAAATTACTTTGGCCATGGTGCACCTCACGCGCAGAAGGTTTGAGGAACTGCCCGGGAAAGTGTCGGGCTCAGGCACAAAGTAGGCAGAAAAATTAGAAACGGCACCCTAACAACTGACATAAAAGCTCGGGTGCACCACAAAATAAATGTAGGAGTGAGCCTGCTCGCGATAGCGGTGTATCAGTCAAAAAATGATGTCGACTGACAGACCGCTATCGCGAGCAGGCTCACTCCTACAAGGGATCGTGTTTCAGACCAAGGCTTTATCGAGGGCCTTCTCGATCTCGGCTTTGATCATGCCGCTCATGGCCGACATCATGATGCCCAGTTCCACGTCGACCTTGATCGAATCGTCCGCCACATGCACTGCGCCTTTCACGCCCGAGCGCTTGAGGTTCAGGGTGTCGCCGGACCATTGCGGCTCCAGGCCATATTGTTCGGAGAGTTTTTGCGCCAGTTTGTCGGCCTTCTCGCGGGCGGCTTCCTTGCCCAGGTTGTGGGCACGCTCAACAGTGATTTTGGCCATTGAATGACTCCTGCTTTATGAATAGGTCTCAGTAAATCTTGACCGCCGCTGCGGCAAATCGTCCCGAAGGTTGCCCATCTTACCTTTAGCCATTCCAAGACAAAGCATGGCTTGGGGATTAGAATGTCGCGCATTCTCTTTTGGTGACAGCGATATGACTGATCAGCGCAAAGGCAGCGATGCCGAACCCACCACTCACTTCGGCTTCAAAAACGTTCCGGAAAGCCAGAAAGCGGAAAAAGTCGCTGAGGTTTTCCACTCGGTAGCCGCCAAGTACGACCTGATGAATGACCTTCTGTCGGGCGGCATGCACCGTCTGTGGAAGCGTTTCGCGATCGAACTCTCGGGCGTGCGCAGCGGTAACCGCGTGCTGGACATCGCCGGCGGTACTGGTGACCTGACCAAAAAATTCTCGCACCTGGTCGGCCCGACCGGCCAAGTGGTGCTGGCCGACATCAACGAATCGATGCTCAAGGTCGGCCGTGATCGCCTGCTCGATCTGGGTGTCGCCGGCAACGTCGAGTTCGTTCAGGCGGACGCGGAAAAACTGCCGTTCCCGGACAATCATTTCGATTGCGTGACCATCGCCTTCGGCCTGCGCAACGTGACGCACAAAGAAGACGCCCTGCGCTCGATGCTGCGCGTGCTCAAGCCCGGCGGTCGTTTGCTGGTGCTGGAATTCTCCAAGCCGACCAACGCGCTGATGTCGAAAGCCTACGACGCTTACTCGTTCGCCTTCATGCCGCTGATGGGCAAGCTGATCACCAACGACTCGGAAAGCTATCGCTACCTGGCCGAATCGATCCGCATGCACCCGAATCAGGAAACCCTGAAGTCGATGATGGTCGACGCCGGTTTCGACCGCGTGACCTATCACAACATGACCGCAGGCATCGTCGCCCTGCACCGCGGCATCAAGCCCTGATGTTGCTCACCGGGCTGCTCGCCAGCGTTGAACTCGGCCTCAACCGGGTGCTGCGTCTCGACAGCACGGCGCTGCCGCGGCTGGCGCATTTGACCGGCAAGGTGATTGCCGTCGACTGCCGCAGCCCGGCGCTGCAACTGTTCATCCTGCCGAGCGACGAAGGTTTGATGCTGGCCTCGCACTGGGAAACCGGCGTCGACTGCACCCTGCGTGCGCCGGCCTCGAGCCTGATCAAACTGGCCGTGAGCAAAGACAAGACCGCGGTGTTGCACGCCCCGGAAGTCGAACTCGATGGCGACAGCGGCGTGCTGCTGGAGCTGGCCGGTGTGCTGCAGGACCTTGAGCTGGACTGGGAGTACGAACTCTCGCGCTGGCTCGGCCCGGTCGCCACGCAACTGGTCGGTGGCCATCTGCGCAGCCGCGCGCGCTGGTATCAACAAGGATTTGCCAGCCTCAACCAGAACCTCGCCGAATACCTCGCCGAAGAATCGCGCACCCTCGTCGGGCAGCGCGAAGCCGAAGCGCGGTTCAGCGAACTGGACCGGATCAAACTTGATCTGGAACGTCTCGAGGCGCGTTTCGAGCGCCTTTCCCGATCCCTCGACCCAAGCGATAACGCATGAAGCTGCTCGCCGTCCGCCGTCTGCTGCGCATCCAGTCTGTCGTGATCCGCTACCGCCTCGATGACCTGCTGTTCGATCTGCCGCTGCCCTGGTTTCTCCTGGCGCTGCGCTATGTGCTGCCGTGGCGCTGGTTCCCGCGCAAGCCGCTGGACCTGAGCCGGGGCGCGCGTCTGCGTCTGGCGTTGCAGGATCTCGGGCCGATCTTCATCAAGTTCGGGCAGATTCTTTCGACCCGCCGCGACCTGCTGCCGGAAGACATCGCCGATGAGCTGATGTTGTTGCAGGACCGCGTGCCGCCGTTCGATTCGCAGCTGTCGATCAAGCTGATCGAAGAACAGCTGGGCAAAAAAATCAGCGACGTGTTCAGCCGTTTCGACGTCGAACCGCTGGCTTCGGCTTCGGTGGCGCAGGTGCATGCCGCGCAGTTGAAAACCGGCGAAGAAGTCGTGGTCAAGGTGATCCGCCCGGGTCTGAAGCCGATCATCGCGCAGGATCTGGCGTGGCTGTTCATCCTCGCCCGCGCCGCCGAAAAGGTCTCGGCCGACGCGCGTCTGCTGCACCCGGTCGACGTGGTCCAGGACTACGAAAAAACCATCTACGACGAGCTCGATCTGCTGCGCGAGGCGGCCAACGCCAGCCAGTTGAAGCGCAACTTCGAAGGTTCGCCGCTGCTCTACGTGCCGCAGGTCTACTGGGACTGGTGCCGGCCGAAAGTGCTGGTGATGGAGCGCATCTACGGTATTCAGGTCACCGATCTGGCGACCCTCGCCGATCAGCGCACCGACATGAAAATGCTCGCCGAACGCGGTGTGGAGATTTTCTTCACCCAAGTGTTCCGCGACAGTTTCTTCCACGCCGACATGCACCCAGGCAACATCTTCGTCAGCACCGTCAATCCGTGGAGCCCGCAATACATCGCGATCGACTGCGGCATCGTCGGCAGCCTGACCCCGGAAGATCAGGATTATCTGGCGCGCAACCTGTTCGCGTTCTTCAAGCGTGACTACCGTCGTGTGGCGCAACTGCACATCGACTCGGGCTGGGTGCCGGCGGAAACCAAACTCAACGAATTCGAAGCGGCGATCCGTACCGTGTGCGAACCGATCTTCGAAAAACCGTTAAAAGATATTTCATTTGGCCAGGTGCTGATGCGCCTGTTCCAGACCGCGCGGCGCTTCAACATGGAAGTGCAGCCGCAACTGGTGCTGCTGCAAAAGACCTTGCTGAACATCGAAGGTCTTGGCCGTCAGCTGTATCCGGATCTGGATCTGTGGAACACCGCGCAGCCATTCCTCGAACGCTGGATGCGCGAGCGCGTCAGCCCGAAAGCCTTGCTGAGCAACGTGCAGAGCCAGTTCGAGCAACTGCCGCACCTGGCGAATATGGCCCGCGATCTGCTCGAACGCATGTCCCAGCCGCACGCCTACGACCCACCGCCGCCATGGCATAAACGCAAGGATGACTGGTTCCTGCGCCTGCTCGGTTGCGCGCATCTGGCCGGCGGGGTGATCCTCGCCATCGGTGGCCCATTGCACGAATTGGGGCATTGGCCGGCGGGAATCATGGTGGCAGTCGGCTTGTATCTGGTCGTTCGCCGATAGCACGAATCAGCTGCAAGTTATAAGCTGCGAGCTGCAAGCCTGACGATACTGGAACACCGCAATCTGCTTTTACTTGCAGCTTGAAGCTCAAAGCTTGTAGCTGCGTTTCGGGAATTGAAGATGAAAAACTGGCTGGACGAGATCAAGTGGGACGCTGATGGCCTGGTGCCGGCGATTGCCCAGGATCACAAGACCGGACGCGTGCTGATGATGGCCTGGATGAACCGCGAGGCGCTCGAACTGACCGCTGCGGAAAACCGTGCAATCTACTGGTCACGTTCCCGTGGCAAGCTGTGGCGCAAGGGCGAAGAGTCCGGCCATGTGCAGACGCTGCATGAGATGCGTCTGGACTGTGATGCTGACGTAATCATCCTGATGGTTGAACAGATCGGCGACATCGCTTGCCATACCGGCCGTCAAAGCTGCTTTTACCGCGTCTTCGAAAACGGCGACTGGAAGACAGTCGACCCGGTTCTGAAAGACCCGCACGCAATCTATTCCGCAGGACACAAACATGAGTGACACCCTGACCCGCCTCGCTCAGGTACTTGAAGAGCGCAAAGGCGCAGCCGCCGACAGCTCGTATGTGGCCAGTCTGTATCACAAGGGTTTGAACAAGATTCTGGAGAAAGTCGGCGAAGAGTCGGTCGAAACCATTATTGCCGCCAAGGATGCCGCGATCAGCGGCGACTGCAGCGATGTGATCTACGAGACCGCCGACCTGTGGTTCCACAGCATGGTCATGCTCGCCCAACTGGGACAGCATCCGCAGGCTGTGCTGGATGAACTGGATCGCCGCTTTGGCTTGTCCGGACACGTCGAGAAAGCCTCGCGTCCGTCCGCCTGAACAATTTTTCGAGAGGAACAGCAACATGGGCATTTTTGACTGGAAACACTGGATCGTCATTCTGGTTGTCGTGGTGCTGGTGTTCGGCACCAAGAAACTGAAAAACCTCGGCACCGACGTCGGCGAGTCGATCAAGGGCTTTCGCAAAGCCATGAACGACGACGAGAAACCGGCCGCTGATCCTACCGTGACGCCTGCGCAGCCAGTGCCACCGGTGCAGCCGCAAGCCACCGCTCAGGCCAACCCGCCGCACACCATCGACGTGCAGGCGCAGAAAGTCGAAGAGCCGATCCGCAAAGACGTGTGAGCACTGACTAATGTTTGGTATCAGCTTCTCTGAACTGCTGCTCGTCGGCCTCGTCGCCCTGCTGGTGCTGGGCCCCGAGCGTCTGCCGGGCGCTGCGCGCACTGCTGGCCTGTGGGTCGGTCGGCTGAAGCGCAGCTTCAACGCGATCAAACAGGAAGTTGAACGTGAAATCGGTGCCGACGAGATCCGTCGGCAACTGCACAACGAGCACATTCTGTCGCTGGAGCAAGAAGCGCGGAAGATTTTCAGCCCGGTTCAACAGGAACCGACGCCGGTTGAGCATGTGGGTCAGCAGACGATTCATGCGCCGACCGCGCCTGTTACGCCAGCACCGGCACCCGCTGCCGTTGTAACACCGACAGAGCCGGCGCCAGCCGCTGTGGAACAATCTGTTGAACACGTTGCGCCAAACGCCGCGCCGATCACACCAGCGCCACACGACACCACTTTGCCGCCGCGAGCCCCATGAGCGATCTCCCCGAAAACGACCAGCACATGCCGCTGGTTTCGCACCTCACCGAGTTGCGCACCCGTCTGCTGCGTTGCGTGGCGGCAATCTTCATCATCTTCGCCGGGCTGTTCGCCTTCACCCAGCAGATCTACACCTTCGTCTCGACGCCGCTGCGCCAGTACCTGCCAGTCGGCGCGACGATGATCGCCACTGACGTGTCGTCGCCGTTCCTGACGCCACTGAAGCTGACGATGATGGTTTCGCTGTTCCTCGCGATCCCGGTGATCCTGCATCAGATCTGGGGTTTTATCGCGCCGGGCCTGTACAAGCATGAGAAACGCATTGCAGTGCCGCTGCTGGTGTCGAGCATTCTGCTGTTCTATACCGGCATGGCGTTCGCCTATTACTTCGTGTTCCCGCTGATCTTCAAATTCTTCGCTGCAGCCACCCCGGCCGGCGTGGAAATGATGACCGACATCGCCAGTTACCTCGATTTCGTCATGACGCTGTTCTTCGCCTTCGGCGTGGCGTTCGAGATCCCGGTGGCCGTGGTGCTGCTGGTGTGGATCGGCGTCGTTGACGTCGCCTACCTGAAGAAAATCCGCCCGTACGTGATCATCGGCTGCTTCGTGGTCGGCATGATCCTGACGCCGCCGGACATCTTCTCGCAGACCCTGCTGGCTGTGCCGATGTGGATGCTGTTTGAAATCGGCATTCTGTTCGGTGGCTTGATCAGCAAGCGCGAACGTCCGGACGAGAACCCGGCCGACGACCACAACGACCAGCCGCCAGCGACCCAGGCATGAACCTGCTGTTGCTCGAAGAGGCCGATTTCATTGCGGCCGACCGCGTAGTGCTGCGTGATCGACGCCTGACCCATATGCAGGAAGTTCACCGTTCGGAAGTCGGTGACAGCCTGCGTGTTGGCCGGATCAACGGGCTGATGGGTTCGGCTGAGCTGCTGCGACTGGAAGCGGGTGAAGCCGAGCTGCGCGTCACTCTCGATCAGCCGCCACCGGCCAAACTGCCGTTGACTCTCGTGCTGGCGCTGCCGCGTCCGAAAATGCTCCGCCGGGTGTTTCAAACCGTGGCGACCATGGGCGTGTCGAAGGTAATTCTGGTCAACAGCTATCGGGTCGAGAAGAGTTTCTGGCAGACGCCGTTTCTTGAGCCTGAGGCGATTCGCGAAAATTTGATCCTCGGCCTCGAACAGGCGCGCGATACCGTGCTGCCGGAAATCATCATCGAAAAGCGCTTCAAGCCGTTTGTTGAGGATCGGCTGCCGGCGATTACCGAAGGCACCCTCGGTTTGGTCGGCCATCCCGGTAACTATCCACCGTGCCCACGCGCGCTCAGCGAACCAGTGACGCTGGCCATCGGCCCTGAAGGCGGCTGGATTCCCTACGAAATCGATCTGCTGGCCAAGTCCGGCCTGCAACCGGTGCAACTGGGCGAACGCATCCTGCGCGTCGAAACCGCCGTCACCGCCCTGCTCGCCCGGCTCTTCTAACCAAACACCGCTCCCCTGTAGGAGCTGCCGAAGGCTGCGATCTTTTGATGTTGTTTTAGAAGCAAGATCAAAAGATCGTAGCCTTCGGCAGCTCCTACATTGATACCGTGCGGTCCGGCGGATAAATGGTGTTACAGATTGCCATCACTCGGCCGATACCCTCTCCATAAGTCCAATTAGTGGTCGGGGAGTCGTCGCATGTACCGTTGGTTAGCCGAGAGTCTTGGAAACGTCAGCGTCAAACGCAAGCTGGGAATCGGTTTCGGCCTGGTGCTGTTGCTGACACTGTTGATCACCTTCACCGGCTGGACCGGCATGAGCGGCATCATCAGCCGTGGTGACAAACTCGGCTTTATCTCCAGCCTCAATGAGCTGACCAAGGACCTGCGCCTCGCGCGCATGGACTACGACATGCGTCGCGGCGAGCAGGGGCCGGGCACGGTTAACGAATTCCTGAGCAAACTCGAAAGCGGCCTGCAATCGGCACGCGGCATGATCGAGCAGCCGTCCGATGTGGCGATGGTCGATCAACAATTGGCGGCCGTGGCCGAATACAAGCGTGCCTTCGGCGAAATGACACAGGCCACCGTGCAACGTGAAGACGCACGCAGCAAACTAGGCGCCAATGCTGACAATGCCGTGTCCAAGGTCGGCGAGGTCGAGAGCGCACTACTGCAAGGCGACAGCGTCGCGCAATACAACGCGGTGATCGAACTGAGCAAACTGCTGCAGCAAGCGCGATATCAGGTGCGCGGTTACACCTACAGCGGCAAGGCCGATGCCGAGCAACCAGCCCTGACCGCGATCGACAATGCCCTGAAAAACCTCGAAAGCCTGCCGTCCCGCGTCCCAGATCAGCATATCGCCAACCTGCAGCAAGCCACCGACTCGCTTAAGGCTTACCGTGCAGCCGTGGCGCAATTCCGTGATTCTCAAGTAAAAAACGCTGCAGCACTGGCCAACATGTCTGCTCAGGGCGACATTTTGATCGCCGTCAGCAAGAAACTGACCGAATCGCAGACCGTGGTTCGCGACACTGACGCCGCACGCGCCAAGAACCTGCTGCTGATCGCCACCGCGCTGGCCGTGGCGTTCGGTCTGCTCGCCGCTTGGGCGATCACCCGCCAGATCATCATCCCGCTGAACCAGACCCTGAAAGTCGCCGAGCGCGTGGCCGCTGGCGACCTGACCCACAATCTGGTGTCTCTGCGCCGCGATGAGCTGGGCCAACTGCAACGCTCGATGCAGAGCATGACCCAAGGCCTGCGTGAACTGGTGGGCGGCATCAGCGATGGTGTCACCCAGATCGCCAGTGCTGCCGAAGAACTCTCGGCGGTGACCGAGCAGACCAGCGCCGGGGTCAACAATCAGAAGATCGAGACCGATCAGGTCGCCACCGCCATGAACGAAATGGCCGCCACCGTGCAGGAAGTCGCGCGTAACGCCGAAGAAGCTTCCGAAGCCGCCGTTGCCGCTGACCAACAGGCTCGCGAAGGCGACAAAGTGGTGGGCGAAGCGATCGCACAGATCGAGCGCCTGGCCGTTGAAGTCGGTCACTCGACCGAGGCCATGGGCGAGCTCAAGCGTGAAAGCGACAAGATCGGCAGCGTCCTCGACGTGATCAAGTCCGTGGCCCAGCAAACCAACCTGCTGGCCCTCAACGCTGCCATCGAGGCTGCGCGTGCCGGTGAAGCCGGACGTGGTTTCGCTGTGGTGGCCGATGAAGTACGCAGCCTCGCCCAGCGCACGCAGAAGTCCACCGAAGAGATCGAAGAGCTGATCGTCGGGCTGCAAAACGGTACTCAGCAAGTGGCGACGATCATGGACAACAGCCGCACCCTGACCGACAGCAGTGTTGAGTTGACCCGTCGCGCGGGCGGTTCGCTGGAAAGCATTACGCGCACCGTGTCGGCGATTCAGGCGATGAACCAACAGATTGCGGCAGCGGCCGAGCAGCAGAGTGCGGTGGCGGAAGAGATCAACCGTAGCGTGCTGAATGTTAGGGATGTCTCGGATCAGACGTCGGCGGCGAGTGAAGAAACCGCGGCGTCCAGCGTTGAGCTGGCACGGTTGGGGACGCATCTGCAGATGCTGGTCGGTCGATTCAAGGTTTGAGGTGATTCATCGGCCTCGGTTCGCTGTGAACCGAGGTGATGCCATTCGCGAGCAGGCTCGCTCCCACATTGGACAACTCGGTCAACTGTGGGAGCGAGCCTGCTCGCGAAGGCGTCCTGGGAGACGCTGAAATTACAGGACCTGGCGCAGGAAGGCCTGAGCCCTCGGGTCTTTCGGTGCATCGAAGAATTCCGCGGGCGCGGCATCTTCCAGCAATTTGCCGTGATCGAAGAACAACACTCGATCCGCCACTTCCCGGGCAAAGCCCATCTCGTGGGTCACGCAAACCATGGTCATGCCTTCCACGGCCAGGTTCTTCATCACGTCCAGTACTTCGCCGACCATTTCCGGATCGAGCGCCGAGGTTGGCTCATCGAACAACATGACCTTCGGCTCCATCGCCAGCGCCCGGGCAATCGCCACGCGCTGTTGCTGACCGCCGGACAGGCGTGACGGAAATTCGTTGGCCTTCTGTGCAATACCGACCTTTTGCAGCAATTCCATCGCCTTGGCTTCGCGCTCTTTTTTGCCGCGCTTGCGCACGACTTTCTGTGCCAGACAGAGGTTTTCCAGCACGGTCATGTGCGGGAACAAGTTGAAATGCTGAAACACCATGCCGACTTCGCGGCGGTAGGCGTTGACGTCGGTTTTCGGGTCGGCCAGTTGCAGGCCGTCGATGCTCACCGAACCGGAATCGAATTCTTCCAGGCCATTGAGGCAACGCAGGAAGGTCGACTTGCCGGAACCGGACGGGCCGATGACCACCAGCACTTCGCCCTTGGCCACTGTGGTGCTGACGTTATCCACCGCACGCACCACTTGCCCACGGGTGTCGAAGACTTTTACCAGATCGCGGACTTCAATCACTTTGCGCGAGCCTCCGCTCAAGCCGGCTGGCGATTTTCGACAGCGGCAGGTTGATCAACAGGTACAGGCCGGCGACGCAGAACAGAATCTCGAACGGCGAGAACGACGTGGTGATGACTTCACGGCCGCTTTTCAGCAGCTCGGTGATGGCAATCACCGACACCAGCGAGGTGTCCTTGACCAGACTGATGAACTGCCCGGCCAATGGCGGCAGCACGCGCTTGAACGCTTGCGGCAGCACTACGTGGCGCATCGATTGACCAGCACTCAGACCGAGCGAGCGCGCCGCTTCGTTCTGGCCACGGGCGATCGACTGCACGCCGGAACGGATGATCTCGGCCACGTAGGCGCCAGTGAACAGCGACAGCGCGGCGATCCCGGCGAATTCGCGGGACAGGTTCATCACCGTGCCGATGAAGAAATAGAAAATGAAAATCTGCACCAGCAGCGGCGTGCCGCGCACCAGTTCGACGTAGATCGTCGAGAGGTCGCGCAGGGTCGGGTTGTTCGACAGCCGGCACAGACCAGTGACCAGACCGATCAGCAAACCCAGGACACCGGAAACGACTGACAGCCAAAGCGTTGTCCATAGCCCCCACAACAGCGGCCCTGCCGCCCAATGTCGAGTGACACCCACGACATCACCTTCAGCGACATCGTCGCCCTGAGCGAATTGCAGGCTGTTCTCGTCGACAGTCAGGTGCTGCTCGTCACCGGCGTCGTTGCGCAGGGTGACTTGCGCGCTGCTGCCCTTGCGCACCAGTTCGGTGACGGTGGAGATGTCGGTGGCACGCTGGGTTTCCTCGGCCTGATAGGCGAAGTACTGCGGCACACGGTTCCAGCGCCATTCGTAGGACATCAGCGACGTCGCGTAATACAACGCGCCCGCCAGGCCGACCAGCACCAGCACGGTGAGGACGTGCCAGGGCCATTGGGCTTTTTTCTGTTTCATTGCAGGTTCTCGGATGATCGTTCCCACGCTCTGCGTGGGAATGCCGCTCGGGACGCTCTGCGTCCCTGCCTGATCGTGACGCGGAGCGTCACAGGATGCGTTCCCACGCAGAGCGTGGGAACGATCAGCGGATACGCGTTATTCCATGTCCTTGAGCCACTCGGTGCTCTTGAACCACTTGTCATGGATGCGATCGTAGGTGCCGTCTTCGTGGATCTGGTGCAGGAAGTTGTTGATGAAGTTGAGGCTGTCGTAGTCACCCTTCTTCAGACCAAACGCCAAAGGCTCGTAGGTGAACGGTTTGTCGAGGAACACCAGTTTGCCGGCGCCGACCTTGGTCACCGCAACGACGTTGTACGGGGCGTCATAGATAAAGGCGTCAGCCTTACCATTGACCACGTCGAGCACGGCTTCCTGCTCGTTGTCGTAGCCGTGGTACTTGGCTTTGGAGATGAGCTTCTTGGCGACCATTTCGCCGGTGGTGCCGAGTTTGGAGGTGATACGGTAGTCGGCAGTGTTCAGGTCTTTGTAGGACTTGATGGTGCCTTCCAGCTCCTTGCGGATCAGCAGGGTCTGGCCGACCACGATGAACGGTTCGCTGAAGTTCAGGCGCAGGTTGCGTTCCTGAGTCAGGGTCATGCCGCTGCCGATCATGTCGAACTTGTCAGTCATCAACGCCGGGATGATGCCGTCGTAACCGGTGGAAACCAGCTCCAGCTTGACGCCCATGGCCTTGGACATGGCTTTGAGGATGTCGACTTCAAAGCCAATGATTTCGCCGCGCTTGTTGGTCATTTCGAACGGCATGTAGGTCGGATCCATACCGACTTTCAGCGTGCCGCGCTTGACCGCGTCATCGATTGCGCCGGCCTGCGCCGCATTGACTGCAACCAGTGCCGTGACGCCGACCAGCAGCATCGACAGATACTTCTTCATCTTCAAGTCCCCAAAACCATTGCGTTTGCGGCGCGAAAACCAACAGTGACGGGCAAAAAAGCCCGGGTGCGCCAATTCGGGGACGGATGCTAACGCACTCGTTTTTTTGCACAAGGTTTAATGGACGATTTGTTTAACAATCAAGAGCTGACCCTCACCCCAGCCCTCTCCCCGAGGGAGAGGGAGCCGACCGAGGTGTCTCAAGCTATACGCCGACCTGAAAAATCGAGTCGATTATGGATTCAACGCAGAAAGATCAGGTCGGCGTATCTCGAACATCCAACTCGGTCAGTCCCCTCTCCCTCTGGGAGAGGGCTAGGGTGAGGGGGTTTTCGGCGCCATAAAAAAACCCCGCTGAATCAGCGGGGTTTTCTCATCAGGCCGGCTGAGCCTGCAAGCTCACCGGTCGCAGCGGCAGCAACGGCGCATGCGGATCAGCTTTCACCGAAGCTCGCCAGGCATCCAGCCACTCAGCGTGACCTTCGGCCCAAACCTGCTCATGCAGACGTGCCAGAGCAACAGGGTCGCTTAGCAGTTGCAGACGATCATGATTGTTCAGCCCGGCCGGGCCAACCTTGATCGCGTGACGCACACGCTCCTGACGCAACCACTCGATCGGCTCGGCCTGACCGTGACGGGAGGTCGCCAGCGAGCACGCCAAAGCGTTCTGCTGTGGATCGACCACCGCGCGGACAAAGCCGTCGTTGAGGGCGTGGTAACGGTTTTCGTGGGTGTACTGATCGGTCGCCAGCAGCGCCTGTGGCGGATTGTATTCCTCAGGAATGAGGAACAGGCTCTCGTCACGGGACTTCAGGCCCAGGCCAACGCGGCTGGAAATCACCGACACCGGGATCGACAACATCAGCGAACCGACGATCGGCACCAGCCACCAGAGGAAGCTCGGGTTCAGCCAGATCACCAGCAGCGCCCAGCAGAAGCCCAACAGGGTCTGCGGACCGTGGCGTTTGACCGCTTCGCTCCATGGCGTCGAGTCGTCGTCACGCTGCGGCGAGTTCCAGGTCGCGGCCCAGCCGAGGAACGCGGCGAGGACGAAACGCGTGTGGAAAATCATTCGCACCGGCGCCAGCAGCATGGAGAACAACATCTCCAGCAGCATCGACAGGGTCACTTTGAACTTGCCGCCGAACTCTTTCGCGCCCTTGGCCCAGATCAGGATGATGCTCAACAGTTTCGGCAGGAACAGCAGCACGATGGTCGTCGAGAACAGCGCGATCGCCTTGTCCGGGTGCCATTGTGGCCACAGCGGATAGAGCTGACGCGGTTCGAGGAAGTACTGCGGCTCCATCAGCGTGTTCACCGCCAGCAGCGCGGTCGACAACACCAGGAAGAAGAACCACAACGGCGCCGACAGGTACGACATCACGCCGGTGAGGAACACCGCGCGGTGCACCGGGTGCATGCCTTTGACCAGGAACAGACGGAAGTTCATCAGGTTGCCGTGGCACCAGCGACGGTCACGCTTGAGTTCGTCGAGCAGGTTCGGCGGCAATTCTTCGTAGCTGCCCGGCAAGTCGTAGGCGATCCACACGCCCCAACCGGCACGGCGCATCAGCGCGGCTTCAACGAAGTCGTGAGACAGAATCGCACCGGAGAACGCACCTTTACCCGGCAACGGCGCCAAGGCGCAGTGGTCGATAAACGGCTTCATGCGGATGATTGCGTTGTGACCCCAGTAGTGGGATTCACCCAACTGCCAGAAGTGCAGACCGGCGGTAAACAGCGGGCCGTAAACACGGGTCGCGAACTGCTGCATGCGCGCATACAGGGTGTCCATGCCCGACGCACGCGGCGCGGTCTGGATGATCCCGGCGTCCGGCGTGGCTTCCATCAAGCGCACCAGACTGGTCAGGCACTCACCGCTCATCACCGAGTCGGCGTCGAGCACGACCATGTATTTATAGTCACCGCCCCAGCGACGGCAGAAGTCGTCAAGGTTGCCGCTTTTGCGTTTCACACGACGGCGACGGCGGCGATAGAAGATCTTGCCGAAACCTTTGGCTTCGCGGCAGACGTCCAGCCAGGCCTGCTGTTCGGCGACGCAGATGTCGGTGTCGTTACTGTCGCTGAGAACGAAGAAGTCGAAACGATCCAGATCACCGGTGGCAGCCACCGATTCGAACGTCGCGCGCAGACCGGCGAACACGCGCGGTACGTCTTCGTTGCAGATCGGCATCACCAACGCGGTACGCGCGTCTTTGGCAATCGGCTCGTTGCCGGCGCTTTTGCCGGAGATACGGTATTTATCGTGACCGGTGAGCAACTCGAGGAAGCCCATCAACGCCGTCCAGAAACCGGCCGATACCCAGCAGAACAGAATCCCGAACAGAATCAGGATGCTGGTTTGCAGCGCATACGGCAGCACTTGCGTAGCGGTTTGCAGCAGCGGCTGGTGCAGGACTTCTTCGAGATCGACGAACGACCAGCCCTGGTACGGCATGATGCCTTTCATGTACCAGCCGGCAACGATGGTCTGGCCAAGCATCAGCAGCAACAGAATGTAGCGACGGATCGAACCGACGGTGCGCCAGCGCGCGGCCGGCAGGACGTTTTCGTCTTTCGGCGGTTGTGGCGGGTTGGTGCGGCCGGTCATACGGCGCCAGCCACGCACCAGAATATTGGTGCGCCACGGCTCCGGCACGACCTTGGTCCGACGGATCGGCGGCGTTGCCTTCATGCTGACGCGACCGCTGGCGTCGAGCACCAGCATCTCCGCGTCTTCCAGCTCTTCGGCGGTGCTCAGGGTCAGGCGCTTGCCCACCGAAGCCTGGGCGGCCTCGGCAGGAGCGTCGAACGTTGAAGACGACAGGCGTTCATGCAGCTCGCTGAACGACTGGCAGCCCGCGAGTTCCGCGCGCTGCTCGTCGGTCATCGGCAGATGCGCCAGATACTCGGACAGAGTCTCTGGCTGTACTTGAGAGTTACTCATCGGCAGGCAACTGATAGCTCCAGGTCTCGGTCAGGACTTCTTCAGTCGGTGCCGATTCCGGTGTGGCTGGGGCCGCGTCGGCAGCAACAGGCTGCTTGGCGTCTTTGTTGGCCTTGTCCTTGGCATCTGCAGCTGGCTTGGCGTCGGCCTGTTTGGCCTCGGCGGCTTTGGCTTCCTTGTCGATTTTCTCTTGTTGCTTGGCGGCAACCTTGTCGGCCTTGGCAACGGACGAGTTGGACGCCGGCACCGAAGACTTGGCCAGATCAGCCGTGACGATTGGCTGCACCAGGGCGGCACGCATCTCGGTCGACTTGCTCGCGTCCTTGATCTTCATCCGCAGGGTCAAGCGCCAGCCCTTGGTTTCCGGGTTGTAGCGCACGCTGTTCTCAACCAGTTCGGCGTTGTCGCCGACACTGACCTGACTGCGCACGTCGGCATCCGGTGCCAGGGCGGCCAGCGATGGACCTTCGAAGTCGACCAGGTAGGCAACGCTGCCATCCGGCTGACGGATCAGGTTCGATTGCTTGACGTCACCGGTCGAACGCAGAGTCTGCGAAACCCAGGCGCTGTCCGGCGCGTGAATCGCCGCTTCGTCCATGGTCCAGTGCATGCGGTAAGCGAAGTCCAGCGGCTGACCCGGCTCCGGCATTTTTTCCGGGCTCCAGAACGCAACGATGTTGTCGTTGGTTTCGTCGGCGGTCGGAATTTCTACCAGATCAACGGTGCCTTTGCCCCACTCGCCCTTCGGCTCGATCCAGGCGCTTGGGCGCTTGTCGTAGCGGTCGTCGAGGTCTTCGTAGTGGCTGAAGTCACGGCCACGTTGCAGCAGACCGAAACCACGCGGGTTCTCGATGCTGAAGTTGCTCACGGCCAGGTGTTTCGGGTTGTTCAGTGGACGCCAGATCCACTCGCCGTTACCGGCATGGATCGACAGACCGCTGGAGTCGTGCAGTTCACGACGGTAGTTGAGGACTTTCGACGGCTGGTTGGCGCCGAACAGGAACATGCTGGTCAGTGGCGCGATGCCCAGTTTGCCGACCTTGTCACGCAGGAACATCTGCGCTTTGACGTCGACAATGGTGTCGCTGCCCGGACGCAGGATCAGACGGTAGGCACCGGTGGCGCGCGGCGAATCGAGCAGCGCGAAGATCACCAGGTGCTTGTCGCCCGGCTTCGGCTGTTGAATCCAGAACTCGCGGAAACGCGGGAATTCTTCGCCCGACGGCAGCGCGGTATCAATCGCCAGACCACGCGCCGAGAGGCCGTAGGTGTGGCCCTTGCCGACAACGCGGAAGTAACTCGCGCCGAGCATGGTCATGATTTCGTCTTGTTTGTCGGCCTTGTTGATCGGGTACAGCACACGGAAACCGGCGTAGCCCAGTTGTTCGGTGGCTTTCGGATCGAATTTGAGGTCGCCGAAATCGAAGCGCGTCGGATCGTATTTGATCTCTTCGACGGTGTTCGCTGTGATTTCGTTGATTTTCACCGGCGTATCGAAGTGCATACCCTGGTGATAGAAGGACAGTTTGAACGGGGTCTTCTGATCAGCCCACTCAGCCTTTTCGGTGAGGAAGCGGATTTTCTGATAGTCCGCGAACTTCATGTCGCGGAATTCGTTCGGCAGATTGCTGCGCGGGGCTTCGAACTTCTGCCCGGCCAGTTCTTTAGCTTTCGCCGATACATCGTCAAGATTGAACGCCCAAAGCTGACCGGCGCTGAGCAGGCACAGGAGCGCCGAACCCGCTACCAGGGCACTTCGCATGCGTTTGGCAGACATTTTTGCTGCATTACAGGGACTAACAATCACGAGCAACCCTCGCCGAAAACAGATCAAAAAACCAACGGCTAGCTATCTATATGCCAGGTTGGCGAGCATTGTTCCGACTCCGCAGGGGCAAAATGATTCCCCAATCGGATCCGGACAAGTCTCTACCTAAGTGAAAATGGATCAGCGAACGCTGATCCCAGTGCGCGCGATTATCTAGTAGCCCGCATGACAACGCATCAGGGGTAACAAAGTATTTATCGCGAAAACACCCTAAAAACAGTCGAAATTTCCCAAAAAGGTGTTTCAAGCGCATTCAGGTCTGTAACAAAAAGGTAACCGGGCCATCGTTGACCAAATGCACCTGCATATCGGCGCCGAATCTACCTGATGCCACAGTGCCATGCACCTGTTTCGCACTGCTCAATAGATAGTCGAACAATTCCTCGCCCAAGGCTGGAGGCGCGGCCGTCGAAAAGCTCGGGCGCAACCCGCTTTTGGTGTCGGCCGCGAGGGTGAACTGCGAGACCAGCAGCAACCCGCCACCGACATCGGCGAGGGACAAGTTCATCTTGCCCTCCGCATCACTGAATACCCGATAGTTAAGCAGCTTATGCAGAAGTTTGTCGGCGCTGGCACGCGTGTCGTCGGGTTCCACCGCTACCAGCACCAACAAACCATGATCAACAGCGCCAACCACCTCACCCGAGACTTCGACTCTTGCTGCGCTTACGCGCTGTAAAAGCCCTTTCATGCTTCTTCGGGCGGCAGGTCGAGCAGGCGCCGCGCCATGTTGCCCGCCGCACGCACCAGTGCATCGGTGATGCCCGGTTCAGAGGCCGCGTGGCCGGCATCACGGATTACCTGCAGTTCGCTGTTCGGCCAGGCTTGATGCAGTTCCCAGGCATTGTCGAGCGGGCAGATCACATCGTAACGACCGTGAATGATCACGCCCGGCAGATGAGCGATCTTGCCCATGTCGCGAATCAGTTGGTTCGGCTCAAGGAAGGCGTTGTTGGTGAAGTAGTGGCATTCGATCCGCGCGATCGACAGCGCGCGCTGCGGCTCGGAGAAGCGATCGACCACCAGCGGGTTCGGCCGCAGGGTCGCGGTGCGCCCTTCCCAGGTCGACCAGGCTTTGGCGGCGTGCATCTGGGCGATCTGGTCGTTGCCGGTCAGGCGCTTGTGGAAGGCGCTGAGCAGATCGTCGCGCTCGTCCAGCGGAATCGGCGCGATGTAGTCCTGCCAGTAATCGGGGAACAGTCGGCTGGCACCGGCCTGATAGAACCACTCGATTTCCTGCGGGCGGCAGAGAAAGATCCCACGCAGGATCAGCCCGTGCACACGCTCAGGGTGGGTTTGTGCGTAAGCCAGCGCCAGGGTCGAACCCCACGAGCCGCCAAACAGCACCCATTTATCGATGCCCAAGTGTTTGCGGATGCGCTCAAGGTCGGCGACCAGATCCCAGGTGGTGTTGTTTTCCAGGCTCGCATGCGGGGTGGAGCGACCGCAGCCGCGCTGGTCGAAAGTGACAATACGGTAAAGATTCGGATCGAAATAGCGACGGCTCTGCGCGTCGCAACCAGCGCCGGGGCCGCCATGAATGAACACAACCGGCAAACCCTCCGGTGAGCCGCTTTCGTCGACGTACAGCGTATGGGTGTCATCGACAGCCAGATCGTGCCGGGCGTGAGGTTTGATCTGCGGAAACAAAGTCTGCATTGCGCGCTCCGTAAGGGGTCGAGGTCATCCCTGGGGGGACTTCTATTATTCTGCCGTTGGGCATCATAAACCCGATTTACGTCAATGAGCATGCCTCTGCGATGTCACCGCTTGTCAGCCATTTACCAGAGCGAGTGGGTCCGCATACAAAACCTGTAGGAGTGAGCCTGCTCGCGATAGCGTTGGGTCAGGTAACACTTCAGTAACTGACACACCGCTATCGCGAGCAGGCTCACTCCTACAGGGGTTAGATGTATGGCGTTATTGCGCGTGGTGCTTTTGGCCCCAGGAGAGGAAACCCTGCAGCAATTCTTTGAGTACCACCCGCGTCGGCTCGGCCAGATCGGCGCGATAGCGGAACGGTTCGAACTCTTCCATGTAGGTGCTCTGGCACAACTCCAGTTGCACCGCGTGGATGTTCTGCGCCGGGTTGCCGTAATGGCGGGTGATGTGGCCGCCCTTGAAGCGGCCGTTGAGCACGTGGCTGTAATTGCCGTGGCGTGCGCAAATCGCTTCCAGTTGCGTAGCGAGCTGCGGATCACAACTGGCGCCGTTGAAGGTACCGAGGTTGAAGTCCGGCAGTTTGCCGTCGAACAGGTGCGGGATGATCGAACGGATCGAGTGCGCATCGAACAGCAGCGCGTACCCGAACTCGGCCTTCAATCGCGCCAGCTCTTCTTGCAGCGTGCGGTGATACGGCGTCCAGATCTGCTCCAGATAAGTCGCGCGCTCTTCTTTCGATGGTTCGTGCCCTTCGCGGAACAACGGAATGCCATCGAACAGCGTCGCCGGATATAAACCGGTTGTGGCACCGGTATACAGCGGTTTGTCGTCGGACGGACGGTTCAAGTCGATGACGAACCGCGAGTACTCGGCAGCCAGAGTGCTCGCGCCCAGTTCTTCAGCAAAATCGTAAAGCTGCGGGATGTGCCAGTCGGTGTCCGGCAGGCTTTTCGCATCGGGGATCAACCCGGAGTCCACCGCAGGCGTCAACCGCACCCCGGCATGCGGCATGCTGATCAGCAGCGGCACGCGCCCTTGTTTGAAGTTCAGAACCTTATCCACAACCGCCCTCCTACAGACTTGATTCGACGCCGTGACGCACGACGCGTTTGTCCAGATCACCGCCGAGCCAATAGGCCAGATCCGCCGGGCGATCGATATGCCAGGCAACGAAATCCGCGACCTTGCCGACTTCCAGCGATCCGTGGGTGTCAGCCATGCCCAACGCCTGCGCGGCATGAATCGTCGCCCCGGCCAAGGCTTCTTCCGGAGTCATGCGGAAGCAGGTGCAGGCCATGTTCAACATCAGCCGCAATGACAGTGCCGGCGAGGTGCCCGGGTTGAGGTCGCTGGCGATGGCGATTTTCACCTTGTGCTTGCGCAGGGCGTCCATAGGCGGCAACTGGGTTTCACGCAGAAAATAGAACGCACCCGGCAGCAGCACCGCGACGGTGTCGGCTTCGGCCATGGCGATGGCGTCCGCTTCGTCCATGAATTCCAGGTGATCCGCAGACAGCGCCTTGTAGCGCGCGGCGAGGCTGGAGCCGTGCAGCGACGACAGTTGTTCGGCATGCAGTTTGACTGGCAGACCGAGTTTTTGTGCGGCGATGAACACGCGCTCGACTTGCTCAGGAGAGAACGCCAGGTATTCGCAGAACGCGTCCACGGCGTCGACCAGTCCTTCGGCGGCCAGCGCTGGCAGCATCTGAGTGCAGATCAGGTCGATGTAGTCGTCGGCGCGATCTTTGTATTCCGGTGGCAACGCGTGGGCGGCCAGGCAGGTGCTGCGCACGCTGATCGGCAGCTCTTTTTCCAGGCGACGAATCACGCGGAGGATCTTGCGTTCGTTGACCAGATCGAGACCGTAGCCGGATTTCATCTCGACTGTGGTCACGCCGTCGCGCATCAGGCTTTTCAGACGTTTGGCGGCGCTGATGAACAGCTCGTCTTCGGTGGCTTCGCGCGTCGCACGCACGGTGCTGGCGATGCCGCCGCCCGCCGCCGCGATTTCCGCGTAACTGACGCCTTGCAGACGTTTTTCAAATTCGCCGCTGCGGTTACCGCCGAACACCGTGTGGGTGTGGCAGTCGATCAGGCCGGGGGTGACCCAAGCGCCTTGCAGGTCGTTGACCGCCGGGTATTCGCCGGATGGCAGTTGATTGCGCGGGCCGATCCACTCAATGAGCGCACCGGACGTCACGATGGCCGCATCTTCGATGATCGAGTAGACGCCTTGCGCCATGGTTGCGACGTGGCAGTGTTGCCAGAGGGTTTTCACTGTTGGCCTCCGTTGGGGTTGGTTTGGTGGGCGACCCTGAAAAGCCCCTCACCCTAGCCCTCTCCCGGAGGGAGAGGGGACTGACCGGGTTGTTCTGTCGAGGTACGCCGACCTGGAATTTCTGTGCCGAACTCAGGCCTTGAAGCTCACCGAGACCGGCTCCCTTTCACTCTCTCTCACACGGAAGAAAAAGAACTGAGCGGGTTGTTCTGTCGAGGTACATCGACCTGAAAATTCTGAGCCGAACTCAGGCTTTGAAAACCCTGAAGATCGGCTCCCTTCCCCCTCTCCCCCCTGGGGGAGAGGGCTGGGGTGAGGGGGATCGATTTCACTAACAACAAAGCTCACCCCTGAATACCCACTTACAAACTAGGCAAAAGCTTCGCCGAAACCAGCTCAGTCAAACACCGCGAAGCCAACAGTTCAGTCGCCGCATTGATGTCCGGAGCAAAAAACCGATCCTTCTCATAAAACGGCACTTCCTTACGCAGAATCGCCCGGGCCTGCTCCAGCTTCGCCGAGGTCTTCAGACCGTTACGCAGGTCCAGTCCTTGCACCGCCGCGAGCCATTCCACCGCGAGAATGCCGCGGGTGTTTTCGGCCATTTCCCACAAACGCTTGCCCGCCGCAGGAGCCATCGACACGTGGTCTTCCTGGTTGGCCGACGTCGGCAGACTGTCCACCGAATGCGGATGCGACAACGCCTTGTTCTCGCTGGCCAGCGCCGCTGCTGTCACCTGAGCGATCATGAAACCGGAATTCACGCCGCCATTGGCAACGAGGAACGGCGGCAGCTGCGACATGTGCTTGTCCATCATCAGCGAGATGCGGCGTTCGCTCAGCGAGCCGATCTCGGCGATGGCCAGGGCCATGTTGTCAGCAGCCATGGCCACCGGTTCAGCGTGGAAGTTGCCGCCGGAAATCACATCGCCTTCAGCAGCAAATACCAATGGGTTATCGGAAACCGCGTTGGCTTCAACGGCCAGCACTTCAGCGGCTTGACGGAACTGGGTCAGACACGCGCCCATCACTTGCGGCTGGCAACGCAGCGAATACGGATCCTGGACCTTTTCGCAGTTCTGGTGCGAGTCGGAGACTTCGCTGCGCTCACCGAGCAGATCACGATAAGCAGCAGCCGCGTCGATCTGCCCTTTCTGGCCACGCGCCGCGTGAATGCGCGCGTCGAACGGCGAACGCGAGCCCAATACTGCTTCAACGGTCAGACCGCCCAGCGCCAGTGCGCCCGCGAACAAGTCTTCACCTTCAAACAGACCGCGCAGCGCGAACGCGGTGGAAACCTGAGTACCGTTGAGCAGCGCCAGACCTTCTTTCGCCGCCAGCGTCAGCGGCGTCAGGCCGGCCACTTTCAGCGCCTCGACAGCTTCCATCCACTCGCCCTTGTAGCGCGCCTTGCCCTCGCCCAGCAGCACCAGCGACATGTGCGCCAACGGCGCCAAATCGCCCGAAGCGCCCACCGAACCTTTCAGCGGAATGTGCGGATAGACCTCGGCATTGATCAGCGCAATCAGCGCATCGATCACCACACGGCGAATGCCGGAGAAACCACGGCTGAGGCTGTTGACCTTGAGCACCATGATCAAGCGCACCAAATCATCGCTGATCGGCTGACCAACGCCGGCAGCGTGAGACAGCACCAGCGAGCGCTGCAGGTTTTCCAGGTCTTCGCTGGCGATGCGCGTCGAGGCCAGCAGGCCGAAACCGGTGTTGATGCCGTAAGCGGTGCGATTCTCGGCGAGGATCTGCTCGACGCAGGCAACGCTGGCTTCGATCTGCTGCGATGCGCTGTTGTCGAGAGTCAGCTTGACCGGGTTCTGGTAGACGTCACGCAGTTGGGCCAGGCTCAGTTGGCCGGGAATCAGGTTCAGCGCAGTCATTTAAATGCTCCTTTTGAGAGTTTGTTATTAACTTGCCATTCGCTCCGGAGCATTCCGTTATCCGTCGCTTTCAGCCTTGTGGGCATCCGGCGCCTTGGCACGCTGGCAGGGTAGTTTTTCAGTGCAAATTCGATAGAACGTTGTGCAGCAGATTCGGCTTTTTCAACACGCTCGCGGCGGCGGCGATATCCGGCGCCAGCCAGCGATCCTGGTCGTAGGCAGGAACCGTTTCACGCAGCAGTCGCCACGCGCGGTCAGTGCCCACGCCGAAGCGTTGTTCCTTGAGGAACTCAAACGCCTGCGCCGCCAGCAGATATTCGATGGCGAGAATCTGCGTGCAGTTTTCCAGCGCACGATGCAGCTTAAGAGCGGCGTTAGTGCCCATGCTCAAGTGGTCTTCCTGCAGGCCCGAGGTGATGTAGTTGTCGAGCACCGCCGGTTGCGCCAATTGGCGGTTTTCCGCACACAGCGACGCGGCGACGTATTGGACGATCATCATCCCCGAGTTCACCCCGGGATTGGCCACCAGAAACGCCGGCAGACCGCTGACGTGCGGGTTGACCAAACGATCAAGGCGACGCTCGGCGATCGAGCCGATTTCGGCCATGGCAATCGCCAGCAGATCCGCCGCCATCGCCACCGATTGGCCGTGCGGGTTGGCTTGCGACATCACCCGGAAGTTGTCCGGCGTGCCTAGCAACAATGGGTTATCAGTGCAGCCGTTGAGTTCGGCCTCGACCTGCTTGATTGCATGATCGAGCTGATCGCGCGCGGCGCCGTGAACTTGCGGGATCGAACGGATGCTCAGCGCATCCTGAGTGCGAATGCCTTTGCTCGACGCAATCACTTCACTGCCATCGAGCAAGGCGCGCAGATTGATGCCGACCTGCTGCATGCCCGGGTGCGGTTTCAGCGCGATGATTTCCGCATCGAACGCATCGATCTGGCCGCGCTGGGCTTCGAAACTCATCGCGCCGATGACGTCGGCCCATTGGACCAATCGTGTTGCGTCGGCAATCGCCAGACAGCTGAGGCCGGTCATGCACGGCGTGCCGTTGACCAGGCACAAACCGTCCTTCGCGCCGAGTTGCACGGGTTGCAGGCCTTCCTCGGCCAGCGCCTGTTGCGCCGAAGTGATCTGGCCGCGATAGCTGACATTGCCGACGCCGAGCAGCGCGATGCCGATGTGTGCCATGTGCGTCAGATAACCCACCGAACCTTGCGACGGCACTTGCGGGGTAATGCCGCGATTGAGCAGCGCCAGCAGCGCTTCGACGACCCGGCGATGGATGCCGGATTTGCCGTGGCTGTAGTTGTGGATCGCCGCGCAGATGATCGCGCGGGTCTGCTCGTCGGCGAGTACCGGACCGACGCCGCAGGCATGGCTGAGCAAGGTGTTGCGCGAGAGTTGGCTGAGTTGTTCGTCTTTCAGGGAAACGTTGGACAAACCGCCCAGGCCGGTGTTGACGCCATAGGCGCGCTCGCCGCTTTCGACGATGCGCTGGACGATGGCTTGCGCATTTTCGATGCGCGCCCAGGTGTCGCTGGACAGCTCGAGATGCGCGCCGTGACGGGCGACGGCGACCACGTCCTGCCAACGCAGGGGGGCGCCGGTGATAACGATTTTTTCAGCCTGGGACATCATTAACCTCATCCGAACATTGATGCAGCATCACCGACGCTATCGCGAGCAGGCTCACTCCTACAGGGGTACGCATTCCAACTGTAGGAGTGAGCCTGCTCGCGATGAGGCCAGCCCAGCCAACACAAATCTCTCTAAACCACCGCAGCACGCCGCTGTACGAACCGGTCAACATACTCATCCGCCGGCGAATGCAGAATCTCGCGCGGCGTGCCGACCTGAATCAACTTCCCATCCTTGAGAATCGCAATCCGGTTACCAATACGCACCGCCTCATCAAGGTCGTGGGTAATGAAGACAATGGTCTTGTGCAAAGTCTTTTGCAGCTCCAGCAACTGATCCTGCATCTCCGCGCGGATCAGCGGATCCAGGGCGCTGAACGCCTCATCCATGAGGATGATGTCGGTGTCTGCCGCCAAAGCGCGGGCCAGGCCGACGCGCTGGCGCATGCCGCCGGAGAGCTGGTGCGGGTATTTGTTTTCGTAGCCTTTGAGGCCGACGGTGTTGATCCAGTGCAGCGCGCGTTCCGCGCACATTTGCTTGCTCTCGCCACGCACTTTCAAGCCGTAGGCGACGTTGTCGAGCACGCTCTTGTGCGGCAACAGGCCGAAGCTCTGGAACACCATGCTGATCTTGTGCCGGCGAAATTCGCGCAGGGCGTCCATGTCGTATTGCAGGATGTCCACGCCGTCGACGAGGATCGCGCCGCTGGTCGGGTCAATCAGCCGGTTGAAGTGGCGCACCAGTGTCGATTTACCCGAACCCGACAGGCCCATGATCACGAAGATCTCGCCAGTGCCGATGCTCAGCGACAGGTCGTTAACGCCGACCACACAACCGGTCTCGCTCAGCACCTGATCCTTGGTCTTGCCCTGGCCGACCATGGCCAACGCATCCTTGGCGCGGTTGCCGAAAATCTTGAAGACGTTTTTGACTTCGATCTTGCTCACGGTTGCGTTGCTCATTTGCTCACCTCATGCCGTGGCCGACCGTACGCCTGAGTAATGCGGTCGATGACCACTGCGAGAATCACGATCGCCAGACCGGCCTCGAGGCCACGTCCGACGTTGAGGGTCTGAATCCCCACCAACACATCTTCACCGAGGCCACGGGCACCGATCATCGAGGCGATCACCACCATCGACAGGGCCATCATGGTGGTCTGGTTGATCCCGGCCATGATGCTCGGCAGCGCCAGCGGCAGTTGCACGCCGAACAGTTGCTGCCAGCGGTTGGCGCCGAACGCGTTGATCGCTTCCATGACTTCGCCGTCAACCTGGCGGATGCCCAGATCGGTCAGGCGAATCAGCGGTGGCGCGGCGTAGATCACCGTGGCGAAAATCGCCGGGACCTTGCCCAGACCGAACAGCATCAGCACCGGGATCAGGTATACGAAACTTGGCATGGTTTGCATGATGTCGAGTAGCGGCATCAGCACCGAACGCAGGCGATTGCTGCGCGCCGAGAGAATCCCCAGCGGAATGCCGATCAGCACCGAAATGATCGTCGCGACCATCATCAGCGCCAGGGTCTGCATGAGCTTGTCCCACAAGCCAACGGCGCCGACCAGGAACAACAGACCGACGATGACCGCCGTGGTCACGACTTTGCGCGTGGCATGCCAGGCGACCACACCGACGATGGCCAGCATCAACCACCACGGTGCCGCACGCAGCAGGCCTTCGAGGTTGACGATTGCCCAGAGCAGGGTGTCCGAGATGTGGCGGAACACATCACCGTAGTTGGTGACCAGCGAATCGACCCAACCGTTGACCCAGTCGGCGATGGAAAAGGTAAAGCTTTCGGGAAACATAAGCGGCTCTCAATCAGAAATCTCAATCAAGCGTTTACGGCATATCTCCCGGCCAGCCTCACGGTTGACCGGGAGGTATCGACCTACAGCGCCGCGTCGATTTTCCTGGCAGCGTCTTCACTGACCCACGCATGCCAGACCTCAGGATGTTCCTTGAGGAAGATTTTCGCCAGTTTTGGCGACTCGATACGTTCCTTGGCCATGCGGCCCAGATTCTGGTTCAACAGATCGATCGGCAGATTGACCTTTTCCAGCACGGCGACCAGTTCCGGGGCTTCGTCGTGGAAGGTTTTCGACAGGCCGACCTTGATGCTTACGGTCTTGTCGACGCCCGGTTTTTCTTCGAGCTTGACCAGATCCACCTGGCCCATCAGCGGGGTTGGCGACCAGTAGTAGAACAGGATCGGCTCGCCACGCTTGTAGCTCGACAGCACTGCCGCATCCAGCGCCGGGCCGGTGCCCGGGCGGAAATTGGTGTAACTGCTTTCCAGGCCATAGCTTTTCAACATTTCGCTGTTATCGAGTTCGCAGGTCCAGCCGGCCGGGCAGTTGTAGAAACGGCCCTTGGACGGCTCTTCGGCGTCCTTGAACACGGCGGCGTATTTGCCCAGATCCGCGATGTTTTTCAGGTCCGGGGCTTTCGGCTCAAGCTTGCGCTTGGCGTCGCCTTCGATCACGTAACGCGGCACGTACCAGCCTTCCACCGCGCCGACGACTGGAGCGCCGACACCGACGACCTTGCCGGCCTTCTCGGCCTTGTTCCAGACCTCGCTGCGGCCGACCCACTCTTCGGCGAACACTTGAATATCGTTGCTGCTCAGGGCGTTTTCCATGGTGATGGAGTTACCCGGCAGGCTGTCGGTCTTGCAGTCGTAACCTTTCTCCAGCACCACTTGCAGCACGTCGGTCAGCAGCATGCCGCTTTCCCAGTTCAGCCCGGCGAACTTCACCGGTTTTCCCGATTCGCACCAGCCGGCGGCTTGCGTCGCACCGGCACTGGCCAGCAGGCCCATGGACAGCAATGTGGTCAGCAGGGTCTTGTTCGATTTCATTGTTGTGACGCTCCTAATCATGAATTGGCTTACGGCAGTCAAGAGGCATCCAGCCCTGTCCACGTCCAAATCAGGCCTGCGCCGCAGCGCGACCGGCCCCGCTTGTTTTAGGTTGTACAACGCTGTTCTGCTCGACCGGCAGAATCAGTTGATCGGGTACCGCGCTGTGCCATTTTTTCGCGCACACGTAGTAGACGACGGCCGGCAGCACCAGACCGATGATCCAGGAAATATCCACGTCACCGAGGGCAGCCACCAGCGGGCCGGTGTAGAACTTGGTGGAGATGAACGGCAGCTGCACCAGCACACCGAACACATAGACGCTGATGCCGAGCAGGTTCCAGCGACCGTAACGTCCGTTCGGATCGGCCAGTGCCGGCACGTCATAACGCTCACGGGTGATGCAGTAGTAATCCACCAGGTTGATCGCGCTCCAGGGTGTGAAGAAGGCGAGCAGGAACAGGATGAAAGACTTGAACGCACCGAGGAACGAATGCTGGCCGAGCAGCGCGATCAGGGTCGCCGCACCGACGATCACCAGCACAAACACCAGACGCTGCATACGCGTAACGGTCAGGTGACCCTTGAAACCACTGATGATGGTCGCGATGCACATGAAGCTGCCGTAGGAGTTCAGCGTCGAGATGGTCACCTTGCCAAACGCGATGCTGAAATACAGCAGCGCAGCGGTGGCACCGGTGCCGCCCAGGCCGACGATGTAGGCAACTTCGTGACCGGCGAACTGGCCGTTGGCCGAAGCCGCGGCGAACACACCGAGGATCATCGCCACTTGCGCACCGACCACCGAGCCGGCACCGGCGGCGAAGAAGGTTTTCACCGCCGAGGTGTTGCTCGGCAAGTAACGGGAATAGTCAGCCACGTAAGGGCCGAACGCGATCTGCCAGGAGGCCGCGAGCGACACCGCGAGGAGGAAGCTGCTCCAGCTGAAATGACGGATTTGCAGGAGTGCACCGACATCGGTCTGGCTCATCAGCCGCCAGAACAGGAACACGAAAGCGATCACGCCAATCACGCTGGCGACACGGCCGATCCAGTGGATCACCCGATAACCGAGCACCGTGACTACCACGATTACGCTAGCGAAAATCAGGATTCCAACGCTGTCGCTCACATTAAACAGTTGGCCCAACGCCTGGCCGGAAAGCACGGTCCCCGTTGCGGTGAAACCCAGGTACATCAGGCACACCAAAACGATCGGGATCGCCGCGCCATAAACGCCGAACTGCACACGGCTGGAGATCATCTGCGGCAGGCCGAGTTTCGGCCCTTGCGCGGCGTGCAGCGCCATCACGCCACCGCCGAGCAGTTGACCGATCAACAGACCGATCAACGACCAGAACACATCACCACCGAGCACCACGGCCAACGCCCCGGTGACAATCGCCGTGATTTGCAGGTTGGCACCCATCCACAGGGTGAACTGGCTAAACAGACGACCGTGTCTTTCCGCTTCCGGGATGTAGTCGATCGAACGCCTTTCGATCAACGGTTTGTTGCCTGCACGATCGGTGTTGACAGCCATGATTCAACCTCTGTGGATTGTTCCGGGTTTTGTTCTTTTTGGCTTTTGCTTTTGTAGGAGTGAGCCTGCTCGCGATTGCGGTGTGTCAGTCAGCAAATTTGCTGACTGTGCCGGCCTCATCGCGAGCAGGCTCACTCCTACAGGGGAAAGCATTACTTTCCGGTAATCATCGGCAGGTTCAGCCCCTGTTCCTTGGCGCAGTCGATGGCGATCTGGTAACCGGCATCGGCGTGACGCATGACTCCGGTAGCCGGGTCGTTGTGCAGCACGCGCGCAATGCGCTCGGCCGCTTCGTCAGTACCATCGCAAACAATCACCATGCCCGAGTGCTGCGAGAAGCCCATGCCGACGCCGCCGCCGTGGTGCAGGGAAACCCAGGTCGCGCCGCTCGCGGTGTTTAGCAGCGCGTTGAGCAGTGGCCAGTCGGACACGGCGTCGGAACCGTCCTGCATCGATTCGGTTTCACGGTTCGGGCTGGCGACCGAGCCGGAGTCGAGGTGATCACGACCGATCACGATCGGCGCCGACAGCTCGCCGCTGCGGACCATTTCGTTGAAGGCCAGGCCGAGCTTGGCGCGCAGGCCCAGGCCGACCCAGCAGATACGTGCCGGCAGACCCTGGAAGCTGATGCGCTCGCGGGCCATGTCCAGCCAGTTGTGCAGGTGCGCGTCGTCCGGGATCAGCTCTTTGACCTTGGCGTCGGTTTTGTAGATGTCTTGCGGATCACCCGACAATGCAGCCCAACGGAACGGGCCGATGCCACGGCAGAACAGTGGACGGATGTAAGCCGGTACGAAACCCGGGAAATCGAAGGCGTTTTCGACGCCTTCTTCCTGGGCCATCTGACGGATGTTGTTGCCGTAGTCGAAGGTCGGAATGCCTTGCTTCTGGAATTCCAGCATGGCTTTGACGTGCACGGCCATCGACTGCTTGGCGGCTTTGATCACAGCGGCCGGTTCGGTCTTGGCGCGAGCGCGGTACTCGTCCCAGGTCCAGCCCGCAGGCAGGTAACCGTTGAGCGGGTCATGGGCGCTGGTCTGGTCTGTGACCATGTCCGGGCGTACGCCACGCTTGACCAGTTCCGGGAGGATTTCTGCGGCGTTACCCAGCAGGGCGATAGAGATCGCTTTGCCTTCCTTGGTGTATTTATCGATGCGCGCCAGCGCGTCGTCGAGGTCTTTGGCTTGCTCGTCGACATAACGGCTTTTCAGACGGAAATCGATGCTCACTTGTTGGCATTCGATGTTCAGCGAGCATGCGCCGGCCAGGGTTGCCGCCAGCGGTTGTGCGCCGCCCATGCCACCCAACCCGGCGGTCAACACCCACTTGCCGGTGAGATTATCGTTGTAGTGCTGGCGACCGGCCTCAACGAAGGTTTCGTAGGTGCCTTGGACGATGCCCTGGCTGCCGATGTAGATCCAGCTGCCGGCGGTCATCTGGCCGTACATGGCCAGGCCTTTGGCGTCCAGTTCGTTGAAGTGCTCCCAGCTCGCCCAGTGCGGGACGAGGTTGGAGTTGGCGATCAGTACACGTGGGGCATTGCTGTGCGTCTTGAACACGCCGACCGGCTTGCCGGATTGCACCAGCAGGGTCTCGTCGTCGTTCAGATTGGTCAGGCTTTCGACGATCTTGTCGTAGCACTCCCAGTTACGCGCAGCGCGACCGATACCCCCGTAAACCACCAGTTCTTTCGGGTTCTCGGCGACTTCCGGGTCGAGGTTGTTCATCAGCATGCGCAGCGGCGCTTCGGTCAGCCAGCTCTTGGCGGTCAGCTTGTTGCCGCGGGCAGCGCGGATCTCAACGTTGCGAAACTTTGTAGGCTTATTGTCAGTCACGAAAAAGACTCCTCAGCGATCAATTCAAACCAACCCTGGCAGTGGGCAAGCAGCCTGTGCGCTTCGCTGCGCGACAAGCGAATCAGTGGACGCTGCGGAGAGTCTCGAGCGACTCATACGCATACGTCTTTACTTGTACATACAAGCATATGCAATCAAGCGGCCAACTTGTTGGAGGGTCGTTCAAGAAAAATTGCGGACAGGGCTGGAGGGCGCCTGAATCAAGGGTTCGGGCGTGGATGAAATTTTTCGTAGAGATGATTCAGGGTGACGGGACTTTGTTACGTGAGCGTGGTTTTGCGCCACGCTGGGGCGTTCGGTAACAAAGTGGTGCGTGGGTTGGGAACACCTAAAAGCAAAAGATCGCAGCCTTCGGCAGCGCCTACAGTGGGATTGATATACACCCTGTAGGCGCTGCCGAAGGCTGCGATCTTTTGAGATTATTGAATCAGCGCGCAGTCAGCTCGATCACGCAGCAAGCGGCATTGGTGGAGACTTCGACCAGACCGCTGTTGCCGTCCAGTTGCAGACAATCATGTCGCCCCAGCTGTGAAACACTGTCACCGATCCGGACTTCCAGCAACTCGCTGACACTGAACACCAACACCGTCCCCGCCGAGCTGAAGAACCGCTGCTCACCATCCAGCCACTGCAAGCGCGCGCTGTAACGCTGCGGCGCGTAGATCAGATTGAAGTCGCGAATCGCGCTACCAAGCAGCGTGCACGAAACCTGGCTTTCACCACTGAAGGCGAACGGGTCGAGCGGTAACAGCGCGCGCGTATCGTCGCCATCGACGCACAGGGTCATGCCATCACCCTGCAACACGGTGATTACCCGCTGGTAACCGGCGAAGGTCGAAAAACCGCCCGACTCGGCGATGTCGGCAATCGACAGGCGCCAGCCGAAACCGTCCAGACCGGCACCCGCATCACGAGTGATTTCCTCAGTGCTGCCACCGCCATTTTTCCACGGCATGCGCGGGTAACCTTCAGCGCGTAAAACCTTAAGTGCACTCATTTATGAAACCGCCCTTCCAGACGATGACGAGAACCTGGGTGAATCAAACGTGCAGCGGTCACCGGCTGACGCCCAGACCACGTGCGGCGACGAATCAGCAAGCAAGGCTCACCCTTTTCAATCTGCAGCAACTTGCACTCGGAAGATTCGGCGAGGATCGCTTCAACCACGTGCTCGCCCTCGGTCAGCGGCGCCACCTGATTGAGATAGGCGTAAGGCGTTTGCAGAGTGAAATCCTGCTTGAGGTATTCCGGTGCGACCAGTGCGTTGACGAAACGGTCTTCGATTTGCACCGGGATATCGTTTTCGTAATGCACGATCAGCGAGTGGAACACCTTCTGCCCTTCACGCATGTCCAGCGCCAAGGCGCGTTCGGAACCGGCGGCCTCTTCTTCGAGGGTGATGACCTGGCAGGTGTGGCGATGACCACGGGAAGCGATTTCGTCGGCGATGTTATGCACTTCGAACAGCGCGGACTGGCTCTTCGGTTCGGCGACGAACGTGCCGACGCCTTGCATGCGCACCAACAAGCCGTCAGCAGTCATCTCGCGCAGGGCGCGGTTGATGGTCATGCGGCTGAAGCCGAGTTGATTGACCAGCTCGCTTTCGGACGGCACGCGGTAGTGCGGCGGCCAGTTTCCGCTGTCGATCTGCTGGGTGATCATCTGTTTGACGCGGGCGTACAAGGGCGCCGGACTGTCGCCCATGTTCGCGGCCAACGGGGAGACTGGAGGCGGAGTCGGCACGGTTGATCCCTGTTCATTGGATGAAAGTGGCTAGCTTGCCGGAGTTTACCGGGCAGGCAAACGTCTGTATATGTATATACAAATAACACACGATGGGGTGCTGAACCATGTCCGCCTTCTTTGCCGAACGCGCGCTGCTGCCTAACGGATGGGCCAACAATGTACGTCTTGAGGTCAGCGCCGAGGGCGTGCTGACCCGAATCCAGGCCGATTCCACTGCAGATGGCGCCGAACGGCTGAGCGGTCCGTTGCTGCCGGGCATGCCGAACTTGCACTCCCACGCCTTCCAGCGGGCGATGGCGGGTCTGGCCGAAGTGGCCGGCAACCCGAACGACAGCTTCTGGACCTGGCGCGATCTGATGTACCGGCTCGTCGGAAAAATCAGCCCCGATCAACTCGGCGTGATTGCCCGTCAGCTGTACATCGAAATGCTCAAGGCCGGTTACACCTCGGTCGCCGAATTTCATTACGTGCATCACGACAGCAATGGTCAGCCGTATGCCGATCCGGCTGAACTGGCGCTGCGCATCAGCCAGGCCGCGAGTGAAAGCGGCATCGGCCTGACCCTGCTGCCAGTGCTCTACAGCCACTCCGGTTTTGGCGGCCAGACGCCCAACGATGGCCAGCGTCGCTTTATCAACAGCACCGAAAACTACCTGAATCTGCAATCCCGCTTGCAGCCAATGTTGGCGCAGCAAGAGGCGCAATCACTGGGCCTGTGCTTCCACTCGTTGCGTGCGGTGACGCCGCAGCAGATCAGCGAAGTATTGGCGGCCAGCGACAAGCAATGCCCGATTCACATTCACATCGCCGAACAGCAAAAAGAAGTCGATGACTGCCTGAGCTGGAGCGGTCGGCGTCCGCTGCAATGGCTGTACGAAAATACCGAGGTCGATCAGCGCTGGTGTCTGGTGCACGCCACCCACGCCAACCCGGAAGAAGTCACGCTGATGGCCAAGAGTCGCGCCATTGCCGGGCTGTGCCTGACCACTGAAGCGAATCTGGGTGACGGAATTTTTCCGGCGGTGGATTTCCTCGCTCAGGGTGGGCGCATGGGCATCGGTTCCGACAGCCATGTGTCGCTCAGCGTGGTGGAGGAATTGCGTTGGCTGGAATACGGCCAGCGTCTGCGCGATCAGCGACGTAACCGTTTGTATGGCGCAGATCAGCCGATGGTCGGGCGCACGCTGTATGACGCGGCGCTGGATGGCGGTGCGCAGGCGCTGGGGCAGCCGATCGGGGCGCTGGAAGTTGGCAAACGTGCGGACTGGATTGTGCTCGATGGCAACGATCCGTATCTGGCGACGGCCAATGGCGACGGGATTTTGAATCGCTGGTTGTTTGCCGGCGGCGATCGTCAGGTGCGCGATGTGCTGGTCAATGGTCAGTGGGTGGTGCGCGATGGCCGGCATGCCGGGGAAGAAGCCAGTGCGCGAGCGTTCACCCAAGTCCTGCGCGACCTCCTGGGCGACGCATAACCAAATGTAGGAGTGAGCCTGCTCGCGATAGCAGTGTGTCAGTCACTTATTTGTGCTCTGACACAACGCTATCGCGAGCAGGCTCACTCCTACATTGGTTTTGTGCTGTTCTTTAGTTCGAGGTCTTGGCCATCTGCCGATCCGACGCGCGCCAGATCAGTCGCGTGGTGTCATAGCCCTGCTGACGCGCCTTGCTCAGCAGCTCTTCACGCACCACACCGTTGACGGTCGGTGTCCGCGACAGCAGCCACATGTACTTGCGACTCGGGTCGCCGACGATGGCGGTCTTGTAGTCATCGCTGACGTACAGCACCCAATACTCGCCTTTCGCTACACCCGGAATCAGGCGCGAAAACCAGGTATCGAATTCCACCCAAAGTTTGTCAGTCTTGCCCGGCACCTGTGGATAAGCTGTGCCCTTGGCCTCTTCCCACTGCCAGTCCGGGGTCAGGCAGCGATTGAGCACCGCGACATTGCCGTCAGGCTTGAGGGTGTAATGGGCTTCGGATTGCGCGCAATGGCGCTGGAAGTACATCGGCAAGCGCGCCAACTCGTACCAGGTACCTTGATAGCGCTTGAGATTGACGCTGTTGACGGTTTTCGGCGCCAACGGGTCGACGCCGGAACTGGCGCAGCCGGCCAGTACCAGGCCGGCGAAAAGGATCAGCAATAACCGCTTCATTTTTCTTCTCCGTGGGCGCGAAGCCCCGGTTTACTTCAGGCCTTGGCCGGAAAACATCAGCACTTTGTCACCGGCGTACTGCACGCTGATAAAGCTGTTCTTGTCGCCCCAAGTGCAACTGGACATACCGAGCGCGCCCGAGCAATCAGTCGGTTTGCCCAGCAGGGTCTCGACTTCGGCCTTGGCCATCCCGGCCGAGAGCTTCGAATAGTTTTCCTGATTGACCTTGCTGCATGCGGCCAGCAGCACGCAAAACGTCAGAAGGGCGATAGATCGCAGCGACATGGTGTAACTCCTGGAACGAGGGGGGGATGGCATGGTGCCAACCAGAAGCTTAGAAGAGAAAACCCTCATCTGGTTCCGTGGGGGAATGGCTATTTATTAGCCCGCCCGTCTGGCATTTGCCGATAAATCAGACACTTTGTAGGGCTATTGAGCATTTCGTCGCCTTTCGCCAAAGACGCCTAATCTTTGGCGCGCCGCGGTCGAAATAAGAGCAGCGCAAAGCCCCCGAGTGTGGCAAATTGCCGCCCTTTCTTGACCAGCCCCTTCGCGGTAGTTCATTCGATGACCAGAAACATGAAATTCAGCCACAAGATCTTGTTGGCTGCCGCCCTCGTGGTGGCCGTTGCGTTCGCCTGTTTCATTTTCTTCAACGACTATCGACAGCGCGAAGCCTTGAGCAGCAGCACCGAAGCCTCGATGCAGGAGCTGGGCAGCCTGACCACCAGTAACATCCAGACCTGGCTGGAAAGCCGCATTCAGTTGCTGCAATCGTTGTCGCAGCAAGTGGCCGTCGACGGTAACGCCCCGGCGAGCCTGAAACGCATCATCGACCTGCCCGCCTACACCGGCAATTTTCAGCTCAGCTATTTCGGCGGTGCTGACGGCGTGATGTTCTCGGTGCCGGCCGGCAATCGCGCGCCGGATTACGATCCACGCGCACGCGGCTGGTACAAAGCGGCGAACAGCGCGCAACAGACCATCGTCACTGAACCGTACATCGCCGCATCCTCGGGCAAACTGGTAATCACCGTCGCCACGCCGGTACAGCGCCAAGGGCAAATGCTCGGCGTCGCCGGTGCCGACATCGACCTGACCAGTGTCAGCGCGATCATCAACTCGCTTAACTTCGGCGGCCACGGCCACGCGTTCATCGTCAGCAGCGAGGGCAAGATCCTGATCCACCCGGACAGCAAACTGGTGCTCAAGACCCTCGCCGAGGCCTACCCGAATGGCGCGCCGAAAGTCAGCGCCGGCCTGAAAGAAGTCGAGTTCAACGGCAAGACTCAGTTGATCTCCTTCACCCACATCAACGGCGTGCCGTCGGCCGACTGGTACGTGGCGCTGGTACTCGATAAAGACACCGCGTTCGCAATGCTCAGCGAGTTCCGCACCTCGGCGCTGATCGCCATGGTCATTGCCGTGGTGATCATCATCGCCCTGCTCGGCATGCTCATCCGTGTGTTGATGCAGCCGCTGCTGACCATGGGCCGCGCCATGCACGACATCGCCGAAGGTGAAGGCGACCTGACCAAACGTCTGGTGATTCACGGCAACGACGAGTTCGGCGCACTGGGCACCTCGTTCAACCGCTTCGTCGAGCGCATTCACACCTCGATCCGTGAAGTGTCTTCGGCCACCGGCCAGGTCAACGAAGTCGCCCTGCGCGTGGTCGCAGCGTCGAACTCGTCGATGTACAACTCCGACCAGCAAGCCACTCGCACTAATAGCGTCGCTGCCGCGATTAACCAGCTGGGCGCCGCCGCGCAGGAAATCGCCCAGAACGCCGCCCTCGCCTCGCAGCACTCCAGCGATGCCCGCAGCCTCGCGGTCGACGGTCAGCAGGTTGTGGATAAAACCATCCAGGCCATGCAACAGCTGTCGGCGAAGATCAGCGATTCCTGCGGCAACATCGAAACCCTGAACAGCAACACGGTGAACATCGGCCAGATTCTCGAAGTGATCACCAGTATTTCCCAGCAGACCAACCTGCTCGCGCTCAACGCCGCGATCGAAGCGGCGCGGGCCGGTGAAGCCGGTCGTGGTTTTGCCGTGGTCGCCGATGAAGTGCGTAATCTGGCGCACCGCACTCAGGATTCGGCGCAGCAAGTACAGAAGATGATCGAAGAGCTGCAGGTCGGCGCGCGGCAGGCAGTCAGCATCATGACCGAGAGCCAGCGCGAGAGCGAAAGCAGCGTCGGCATCGCCAACCAGGCCGGCGAGCGACTGGGCAGCGTGACTCAGCGTATCGGCGAGATCGACGGGATGAACCAGTCGGTAGCAACGGCGACTGAAGAGCAGACGGCGGTGGTCGAGTCGATCAATGTCGATATCAACGAGATCAACACGCTGAATCAGGAAGGTGTGGAGAACTTGCAGGCGACGTTGCGGGCGTGCTCGGATCTGGAGCAGCAGGCGGCGCGGTTGAAGCAATTGGTGGGTAGTTTCCGCATTTAAGCGGCGCTGCTTTTGGCGCCTTCGCGAGCAAGCTCGGCCCTACAATGGTTCTGTATGGTTCACAGATATCCAGCGGGAGCGGACTTGCCCGCGATGGCGGCATCAGAGACGAAAGAATTTGGAATTGAAACACGCTCGTCTACTCGAACTGACACTGGACTGAATTAAGACTAAACTCAGTCCCATTCAATTTAGCGGGGCTCAACCATGAAGCTTTCATCGCAAATCAAACCCATCAGTTACCTGAAAAGTCACACGGCCGAAATCGTCAAATCAATCACAGAAAGCCGCGAGCCGCTGGTAATCACTCAAAACGGTGAAGCCAAGCTAGTGGTGATGGATGTGAAAAGCTTTGAAGAGCAAGAAGGCACGATGGCCTTGTTGAAACTGTTGGCGATGGGTAATCGGGAGATTGAGGAAGGCAAGTTCAGTGATGCTGAAGATGTTTTTGCCGAAATGGACAAGGCCGATCATCAATGAGTTTAAAGGTGGTTATTCTCCAGTCCGCACAAACAGATCTCAAAGAACTTCGCTCCTACCTCGTCAGACAGTTTTCATTCCAAATTTGGCAAAGCACTTATGCCGATCTCAAGACTGCGATTCTCGGCCTCGCAGATCTGCCTTATTCAGGATCAATCCCCGAAGAAATCGAGAAACTCAATCTCGGCCAATACCGCCAGATTGTTTTGGGAAGGAACCGGATTATTTATGAGGTGCGAGAAAAAACGGTTTTCATCCATATCATTGTCGATACGCGAAAAAGCCTACCGGCACTGTTGATGAAACGGCTTCTACGAGGCAATCCTTGATTTAGAACCGTGATCCAGGCTGATCGAGAAACACCAACTCCTCAGCCGTAGACTCCCGCCCCAACACCGCATTGCGATGCGGAAACCGGCCAAACCGCGCAATCACCTTTTGATGCCGCTCGGCATAATCCAGATTGTCGGCAAACACCGCCCGCTCACCTTCCGGCTGTTCAGCCACCAGATCGATAAACCGGGAAACCGCCTCGTTCTGCACCGCAAGATTCTCGCAGTGCTCAAACACCAGATAAATGAATACACGCTGAATCGGTTTCAACTGCCGATCAAAGTCCGCGGCAATGCCTTGGGCAACGAGTTTCTGCGCGCGCAGATCACCGGAAAACGCTTTGGGAGTGTCGCGAAAGATCATTCGCGGCAATTGATCAAGCAACAGCACCAGCGCCAGCCAACCTTCGGGACGTTGCGTCCACTCGGTCAATTCGCCAGCCAGGGCCTGATCGACAAAGACCCCGAAACGCTCACGCGCTTCGAGGTCTTGGCTGTCTCGCTTACCGAACCACAACTTGCCCTTGTCAGCCGCTATCTCGTCGGGGGATTCGGCATGTCCGAACCACCAATCGAGCAACGGCTGCCAGGGCGCGGTCATGGTTTATTCCTTGTGGTAAGCCGTAGCGCGTGCGACTTCTTCTTTCGAACCGAGGAACACCGCTACGCGCTGGTGCAGGCCTTCCGGCTGAATGTCGAGAATGCGCTGGTGACCGTCGGTGGACGCGCCGCCCGCTTGTTCCACCAGGAACGACATCGGGTTGGCTTCGTACATCAGACGCAGTTTGCCTGGCTTGGAAGGCTCACGGCTGTCGCGCGGGTACATGAACAGACCGCCACGGGTCAGGATGCGGTGTACGTCGGCAACCATCGCCGCGACCCAACGCATGTTGTAGTTCTTTTTCAGCGGACCTTCTTCACCGGCCAGCAACTCGCCCACGTAGCGTTGTACCGGGGCTTCCCAGTGACGCTGGTTGGACATGTTGATCGCAAATTCCTGGGTCGATTCAGGAATGGTGATGTCTTCGTGGGTCAGCACGAAGCTGCCCATTTCGCGGTCGAGGGTGAAGCCTTTGACGCCGTCGCCCAGGGTCAGTACCAGCATGGTCTGCGGGCCGTAGATCGCGTAACCGGCGGCAACTTGCTGAGTGCCTGGCTGCAGGAACGCTTTTTCGTTTAGCGGCTCATTCTGGCTCAGGTATTCGTTCGGGCAACGCAGTACCGAAAAGATGGTACCGACCGGGGCGTTAATGTCGATGTTCGACGAACCGTCCAGTGGGTCGAATACCAGCAGGTACGCGCCTTTCGGGTATTTGCCCGGGATCTGGTAGGCATTGTCCATTTCTTCGGACGCCATGCCGGCCAGGTGACCGCCCCATTCGTTGGCTTCGAGCAGGATCTCATTGGAGATCACGTCGAGTTTCTTCTGCACTTCGCCTTGGACGTTTTCAGTGCCCATGCTGCCCAGAACACCACCCAGGGCGCCTTTGGACACGGCGTGGCTGATTTCTTTGCAAGCACGCGCGACCACTTCGATCAGGAAACGCAGATCGGCAGGAGTGTTATTGCTGCGGGTCTGCTCAATCAAATAGCGACTCAGGGTAACGCGGGACATGGACGGCTCCGGTGGAATGGGGGGCTAAAAACCCGCGCAGTTTACAGGGAGTCTGAAACCGTAGCGAGCGAAGACGCCCGGTAACGTGCGTTGGGGTGTATTTGCCTGTATGAGACGTGATTGTCAGTGGAGAGTTCAGGTAGCGGGTTTAGCGTAGACCGGTTCGGGACGGGTGGTGCAGGTGATCGAGACAGTTTTTGGATTTTTGTCGTTTGGGAAAACGCTATCGCGAGCAGGCTCACTCCTACAGTTGACAGTATTCCAACTGAAGAAATGCGATCCCCTGTAGGAGTGAGCCTGCTCGCGATCGGGTGCGCAGCACCCGCCCTTTCAGGATTTAGCGGGAGGCTTACGCAACAAGCTGAACGCCATCGCCCCGAGAAAAACCACACTGAGCAACAATACCGCCCACAACCCGATCTTCTTCCAATTGGTCTCGGCCACCGCCGCCGTCGTCGCCGTAGAAGTCTGCGTAACAACCGCCTCACCCTGAACCACAGCCTTACCCAACGCCGCCAGTTTCTCCGGTTTGAAATCCGGAATCAGCGTCGCCAACGGTAGATTCGCCGTTTTCACCATTGGATTACCCACTGCCAGACTGTAAGGCCCCTCCCCGCGCGCAAGGAAAATCACCTGAGTTGCCCGCACCGCATATTTAAGACTCGGCGCCTGCTCACCTAACCCTCCGCCGCGCTCATCCACGCTCAGCTTCAACTGCTGCACAGTCTGCCCATAAAGCTGCAATTCATTCTGTTGCACGTCCTGACCATTCTGGGTCAGGCGATAGAGCAGACCGCTGCTCAATTCCTGCCACGGCAAGCTGCTTTCACGTCGGCCCGACAATGTAACCGGCGCCAGACTGTTCGGTTGTTTGATTTCGACCTGCACCCGCTCGACATTCAGCCCCATCGGAAGCTGCCAGGTATATTCCCCGGCCTTGGCGCTGCTGCCGGCCAATGCCTGCGACCAGACCAACGGCAGCGGAACGTTGCGCGGATCACTGCTTTTCAATTGGGCCGCCGTCAGGATCGGCGCCGAATTCGGCGACTCCCACAACAGCCGCACATAACGCGCCGACTGCCCCGGCAACGTCACCTCATGCTGCTCGATGCGCTCATCGGAAAAGGTCAGTCGTGCCACCTGCCCTTCGCCCCACGCTTGCCAGTGTTGCAGGTCGTCGCTGGCTTCGATGCTGAAGCGCTGAAAGCCGTCGCGCTCGCTGGTCCAGTCGAGGATCAACTGCTGCAACGGCGCCTTGATCGCGCTGGCATCGAGCAGCCAGCCGCGCAGCACTTCTTCACCCGCCTCCAACTGGCTGGACGGTTGTACTTCGACCAGCGTGCCGTTGGTGGTCGATTGCACGCGCACGTTCGGCGCGCGTTCGCTGGCGTCGGCGGCGTTGTACAGCGGGAACCACTTCACCTCGTGCAACTGGCCGTCGTCGCGGGTCTGCGCCGATTCACGAGCCAGAGCATAGGCCTGTGGTTCGCCAGCGGCGTTGAACACGCGCAAGTCGCTGAGATCGGTCTGGCGCGCCTGCAATTGCACGCTCAACGGCAATTCGAGGCGATACCACGGGCCGTTGCCGCTCACCGCCAGCGGCACTTGCGTGGCGAAGTCCGCCGGTTTTTCCTGAGCACCGGCCACCATCACCACGCCCAACGCCAACCAACCCAGATTCAGCATGCGACTCAAGATGCAACTCCTTCGGTGTCCGGGGCCGGTTTGTCCGCCGCCGGCTCAGTTTCGACGCGTTTGGGTGGCAGCGGCGCGAAATAGCCAACCACCAGCAGCAACACACCCACGCCGATAAACGAGACGATCCGGGCGAGGCCGCCACGGTTGCTCAGTTCGACAAAAATCAGTTTGGCCACCACCAGCGCAATCAGCGCCGCGCCGATGAGCCAGACCTCGCGGCGATGGCGCAGGTGGCCGCCGATCATCAGCCCCAGCGCCATCAGCGTCCAGACGATGGACAATCCGGCCTGCACCAGCATTGAGGCGAGCAACGTATCCAGCTCGAACGGGATGCCGGCCCAATGGTGCGCCGCGCGGGTGACCAACGCGGTGCAGAAGGCGAACAGCGAAACCCCGGCGACCATTTGCGTCGCGTAATCGGCGTAGTCCTGGCGAATCGACAGCTGCGAAACTGCACTGCGCGACCAGACATAGACGCCGAACAAAGCAAACAACAGACCCAGCTCTAATGGATTGAGCAGCGGCACGTAAGGAAGTGGCTCGGCATTACCATCGCTGATGCCATTTGCCAGCCAGAACCACGCCAGCATCAAAACCGCCAACGGTGCGGCGGCATACAAGCGGTATTCGCGAGGGAATGCCGCCACCGGCCACGGCCAGGTGCGCGGTGCCGCCGCCAGCAACAGATAGACGCTCGGCAGAATCGCCCAGCCGAGCCAGCGCCAGGCGTTGTATTGCTCGGACAACAGCAGCAGGCCGTAACGCAATTCCAGCGCCAGCACGCCAATCAGCAACCAACAGCCGAGCACATGCGCGGTGCTCAAGGCTCGTGCCGGCAGCATCGGTGCCAAGCGGCGCAGGCTGAAGAAATGCACGGCGAACACCGCCGCCCACGCCAGCCAGCCGAAATCCGCAGCCGGGTGATAACGCGAGTGCCACGCGGCGATCAGGACAAGTCCGGCAGCCGGAATCAGCAAAGTGCAGAGCAAGCCCAGCGCCGGCCATTTCAAACGTAGCGACAACACAGTCCACAACGCCACGCTGACGGCGGCGACCAACAGCAATAACGTGCCTTGCAGAGTCGGCGATGCAAAGCGCAGCACCTCGCTGACCCACGCCAACGCCCACCAGCCGGCGCCCCACACCAGCAATACTTCGGACAAGCGCTGCAAACTCAACGCATCGAATGCTGAGGCATGATTACCCAGTTGCAGACGCCACGCACCGATCATCGCCGCCAGCCCCAGCACCAGCGGCGTCCAGAATCCGCCATGGGCCAAAGGCTTCAGACCTTCGCTGGACAGCGGCCCAAGCAACTCGGGGCCGGCCAGCAAAAACGCCGCGCCACCGATCAACTGCAACAGCAGACCAAAGACAAAACTTACACGCTGCCTGAGGTACAGGCTCAGCCAGATAATCAGCAAACCACTCGCGGCCCACACCGCACTCGCGGTCTGCCACGGCAGTACGAACAGCACCGCCAGATTGATCAGCACCAGACCGGCCAGCAATACCACCGACAGACCGCGCAACAGGCGTACATCGCTGCGCACCATTTCATCGCGAGCGGCCACCAGCATGCCGGCGATCAACGCCAGACCGATCAGCGAAGCACTGAGCAAGCCGCTCCAACCGGCGCTGAACACAGCGGCGGAATCTTCCCCTGCACCTTGCAGACGCAGCAGAAACAACGCGCCACCGAGCAACTGCACGGCAAACGCAGAGAACAGGAACGTACGCGACTGAATCCGCAAACCGATAAACAGAGTCGCCAACCCGGCCAGCGCCCAACTGATCGCCGTGCCCTGCACGAAGAAAAACAGCGGCGCCAGCAGGTAGAGGAAAGTCAGGCCAAGAGCTGCCAGCACTGGCAGGCCCTGGCGTTCCCACGGCGACGCCTGTTCCAGCGCAGCCTTGCGCAGTTGATAGAAACTGAACAGCAACGCGATGCCGAGCATCAACGCGCCCAGCGGAGCACCGTCGAGCAGACTGCTCTCGCCAACCCGCAACTGGCTGAGGAACGCCAGCGCGGAACCGAGTTGTAGCAGCAAGGCAAACGCCCGGGCAAACGGTCGATGCTGACGCAACCCCAGCCAGAAAATCCCCGCACCTTCCACCGCCCACGCCGCCGACGTCCAGCGCGCATCCAGCCCCAACGGAATCGCCAGACTGGCAAAAATCACCCCAAGCGCCAGACAGGTTTCACCCAGCAGTACCGCACGACCGCCCATCAATACCTTGGCCAGCGCCATATAGATCATGCCCAACGCCAGCGCACTGAACGCCGCGGCAAACTCCAGATGCTGTACCAGCGCAAACTGCAAACCAAAGCCAATGATCGGCGGGCCGAATAGCATCGTCCCATCGACGTAATCGCCCTTTCGCGCCGACCAGTGCAGCAAAGCCTCGCGATCGTCCTCCGCCGGCGCATCTGGCATATCGAGCAATTTGCGCCGAGCGAACAACAGACCGATGGCGAGGTACATCAGGAAAAACAGAATCAGAAACGGCTCGGTGCTCCACAACAGCTCCGGCGCATACGAACGCAGGCCCCAGGCGAAGCCGATACCGAAGGTGCCGACGAAGCCGATCAGGTTGAGCAGACGCCAGGCCTTGAACCAGGCGATGGCGAGAATGCCGGCGTTGAGCAGCGCGAAATAGCTGAACAGCGCGACGTGGTTGCCGGCGCCGGTCGAGGTCAGGATCGGCGCGGCAAAACCGCCCAATGCCGCTGCAGCCGCCAGCCCTAAAGCATCCTGAGTGATGGCGAGGATCGCCGAGAAAACGGTGACCGCCACCAGCAGGCCGAGCGCGGCCGATGGATCAAGCAACGGGTGCAGACGCATCGCCGCAAACACCGTCAGGTACAGCACCGCGATCCCGGTGCCTTGCAGCATCAACGCGTAATTGCTGTTGCGCCGGCGTAGCCACCAGCCCAGCGCGAGCAAGCCCAACGCGGCCGCCGCGACACCGGCGTAACGCAACTCGATAGGCACGACCATGCCTTCGGTGGCATAGCGCAGCAGGAACGCCAGACCGAAGAACAACAAGACCACGCCAACGCGCAGCACGGTGTTGCCGCCGAACAGCCAGTTACGCGCAGCACTGATGCCGCGTTCGATCAGGTTCGGGCCACGGGGTTCGGCGGGTTTTGGTGGTTCGGGCGTAACGGCGTCGAGGCGCCAGACATCGGCGGGCAGTGGTTGAGGGGTTTCTCTGGCGACGGCGGAAATTGGTTCGAGTTCGGGCGGCAGTTCCCAGACCAGTTCGGGAGCCGGGGCTTCTTCGGCGGCTTTGACCGGTTCTACGACGGGCTCGGTAACCGGCGGCGTACTCGCTGGCGACGCGGCACGAACCGGTGCCCCTTCGAGCAGAAACAGGCGCTGTTCGACGCCCTGCAAAGCGACCTTCGCCTGCTCAAGTTGACGTTGCTGCTCCATCGCCTGCGAGCCAAGCCGCGCAATGCGAATCGTCTGCCCGATTGCCAGCCCCAGCAACGCGCCCAACAGCGCATCACTGAACGACTCGTCGAGCAGCCAGCCGAGCACCAGCCCGATCAACATGAACATCCATTGCATGGTCGATATCCCTAAGCAGCCCCAAGACAGGGCGAGTCCGGCGATTGCTTCAGTCTAGGCACAAACCCAGTGGGAGCGAGCCTGCTCGCGAAAGCGGTTTGTCAGCCAACATTTCTGTTTAACATGACAACCGCTTCGCGAGCAGGCTCGCTCCCACATTGGACTGGTGGTGACTGGCGCTGCCGGTAACCGGCGCTCAGTATATCGATCCGGCCCAACAAACGTTGGGCCTTGCGCACATTTGTTGTGGAAAGTTACTCCAACGCTTTCCAGATATCCGTGGCGTACTCGCGAATCGTCCGGTCCGAGGAGAACCAGCCCATCCGCGCCGTGTTCAGCACCGCCGAACGCCACCAGTTGTTGCTGTCGTGCCAATGCTCTTCAACGCGTTTCTGCGCTTCCCAATAGGAGTCGAAGTCGGCGCAGACCAGGAAGCGGTCGTAATCCACCAGCGAATCGATCAGCCCGGTGTAGCGCGAAGTGTCATCCGGCGAGAACACCCCGCTGCGAATCGCTTGCAGCACATCGTTCAAACGATGCGACGCGGCAATGTCCGGCAACGCGCTGAACTCGTGATTCTGTTTGCGCGCTTCGACCTGCTGCGCGCTGAGGCCGAAAATGAACATGTGCTCAGCACCAATGCGTTCGCACATTTCCACGTTGGCGCCGTCCAGCGTGCCGATGGTCAGTGCGCCGTTGAGGCCGAACTTCATGTTACTGGTGCCCGACGCTTCGAAGCCGGCAGTGGAAATCTGCTCGGACAAGTCCGCCGCCGGAATGATGCTTTCCGCCAGGCTGACATTGTAGTTAGGCAAAAACACCACTTTCAGCAAGCCGCGCACCGTCGGATCGTTGTTCACCACCCGCGCGATGTCGTTGGTCAGTTTGATGATCAGTTTGGCCTGGTGATAACTCGCCGCAGCCTTGCCGGCGAAGATTTTCACCCGGGGCACCCAGTCGACTTCCGGCTCGGCGCGAATCGCCTGATACAGCGCCACGGTGTGCATCAGGTTGAGCAACTGGCGTTTGTATTCGTGGATCCGTTTAACCTGCACATCAAACATCGCCGCCGGATTGACCGCGATGCCCAACCGTTCGTGAATCAGATAGGCCAGGGCTTTTTTGCTGTGCAGGCGTTGCTCGGCGAAAGCTTTGCGGAACGCGGTTTTTTCGGCGAACGGCTCAAGATCGAGCAGGCGCTCTTCAGGGTTATCCAATAGATCCGGGCCGAGCGCATCGACCAGCATCGAAGTCAGTTCGGAGTTGGCCTGGTACAACCAGCGGCGGAAGGTAATGCCGTTGGTTTTGTTGTTGATCCGCTCCGGGTAGAGCTTGTGCAGTTCGGCGAACACGGTTTTGCGCATCAGTTGCGTGTGCAATCCGGACACGCCGTTGACGCTGTGCGAACCGAGGAAAGCGAGGTTGCCCATGCGCACCCGGCGACCGTTGTCTTCTTCGATCAGCGACACCGCGCGCAGCACGTCGAAATCGTGAATGCCTTTGGCCCGCAGCGAATCGATGTGCTGGGCGTTGATCAGGTAAATGATCTGCATGTGTCGCGGCAGCATGCGTTCCATCAGGCCCACCGGCCAGGTTTCCAGCGCTTCTGGCAGCAGCGTGTGGTTGGTGTACGACAGCGTGTCGACGGTGACTTGCCATGCCGCATCCCACGCCACGTCGTAGACGTCGACCAGTTGGCGCATCAGTTCGGCTACGGCAATCGAGGGATGGGTGTCGTTGAGCTGGATCGCCGCGTGATCGCCCAAGGTCAATACCGAGGTGTGCATATTGCGGTGACGACGCAGCAGATCTTGCAGCGACGCAGCGACAAAGAAATATTCCTGGCGCAGGCGCAGTTCTTGCCCTGCTTCGGTGCTGTCCGCCGGGTAAAGCACGCGGGAGATGCTTTCGGCACGGGCTACTTCGGCGACGGCGCCCAAGTGGTCACCGGCGTTGAAGCGTTCCAGGTGCAGATCTTCCATGGCGCGGGCACGCCACAGGCGCAAAGTGTTAACGCTCGCCCCGCGCCAGCCGACCACCGGCGTGTCGTAAGCAATGGCGCGAACGGTTTCTGCTGGCGACCAGACTTGCTTGGATTTACCAGAGACATCGGTGACGGTTTCGACGCTGCCACCAAAGCCGATGGTGTAGACGACCTCTGGCCGTTCAAACTCCCACGGGTTGCCGAAATCCAGCCAATGCTCGGTCTGCTCCTGCTGCCAGCCATCGACAATCGCCTGGCGGAACAAGCCGTGTTCATAACGAATGCCATAACCGTGGCCGGCAATGCCGAGGGTCGACATACTTTCCATGAAGCACGCCGCCAGACGACCGAGGCCGCCGTTGCCGAGGGCCGCATCGGGCTCCAGCAAGCGGATGCGTTCCAGATCGACACCGAGCTCAGTCAACGCTTCACGGGCGACGTCGAGCAGACCCAGATTGCTCAGGCTGTCATAGAGCAGGCGGCCGATAAGAAATTCCAGCGAGAGGTAATACACCCGTTTCTGACCTTTGCGGTAGATCTGCCGGGTGTGGTCCATCCAGTGTTCGACCATGTGATCACGCGCCGCCAACGCAATGGCTTCGAACCAGTCATGGTCGAAGGCGTGATCGGGGTCTTTGCCCACCGCGTAGGTGAGTTTGGTCAGGACGGCGTCGCGGAATGCGGCCACCTCTGCTTCGCGAACTAGTGGTTCTTGAGTCATCAATAGGACCTCGAGCGAGCGGGAATTGTCTGAGCCTAGACGGTCTGACCGACGGTGAGGGCTCTGGTTCGGCAGTATTTCCTGAGACTGTGAGATAGCCCGGCATTACCTTGGCGAGTGAGCTAATGAATGCAGGGGCCGTGCCGAATTGTCCGGCAATGTGCCTGTATGCAGAAAAAATCTGGCGAAAGGTTGTTCAAAAATCCACCAGTCCCGGTATGATCGCGCGCCCTGATGCACACACGCCTGGTAACTCCCGATGATGAAGCCCAACCTGATTGCCGCCGCCGAGATCGACCGTCTCGATACGTGGGCAAAATACTCAGCCCCGATGTGCGGTTCCTGCGTGTCGAGCTGCTGCACGCTGCCGGTTGAGGTGAAGATCAAGGATCTGGTGCGCATCGGCGTGGTAGACGAGTTCGAACTGGGCGACCCGCCGAAGAACATCGCCAAGCGTCTGCAAAAGGAAGGCCTGGTTGAGCGTTTCAATCAGAAGTCCGGCATCTTCACCCTGCAGCGCATGAGCAACAACGATTGCTACTACCTGGATCGTAAGAGCCGCCTGTGCACCATTTATGACAAGCGCCCGGATACCTGCCGCAATCACCCGAAGATCGGCCCGCGGCCGGGGTATTGCGCGTACAAGCCGAAGGAAGTGGTGCGCGAGCAGAATTTCCGCGCGATCGAGAAGTTTTAAACGCTTACCCTCACCCCAGCCCTCTCCCAAAGGGAGAGGGGGCCGACCGAGGTGTCTTGCGCCATACATCGACCTGAAAAATATAGTCGATTATAGATTCGGTACATCCCACCAAATCGATTGTGGATTCAGCAGAATTCTTGCAAGTCGGTGCATCTCATGAATATCCCCCATTCGGTCCCCTCTCCCTCAGGGAGAGGGCTAGGGTGAGGGGCTTTTGATCTTCAAGGCCCAATCTGCACATCCCCCAGACAAACAAAAACGCCCCCGGTCTCGCGACCGGGGGCGTTTTTTCAAGCTCGGGCTAAATTACGCCTTGGCTTTCTTGGCAGCGCGGGTACGCTCGCTTTCGTCCAGGATCTTCTTGCGAAGACGGATGGACTTAGGAGTAACTTCGCACAGCTCGTCTTCCTGGATGTATTCCAGAGCCTGTTCCAGAGTGAAGCGAACAGGTGGAACCAGAGCGATGGTTTCGTCTTTACCCGAAGCACGCATGTTGTCGAGCTTCTTGCCTTTGGTTGGGTTTACACCCAGGTCGTTGTCGCGGCTGTTCTGACCAACGATTTGACCGTTGTAGATCTCCTGGCCGTGTTCTACGAACAGCTTGCCACGAGCCTGCAGGGTTTCCAGCGAGTAGGTCAGTGCCTTGCCGGTTTCAACCGAAACCAGAACGCCGTTCTGACGGCCGGACATGTGGCCCGACTTGACGGTGTCGTAGCGATCGAAGATCGAGGTCAGGATGCCAGCACCGTTGGTCAGGGTCAGGAACTGGTTACGGAAACCGATCAGACCGCGAGCAGGGATGTTGTATTCCAGACGAACACGGCCTTTGCCATCCGGCACCATGTTGCTCAGGTCGCCCTTACGCAGACCCATCTCTTCCATGACCTTGCCCTGCGCTTCTTCAGGGATGTCGATGGTGACGTTTTCGAACGGTTCTTGTTTAACGCCGTTCACTTCACGAATGATCACTTCAGGACGGCCCAGGGCCAGCTCGAAGCCTTCGCGACGCATGGTTTCGATCAGTACCGAGAGGTGCAGCTCACCACGGCCGGAAACCTTGAACTTGTCAGCGGTGTCGCCTTCTTCAACGCGCAGTGCAACGTTGTACAGCAGCTCTTTGTCCAGACGGTCCTTGATGTTACGGGACGTCACGAACTTGCCTTCTTTACCGCAGAATGGCGAGTCGTTTACCTGGAAGGTCATCGAAACGGTTGGCTCGTCAACGGTCAGAGGCTTCATCGCCTCGACAGTGTCCGGGTGGCACAGAGTGTCGGAGATGAACAGCGAGTCCATACCGCTGATGCAAACGATATCGCCTGCTGCAGCTTCTTCAACGTCGATGCGGTGCAGACCGTGGTGACCCATCAGTTTCAGGATACGGCCGTTACGGCGCTTGCCGTCGGCACCGATCGCCACAACCGGGGTGTTCGGCTTGACGCGGCCACGAGCGATACGGCCAACGCCGATAACACCCAGGAAGCTGTTGTAGTCCAGAGCGGAGATCTGCATCTGGAACGCGCCATCACGGTCAACAGCCGGAGGCGGAACGTGGTCGACTACCGCTTGGTACAGCGGAGTCATGTCTTCCGCCATGGCGGTGTGGTCCAGACCGGCAATGCCGTTCAGGGCCGAAGCGTAAACAACCTGGAAGTCCAGTTGTTCTTCGGTAGCACCGAGGTTGTCGAACAGGTCGAAGATCTGGTCCAGAACCCAGTCCGGACGCGCGCCTGGACGGTCAACCTTGTTGATTACCACGATCGGACGCAGGCCGGCTTCGAAAGCCTTCTTGGTCACGAAACGGGTTTGCGGCATAGGGCCGTCTTGAGCGTCAACCAGCAGCAGAACGGAGTCAACCATCGACATTACGCGTTCAACTTCGCCGCCGAAGTCGGCGTGGCCCGGGGTGTCCACGATGTTGATGTGGTAGCCGTTCCAGTTGATGGCGGTGTTTTTCGCCAGAATGGTAATACCGCGCTCTTTTTCCTGGTCGTTGGAGTCCATCACGCGCTCGTCGTTGAGCTCGTTGCGCTCCAGAGTGCCGGATTGACGCAGGAGTTTGTCTACCAGGGTGGTTTTACCATGGTCAACGTGGGCAATGATGGCGATGTTGCGTAGATTTTCGATCACTTGTGTATCTCGATCAGAGGATTCGGTTTGCTGACAAGTCTTGGCAGCGATTAGCAGTAGTGTCCGGCATGGCCGTTACAGCTTGACGGCGGTGTCGGGGGGCCGGTGACGCAGGCCACAGGCAAACAGCCCCGGGCACTTAGCTCGGTCGATAAACGCGCACATTGGCATGCCCCTCACTGAGCAAATGGTGAGCATGCAGGCGACTCATCACGCCTTTGTCGCAATACAGCAGGTACTGGCGAGTCGGATCCAGCTCCTTGAAACGAGCGTTCACTGCGTAGAACGGCATCGTCTGTACTTCTACGCCAGCGAGTTCCAGCGGCTCATCCTCGGCGGCATCCGGGTGACGGATGTCGATCACGATCTGGCCGGCCAGTGCTTCGCTGACTTCTTCAATCTGTACGTCCTGGCCCAATTCGTCGATCACCCGATCGATCGGCACCAGTTTGGCGTTTTCGAGCGCACGCTCGAGCACCGCCATGTCGAATTCTTTCTCTTCGTGCTCAACGCGACCGCGTTTGGCGGCAGTCTTCGGATTGACCGAAATGACCCCACAGTACTCCGGCATGTGCCGGGCGAAATCGGCGGTGCCAATCTCGTTGGCCGTGTCGATGATGTCCTGCTTGTGCGCCACGATCAGCGGACGCAGGACCAGTTTGTCGGTCACGCAGTCGATCACCGACAGGTTCGGCAGCGTCTGGCTCGACACCTGGGAGATCGCCTCGCCGGTGACCAGCGCTTCGATGTGCAGACGGTCGGCGATGTTGGAAGCCGCGCGCAACATCATACGCTTCAATACGACGCCCATATGACTGTTATCGACTTTGCCGAGAATTTCGCCCAACACTTCTTCGAACGGAACACTGACAAATAGCACGCGTTGCGAGCTGCCGTACTTCTTCCAGATGAAATGCGCGACTTCCATCACGCCCAATTCGTGGGCACGACCGCCCAGATTGAAGAAGCAGAAGTGCGTCATCAGGCCGCGACGAATGATCTGGTAGGCCGCAACGGTCGAGTCAAAGCCGCCGGACATCAATACCAGCGTCTGCTCCAACGCACCCAGCGGGTAACCGCCGATGCCGTTGTGCTGGCTGTGGATCACAAACAACCGTTTGTCGCGAACTTCGATCCGGACTTCGATTTCCGGCGCTTTCAGATCGATACCGGCGGCACCGCACTCACGACGCAGCTTGCTGCCGACGTATTTTTCGACGTCCATCGAGCTGAAGGTGTGCTTGCCGGCACGCTTGCAGCGCACCGAGAAAATCTTCCCGGCCAGCGCAGCGCCGTAGTGCTGTTTGCACTTCTCGGTGATGTCGTCGAAGTCGCCCAGCGGGTACTCGTCGATCTGCAGAAAGTGCGCGATGCCCGGCATGCAGGTCAGGCGCTCACCCATCTCTTTCAAGGCTTTGGCGTCGGTAATGCGGGTTTCCAGTTCGAGATTGTCCCACACACCGTTCACCACCACGGCCGGGTCCAGGTCACGGAGCACGGTGCGGATGTTCTTGGCCAACTGGCGGATGAACTTCGTCCGGACAGGTCGGCTTTTGATGGTGATCTCGGGGAAGACTTTTACGATTAGTTTCATGAAAACAGCGCGCGAACGGCCAGCCGAAAAAGGGGGGCGCGGATTATAGCGGAAATTGCTCAAGGTTTAACCAGTTAATGTGCAGAAGGTTTTGCATGCACCAAAACAGGTCATTTGCAGATTGTGACGCTACATTAAAGGGCGATATTTTCTGCTTTAAGAAGCTCCGCACCTTAATAAGCGTGAATTTGGGGCAAAAAACCCATGCTGGGGCACTGGCATGCAATTTGCTCCCTTGTGAGGCAGGTTGCCTTGGCAGAGTATTCGCGCCGGCATCACCACTATTAAGGGCATCCACTACCAGCCCTAATTCACCCGGAGGACACTATGTCGAAGTCGGTTCAACTCATCAAAGATCATGACGTCAAGTGGATTGATCTGCGCTTCACGGACACCAAAGGCACTCAGCACCACGTGACCATGCCGGCTCGCGATGCGCTGGAAGACGACTTCTTCGAAGTCGGCAAGATGTTCGACGGTTCCTCCATCGCTGGCTGGAAAGGCATCGAAGCCTCCGACATGATCCTGCTGCCGGACGACGAAACTGCCGTGCTCGACCCGTTCACCGAAGACGCCACCCTGATCCTGGTGTGCGACATCATCGAACCGTCGACCATGCAAGGTTACGATCGCGACCCGCGCGCCATCGCTCACCGTGCCGAGGAATACCTGAAGACCACCGGTATCGGTGACACCGTATTCGCCGGTCCAGAGCCTGAGTTCTTCATCTTCGACGAAGTGAAGTTCAAGTCCGACATCTCTGGTTCGATGTTCAAGATCTACTCCGAACAAGGTTCGTGGATGTCCGACCAGGACATCGAAGGCGGCAACAAAGGCCACCGCCCTGGTATCAAAGGTGGTTACTTCCCGGTTCCGCCGTTCGACCACGATCACGAAATCCGCACTGCCATGTGCAACGCACTGGAAGAAATGGGCCAGACCGTTGAAGTTCACCACCACGAAGTGGCAACTGCCGGTCAGAACGAAATCGGTGTCAAGTTCAACACCCTGGTGAAAAAAGCTGACGAAGTTCAGACGCTGAAATACGTTGTCCACAACGTGGCTGACGCCTACGGCCGCACCGCTACCTTCATGCCGAAGCCACTGTACGGTGACAACGGTTCGGGTATGCACGTGCACATGTCCATCGCCAAAGATGGCAAGAACACCTTCGCTGGCGAAGGCTATGCCGGCCTGTCCGAAACCGCTCTGTACTTCATCGGCGGTATCATCAAGCACGGTAAGGCACTGAACGGCTTCACCAACCCGGCCACCAACTCCTACAAGCGTCTGGTGCCAGGTTTCGAAGCGCCGGTGATGCTGGCCTACTCGGCTCGCAACCGTTCCGCGTCGATCCGTATTCCTTACGTCAACAGCCCACGTGGCCGTCGTATCGAAGCGCGTTTCCCGGATCCGGCTGCCAACCCGTACCTGGCTTTCGCAGCACTGCTGATGGCTGGCCTGGACGGTATCCAGAACAAGATCCACCCAGGCGACGCTGCCGACAAAAACCTGTACGACCTGCCGCCTGAAGAGGCGAAAGAGATCCCGCAAGTTTGCGGCAGCCTGAAAGAAGCTCTGGAAGAGCTGGATAAAGGCCGTGCGTTCCTGACCAAGGGCGGCGTGTTTTCCGACGACTTCATCGACGCTTACATCGCGCTGAAATCCGAAGAAGAAATCAAGGTCCGTACCTTCGTACACCCACTGGAATATGAGCTGTACTACAGCTGCTGATCCGGTAGCGCTGCGCTACGCGGCGTGAGTGAAAGAGGCCTCCTTCGGGAGGCCTTTTTTATTGCGATTTATGGCTCGACGCAAATCCCTGTAGGAGTGAGCCTGCTCGCGATAGCGGTGGATCATTGAAGGTGATGCTGACTGACACTACGCCATCGCGAGCAGGCTCACTCCTACAGGGGATTTGTGGTGTCTGAATGATCTCTGAATGTTTACCGAGTTGGGCCAACCGCCGCGTCTGTCCTATGCTGCACCCCATCGCTTTCAATCCCGGTCGATTTCATGGGTCGCACCTTTCTCTACATTCTGCTGCTGATCGCCCTGCCCGCCGCCGCGCAGATCTACAAGTACACCGATGCCAATGGCAACACGGTGTACAGCGATCACTCGCCCGATGGCGTGCAGGCGCAGCCGGTGGAGTTGCCGCCGCTCAATCGTGTCGAGCCTCAGGCGCCCAGCGCACCGGCCCCCTTTGGCACGGACAATCGCCAGCCGGCACGCAGCGATGCCTATGAGATTCTGGAAATCGCCGGCCTGCCCACCGAAGAAGCCCTGCGCGCCAACAACGGCACCTTCACCGTCAACGTGCTGATCAAACCGCGCCTGCGGCCACCGCATCAATTAAGACTGGTATTGGACGATGAACCCTACGGTCAGCCGAGCAACGTGCCGATCCTGCAACTGGTGAACGTGGATCGGGGCGAACATCGTCTCGCCGTGCAAGTGATCGACGGGCAGACGATCATTCAGCAGAGCCCGCCAGCGGCCCTTAGCGTACAGCGAGTACACAAGCCATGACTCGCGCGTGGCTTATCACCGTGTTGGCACTGCTGACGCTGCAAGCATCGGCTGAGGTCTTCACCTATACCGATGCGCAGGGCAATCGCGTCTACACCGACCAACCACGCGGCAACGCCAAGCGAGTGCCCATCGCAACCAGCAATCGCATGTCGGCCAACCCAACGGCCGCCGCGCCGGTCACCACCGCGAAAAAATCCGTCGAACAGCCTCTATTCCATTACGACATGCTGCGCATTCTGATACCTGAACCCGATGCCACGATTCGCAGCAGCGCAGGTGAAATCATTGTCAGCGTCACCAGCGAGCCCGGACTACAGCGAGGTCACCGTTATCGCCTGCTACTGGACGGACAGGCCACGGGCGAGCCAGGCCTCAGTCCAGTGTTCCCGCTGAACAACATTGATCGTGGCAGCCACAACCTTTCCGTGGAAATCCTTGACACCGAAGGCCGTACCGTCGAACGCACCGCCAACCAGCCCTTCCATATGCTGCGCATCTCGCTTGCGCAGAAGCGTCAGGTCAAACCCTGCACCAAGGACGACTACGGCATCCGTCCGGAATGCCCACTGAAAGACAAACCGCCCGAGCCGAAAAACCCCTTCCTGCGTTTCTTCTAACGCCGTTCAGCTTTGCGCACTATATTGGTGCAATAGGCTGCACCGTACCCACAATCCAACCCATTTTGGTTCGAAACTACCCGTGAGAGCTGGCCCTGTGCCACGCAAACGAGCGTCAAACGCCTGTTTCACAGGTTAAACGCTTCTTTTCAGAGCCTTGGTTTGGTTTTTGCATTTTCCCGATACCGACGCTTGCTTGTTGCGCACGCTCCGCCCCTAAAAGAGGCTCCGATGACCATTAGCGACGCAATTCACCGTTTGCTGCTCGACAACCTGACCACCGCCACCATCCTGCTCGACGCCGAATTGCGCCTTGAGTACATGAACCCGGCGGCGGAGATGCTGCTCGCCATCAGCGGGCAGCGCAGCCATGGCCAGTTCATCAGCGAGCTGTTCACCGAATCCACCGAGGCGCTGAATTCCCTGCGCCAGGCGGTGGAGCAGGCGCACCCGTTCACCAAACGCGAAGCCATGCTCACCGCGCTCACCGGCCAAACCCTTACTGTGGATTACGCGGTGACGCCGATCCTCAGCAACGGCGCCACGATGTTGCTGCTGGAAGTCCACCCGCGTGACCGCTTGCTGCGAATCACCAAGGAAGAGGCGCAGCTGTCCAAACAGGAAACCAGCAAGATGCTGGTGCGCGGCCTCGCCCACGAGATCAAGAACCCGCTGGGTGGCATCCGTGGCGCCGCGCAACTTTTGGCCCGCGAACTGCCGGAAGACAGCCTGCGCGATTACACCAACGTGATCATTGAAGAGGCCGACCGCCTGCGCAATCTGGTCGACCGCATGCTCGGCTCGAACAAACTGCCATCGCTGGCCATGTGCAACGTCCACGAAGTGCTGGAGCGCGTCTGCCAACTGGTCGAAGCCGAAAGCCAGGGCTGCATCACCTTGGTGCGCGATTACGATCCAAGCATTCCCGACGTCTTGATCGACCGCGAGCAAATGATTCAGGCCGTATTGAACATCGTGCGCAACGCGATGCAGGCGATCAGCAGCCAGAACGAACTGCGCCTGGGCCGCATCAGCCTGCGCACCCGGACCATGCGCCAGTTCACCATCGGCCACGTCCGCCATCGTCTGGTGACCAAGATCGAGATCATCGACAACGGCCCCGGGATCCCGGCGGAACTTCAGGAAACCATTTTCTTTCCCATGGTCAGCGGACGCCCGGACGGTACCGGACTCGGCCTGGCCATAACCCAGAACATCATCAGCCAGCACCAGGGCCTGATCGAGTGTGACAGCCATCCAGGCCACACCACTTTCTCGATCTTTCTGCCACTGGAACAAGGAGCCACATCGACATGAGCCGTAGTGAAACCGTGTGGATCGTCGATGACGACCGTTCTATCCGTTGGGTTCTGGAAAAAGCCTTGCAGCAGGAAGGCATGACCACCCAGAGCTTCGACAGCGCCGATGGCGTGATGAGTCGTCTGGCCCGTCAGCAGCCTGACGTGATCATTTCCGATATCCGCATGCCGGGTGCCAGTGGTCTGGACCTTCTGGCGCGGATCCGCGAGCAGCATCCACGGTTGCCGGTCATCATCATGACCGCTCACTCCGATCTGGACAGCGCTGTCGCCTCCTATCAGGGCGGTGCATTTGAGTATTTGCCGAAGCCGTTCGACGTTGATGAAGCGGTGTCGCTGGTCAAGCGCGCCAATCAGCACGCACAAGAACAGCAAGGCCTGGAAGTCGTGCCGGCGCTGACCCGCACCCCGGAAATCATCGGCGAAGCGCCGGCGATGCAGGAAGTGTTTCGCGCCATCGGCCGCTTGAGCCACTCCAACATCACCGTGCTGATCAACGGCGAATCCGGCACCGGTAAAGAACTGGTCGCGCACGCCCTGCACCGCCACAGCCCGCGCGCGGCCTCGCCGTTCATCGCGCTTAACATGGCGGCGATCCCCAAGGATCTGATGGAATCCGAACTGTTCGGCCATGAGAAAGGCGCGTTCACCGGCGCGGCGAACCTGCGTCGCGGGCGTTTTGAACAGGCTGACGGCGGCACGCTATTCCTTGATGAAATCGGCGACATGCCGGCGGATACGCAAACCCGTTTGCTGCGAGTTCTGGCCGATGGCGAGTTCTACCGCGTAGGCGGGCATGTGCCGGTGAAAGTCGATGTACGCATCATCGCCGCGACGCACCAGAATCTGGAAACCCTGGTACACGCCGGCAAATTCCGTGAGGACTTGTTCCATCGCCTCAACGTCATCCGCATCCACATCCCGCGCCTGTCGGATCGTCGCGAAGACATTCCGACCCTGGCCAAGCACTTCCTCAGCCGCGCCGCGCAAGAACTGGCCGTGGAGCCGAAGCTGCTGAAAAGCGAGACCGAGGAGTACCTGAAGAACCTGCCGTGGGGCGGTAACGTGCGGCAGTTGGAGAACACCTGCCGCTGGATCACCGTGATGGCGTCCGGGCGCGAGGTGCACATCAGCGACCTGCCGCCAGAACTCCTGAACCTGCCGCAGGACTCGGCACCGGTGACCAACTGGGAGCAGGCGCTGCGTCAGTGGGCCGATCAGGCCTTGGCGCGTGGCCAGTCGAGTTTGCTCGACAGTGCGGTGCCGGCGTTTGAGCGGATCATGATCGAGACGGCGCTGAAGCACACGGCGGGGCGGCGGCGTGATGCGGCGGTGTTGTTGGGTTGGGGGCGTAATACCCTGACGCGCAAGATCAAGGAATTGGGGATGAAGGTTGATGGCGGCGATGATGATGAGGGGGATGAGGGTTAAAACCTTGTTCGCTTGAGGATGGTTGTGTACTCAGGATCGATCCCCCTCACCCCAGCCCTCTCCCCAAGGGGGAGAGGGCAAAGGGAGCCGATTTCAGGTGGCTTCGAGGCCTGAGTTCGGCTCGGTATCTCAGGTCGGCGTAATTTGACCGGGCAACTCGGTCAGTCCCCTCTCCCTCTGGGAGAGGGTTAGGGTGAGGGGCCCCCGTGCACCGCATCAATGCACAATGACCCGCGATCGCGCACAGCTGCATCGCCACACTCCTTCCTGAAAAAACCAAAAACCCCACTGTCCAAAAACATGAAAGCCCCGAATTACGGGCCTTTCGTATTTCTCATACACTTTTTTGTTTCAGCAAATGAAAACCTGGCACGCCCCCTGCACTACCTCTTACAGGTGATTCGTTTCACCACCCGTTTCGGGGACCTTGGTACAGGCAGGCCGGGGATTCCCCTCTTTATACCGGGCGCACACCGCAACGCGATGCGCCCACCGTTTTGGGATCCTTGGTACAGGCAGGCCGGGGGTTCCCTCTTTACACCGGACCGACGCTGCTAGCGAAGTCCACCCCGTTTTGGGAACCCTGATACAGGCAGGTCAGGGATTCCCGCTTTTACGCCGCAGCCCCGAGGTCAGTCGAGCCTCGGACGCTTGGGTAGATGATGCAAGGGCTGATTCTGTCGCCCGGGATCAAGTGCCTTTATTTCCTCCTCCAGCCTTTCCAGCATCTTTCCTGGACTCGTTTCCTTCCTGGCTACGTCCCTGAGGCGAGACCGTTCAACAGCGCCTGCCTTTTCGAAACTTTCGAGAAACGCCCAGACCCGGCGCTCTAATAGCTGACGTTCTACGAAGAATTCAGGCGTACGGCTCAGATTTCGAATCCGCGAGAACAAACTGCTTTCAGAAAAGCTGTTCAACCTGTCCCACAGCGCCAGTTTCTCTGGAGCTTGCGCGTGTGGCACATGTCGTAGCCAGAGATCCGCCGACGTATCAACGCTCTCTACTCCCAACCAGATATCGGTGCCCGTTTGTCGACGCGCAAATATCAATCGCCGCAGGGACGCGGGGTCTGTAATAGGATTTCCGGTCAAGTTGAAGCCTGCTCTAAGCTCCACTGATTCGGGAATCGATCTGATTCGATTGTTCGCGAGATTCAATACTGTCGCGGGAATTTCAGAAGTGATGCCGGCGGGAAACTTGTCGATATCCGTGCTGGAAAGATCAAGTTCCCGCAAATTGCTCATTCCTTCGAGCGAAGGCGCATCAAACAGCGAATTTTCGCCGAGTTTCAATATTTCCAAGCCTTTGGGGCCATTCCCGCTGCCCAGCCCGCCAGGGATCTGGCTGATACCGGTCTGCGTCAGATTCAATACCCGCAGCTCGGACATCCCGGTAACGTCAGGCGCACGCCCTATAAAAGGATTTCGTTGAAGATCCAATACCTGTAACCGCGACCATCCGGCCAACTCGTTCAGTCCCCCAGGCAAACCGACAAGACTGGTATTATCCAGTTTCAACACCCGCAGCTCAGTCATATCGCGTATCGAAAAACCATACCCGAGGGGATGGCCTTCCAGGTTCAGCTCGCGCAAACGTGGCAGCTGTTTCAATTGTTCAATATCGGCTAGCGAAAGGTGGAGCAGAGGATTACTCAAGTCCGCCACGCGCAACTCCGTGAGCCGTCCGACTCCGTCAGGCAGTCCATACACCTGGCCTGACGTCCTCAATGTTCCAAGGCTGGGAAACCCGGCGAAGAAATCCTTCGGTGTTTGTGACGAAGAACCTCTCAGGGTAAGAGAAACAACGGAATTGATGGGTGTAGAAAAAAGTGGAGCCCTTTGCATGGGCCATTCGCTCAGATTGATATCCAGCCTGAAACCTGCCATTCGCCCGCCGCGATAGACTCGCCCCCAAGGGTCGAGATCGTCGCCTTGCCACTTGTACAGTTGAATCAGCTTGGCACTCAGTGACAGTCGACTCGCGTACTCGGCGCCGGGAGAGTCCTTGAGGGCATTCGTCCAGGTGCTGAGCTCACGCTCCAACTGCGGCAAACCCAGTTGAATGCGTTTGAGTTCAGTCTCTAACGTCTCCTTGTCACCAAACCGGGATACAAAGTCATCCGCTTGTCGATCGGACAGTTCCGGAAGGCTTTTTTTCACTTGTGCTCGAAGGGTCAGGTCAACGCCTTCGCGTGGATGCCAAAGACCGCTGTCAATGTCGCGCACCAACTCGGGGCCGGAAGGATGCCGCTCATTGGGTAACCGTGCGCGATACGTTGCATTGACCGGATCCATTGCAACCAGAACAGTGCCGCCCTCTGACAGATCGACGTAAGTACGCTTGTTAAACACCCTGAGGCCACGGCTGTCGGCATCTGGAAGCGTTATCCTGGCGCCGATCAAGTAATTCTCCAGTAGCGGCACGGCTGCCGGATGCGGGATGTCAACGGCAGTCATTTGAACCAGCACGGCCGGCTCCGGGCGGACGACATCAGCGTGTGTATCGCGCGATGGCCCGGCTCGCAGCTGCAGGTCATCGAGCGCAAGACCTGAGTCGACGCCTCTGCGGATCGATGGATCGGGGAGCGAAGTATCCACATCACCCGGGCGGCTCGGGCCACCGGGGACATCCACGTGGGTATTGCCACCGCGAGGTGGTTTTACTGGCATGTTTTTCATCCTTGAAGAACTCGCCCCTGGCTTCACGCAAGGAACGACGGTTTCGGCATCCTGCCGGTTTAAAGAAGAACCGCACGATAGCGTGCGCACGCCAAGAGGGAGAGCGGAAAAACAGATTTTTGTAGTGGGAAACGGCGTCAATAAGCGTAGGAGTGACCAAGCCGGACGGTTAGTCTCGGCTCAGTTCGCTTGCAATCGAATCTCCAGGCGCCAGCGATCGTCGACCTCGCTGCCTGCCCACTCGCCCTGTAGAGGCCGCGCTGCCAGTATCGTCAACAGCAATCCGCCGTCACTTTTGCGCGTACGCCAGTTGACGTCTTTGCCGTTGAGCTTGAGCTGGCCCTTCTGCGCCGGGCCTTCAGCCTGAAACAGCAGCGCCACGGTGCCATCGATGATCTCGCCGTGCAGCTTGGGCTCATTGTTGAACCACACCACCAGCCCTTGTTCCGTCACCTCGACTTGCTGCAGCACAGTCGGATCCGGCGTGGTCAGGCGGCCGATCATCAAGCCGATCATCAAGCCGACAATCGCCAGCGAACCGATGACTCGCGGGAATAGTTTCGAACGGTTGTCCACAGGCGGCGTAGAATGCCGCTCATCTTTACCTTCGGAGCCGTGCATGTTTCACGTCATCCTTTTTCAACCAGAAATTCCGCCGAATACCGGCAACGTTATCAGGCTGTGCGCCAACAGCGGCTGCCACCTGCATTTGATCGAACCGCTGGGCTTCGAGATGGACGACAAACGCTTGCGCCGTGCCGGTCTCGATTACCACGAATATGCCACGCTGCAACGTCACGCGGACCTGGCCAGTTGCTTGGAAAGCCTGGGCAACCCAAGACTGTTTGCGTTCACCACCAAGGGTTCGCGACCGTTTCATGATGCCGCGTTTGTTCCTGGCGATGCGTTCATCTTCGGCCCGGAAAGCCGTGGCCTGCCGCCGGAAGTGCTCGACGCCCTGCCGCCAGAACAGCGCCTGCGCCTGCCGATGCGCGAAGGCTGCCGCAGCCTGAATCTGTCCAACACCGTCGCGGTCGCCGTGTACGAAGCCTGGCGCCAGAACGACTTCAAATAACACCGCAAAACAAATGTGGGAGCGAACCTGCTCGCGAAAGCGGTGTATCAGTCGACAAATCTGTCATCTGACACGCCCTCTTCGCGAGCAGGCTCGCTCCCACATGGGGTGTTGCCAAACCGTCTTACTGAACGGTTGGCGTCTCGCCGCTTTCCTGCATGCGCTGCAGCTCTTGCGCGTACAGGGCGTCGAAGTTCACCGGAGCCAGCATCAGGGCTGGGAACGAACCACGGGTCACCAGGCTGTCCAGGGTTTCGCGCGCGTACGGGAACAGAATGTTCGGGCAGAACGCACCCAGGGTGTGGCTCATCGAAGCCGCATCCAGGTTCTTGATCAGGAAGATACCGGCCTGTTGCACTTCAGCGATAAAGGCGACTTCTTCACCGTTTTTCACGGTGACGGACAGGGTCAGCACGACTTCGTAGAAATCACCTTCCAGCGCTTTCTGGCGAGTGTTCAGATCCAGGCCGACCGCCGGGTCCCACTGCTGGCGGAAGATCGCCGGGCTTTTCGGGGCTTCGAAGGACAGGTCGCGTACGTAGATGCGCTGCAAGGAGAATTGCGGTGCGGTTTCTTCTTCGCTGGCTGCAGTGTTCTGTTGGTCAGTCATCTCAGATCCTTATCGATCTTGGGTCTTTTAGGGAGTGCTGTACGTAGGTGCAGCCGTTCAGGCCTTGAGCAGCGCGTCGAGCTTGCCGGCGCGCTCCAGGGCATACAAATCGTCACAACCGCCGATGTGCTTGTCGCCGATCCAGATCTGCGGCACGGACGTACGCCCGGCCTTCTGGCTCATGGCAGCACGAATCTGCGGCTTGCCATCGACCTTGATCTCTTCGAAGGCCACGCCTTTGTTCGCGAGCAACTGCTTGGCTCGCACGCAATAAGGGCAGTAATCGCTGGAGTAGACGATGACTTCGCTCATATCACTTCACCAGCGGCAGGTTGTCGCCTTTCCAGCTGGAAATCCCGCCGGATAGCTTGGCGGCGGTGAAGCCGGATTTCATCAGCTCGCGGGCATGGGTGCCGGCGGTCTGGCCCAAGGCGTCGACCAGAATAATGGTCTTGGCCTTGTGCTTTTCCAGCTCGGCGGTGCGCGCAGCCAGTTTGTCCTGAGGAATGTTCACCGCGCCAACGATGTGGCCGGCAGCGAAATCCTTGGCCGGACGGATGTCTACCACTACGCCTGCGTCTTTGTTGACCAGTGCAGTCAGCTCACCAGTGCTCAGGCTTTTACCGCCGCCCTGCATCGTGTGCGCCAGCAGCAGAGCCAGCAGTACGACGAAGATACCGACAAGAATGTAGTGGTTAGTGGCAAATTCAATCAGGTGAGCAACCATCGAAGGAGGTTCCAGGGCGTTAAAATGTCGGCCAGTATACACAGCCACTATGGTCGGCCAAACCCCGTCCGGCGGTGACGCGGTCGGAACTTAGCTTTAAACTCCAACTCCCTTTTCCATCGCCCTCTTCTTTATTAGCCACGAGTGGATTCCATGACTACCACGCCTAAACCTTTGGTCCTGATGATTCTCGACGGCTTCGGTCACAGCGACAGCCCCGAATCCAACGCCGTTTTTGCGGCAAAGAAGCCTGTTCTCGATCGTCTCTGGGCCACGGTGCCGAACGGCTTGATCTCGGGCAGCGGCATGGACGTCGGCCTGCCGGACGGCCAGATGGGCAACTCCGAAGTCGGCCACATGAACCTCGGCGCCGGCCGCGTGGTGTATCAGGACTTCACGCGCGTGACCAAGTCGATCCGCGACGGTGAGTTCTTCGAGAACCCGACCATCTGCGCCGCTGTGGATAAAGCCGTGGCTGCCGGCAAAGCCGTGCACTTCATGGGCCTGCTGTCCGATGGCGGCGTGCACAGCCACCAGGATCACCTGATCGCCATGGCCGAACTGGCCTTCAAGCGCGGTGCTGAAAAAATCTACCTGCACGCTTTCCTCGATGGCCGCGACACGCCGCCGAAAAGCGCTGCATCGTCGATCGAACTGCTCGACGCGACCTTCCAGGCGCTGGGCAAGGGCCGTATCGCCAGCATCATCGGTCGCTACTTCGCCATGGATCGCGACAATCGTTGGGATCGTGTCGCCCAGGCCTACAACCTGATCGTCGACGGCAACAGCGAATTCCACGCGGCCACCGCTCAGGAAGGTCTGGATGCTGCTTACGCTCGCGGCGAGAGCGACGAATTCGTCAAAGCCACGACCATCGGTGAGCCGGTGAAAGTCGAAGACGGCGATGCCGTGGTGTTCATGAACTTCCGCGCCGACCGTGCCCGCGAGCTGACTCGCGTGTTCGTCGAAGACGACTTCAAGGATTTCGAACGCGCACGCCAGCCGAAACTGGCCGGTTTCGTCATGCTGACCCAATACGCCGCAAGCATTCCGGCGCCATCGGCATTCGCCGCGGGCAGCCTGGAAAACGTGCTGGGCGATTATTTGGCGAAGAACGGCAAAACCCAGCTGCGCATCGCCGAAACCGAGAAATACGCGCACGTGACCTTCTTTTTCTCCGGTGGTCGCGAAGAACCGTTCCCGGGTGAAGAGCGCATCCTGATCCCGTCGCCGAAAGTCGCTACCTATGACTTGCAGCCGGAAATGAGCGCACCTGAGGTGACCGACCGCATCGTCGACGCCATCGAAAACCAGCGTTACGACGTGATCGTGGTCAACTACGCCAACGGCGACATGGTTGGCCACAGCGGCGTGTTCGACGCCGCCGTGAAGGCGGTTGAATGCCTCGATACTTGCGTGGGTCGCATTGTCGATGCGCTGGAAAAGGTCGGTGGCGAGGCACTGATCACTGCTGACCACGGCAACGTCGAGCAAATGGCCGATGAATCCACCGGGCAAGCGCATACCGCGCACACCACCGAGCCAGTGCCGTTCATTTATGTCGGCAAGCGCGATTTGAAAGTGCGTGAAGGCGGCGTGCTGGCGGACGTGGCGCCGACCATGCTGAAACTGCTGGGCCTGGAAAAACCAGCGGAAATGACCGGCACCTCGATTCTGGTCTGACCCGAATCGCCAAAACACCGCAAAACCCTGTAGGAGTGAGCCTGCTCGCGATAGCCATCTGACAGTCAACTACTCTGTTGAATGTCAGTAAGCCATCGCGAGCAGGCTCACTCCTACATTGGTTTGTGGTGTTTTTCAGGCCAGTTATCACACAGCCCCAATTGGGCGTTTTTTTTGCAGCCTCGGGCGGGCATACTAGGCCGTCCATTACCCTGGTGCCGCCCGCCTCTATGCTCCGCGTCCTGATCGCCCTCGCTCTGACCTGCCTGCTCCAACCGGCCTTCGCTGACGAGCGCGCGCAAACCCAACAGCAGTTGGACGCCACGCGTCAGGACATTGCCGAGCTGAAAAAGCTGCTGGGCAAAGTCCAGGAAGAAAAATCCGGCGTGCAGAAAGAACTCAAGGGCACTGAAACCGAGTTGGGCAAGCTGCAGAAGCAGGTCGACGCGCTGCAGAAAGAACTGCAGAAAAGCGAATCCGAGCTGCAGCGACTCGATGCAGAGAAAAAAAAACTCCAGAGCGCGCGCACTGAACAGCAGCGACTGATCGCCATTCAGGCCCGTGCGGCTTATCAGAACGGTCGGCAGGAATACCTCAAGCTGCTGCTCAACCAGCAGAATCCCGAGAAATTCGCCCGCACCCTGACCTATTACGATTACCTGAGCCAGGCGCGTCTGGAGCAGTTGAAGAGCTTCAATGAAACCCTGCGCCAACTGGCCAATGTCGAAAAAGACATCGGTTTGCAGCAAGCGCAATTGCTGGTACAGAAAAGCGACCTCGACACTCAGCGCGAAGCACTCGAGAAAGTCCGCAAGGAACGCCAACAGGTGCTCGCCAAGCTGAATGACGATGTGAAGGCCCGCGACCAGAAACTCGCCGCCCGCGAGCAGGATCAGGCAGACCTGTCTAAAGTCCTTAAAACCATTGAAGAAACCCTGGCCCGCCAGGCCCGTGAGGCAGAAGAAGCGCGGCAGAAAGCGCTGATCGCCCAGCAGGAAGCGGAAAAAAAGCGCTTGCGTGAGGCGCAGGCTGAAAACAGCGACGCCCCACGAAAACCGGCCAGATCCACTCCCGGCGCGCTGGTCTCCAGCAGCGGCGAGACCTTCGGTGGTCCTTTTGCTGCAACCCGGGGAAAACTTCCGTGGCCGGTTGATGGTCGACTGCTGGCACGCTTCGGCGAAAGCCGTGGCGACGATGCCCGCACCAAGTGGGACGGCGTGATGATCAGCGCCTCCGCCGGCAGCCAGGTGCATGCGGTACACGGGGGGCGCGTAGTGTTCGCCGATTGGCTGCGCGGCGCCGGGTTGCTGGTGATCCTCGATCACGGCAACGGTTTTCTGAGTCTTTACGGTCACAACCAGACGCTGCTCAAATCGGCCGGTGATGTGGTTAAAGCCGGTGAGTCCATCTCCACTGTCGGTAACAGTGGCGGCCAGGACACATCAGCGCTGTATTTCGCAATTCGTCAGCAGGGTCACCCGAGTGATCCGGCGCAATGGTGCCGCGCGCAAGGATAAGCGCGCCATCTAATTCAGGAGTTCGTTCGACATGCTGCATTTGTCCCGCCTTACCTCGCTGGCCCTGACGATCGCCCTGGTGATCGGCGCGCCTCTGGCGTTCGCCGCGCAACCGGCCCCGACCGTCGCTCCGGCAGGCACTGCCGCGACCTCCAAGGCACCGTTGCCACTGGAAGAGTTGCGCACCTTTGCCGAGGTCATGGACCGGATCAAAGCCGCTTACGTCGAGCCGGTAGACGACAAGACCCTGCTGGAAAACGCGATCAAGGGCATGCTCAGCAACCTTGATCCGCATTCCGCCTATCTGGGCCCTGAAGATTTCACCGAGCTACAGGAAAGCACCAGCGGTGAATTCGGCGGTCTGGGTATTGAAGTCGGTGCCGAAGACGGCTTCATCAAAGTGGTCTCGCCAATCGATGACACCCCGGCGTCGAAAGCCGGCATTCAGGCCGGCGACTTCATCGTCAAGATCAACGGCGCGCCAACGCGCGGCCAAACCATGACCGAAGCCGTCGACAAGATGCGCGGCAAGATCGGCCAGAAAATCACCCTGACCCTGGTACGCGACGGCGGCACGCCGTTCGACGTGACCCTGGCCCGTGCGGTGATTCAGGTGAAGAGCGTCAAGGCGCAACTGCTGGAAACCGGCTATGCGTACATCCGCATCACCCAGTTCCAGGTCAAGACCGGCGAAGAGGTTTCCAAGGCCCTGGCCAAGCTGCGCAAGGACAACGGCAAGAAGCTCAACGGCATCATCCTCGACCTGCGCAACAACCCGGGCGGCGTGTTGCAGGCGGCGGTGGAAGTGGTCGACCACTTCATCACCAAAGGCCTGATCGTTTACACCAAAGGCCGCATCGCCAATTCCGAACTGCGCTTCTCCGCTACCGGCAAAGACGAAAGCGAAGCGGTGCCGATGGTGGTGTTGATCAACGGTGGCAGCGCCTCGGCTTCGGAAATCGTCGCCGGCGCCCTGCAGGACCAGAAACGCGCGGTGGTCATGGGCACCACCAGTTTCGGTAAAGGCTCGGTACAAACCGTGCTGCCGCTGAACAACGACCGTGCATTGAAGATCACCACCGCGCTGTACTTCACACCGAATGGCCGTTCGATTCAGGCCCAGGGCATCGTGCCGGACATCGAAGTGCGCAAGGCCAAGATCACCAGCGAGGCCGACGGCGAATACTTCAAGGAAGCCGACCTGCAAGGTCACTTGGGCAACGGCAACGGCGGCGCGGACAAGCCGAGCGGATCCGCCAGCAAGGCCAAAGCCATGCCGCAGGATGACGATTACCAATTGGCCCAGGCCCTGAGCCTGCTCAAAGGGCTGAGCATTACGTCCGGCCGTTGAGGATGTCTCTGCGTTTTCTCTTTGTTTTATTGTGCTGTCTGGCGGGTGCTGCTCATGCAGAGCCCGCCAGTTCAACGCCGCACAAAGCCTACCTGACACTGATCATCGACGACCTGGGGCAGAACCTGCCCCGCGATCGCCGCGTGCTGGCTCTGCCCGGCCCGGTGACCACGGCGATCATGCCAGATACCCCGCACGCCACCGAGTTCGCCCGCGAAGCCCATCGCGCCGGCAAGATCGTCATCCTGCACATGCCGATGGACCCGGCCACCGGGCCTTATGCCTGGCACCCGGATTTGCCGATCGAAGAACTGCAAAAACGCCTCAACGCCGCATTCAAAATGGTCCCGTACACTGCTGGCATCAATAACCACATGGGCAGCCGCATGACGGCGCAACCGGTGGCGATGGCGTGGTTGATGGGCGAGTTGCAGCGCCGCCACAAGTTTTTCGTCGACAGCCGCACCAGCGCTCAAACCGTGGCGGCACAGCAGGCACAGAAAATCGATCTGGCGAGCGTTTCGCGGGATGTATTTCTCGATGACGAGCGCACTGAGGCCGCAATCTTCACTCAGTTGCAGACGGCGATCAGTCTGGCCCGCAAGCAGGGCTCGGCCGTCATGATCGGCCATCCGTATCCACAGACGCTGGCGGTGCTGGAACGAGAACTGCCCAGACTGAAGGCCCAGGGTATCGAGTGGATCGACATCAAACAGATGATCAGCGTGCGCAGCAATCGCGCCATGGCTGGCCATGGCAAAGATGGCGTGTACCGGTAACAGGTTGTCACGACTGTAGATACATAGTTACCGCCAGCCATCGGGCCCAGCCCCGGATAGTAAGACCTGCAACAGGTCGCGACTCCCCTGAGTCGCCTTTCAACTATCAGGAGCTACCATGACTACTCATGACGATAGCGTTTCGCCGATCGGGCAAACGGATGCCATTCAACACGACAATCTGCTGATCAACTTCACCACGGAGTTTCTCCGCGTCTGGGACACCAGCGGTTCGCGGGCAAAACCGGCCGCCTTCTGGCGCCCCACTCCTGCCGCCGATGTGCTTCCCGGCTATTTTCCATTGGGCGACGTGGCGATTGATCATCACAACAACATTACCGACCGACATGTGGTGGCTGTGGTTTGCGAGGCTGGAACACCCAGTGCCGATCCTGGCAAAGGCAAAGCGCTGAGTCGCCCAAATGACTACGAGCTGATCTGGAAGGATACCGGGGCGGGATCCAGGAAGGACGGTGCAATCTGGCGACCCGTTCCACCCGAAGGTTACGTGGCACTGGGCTCTGTATGCTCCGACGGCTACGAAAAACCATCACTCAACGCGGTTCGCTGTGTCCGCGCCGATCTCGTCATCGCATCAGGCGTCAGTGAACCGGTGTGGAACGACAAGGGCAGCGGTGCCCGACAAAGCGTCAGCACCTGGAGTGTCGTTCCACCCTCAGCCCCGTCGAATGTGATTCATCTGGCACCCGGCACCTTTGTCGGCTGGAACAGTCATTCCAGGCCCGCTGACTTCCTCCTTTACTCACTGCGCCTTGAGATCCCGCTGCAGATCAATCCCCGTCCCGGCGCGCCGATTCTTGACAGTGCAGTTTCGCCGTCTTCGCAAATACCCGAGATATCCACGCACACCGCCAGACTTCCCTGGTTCGCGGTAAAAGACCCGCAGTTTTCCAGACGCGAACAACTGCGCCAGTCACCTTTCTATCTTCTGCAACGCACGGATCAGTATCAGCTCATATGCCATCGCTACAACGGGGAAAACCAAAACAGGACGATGCGCTGGACCGCACCCCGGGCACAGAGCAGCGAAGGTCTGCGCGCATTCACCAACCGCACCTCGATCGAGTTCGGCGCGCAATGGAAGAGTAATGTGTCCCGGCCTTTCCTGTTTTCGGCGCGCTTGAACAATGAGTTCACCCAATGCGAAGTCCACTCAAACGACTGGCTCAACTCAACGCCGATTGAAATCGCCGCGGTCATGGCCAAAAACAGCTCGATGGCGGTCTACCTGATGCAAAGTCAATACACGCTGCTACGCGCAGACGGTACGCACGTTACCGGCGCTGTCAGTTACACCGACGCCAACAGTTTGCACTTCAGCGCCTACACATTGCCGGTACCGGATGAGCCGATCCTGCCTGAGGAAGAGCCGCAAGCCGCGGACGCGATAGACACTTCTGTAGCGAATGACGCCATCACGCAAACGCCAGCGCCGACAGAATTGCCAACGGCTACAGATAACGCCCCATGATCTCGTCGATAACGCCGTCCTTGCGCATCTGATCCAATGCCGCCTGCAACCTGGCGACGACTTCGTCAGAAATGTCTTTGTTGAGAGCCAGATACAACTCGGCGCTATTGAAGCGCAGCACGGTCTTGAGACCCGTCACACCATCCTGCCGCGCCAGATAGCGCCCGGCAGGATCCCCCGTGGCCCACAGGTCGATCTGACCATTGACCAACTTTTTCGCATTGTCCTGATCGCGCAGCACAACCACTGGCTTCAAGCCTTGTTTGGTCAGCGTCTCGGCAATGGCATCGCCCTTGTAGGCGCCGATCTTGTACTTGCGCGCGTCATTCAGGGTTTCGAGAGTGATCTTGCTGTCGGCCTTGGCCAACAGGATCCAGTCGTCGGGGCCGATCGGTCCGACCCATTTGAAGAGTTTCTCGCGATCAGGCAGGCGTGCCATCACGAAAGCACCGTAGCCGGGATTTTCCAGCGCCAGTTTGTACACCCGCTCCCAGGGAAAGCGCAGAGTCAGACTGTAAGTGAGGCCGGAGCGCCGGAACATCTCACGCACGATATCGGTGGCGATACCGTTGATGTTTTCGCCCTGGGCGAAGTTCTTGCCGTTCTTCGCCATGTTGTACGGCGGGAAGTTTTCGGTAAGGAGCACCAGATCGGTGTCGGGACTGTCCTCGGCACGAGCCGTGTTGACCAGCAACAAAGAAACACTGGCGAGAACGAGAAGCAGGCGTTTGATCATGTCGGGCTACCGAAATCCATGGCGTGCCCAAGAGTGCCTTGGGTGCGCCATGGTGTCCACTGGCCTGTATCGAATTTGACGCTTAACGCATCACGATGCCGCGTTTGGCCATATAGGCCTTGGCTTCCTGCACAGTGTATTCGCCGAAGTGGAAAATACTCGCCGCCAGCACTGCACTGGCGTGCCCCTCGAGAATGCCGTCAGCCAGGTGCTGCAAGTTGCCGACGCCACCGGAAGCAATTACCGGAATGCCCAGCGCATCGCTGATCGCGCGGGTCACGCCGAGATCAAAACCGTTTTTCATGCCGTCCTGATCCATGCTGGTCAGCAGGATCTCACCGGCACCGAGGCCTTCCATTTTCTTCGCCCACTCGACCGCGTCGAGGCCGGTTGGCTTGCGCCCGCCGTGGGTGAAGATTTCCCAGCGCGGGGTTTCGCCCGGGCCGGAGACTTTCTTCGCGTCGATGGCGACAACGATGCACTGCGAGCCGAAATGCTGTGCGGCTTCACCGACGAACTCCGGGTTGAACACGGCCGCGGTGTTGATCGACACCTTGTCTGCACCGGCATTGAGCAGATTGCGAATGTCCTGCACGGTACGCACGCCACCGCCGACGGTCAGCGGGATGAACACCTGGCTGGCCATGCGCTCGACGGTATGCAGCGTGGTGTCGCGACCATCGACGCTGGCGGTGATGTCGAGAAAAGTAATCTCGTCGGCACCCTGCTCGTCGTAACGACGGGCGATTTCCACCGGGTCACCGGCGTCGCGGATGTTCTCGAACTTCACACCTTTGACGACCCGGCCGTTGTCCACGTCCAGGCAAGGGATGATGCGCTTGGCTAACGCCATGGGCTTAATCTCCGATTAAGAGTTGCAAGCTTCAAGCTTCAAGCTGCAAGAAAGAGCGGACGCGGTCGCGCTTCTAACTTGCAGCTCGCAGCTTACAGCTTGGAGCTGGTCGCGTAGCTATCGCAGAAAGCCTGGGCTTCTGCCACATCCAGCGTGCCCTCATAAATCGCGCGACCCGTGATGGCGCCGATGATGCCTGGCGCCTTGGCGTCGAGCAGCGACTTGATGTCACCCAGATTGTGGATGCCGCCGGAGGCGATCACCGGGATCTTGGTCGCAGCGGCCAGCGCAGCGGTGAACGGCACGTTGCAGCCCTGCATCATGCCGTCTTTGGCGATGTCGGTATAAACGATCGAGGACACGCCGTCGGCTTCAAACTGCTTGGCCAGATCGATGACCTGCACGGTGCTGATTTCAGCCCAGCCATCGGTGGCGACAAAACCGTCTTTGGCATCCAGACCGACGATGATCTTGCCCGGGAACGCACGGCACGCTTCAGCGACGAATGCAGGATCTTTCACCGCTTTGGTGCCGATGATCACGTAGCTGACGCCAGCCTTGACGTAGTGTTCGATGGTTTCCAGCGAACGGATACCGCCACCGATCTGGATCGGCAGGGTCGGGTAGCGCTTGGCAATCGCGGTGACCACTTCGCCGTTGACTGGCTGGCCTTCGAAAGCGCCGTTCAGATCGACCAGATGCAGACGGCGGCAACCGCCCTCCACCCACTTGGCAGCCATGCTCACCGGGTCATCGGAGAACACTGTGGAATCTTCCATGCGGCCCTGGCGCAGACGTACGCAGGCACCGTCTTTAAGATCGATAGCGGGAATAATCAGCATGCTTTTTCCTTCGTCAAAAGAGCGGCAAGCTGCAAGCGACTAGCTGCGAGCATGCGGTGTACCAGTTCTTGCAGCTTGAAGCTTGCGGCTTGCAGCTGCTCCTAATTTTTTTCGAGCGCCCACAGGTCGCTTTCGATGCTTTCAAACCGCTCTTTGAGGTGGGTCTGCACATCGAAAATCGCCCTGTTGTAATAGTGCGGAGCAATTTCGCGGGTAAACAGCTCAAGAATTTCCGCCGCTTCGAACGAACCCAGGTCGAGTTCGAAACGGTCTTCCATGAACCGCTGAATCTTGCGATTGGCCTCGTTCTCCTGTTCGGGAGTGAGGGTCAGGATCGGCGGTTTGGACTTCTTGGCAGCCATTTACCAGCGACCGTCCCACGCGGCGAAGTTCTGCAGCAATTGCAGGCCATGGGTATGGCTTTTCTCCGGGTGGAACTGCACGGCGAAACGCGAGCCGTCGGCCAGCGCCGCAGCGAAATCGACGCCGTAATGACCGCCACCGACCACCTGCCGCGCGTTGGCGGCGGCGATGTAGTAGCTGTGCACGAAGTAGAAACGCGCCATGTCCGGAATGTCATGCCACAGCGGGTGGCTGACTTTCTGCTTCACCTCGTTCCAGCCCATGTGCGGGACTTTCAGGTGTTCGCCGTCTTCATGCAGGTCTTTGCCGAAGAACTTCACCGCGCCCGGGAACAGGCCGATGCAGTCGACGCCGTCGTTCTCTTCGCTGGTGTCGAGCAACGCTTGCATGCCGACACAGATACCGAGGAACGGACGATCCTGACTGACTTCACGCACCAGCGAATCGAAGCCGAGGCGACGGATCTCCGCCATGCAATCGCGAATCGCGCCAACACCGGGGAACACCACGCGGTCAGCTTCGCGAATCACCGCAGCATCGCTGGTGATCAGCACCTTGCCGGCGCCGACGTGCTCGAGGGCCTTGGCCACCGAGTGCAGGTTACCCATGCCGTAATCGATAACTGCAACCGTCTGCATTACAGAACGCCTTTGGTCGATGGCATTTGCCCGGCCATGCGCTCATCCAGCTCGACGGCCATGCGCAGCGCGCGGCCGAAAGCCTTGAACACGGTTTCGATCTGGTGGTGGGTGTTGGTGCCACGCAGGTTGTCGATGTGCAGGCTGACCAGCGCGTGGTTGACGAAACCCTGGAAGAATTCCTGGAACAGGTCAACGTCGAAGCCGCCGACGGTAGCGCGGGTGTACGGCACGTGCATCTGCAGGCCTGGACGACCGGAGAAATCGATGACGACGCGCGATAGCGCTTCATCGAGCGGCACGTAGGCATGACCGTAGCGACGGATGCCTTTTTTATCGCCGATGGCTTTGGCAAACGCCTGGCCGAGGGTGATACCGACGTCTTCCACCGTATGGTGGTCGTCGATATGCAGATCGCCCTTGCATTCAATATCCAGGTCGATCAACCCGTGACGGGCGATCTGATCCAGCATGTGCTCAAGAAAAGGAACACCGATATCGAATCGGGCCTTTCCGGTGCCATCAAGGTTGATCGAGGCTTTGATCTGGGTTTCCAGAGTGTCGCGCTCGACAGACGCCTTACGTTCGGCCATCACCAGCTCCGCAAAATCATTGGGCGAAAAAGGCAGCCATTATAGGCACGCGGGGCGCAAACAGAAACACGAGAGGTGAGATGGCTGACGGATAGAACCCCCGGCTGTCGCGGGTAGACATGTCCATACAAGCCATTACAGGCAGCGCAAAAACAAATGTGGGAGCGAGCCTGCTCGCGAATGCGGTGGGTCAGCCAACATTTATGTCGACTGACACTCCGTCTTCGCGAGCAGGCTCGCTCTCACAGGGGTACTGCGTTTGACCCATTACTTAGTGAAACAGTACCGCCGTCTTCTGCAGGGTTACCCACACACCCCACGCCAACGGAATACCTACAACCAGCCAGGCAGCGATTGCCAGCGGCTTGCTGCCCGCTGCGGCTTTCCACTCCAGAACCGTGCTGGCATCAGCACCTTTATCGTGGCCCAGCGCCTGTTCGGCCGCCAGTTCAGCGTCGGTCATGAAGTACTTGTCAGCCACCGGACGCACCATCAGGTTGCACAGGAAGCCCAGCACCAGCAGGCCGGCGAGGATGTACAAGGTGATGTCGTAAGCCGCAGCGCGTTCAACGCCGATGCTCAGCTGATATTCACGCAGGTAGTTCACCAATACCGGACCCAGCACGCCAGCCGCAGCCCAAGCCGTCAGTAGACGACCGTGGATCGCACCAACCATCTGCGTACCGAACAGGTCGGCCAGATACGCCGGAACAGTGGCAAAACCGCCGCCGTACATCGACAGAATGATGCAGAACGCCGCCACGAACAGCGCAACGTTGCCCAGATGGCCCATGTTCGGGATCAGTGCGTACAGGGCGAAACCCAGGGCGAAGAACACGAAGTAGGTGTTTTTGCGGCCCAGGTAGTCCGAGAACGAGGCCCAGAAGAAGCGGCCACCAATGTTAAACAGGCTCAGCAGACCGGTGAAACCGGCAGCAATCGCCGCGATCGAAGCCAGTTGCCCAGCATCGAGCTGACCAAACGGCACATCAACACCCAGCAGCTTGCCGCCGAACACTTCCTGCAGCAGTGGCGAAGCCATGCCGAGGATGCCGATACCGGCGGACACGTTCAGGCACAGCACCAGCCAGACCAGACGGAATTGCGGGGTTTTCCACGCCACATTCACGTGCACGTGACGGTTGGTGATCATTGCGTTCGCAGCTTTCTTCGCCGGAGCGGTCCAGCCTTCAGGTTTCCAGCCGGTTGGCGGCACGCGGTAAGCCAGAGCGCCACCGATCATGAACACAAAGTAGATCGCAGCCATGGCCACGAAGCTCTGCCAGACGCCGACACCCTCAGCCGAACCGAAGTGGCTCATCAGTGCGGTTGCCAGCGGTGCACCAACCATCGCGCCGCCACCGAAACCCATGATCGCCATGCCGGTGGCCATGCCGCGCTTGTCCGGGAACCACTTGATCAGGGTCGACACCGGCGAGATATAGCCCAGACCGAGACCGATACCGCCAATCACGCCGGAGCCGATCCACATCAGCCAGATCTGATGGGTATAAATACCCAGCGCCGAGATCAGCAGACCGCCACACCAGCACAGTGCCGATACCACGCCAGCCTTGCGTGGCCCGGCGTGTTCCAGCCAGCCACCCCAGATCGCTGCCGAGCAGCCGAGGAAGATGAAGAACAGCGTGTAGATCCAGCCGAGCATGGAGATCGGCCAGTCGCAGTTCGACGAAAATACCTGTGCGATGAAGCTCATGTCCGGTGCGCAAGCCACTGGAGCAGTAACGCCCAACGCCTTGGACAGCGGCAACCAGAACACCGAGAAGCCGTAGGCCATGCCGATGCACAGGTGGATGGCCAGAGCGGCCGGTGGAACTAGCCAGCGGTTGAAACCGGGCTTGGCGATGATGCGTTCCTTGGACAGGAACGCAGGCTGGTCGGCGCGAAGGCCGTCCGCCGTGATGCTCGTGCTCATTGTGTATCCCCCAATTATTAGTATGGTTCGCCAGCCACTGTTCACCCCCGGCCTTTATGCACGCAGGCATGACCGTTTTTTTGGGTGAAGCTCCTTGAAGGCGCGACGTTAAGTCGCAGAAGGACGGACGAACGGGCGAAGGTTACCATTTGCACGTGACAGAAAAACCAAACTGATATCACCTTTTTTCTGTCATCTGTTCTCGTACCACCAGGAAAACGCCATGCCGATCATTGTCCAAGCCTTGAAAGACGCCAGTTATCAGGATCAACAGGATCTGCAGAAGATCTATCGCGACGCCCCTGAATGGCTGTTCACGCCGTTTTCCGGGGAGGCCGGGCTGATCGAAAGCGCACTCGCGGACGGGGCTCTTATTGCCGGCCGCTTCAACGATCGCCTGCTCGGTGCCGGCATTCTGCAAAGGCACCACGACGTCTGGTACTTGTCCCATTTATGCGTAAGAAAAGTTACCCGTCGCCGTGGAGTTGCCGAACGGCTGGTGAACCAAGCACAGAAAATGGCGTCGCAAGCGGGGGCTGAGTTGCGTCTGCTGGCGCCTGCCGGGCATCTGGAGGCTCAGGCACTCGCCGCCAAATTGTGTGTTCCGCTGGAAGTCGCGGCAACATGACGTCACAGCGAACCGGGCAGTTGCAGCGCTATACTCCCCGGCTAAATTACGAATTCGACTAACTACAAGGACTCGCCCATGAAAGCGTTCGGCAAAATCCTGGGTCTGGTACTTCTCGGGCTGTTGCTGATCATCGTGGCGGCAGGTTTTGCCCTGACCCACCTCTTCGATCCCAACGATTACAAAGACGAGATCCGCCAGATAGCCCGCGACAAGGCCCACATCGAGCTGACGCTCAATGGCGACATCGGCTGGAGCCTGTTTCCGTGGCTCGGCCTGGAACTGCACGAAGCCAGCGTCGCCACCCTGATCAATCCGACCGAACCGTATGCCGATCTGCAGATGCTCGGCCTGTCCGTGCGCGTGCTACCGCTGTTGCGCCGCGAAGTGCAAATGAGCGATGTGCGCGTTGAAGGTCTGAATCTGCGCCTGAAACGCGACAAGAACGGCCACGGTAACTGGGAAGACATCGGCAAAGTGCCGACAGCCGCCGCACCTGCCGGCACTCCGGCGCCGGCCAGCACAGCCACTGCAGAGGCCCCTGCCCAACCCGAAAAACCGCCACAGCCGATCCGCCTGGATATCGACAGCTTGACCGTCAACAACGCCCGTGTTGAATACAACGATGAACTGACGGGCAAGCAGTTCAGCGCCGAAAGCATTCAGTTGAGCACCGGCCCGGTACACGATTCGACGAATATTCCGGTGAAAGCCACGGCATTCCTCGGCACCAACCAGCCCGTCCTGCGCGTGCGTACCGAGCTCACCGGCGAGCTGCGCATCGAGCGCGCGCTGCAACGCTACAGGTTCGAAGACATGAAGCTGTCCGGCGAGCTGGCCGGCGATCCGTTGCAAGGCAAGACCATGACCTTCGCAGCTCAAGGCCAGTTATCGCTGGACAAAGCCGCGAACGTCGCCGAATGGACCGGCATCAAGATCTCCGCCAACCAATTGCGCGCCTTGGGCGAGCTGAAAGCCAACGACCTCGACAAGACCCCACAAATCACTGGCGGCCTCTCCATCGCCCAGTTCGATCTGGCGAAATTCGTCGACAGCATCGGCCAGAAACTGCCGGCCATGACCGAAGGCAGCCTGAGCAAGGTCGAACTGGTCAGCCGCGTTGCCGCCACGCCAACCAGCATCGCTTTCGACAACATCAACCTGAAACTCGACGACAGCAGCTTCAGCGGCCGCATCGCCGTCGAGGATTTCGCCAAACAGTCACTGCGGGCAATCCTCAAGGCTGACACGTTCAACGTCGACCGCTACCTGCCGCCAAAATCGGCGCAAGCCAACAGCGCCACGCAAGTGCGTCAGGCCGAAGTCGCCAGCACCGAAGCCGATGCGATGGCCGGTGCCGGCTCAACGCCTCTGCCGGACAAACCCAGCAAAACCGCCTGGAGCACCGAGCGCCTGCTGCCGGTTGAACGTCTGGCCAAACTCGACGTAGACGCCGATCTGACCTTCGGCCAACTGACCCTCGATAAACTGCCGATCCAGAACGCCGCACTGAAAGCCACCGGCCAGGGCGGCCTGCTGACCCTGACCAACCTGAGCGGTGAGTTGTACAACGGCGGTTTCGCCGCCAACGGGACTCTCGATGTACGCCCGAGCGCGCCTGTGCTGAATCTGCAGACCAGGCTCAATCGCGTGCCTGTAGAAAAAATCCTCGAAAGCCAAGGCAAGAACCCGCCGGTCAAAGGTCTGGTGACCCTCACCAGCAATGTCACTGGCAGCGGCAACAGCCAGCAGGCACTGATCGATACGCTTAACGGCAACGCCAGTTTCGTGATCAACAACGGCGTGCTGCTCAACGCCAACCTTGAGCAGCAACTGTGCAAAGGCATCGCCACGCTCAACCGCAAAACCCTCAGCGGCGAGCCACGCGGCAAAGACACGCCGTTCCAGGAACTCAAGGGCAACCTGACCTTCCGCAACGGCGTCGCCAGCAATCCGGACCTGAAAGTGCGCATCCCCGGCATGACCGTCAACGGTGACGGCGACATCGATTTGCGCGTGCTCGGCATGGACTACCGCGTCGGCATCATCGTCGAAGGCGACACCAGCGCCATGCCGGATCCAGCCTGTCAGGTCGGCGAAAAATTCGTCGGTGTCGAATGGCCGCTGCGCTGCCGTGGCCCGCTGGAACTGGGCGCCAAAGCCTGCCGCGTCGACAATGATCGCCTCGGTCAGGTCGCGACCAGACTGGCCGGCGACAAGCTCAGTGAAAAAATCGACGAAAAACTCGGTGACAAGGTCAGCCCGGAATTGAAAAACGCATTGAAGGGGCTGTTCAAGCGATGAGAGCGGAGCAATTTTCCACGGCGGTGCTGGATTGGTTCGACCGCCACGGCCGCCACGATTTACCTTGGCAGCAGGACATCAACCCGTATCGGGTGTGGGTGTCGGAGATCATGTTGCAGCAGACCCAGGTCAGCACCGTGCTCAATTATTTTGACCGTTTCATGGCCGCGCTGCCGACGGTCGAAGCGCTGGCCGCAGCGCCGGAAGACGAGGTGCTGCACCTGTGGACCGGGCTCGGTTACTACACCCGTGCGCGCAACTTGCAGAAGACCGCGAAGATCGTCGTCAGCCAGTACGGTGGCGAGTTTCCGCGGGATGTCGAAAAGCTCACGGACCTGCCAGGCATCGGCCTTTCTACTGCGGGCGCCATCGCCAGCATCAGCATGGGCCTGCGCGCGCCGATTCTCGATGGCAACGTCAAACGCGTGCTGGCGCGTTTTACCGCGCAAGAGGGCTACCCCGGCGAGCCGAAGGTCGCCAAACAGCTCTGGGCCAACGCTGAGCGCTTTACGCCGCACGATCGGGTCAACGCCTACACCCAGGCGATGATGGATCTCGGCGCCACACTGTGTACGCGCAGCAAGCCGAGTTGCCTGCTGTGTCCACTGGAGCGTGGCTGCGAGGCGCACATGCTCGGTCTCGAAACTCGCTACCCGATCCCCAAGCCGCGCAAAGCCATCCCGCAGAAGCGCACGCTGATGCCGATGCTCGCCAACGGCGACGGCGCGATTCTGCTTTACCGTCGCCCCTCGAGCGGTTTGTGGGGCGGTTTGTGGAGCCTGCCGGAACTCGACGACCTCGATGACCTGCAACATCTCGCCGCTCAGCACTCGCTGACCATGGGCGAGCAGCAGGCGCTGCCGAGCCTCGTCCACACGTTCAGTCATTTCCAGCTGTCCATCGAACCCTGGCTGGTTCAGGTGCAGGAGGCCGCCCATCACGTGGCCGAGGCCGACTGGCTCTGGTATAACCTCGCCACCCCGCCGCGCCTGGGCCTCGCCGCCCCGGTCAAAACCTTGCTCGAACGCGCGGCCGCCGTCTTGAATGCAGGAGAGTCGCCATGACCCGCACCGTAATGTGCCGCAAGTACAAAGAAGAACTGCCCGCGCTGGACCGCGCTCCTTTCCCGGGCGCCAAAGGTCAGGATATTTTCGACCACGTCTCGGCCAAGGCCTGGGCTGACTGGCAGAAACACCAAACCCTGCTGATCAACGAAAAGCGTCTGAACATGATGAACGCCGAAGACCGCAAATATCTGCAGGGCGAAATGGACAAGTACTTCTCCGGCGAGGAATACGCCAAGGCTGAAGGCTACGTTCCGCCTGCTGAGTAAACCCTGCAAAATCGGGGGTCGGATCGTAAGCGACGGAATTAATTTAAGAAATTTTAAAAAAGTCGTTGACGTAAATCCGAAAAACCCTTTTAATGCGCCCCGTTGCCCAGATAGCTCAGTCGGTAGAGCAGGGGATTGAAAATCCCCGTGTCGGCGGTTCGATTCCGTCTCTGGGCACCAAATACCGAAAACCCTGAATCGCAAGATTCAGGGTTTTTTTATGCCTGCGATTTGATAAACACTGAGTTCAGCTGTTTACGCGGCGCAGAAAACCTACACTCGCGCATTACAGTGCTTGGCACAGCAGGGAACGCATGAGGCTTGAAGTGAGCGGCAGATGGATCATCGGCGACGGCATACGTTTTGAGGGCTGCTATTGTGTCCTGCAAGCCGTCCTGATCAACGAGCGAGTCTTGGTCATCTATGACTGGATGGCTTTTGAGCGCGCAGCCCCCTCGCAAAATCTGTTCTGCTACGACCGCTCAGGCAACCTGCTCTGGCGAGCGCCCGATATTGGCATGGGCGGTGGAGACGCCTATACCGGCGTGATAAGCGAAGAACCGCTGTGGGTTGGAAACTTTTCCGGGTTCGATTGCCGGATAGATGAAGAATCTGGCCTGGTTCTAAAAACACTTTTCACGAAATAGAAGTATGCGGCCCTTACTCAGTGGTCGCGGGTTTGTACGTCAGCGCTTTCCCATCAGCCGTAATCCGCGCTACTTTGGCCGCCCCTTACGGAAGAGGGTCATCAAGCTGATGAACCAGAAACGAACCCGCGTCCCCCTGCCTCATCCGCCGCCCTATCGTCCGAGCCGCACGAGTTACTGGCTGACCGTGCTCTTTGTTGTGCTGATTGCCTTCGCCATTGGCGCATCAATCTGGATGCTGATCGACAGCTGGATCAGCGGCTCCATCACCACCACCAACCGTGGCCCGCGCAGCACCTACACCTTGGCCGAGCATCCCCGGCGGTTCTGGTTTGAATTTGTGCGGCAAGGCGTCGTCATGGTGTTGCTGCTGGCAATTGCGGTGTTCGGCGTGTGGATCTACCGCAAAGTGCAGAAGCCGTCGAAGCCAGCGAATCGCAAACGCCGCGCAAAGAAAACCTAAAGCGTATTGATGTAATCGACAGGCAGCAGAACCGTATCCAGCGCGGCATCCACTGGCAGGGATACGACGGTGATGAGCGGGCAGACAATCATCATGTAACAGACGATCGCCGCCGGCATGCCATCGCTGCCGCCGCCACGCACACCCAGCAGATGAAGGTTGCCATCAACGCCTCGGTAATACTGAGCATCGGACAAACCGTCATTCAAACGCCCGATAAACGTTCCGCAGCCGGCCAACTGCAATACCAGGCCGATGACACCAACCGTACGCAAAATCCCTTTCAAACCAGCGTTTCCTTACGTCACAAAGATGAGGCGCGGGATTGTACCCGCGCCTCAACTCTGCCATCACACCCATCGCTATCCAGCATCATTCCAGTGGAACACCAGATTGCGCGGGGTGCCGCTGCCAACGTCGGTCACGTCGTGCCGCGTTTCGCCTTTACGCGTGGCCACCACCGTGTACTTGCCGGGCAGCAATTGCACATACACCAGCGGGCCCGTCTGGCTAAGCGTAAGTACGGTTTGCCCTGAAGACTTTTCAATCCTTACATCGACATCAGCGGTGTACTCATCTTGCGCGCCCACGGCGAATGTCATGTGCAGGTTGTAACCGCTGCTTTGTTGAATAGCCTTCGCCTCATCCTCACCGATCCCGCCAGCCAGATAAGTGACGCCGTTCTGTTGTTGCTGCTGAACTTGCACCCCGGTACTGTCGATGGGCTCAAGACTGGCTGCCTGCAACATCACCGGAAACAGCAATGCAGCGACTGCGGCGATGGGCAGCATGAATGAAAGAACGCGTTTCATGATCACGACTCCCGGGTTCTTGCAGAACCCAACCGTTACTCCTTTTAGATTTTGCGTATCCGGGTGGGTTTTAGATTGTTTGGAACTTGGCACGTGTACGAAATGGACTACAGACCATGACTCTCTGACGCATCTTTCAGCGGCAACGTCCTGCAACATCAATCCCTTCTTCCGTCCCATTTAACCGGCTCGCCCGACATACCCACGCGGCGACTCTTGGCATGCTTTGACGCCTGTATCCAACGATGTGGAAGAGCCGATGAGCCCGCTAAAACCTGCTGACACGCAAGACCCGAAAATCGATTCGTTGCTGGGGGAGCTGGGCGAATTGATTCGCCAGGCGCGGCAAAAAGTACTGCGTGCGGTGGACACGATTCAAGTGCAGACCTGCTGGCAGATCGGCAGGCATATTGTCGAGTTTGAACAAGAGGGAGCCCAGCGTGCGGGCTATGGAAAACAGCTGATTGGCCTACTGGCGAAGGATCTGACTGGGCAGTTCGGAAAAGGCTTTGATGAAACCAATTTATGGAAGATGCGCCTGTTTTATCAAAAATTTCCAATTCGAGACGCACTGCGTCCCGAATTGAGCTGGACCCACTACCGCCGTCTACTGCGGGTTGAAAGCGAGAAAGCCCGCCATTGGTACATGGACGAATGCGCCAATCTGAACTGGTCAAGCCGCGCCCTCGATCGCCAGATCCTTACGCTGTACTACGAGCGGCTCCTCATGAGTCGGGACAAAGCCGATGTGATCGAAGAAGCCACCACCAATATCGAAGCGCTGAAATGCAACCCGCGTGAATTCATTCGTGATCCCGTCATGCTCGAATTTCTCGGTCTGCCCTCGGCAGGCAAGGTCAGGGAAAGCGGTCTCGAACAAGCTCTGATCGACCATCTGCAGGGCTTTCTGCTAGAGCTGGGCAAAGGCTTTTCCTTTGTCGCCCGCCAACAACGCATCAGTACCGACGGCGTCGATCTGTACATCGATCTGGTGTTCTACAACTACCTGCTCAAATGCTTTGTGATCATTGATCTCAAACGCGGCAAGCTCAGCGCCCGCGATGTCGGGCAGATGGACATGTATGTGCGCATGTACGATGAGCTCATGCGCAGCGAGGGCGACAAGCCGACAGTCGGGATTATTCTGTCTGCCGAGAGCAACGACTCGGTGGCGCGTTACTCAATGCTCAAGGGCAATGAGCAACTGTTTGCCAGCAGTTACAAGACGATCCTGCCGAGTGAAGACGAGTTACGCGCGGAACTCAATCGCGAGCAGGCGTTGATCGAAGAGCGCAGGCTCACTCAATCCACCGAGTAAAACTTGCGGATTGTTGCCGGGCGGCGCTGAGACTATCGTTGTCAGCTTACTCTTCAAGGTCGAGCGTCATGAGCTGTCAGGACACGCCCGCAAGGCAAGACATGCGGTCAGGGTCGCCAACCTTGACTGCTGAGCAAGGTGAGCCTTTCAAAGAAGCTGCCGCCGACGGTTTTGCACTTGGTGGTTTCACCTGGCGTCAGTTCTTGCCTGATAGCCAACGCCCGGTAGTGATCATCAACGCCGCGACCTCAGTACGTTGCCGCCACTACTCGCGTTTCGCGGCTTATCTGTTCGCAAACGGCTTCGACGTAATGACCTACGACTACCGCGGCATCGGCGAATCACGATCCGCGTCGATCAAAGGCTTGAACGCCTCGTGGACAGATTGGGGCGCACTGGATTTCGAAGCGATGCTCAAACGCGCACAACGAGAGTTTCCCGGTCAGCCGATCGATGTGGTCGGCCACAGCTTCGGCGGTTGCGCGGCAGGTCTGGGCGAATCCGGGCGAGTTATCCGACGGCTGGTCACCGTCGGTGCGCAGTTCGCCTACTGGCGCGATTACGCCCCCGCACAGCGCTGGCGCATGTTTGGCAAATGGCATGTGTTGATGCCGCTGCTGACGCTGATCTGCGGTTACTTCCCGGGCAAACGTCTTGGCTGGCTGGAAGATACGCCGGCCGGTGTAGTGCGCGACTGGAGCACGCCTGCCGCGCGTTACGAACAGCGCCCCAGTGGTCGCGCGTTGATGAAAAAGAGCGGCGCCCTGCCCTTCGCCAACGTACGCGCACAGACACTGGCGATCAGCATCAGCGACGATCCCTACGGCACCCTTCCCGCCATCGAACGCCTGCTCGACTACCTCAGCAACGCTACAAAAACCCACTTGCGCATCGAACCGCAGGACATCAACGAACAACAAGTCGGACATTTCGCCTTTTTTCGCAGCGCATACCAAGCCACACTATGGCCCATCGCTCTGACCTGGCTGCAAACCGGCACACTGGCCCCCGACACCCCCGGGCGGCAAGTCCCGCGCAGCTGAGCCCCTCTCAACGCACGACGGAACACATCATGGCCTCCGCCAACAAGCAGCAAAAACGCGCCACCCGGGCCAAAGCCAAGGCCAAACAGAACCGCACCAAACGCGCCGAGGCGCCGGTCGAGCTGGACCCGAACGACGACCGCATTGATTTCGAATCGGTAGACCTGACCGAGCTGTTCAAGAAAATGATCGACGCCGAGAAGATCAGCCAGCAAGCGCTGTGCACCGCGTTCCTCGAAGACCCGCTGCTGGAACTGGTCTACGAACAGGAAGGCGAAGAAGGCGCGATGGATTTCATCCTTGCCGCGCTGATCGAGTATCGCCAGTGGTCGCAGGAAACCGACGAGGCCGGCGCGCTGGCGTGGATCGAATCCCCGGCCTTCCAGGCCGACTATGTGGCGGCGTCCGACGCGATTGCCGCACAAACCCAACAGAAGAACTGAGTTCCCATGGCATCCCTGAACAAGCAACAGAAACGCGCCAAACGCGCCAAGGCCAAAGCCAAGCAAATCCGCATGGTCGGCCGCAAGCCGCTGGACCAGGACGAAGACCTCGGCCACCTCGCCGAGCCGGTGCCGGAATACGTCCTGGCGATGTTCAGCAAAATGCGCGACGCCGAAGCCATCAGCCGCAACGAGATGCTGCTGACACTGCTGCGCGAGCTGGCGTTCGTCATCGTTGACCATCCAGAGCTGCTGGACATGGAAAACGCCGACAACGAAGGCATGGCCGCCACCCACCTGGCCGCCGACATGCTGATCGACTACCGCATGTGGGCCGAAGGCGTAACGATCGAAGAAGCCCAGGCCTGGCTGAGCGAACCGCAGTTCATCACCGATTTCGGGGTTGCGCTGGATGCTTATGGCAAGTCGGTGGAAGCACAGGAAGACAAGAGCGAATAAACATCGCTCACAAACAAAAACGGCCGCTCGTCATCACTGACAGCGGCCGTTTTGCATTAAGCGTTACGGATCAGTTCAACACCACCGTGCCACGTTTTTCCAGCTTGCGACGGCGTGCCACCAGCAGACCGGCAGCCACCACCATCAGACTCAGCAAACCAGTCGCGAGGATCTCCACGCGATGCGCTTCCTGGAACAGCATGATGGTCAGGGCCGCGACGATGAAGATGATCACCGCGTAGGTCAGGCCCGGGAACAGCCACATGCTGAAGACGATTTTCTCGCCGCGTGCCATGCGTTGTTTACGCATGCGCAGTTGCGAGAAGGCGATCACCAGGTACACCAGCAGTGCGATCGCGCCGGAGCTGGCCAGCAGGAATTCGAACACCGCAGCCGGGGCCACGTAGTTGGCGAAGGTGCACAGGAACGCCGCGCCAGTGGACAGCATCACCGCCCAGTAAGGCGTACCGCTTTTGTTCACCCGCGTCGCCATGGCCGGTGCATCACCACGCTTGCCGAGGGAGAAGAGCATGCGCGACGAGGTATACAGCGCCGAGTTCAGGCAGCTGGTCACAGCAACCAGCACCACGATGTCGACGATCATTTTCGCGTTAGGAATGCCCATGCGCTCAAGCACGGTCTGGTAGGAACCGAGGTTGGCCAGCGTAGGATCATTCCATGGCACCAGGGCCACAACGATGAAGATCGACACGAGGTAGAACAGACCGATCCGCCAGATCACCGAATTGGTGGCCTTGGAGATCTGCTTGCCCGGGTTCTTCGATTCCGCGGCCGCGATGGTCACGATCTCGGTACCCATGAAAGAGAACATGGTGGTCAGGATCGCGCCAAGCACCGCACCCATGCCGTTTGGCAGGAAGCCGCCGCTGTCGAACAGGTGCGAAACGCCGCTGACCTGGCTGTTTGGCAGAAAGCCGAAGATCGCCGCCAGACCGAGGATGATGAAGCCGATGATTGCCAGCACTTTGATCAGCGCGAACCAGAATTCGAACTCGCCGTAATTCTTTACGCTGAACAGGTTGGTGACGGTCAACAACAGGGTGATGACCAGTGCGAACGCCCAGATGCCGACGTCAGGGAACCATGCATGGAGAATGGTTGCGGCGGCGTTGGCTTCCAGGGGAATCACCAAGACCCAGAACCACCAGTACAGCCAACCGATGGTGAAACCGGCCCAGTGCCCGATGGCACGGTCGGCGTACGTCGAGAAGGAGCCAGTGTCCGGCGAGGCAACGGCCATTTCGCCGAGCATGCGCATCACTAAAACCACCAGGGTACCGGCGGCGGCGTAGGCCAGCAGCACGGCAGGGCCGGCGGCAGCGATGGCGTGGCCGGAGCCAACGAACAGACCGGCGCCGATTACACCGGCGATCGACAACATGGTCACATGACGCGGTTTGAGCCCCTGTTCGAGGCCATTGGTGCTTGGGGTACTGCTCATCGAAACTACCTTTGCGAGGAAAGCGATTGCGTCCGGCCCGTCTGGCATTTTCTTTCTCGTAAAAAGAAACCAACGGGGCGTTCCTTATTCTGCACGCAAGTTTTGCGCCAAAATGTTTCAAACTCTTCTGTGCCGCGGCTTTGCGCGCGACCGGACAGTCATCGCAAGTCCTTGGATTTAATGGCAATCCGCCAGAGCGTTACCCTGCGACTCACTTTCAAGACGAATTCGCGCACCAGAAACACACTGAAAAAGTGTGGGATGCACAATAAAAGGGCGAATCAGGAACGTTCGGCCGGATAGCGCTTCCAACACCCCGCCAAAGCTGGCAACATCGCGCCTTTTTTTACGCGACACCCACGGGTTTGCACGATCAAACACCCGTTCGGTTGTTGATGGGGCGACAGTCTGCTGTGCCGATGCGACAACCTGCCACATGCCACCCGTTAACCGCTCGTAGCGCTGTTGGCTGCCATTGAAACGCTATGCTAGCTTGGCCGCCTCGCCAGGAAGGCCATCCAACAGCAGGAGCGCAACATATATGAGGAACGCACATGGCTGAGGCCACGCCCGCGCTTGAAATCCGCAACTTGCACAAACGCTACGGACAGCTGGAGGTGCTCAAAGGCATCTCGCTGACCGCCCGCGACGGCGATGTGATCTCGATCCTCGGTTCCTCCGGTTCCGGCAAGTCCACGTTCCTGCGTTGCATCAACCTGTTGGAGAACCCGCACCAGGGCCAGATTCTGGTGGCCGGTGAAGAACTCAAGCTCAAGGCCGCCAAAAATGGCGAACTGGTTGCCGCCGATGGCAAACAGATCAACCGCCTGCGCTCCGAGATTGGTTTTGTGTTTCAAAACTTTAATCTGTGGCCGCACATGAGCATCCTCGACAACATCATCGAGGCACCGCGTCGCGTGCTCGGCCAGAGCAAAGCCGAGGCGATCGAAGTCGCCGAAGCGCTGCTGGCCAAGGTCGGCATCGCCGACAAGCGCCACGCGTATCCGGCGCAATTGTCCGGTGGCCAGCAACAACGCGCGGCGATTGCCCGCACGCTGGCGATGCAACCGAAGGTGATCCTGTTCGACGAACCCACCTCGGCGCTTGACCCGGAAATGGTTCAGGAAGTACTTAGTGTCATCCGCGCATTGGCCGAAGAAGGCCGCACCATGCTGCTCGTGACCCACGAAATGGGCTTTGCCCGTCAGGTCTCCAGCGAAGTGGTGTTCCTTCACCAAGGCCTTATAGAAGAGCAAGGATCGCCTCAGCAGGTGTTCGAAAACCCGCTTTCGGCGCGCTGCAAACAATTCATGTCCAGCAACCGCTAACGGAGCAACATGCATGCAGAATTTCAAGAAGGTCTTCCTGGCCGCCGCCGTCACCCTCGCGTTCAGCGCCGGTGCCATGGCTGAAACCCTGAAGATGGGCATCGAAGCGGCCTACCCGCCGTTCAACAACAAAGACGCCAGCGGCAACGTGGTCGGCTTCGACAAAGACATCGGCGACGCCCTGTGCGCGAAGATGAAAGTCGAGTGCACCGTGGTCACTTCCGACTGGGACGGCATCATCCCGGCCCTGAACGCGAAGAAGTTCGACTTCCTGATCTCCTCGCTGTCGATTACCGAAGAGCGCAAAGGCGCGGTGGACTTCACCAACCCGTACTACTCGAACAAGCTGCAGTTCATCGCACCGAAAAACGTCGACTTCAAAACCGACAAGGACTCGCTGAAAGGCAAGACCATCGGTACCCAGCGTGCGACCCTGGCCGGTACCTGGCTGGAAGACACCTACGCCGATGACATCAAGGTCAGCCTCTACGACACCCAGGAAAACGCCTACCTCGACCTGACCTCAGGTCGTGTCGACGCGATCCTCGCTGACAAGTACGCCAACTATGACTGGCTGAAAAGCGACGCTGGCAAGAACTACGAGTTCAAAGGTGACCCGGTCGTAGAAAGCGACAAGATCGGCATCGCTGTGCGCAAGGGCGATCCACTGCGTGAGAAGCTCAACGCCGCGCTGAAGGAAATCGTCGCCGACGGTACCTACAAGAAGATCAACGACAAGTACTTCCCGTTCAGCATCTACTGATCCTGACCTGTGGGACTGGCGCCGTGATTGAACGGCGTCGGCTCCCGACTTTGCCTGCCGCAATTTGAACAGAAACCCATGATTATCGACCTCTACGGATTCGGCCCGGCCCTCGCTGCCGGCGCGCTGATGACCGTCCAACTGGCCCTCACCGCCCTGTGCCTGGGACTGGTGCTCGGTCTGCTCGGCGCCTTGGCCAAGACTTCCCCGTACAAGCCGCTGCAATGGCTTGGCGGCACTTATTCGACCCTGGTGCGTGGCGTCCCGGAATTGCTCTGGGTGCTGTTGATCTACTTCGGTACGGTCAACCTGATGCGCGCCCTCGGTGAGTTCTTCGGCAACCCCGACCTGCAGCTCAACGCCTTCGCCGCCGGTGTGATCGCACTCGGACTGTGCTTCGGCGCTTACGCCACGGAAGTGTTCCGTGGTGCGATTCTTGCCATTCCCAAAGGCCACCGTGAGGCCGGCCAGGCCCTGGGCCTGTCGAAATGGCGGATTTTCACCCGGCTGATCATGCCGCAGATGTGGCGCATCGCCCTGCCCGGTCTGGGCAATCTGTTCATGATCCTGATGAAAGACACCGCGCTGGTCTCGGTGATTGGCCTGGAAGAAATCATGCGTCACGCGCAAATCGGCGTGACCGTGTCGAAACAACCGTTCACCTTCTATATGGTCGCCGCGATCATGTACCTGGGCCTGACCGTGCTGGCGATGACCGGCATGCACTTCCTGGAAAAACGCGCCGCTCGCGGCTTTGCGAGGAGCGCTTAATGAACTGGGAAGTCATCATCAAGTGGCTGCCGAAACTGGCACAGGGCGCGACCCTGACCCTGGAACTGGTCGCCATCGCCGTGATTGCCGGTCTGCTGCTGGCGATTCCGCTGGGCATCGCCCGCTCTTCGAAGCTGTGGTACGCACGCTCGCTGCCTTACGCTTACATCTTCTTTTTCCGTGGCACGCCGTTGCTGGTTCAGCTGTTCCTGGTCTACTACGGCCTGGCGCAGTTCGACGCGGTGCGTGAAAGCGCGTTGTGGCCGTACCTGCGCGATCCGTTCTGGTGTGCCACGGTGACCATGACACTGCACACGGCGGCGTACATCGCCGAGATTCTGCGCGGGGCAATTCAGGCGATTCCGCCGGGTGAGATCGAAGCGGCGCGGGCCTTGGGCATGTCCAAGCCGAAAGCGATGTTCTACATCATCCTCCCGCGTGCCGCGCGCATCGGCCTGCCGGCGTACAGCAACGAAGTGATCCTGATGCTCAAGGCCAGTGCGCTGGCCAGCACCGTGACTCTGCTGGAACTGACCGGCATGGCGCGCACGATCATTGCCCGCACCTACTTGCCGGTGGAGATCTTCTTCGCGGCGGGCGTGTTCTATCTGCTGATGGCCTACGTGCTGGTACGCGGCTTCAAGCTGCTGGAGCGCTGGCTGCGCGTCGATGCCTGCCAAGGGCGCTGACATTTCCCACGTGCTGACGGGCGAGGACTTACTCGCCCGCTTCACGGCGCTGGATGCTTTTTTGATTGAGCATCAGGCGCTGTGGAAACCTCGACCGTTCACTCATCTACATCTTCCTTGGGAAGAATCCTACCCGGAGCTGGCCTCTTGGCTGCGCGGACGGTCGCTGGAAGACGCGGAAAGTGCTCACAACCAACCTGCTGATCTTGCCGTTGCGCCGGAGCCATTTGCTTCATTGGCAGCGTTGTCGGCTGAACTGAGTTCTGTTAGCGAGTTGCCGGGACATGCGCTGGAAGCTGCGGGGCATCGATTGAATGTCGATGTGCCGGGGCGCAAGTGGCAGCAGATCGAGGCGTTTGCCAGTTGTTTGTCCTTTGCCTCGCAGCCGACGCATTGGCTGGATTGGTGTTCGGGCAAGGGGCATTTGGGGCGACGCTTGTTGGCCGCGGGGCAGCAACTGACTTGCGTTGAATACGACCCTCTGTTGGTCGCCAGCGGTCAGGCCTTGAGTCAGCGTCATCACTTGCACGCTTTGCATGTGGAACAGAATGTCCTGGCGGCGGACGCCTCTGCTGTATTGAGCGCGAATCACACGCCCGTCGCCCTTCACGCCTGCGGTGACCTGCATGTGCGATTGATGCAACTGGCCAGTGCTGTGGGTTGCCAGCAAATGGCAATTGCGCCTTGCTGCTACAACCGCATCAGTCGCAGCGAATATCAGCCATTGTCCACGGCTGGATCGAGAACGTTCCTACAGCTCTCGCTGGAAGATCTGGCGCTGCCGATGAGCGAAACCGTTACCGCCGGTGCACGGGTCCGACGTCAGCGCGACACTTCGATGGCCCGTCGTCTGGCCTTTGACCTGCTGCAACGGCAAGTGCGCGGCGTCGACGAATACCTGCAGACGCCCTCCCTGCCCAGCGCCTGGCTGGAAAAACCGTTCGCCAATTACTGTCGCGATTTGGCTGCGCTCAAAGAGTTATCCACAATCGGCTCGCCAGATTGGCCCGCACTCGAAGCTGCGGGTTGGCAGCGGTTGGCCGAAGTTCGCAATCTGGAATTGCTTCGCGGATTGTTCCGACGGCCGCTAGAGCTTTGGCTGAATCTGGATCGAGCGCTTTTCCTTGAAGAACAGGACTACACCGTCCGCCTCGGAACCTTCTGCGACACCCCGCTGACTCCGCGTAATTTGCTGCTACTGGCCGAACGCGTTTAAAACATCACAGCCTGTGGATAACTCTGTTGATGGTTTTCCCGTGGATCCAATATCTGCGCCTGTTTCGCTGGGTTAACAGCACTGGTCATTTTTTGTTCACATGAATAAAAAACCTGTAAAACAGGGATTTGCGAACAAAATGAGAATGGGTTCACAAAACCCCGCCTGAGTCCGATTTCGTGGCTCTCAGTTGTGCATAAGCTGCCAATCAAACCGACATAACCGCCGAATAATGGGCCACCGAACGAATAATTGCGGCGCTCGAGAAAGCCGAAACTCAATGTGCGCTCTGCCAAACAGCCCTATCGTGCGTCAGGCGCAAAGCCTACGTTGCGCACTGCGCAGGGCTTAATTTGCCGCGATGCAAAAATAGTTCGAATTCAGGGGTTTACAGGATCTTCCCAATCGCTATAATCGTCGCCCACAACGCCGGTATAGCTCAGTTGGTAGAGCAACTGACTTGTAATCAGTAGGTCCCGGGTTCGACTCCTGGTGCCGGCACCATACAAGGTTCCAGAGAAGGCTTTCAAAATCTCTGGAACCCCCGAAAAACCCGCCTTCCGGCGGGTTTTTTCGTTTTTGCGTTCCATCGGTTTCCGTCAGAAACTGGTGGATTCCAACCGTTTTAAGGGTAGAGTTTGGGATACAGGTCACTTCGATAAAAGGGAGTACCCTTATGTCGCGCACCACAGCTCCGCTCTCCGACGCAGCTTGCCGCTTGGCAAAACCTACAGACCGCGCCTACAAGCTTTTCGACGGCGATGGCCTCTATCTCCTAGTCCAACCCAATGGCCGCAAAGGCTGGCGGCTCCGTTACGTCAAACCTGACGGACGCGAAGGACTGACCTCGTTCGGCAACTACCCCGTCATTGGCCTCGCCGACGCGCGCCGCAAGCGCCTGGAGGTCAAGCGAATGCTAGCGGATGGCATTGATCCCATAGAGGCCAAGCACCAAGCCAAGGCGGAAGCCGTAATCAAAGGCAGAACCTTTGAAAGCGTTGCGCTGGACTGGCACACGGAAATGTCGGCCAAGTGGGCACCAGGCCATTCCAAGACTGTGATGAGCCGCCTCAAAACCCACGTGTTCCCGCTGATCGGCGCCCGCGCCATTGTCGACCTCGACACCCATGACCTCATGCAGCCCTTGGAAGCGATCAAGAAGCGCGGAACGATAGACGTTGCTTTAAGGGTACAAAACTACCTGCAGAGCATCATGCGCGAGGCAAAACGCCTCCGGCTTATCACCATAAACCCTGCTTACGATCTCGAAGGTTCGATCAAAGCCCCGCGGGTGGTACATCGCCCCGCCCTACCCTTATCGCGACTGCCGGAACTGCAGGAGCGGATCGACACCTATAAAGGCCGGGCACTTACCCGTCTGACGGTGATGCTGTCGCTGCATGTGTTTGTCCGCTCCAGTGAGCTGCGCTTCGCCCGCTGGAGCGAGTTCGACCTTAAGCGCGGCACCTGGGAGATACCCGACACTCGGCCAGCGTTGGAGGGAGTACCCTTTTCCACAAGGGGTACGAAGATGGCAGGGGATATCCATTTAGTACCCTTATCGCCGCAAGCAGTGGCGCTACTCGAAAAAATCCATGCACTCACAGGCAAATTCGCATTGGTCTTCGCAGGGGATGCCAAACCCTGGAAGCCCATGTCCGAAAATACCGTGAACAACGCGCTTCGGACGATGGGATACGACACCAAAACCGATATCTGCGGACATGGGTTTCGTTCGATGGCCTGCAGCGCACTGATCGAGTCAGGATTATGGTCGGAGACAGCCATTGAAAGGCAGATGAGCCACAAGGAACGCAACAACGTCCGCGCCGCTTACATCCACAAGGCCGAGTTCATCGAGGAGCGCAGGCTGATCATGAACTGGTGGAGCCGGTACCTGGAGGCCAACCGGCAGGAGCATGTAACTCCACACGAATTCGCCAACCAGATTGGAGTTAACGTTACTCGGATGAAGGCGAAGCCTGGCGCTGGCGCAGAGAGGAGAAATTGATATGGATATCTCAACCGCACAAAGCATCAAGCTCGCCATTGTGTCGGCAACCGGACTGTCAAAAGACGCGCTGCATATCTATTTGGGCATGGCGGTCTATTTGACGTTGATCGTTGGCACCCGACGATTCAGGCCATACCTTGGCTGGCTGGTTGTTTTCATCATTGCGTGTGCAGGCGAGTGGGTAGATCGGCGAGACGATATTGGAAGCTTCGGATACTGGCGCTGGCAGGCAAGCGCTCACGACGTTCTCAATACGTTGTTTTGGCCGACGGTGCTAACACTGCTTTGGCTTTTAAAGTGCCGCAGTAAAGTAAGCGTACATCCGTAAGACTCTCGCAATCTGCTCTGCCACGCGGGTCCATCCAAACAGGGCTGCAAAGCCGCCCTGCTTGGATGGACCTCACTTAAAAAATCTAAAGCCCACGCAACTGTCTGTGGAAAACCACAGATTTCCACCGGTGGATAATTTCATCCACAGCCGCAGAACCCCCAAAATCGGAGTCTTGACCCGAATTATCCACAGGCGTAGAAAAGATCGGGCAAAGCGCTGTCGTAGACAGCAACCCAGGTAGCCAGAACCTTTAAGGCTACGCCACACCGTGGTGGTTCTCCCAAAGTGCGATTAGCGTCCGGCGGCTCGCACGGCCACAGCGATGTGATGGATGCCTACTTTTATCAGTGTGCCCACTGCGGCAACTCATCCCCTTTCATAGCTGCCCTGCAGCAACCTATCCGCTTGGCCATTTCCTTGCGCCAACCTGCGCCCGTCTCTTTCTTCCGGAAAGAGACGGGCGCTCCTACCGCTGCTGCAGCCCAACTCGTACAAGGCTTTGCGGCATTCCCCCTCGTGACAATCGGCGTGACAAACACCGAAAAGTCACCAGCAACAGCGATGCAGATGATGGTGCCGCAGCCCACGGATTGGACCGCACCTGACTGACAGTCAGGCATGCCCCGGTCATCGCATTACTGCCTTCACCCGACTCAGGATCTCGCGGCGCTGGTCTCGTCAGCTAGCGCAGCCTCCACCCGCCCACTTCTTCGGAAGTGCTCAGGAGGCCAGATCATGAGATGCCCAAGCTCTTGGTCGTAAGGAGCCGCGAGTCCCGCGTTAGTGGACAACCCTCACAGGTCGCAGGGGCCTTGATCCCTGATAACACTCAACATTCTTGGCGGGATGACGTGGGGAAAGTTTCAAAGGTTTTGGGTTCGAGAGGAGTTTGATCATGGCATTGGTAGGTAGACGGGATGGACGAAATTTTGGCTATGGCCGACAAATGAGTTATGCCGGGCCGCAGGCGCTACGTGATCTGTTTGGCGGCGGGCATTACGGCACGGTGAAGGCGCACGGTGATCGCTGGCAGGCGTTTGTGCGGTGGTGCCGGTCGGACGATGGGCCGGGGTTTAACGATGCGCGGCAGATAAATCGGCAGATCTTATTGGACTATGCCGGACATCTACGGCAACAAGTTGAACATGGGGCTATAAACATCGCCACCGCACAAAACCGGTTATCCAGCGTAAACCGAACCATGGCCGCGCTTCGCGGTGATCAGTATGTGAAAGTGCCGAGTCCGAGCACGGTGTTGGGAATGCGGCGTACCAGCGTGCGTCACTCGGTGCCGCAAGGCCAAGACCGCGAATACGTGAAGCGGATCGTTGACGAGCTTTGCGAACATCAGCAGCCGCGCGCTGCGGCCATCGCTCAGTTAGCGCGAGCCACCGGCATGCGCTTGCGTGAGGCGATTTTGGCCGACTTTCCGCGTCTAAAACGTGAGGCAGAACAATTCGGCAAGATCAACATCCAGGACGGCACCAAAGGTGGTCGCTCGGGAGCGTCGGCCCCTAGGTGGATAACAGTGGATGATCACATCCGCGACGCACTGGCATTCGCCGTTCAAGTCTCGCCTGACGGCAGCCGCAACCTGCTTGCACCGAACGAAAGCTACCTCGATTTCCAAAAGCGAATCGTCCGTCCAGCCCGGGACATTCTTCATGCACACAACCTAAAAGGCTTCCACGAACTGCGAGCAGCTTATGCGTGCGAACGCTATGAGCAGATTACCCTCCACCTAGCGCCCATCAACGGTGGCAAGTGCAACAAGCTAAATCCAAAACTCTATCGAAAGGCCTGCTCCCAAATCAGCCATGAGCTGGGGCATGAACGTATCGAAGTGGTGTCCGCTTACATTGGAGGCCAAGCATGAAAAAGGCATTCAATATGGAATTGTTTTTAAGTGGGGTTCTAACCGGATCACCTGCGACCCGTCGACGTCATGTGCGGCAGGCGGTAATGATCCAATCTGCCATCGCCAAGCGTTGGAGGCTAGAAAACCCATGGTCCTGGCAGAGCAAACATCTCCAATGGTTCCTTAGATACGGGGCTGGGGGCCGTTCGGAGGCGACCATCTATTACTATTCGTTGACAGCAAAATTGATTGCTCTCCGCCTTGCACGTCGTTGATGTCACGTCGAACGCACACCGGGGCCTCATCTGGAGAAAACGTTCTAAAGGTCTGCTGGCAAGACTTTTTATTTACTAAACCGTGTCCAAAGGCTAGATTATCGATGCTGGCACTGTGCCAAAGGAGCGACAGTCATGAAGGATCGATTTTACGACGCTGTAGAAAAAAACAACACTGCGCATCAATTCCTTGGCTTACAGCATCAGACAGCGACAAGCGATAAAAGACTATTAAGCAATAGTAGTTCGAATTTATTTTTAATCGATCAAAATCACTTCCGAAGGCTTATTAGCTCGCCCAGCGTAGCTATGTCCGCAACTTCATAAATAACACTAAATTAGGGGAATATTTTGAACTGGGGAAATGCGCTTAAAATAGGCGGGCCATCCATTGTTGCGGCATTTGTTTTTCAGTATTTAATTACCACATACTTAGACAAATCCGAGCTATTTAAAAATAGTTTGACTCTCAACATTTTGCTTATTCTGGCAATCTTTACATTTTGCTTATGTATGGGATGGCTCTGGATACGAAGTGGCAAAAAAGACGTCCAAAAGAAAGGATTCCAAAATAATGAAATTACAAAAAACGAAGTAGGTGGCAGTCTCAACATCGGAAAAAGCCTAGACATCATCGACAATAAAATCTTGCAAAATAAAGTTAACGGCGATCTTAATATCGGCGGTAAAGAGTAATAAACCATGAGCGAGGAAGGGAGCCGCGAGATGGTATCAATTTCCGGAAATGAAATTTCCAATAACGACGTAAAAGGTGATTTCTACATCGGATCAACTGTAATAAAGCTCCCTTCTTTTAATGTTGCTGTAGGAGCAGAAGCCTTAAAGAAGTTGATAGAACAGCATGAACGCCTGAAAGAAAGCGATCCTATCTATCAGATCGTACTTGAGGAGTTGGAAAGCAAGATCAAAAGCGCGCCCTCCAGAAGTGTCATTGGATTAGAAGCAAAGCTAGAAATCGCGGGGCGTGAAGTTTACCTTCACCAAGCACTGGTTTCGAGCCAGAAAGCTGCGAAAATGATTTCAAAATTTCAGCACCTCAAATCATACCAGATTATATTCAATCATTTGCTAGGGCTTATCCTAACCAGATTCAACGCCCACATACTTCCCCTGCTTAGATCGGGGCGCGATGATATAATAATTCGATCAGCAATAAACGCCACTATAATTGAACCTCTTTATCAAGAAGTGGTGATGGCCGGCGGCTTTGTAACAAGTGACCTTGTTGAGGGCATGCTATATTTCTTAACTGAAAAATGTCACGTGGAGTGGGCGTGATGGTTATTTATCATCCAGCATACGATGTGCATCACTGCGTATATAGAGTTCTAAATCTTCTAAGCTCGGTAGATGATCACGAAATCTCTAAAGACGCATTACGACTGATGGACTTCTATTATCTCTATCCGCACTTGCTAAAAACCGTCAATCTTCCGAGACCCCTGAGTCGCTATAAAAAAATAATTTCCGAAACCCCTGATCCTTTTGAAGTAACACCAAATCCTCGAAGTTTGTTCTATGAGCTTTCTCGCATTCAAGATTCAGCCATGCTTGCCCTACAACAAAAATCGATGATTAAGCTTACAGCGGGTACTGTTGCACTCTTCATAGACTCTCTACCGCCCAATCTTCTAGAATCATTCAAAGACGACACCTTCGCAAACTCTGAACTCTTTCGTGGATTAGTCGATGCATTTCCACAGATGAAGTTGGAAGGCAAGAATGGATTCAAAAGCAAAAGTGGATTAATGGAATATCGTTATGATTAAGTCGACCTTATTTATTGAGCGTTTCATCGTAAAAAAATCTGGGTTCAGTGTATATGATGAGAAATTCCACAGAGGTATAAATGTAATTCGAGGAGATCACTCCGTCGGAAAAACCACAATACTCGAATTACTTTTTTACGTGCTTGGAGGAGAAATCAAAGATAATCAGTGGTTATATCCGGCAGACAAATGCGACTATGTCTGCTGTCAACTGAGCATCAATGACAAACCATTCACGATAAAACGTGAAATAGAAAAAGGTAAAATCCCCCCAATATCTATACGCTCGGGCACTTATGATGAAGAGGGAGAAAACGTAGAGTCTTGGGGTACTTATGGCCCTCGTCGAAGCGACGAGAAAATGTCATTTTCACAAAAGTTTTTTGAACTTCTAGGCTGGGAAGGACATAAAACAGAAGACTATGCGAATCTGACGATGCATCAGATTTTAAGGTTTCTATACGTTGACCAAGAAACTGCCTCTACCAAAATTTTCAGAGCCGAAGATAATCAAAGATCGGATAGCGAAGGAACACGCCTAGCAATTGCTGAATTTTTGCTCGGACTCGATAACTTAGATACCCACCAATTACGCCAAGAATTGTTGATCGCGGAACGAGAGTTCGATCGCGTTTCAGCCGATCTCTCCGCAATGTACAGGATTCTAGGGGAGGATTCAGGAGTAACCCTACAGACACTCCGAGTAAGCATTGCATCGAATGTAGAAGAGATAATAAGGCTAAGAGATTCGCCGCCTGAAGTTGAAATAGATTCCGATATTAAATCGATAAGAATAGCAGAATACAAAAAAATCAAATCTGACATTGAAACGTACAGCAAACAACTACAACGCTTCCAATCAGACCTTTTTTCGATAAATGGTGAAATCGTAGACTGCCAACTATTTGAAAAATCTTTACGCTACAGAAAAAAGTCACTATTAGAATCTAAAGCAGCATATGACTCCGTGGGCTTCCTAAGATATTCCCAATGTCCCTGCTGCCTTGGAGAAGTCGCTGAATCAGATAATTTAGATAGCGGTGACACCTGCCACTTATGCAAGTCCCCTGTTGAAAAAAACAAACATACGTCAAACTACATGGAGATTTTAAACGAATTAGACTTTCAACTAAATAGCAACACCAAAGTCCTACAAGATAACATAGAGCACAAAATAGGACTAGAATCTGCAATTGAAGTGGCAAAAGCTAACCTGGCTAATGCACAAAGTAAAATCTCCGAGTTTGTGGGATTATTTGATCCCGCCTCACACGCTGCACTTGAACGAGCAAAAAAAATAGGATTTCTTGAATCCGAAAATATAAATCAAGAGAAAAAAATAAGGGTAGTAACAGAACTAGATTCTTACAAACTCAAAAAACTAGACTTAATTGCAGACATTTCCAAGATTAAAGAGCTTATTCTTAGCGCCTCCGCGTCCAACAAAAGACGGCGAGAAGCTGTATATAGTGGAATTGCAGAAAATGTAGTGGGCATACTTCAGCCAGAGCGTCGTGCGAATGGCGAGCCTTATGAAGAAGAATTTGCGGGTGCGAATACATCCGAAGTGGAAATTGACTTTGCTAAGGATCGGATGTTAATAAATGGCAGAGTAAAGTTTTCCGGCAGTTCTAACTACATCAAGAAAAACTCACTACACATCTCAGCTCTATTGGAGTCGCTCGACGATATCAACTATCGCCTCCCCAGATTCCTCATGGTTGACGCCATCGAAAACGGAGGAATGAAAGAGTTTCGTAGCCATAATTTTCAACGTGCACTGATAAGTTCTTTTGAAGGCAGAAATGACTTCCAACTCATATTCTGTACTTCCATGGTTTTGGATGAGCTAAACAATCAAAAGTTTGGCGTCGGGCCTTACTACTCCGGAAATGTTCTAAATATATGAGATCCCGTTAGCATACCGACAGTAGTAACTTACAATACTATCGGCTGAGATTCTAAGCTATGGGGGCAGATTGATTTATCGCCAGTCAAAGCAGCACTTGCGAAAATTAATCTCGCCCTTGCCCCACAGTGAACGCGGCCCAAAGCATTGATAGCTTTCTACCTCTTCAATGCGCCAGCGTCGAACCAGTTGCGCTCCAGTCATAGAAATTCGTAGTTTTTAATTGGATGATTATTCTATGAGTTTACGCAGAGCTCGAAAAACCATGAATTTACGCCGCAACACTAGTGGCAGTTTAATCTAGCAGCAATTCTCCATTAAATCTGACAACTTAAATACAGATCAGCTGGCAAATCGAGAAACTCCTGAGTTGGCCAAACCAAAAGACCGACTAAGTACTACAAAACAATTTAAACTTAGTGTTGTTTGAAGAACAAATACTGGACAAGTGAGATAGCAAAACATGCATTTTATTCCTAACACTTCTGTCCAGCCTAGCCTTGGATATTCCAGGCTGAACGATCCAACACTCATTTTGAACTTGAATATCCGAAAGAGCAACAGTAATAAGTTTCACAAGATTTTCAGGAGAGTTGCAACCAGAAGTTAGATATATAGCGTTATCAAAAAAGCGCTGAGACCGCTCCGCATGCGCGCTTGGAAAAAGATACCGAATATTCTTAATTAACTGCGAGGCCACCACCTGCAAATCATCAATACGAAGACCTTTTTGCGAACGCATTGAAAATTTTTCATGCACCAGAATTAATCGATCTTTACACACCACTAGGTGGTCAGCAGCTTCATTCGCACCATCATCTTTAATAATGGCTACGATACCAAATTCTTCTATCCGGTCGTACAAATACAATTCAGTCTGTTCAGCGATACAAATTTTTGTTGCATCGTCAGGCTGAGAGGCTTCCTTGCGAATGTCTACTTGGCTCCAGTCTATATCTGTATATGAATCCCTTTCAAACGGCGTAGTTAGCCGATTATCTTTCCAAAAAGAATGCTCGCGATAAGCGTACCCTTCCTCAAATAAAATCGTGTAATTCTCTTCATCTAGCAAATACTCTACAAAATCAAATCTTTTCTTACGCCTTAAGTTATTTTCATCATTCGTAATTATCACAGAGGCCTTATCGGCTGGATTAACGTAACTAATTTCGATGTGACTGTTAGATACTTTATCCACCCGAAACTCAATAAAGCACAGCTCATTACCAACACGAATTACCCCATTCCCAATAACAGAGCAACTCCACTCTCCCAAAATTGAATTATTGATTTCTAAAAGGACCACCCCCTTACTAGAGACTACATAATCTAGGTAAAATCCAAGCATTATTAGTGAGCCCGGATCTTGGACCTCAACTGGACTCACCAAAAAAGCTATGAAGTCTCCATCATTTTGCGCCGAAAGTGCCGCCTCTATATTAGAACACTGTGTACTAAACGAACGTACTCCATCAGTCCAAGTCCCCCAGAATTTCCTTTTCTTTGCCGAGCAACCAAAAACCTTAATATTTCCATTTTGATCTATTTGACTACCTAAGCAATAGCTGAAGCTATAACCTGCGTCAAAGGATGGTGTCAACGAGAGCTTTGCGTTCTTACTAAAATAAGATTTTGCTTCTGCTGCAGTACCGCCGGCGCCAAAGGTGTTATTTATACCCAGGCTTTTTATTAACAATTCAGATTCAGCAAGCGCCCTGAATATCTTTTTTATATCGACCTTAGATTGAGACCAATCCTTATAAAAAATAGACTTTACAACTTCCTCAACCTTAGAATCGCTTGCATGTACGAAAACATGCTCATTTGAATCATCGATTAACACCAATACATTTTCGACATTCTCCAAATAAGCAACTTTATTCGGATCGATTTTTTGAGTAGCATCAAGCCATGATGGAAATTCTCTAAATGAGATCCATAACGCATAAACTTTATCTGTACTAGAATGCCATTTTATTACAGCATACTTCTTTTCTTTCTTTAGACTTTCTATTCTTTTATATAAGGCTTCGCTAAATCGTCTTCTGCTATATGTATCTTTCGAAAAAACAAGAATCTGAAAGAAAGGGGAGATATTTTGAAGGGAAATAGGTGTAATTGGCTGATCCATCTGATTATCCCTAACCGGTGGGCAACTTGTGAGTGCTTATTGAGGATAGCACATAGCCATGAACGCGAGTGCCAATCAGTTTCGCGGTTTCCAATAGCGGCGGTGGGCCGCAAGAGGGTCAGACTCCCCACTCACTATCAGCTAAAACTCGCCAAAAATTTGACTACATAAACCATGACGGTTCACGCTTCAATCAATGCTGGCACTGATTATTAATTTATCTACGGGGTGAATTTTTAACTGGAGGGTAAGCTTTGAGGTAGTAAAAAATATCAGTTTAAATAAACTCTTTATTTACAATAGATTGAGCTTAAATTCGACTCCTGGTGCCGCACCATACAAAACAAAGCCCTGCTGAAATGCAGGGGCTTTGTTGTTTTTGGGCGTCTATATCTTTAACCGCGTTTCAGTTTCAGTAGAGATAGCGCCTGTCCTCCGCACACGTCGATCTAATTGCCAGACGCCCTTCTCCCAAAAAGCACGACTTTTAACCAAAACGCTCAAACTTCCGCTTTTATGCCAAATTATGAACTGGCAATAATTATGGCGTGCCCATAACAAAGTGTAATTGCATGAGCAGGGTTTCTCAGCGCACTGAACCGGCGGAGTCAATGGCAACCCGGCTGTCCAGCCCAAGAGTGCTTGATGCCTCGACACTTTGTTCCTCCGCCGCCGAGAGCAGCATCTGCGTTACGCGCGCGGCCTCACCGGCCTTCATCTGACGTACAGACTCCAGTAAGTCCTGCTGGAATTGCTCCAGTTCATCGAACATCGCTGATCTCCTCGTTTTATTGCTTAGAAAAGGCTAAGGACAAATCATGACCGACAAAACGCATGGCGCGAAACTCTGAGAAATTTGTTGTAACGAGAAGCCAGGCAAAGCCACTACTGGCCACGATTGTGCATCGGCTCTCCCTCAAGCTACCGTTCAGTTCGTCGCTGCCAATTCAGCGACCGGGCCTGAGAACCCGCGTAAGATACAGGCGCAACAGCGCCCCCCCCCCACGATTGCCGGCGTTTTTTGTGTCCGCATTCACGTGTAATGGCGGCTGTGCGTGGGAGACCTTCGGGTCTGCCGGGTTCCTGTATCTCCGGTTTCTCAGCCTGCGCATAGCTGCCACCCTTTCGCCTGAGAACGAAATGGCAGCTCTCATTTGATACAGGGAGTTCACAAATGAAAGCCATTGATCCGTCAGCACACCGGTCACTTCACGCCCGTCCATCACGAACGGAAGGTGAAGCGAAATGACCCATTCTCAAGATCTGAAAACCCTCGGCCTCACCCACTTTTCCTTCCACTCCAATCAAGCAATGTTCCGCACCAACCGTGGTGTGCCGGTAATCGCCGCCCTTTCCCATGCCTCACACTTGCTTCACATTTCACGACTGCTCACTGCGGACACTTCAGTCTCTCGCGACCCTGATCTTCACGCTTATGCCTCGCAGTATCTGCAGGAATTGAGCAAGGCGCTGATCGATGATGTAGTGAAAGTGATGGATGCGCCGCCGGACAAGCCGTTGATGTAATCAGCCACGTGAAGCCCTCGCCGATGCGAGGGCTTTTTGCGTTTCAGACCTGACTAATCTCAAGCACAAACGAAATCTTCTGCTGACTCGCACTCCACACATACCGCAAATGCTTGCCCTGCTTCGGAATCGATACCGCTGGAGGTCGAAATGCGGCGACGCATTCATGGCCCGGCAGGCGAACGCTGTTGTAGAGCAGTCCCCATGACTCGGTTTCGCGCAGTTGCCGGGCGAATAGCTGAGACGGCCCGTAAGCCTCAGGATCTGGATTGTGCAACTCGGGGTGATCGTGGCGGATATCGTGCAGCGGTTTAACCACCCGATTGACGTAAGTCCGCATGGTCAGCTCAAGATCCGCTTCCTGAGTCGCCACAAGAAATCGTTCCTGGTGATAACAGGTCTCGGCGATGGCAGCAGCCTGACTGCTCGCGGCGTAGTAAACGCCGAAGGTGCCGTCGCAGAAACGACTGCGTTTGCCGATGTGGGTAAACGCAGCCATCACCGGAGTCGAGCCGGGACCGGAAAGTCGATCTTCGGGACGCACTCGGGCGAGAACCCCAGCCTGTTCAATCAGCCGATCATTGGTCAGCGCTTCAATCGCGTAGGCAACTTCCAGGTCTTCGGGATCGAGCACGTCTTCGAACAGCGCAATCGGCGGGAAGCTGCTGTTGACGATCCGGTAGGCTCGCGGCCACGGCACATCAACCAAATCGGGCGCCTTCAACCGCGCACCCCATCGAGGTAGCGGCGTACGTCGGCGATATCGACCACGCGCCCGGCAAGCATGTAATCCAATGCCGTTTGCCCGTTGAACGGCGCGGCAGTGTTCGGGCTGCTGACCCACGTGTAGGCGCGGTCGTGGCTATTGCTGAAGATGATGCTCAACGCCTTGTGAATGCCCATCAGATAGGAGATGCGCTCAAGAGTGTCGTTAGGCAGACGTATGTTCGGCAGGTGTTTGTATTTGTAGAAAGTGGTGTTGCCGACGCCGCCCAGCAGCGTGCGTTGCTGCTCGGCGCTGCAACCCCAACGTTCCATGAGGTTGAAGAAGAACTTCAGCGCGACGCGGCCCGCTTCGGGGACGTCGAGTTGTTCACGAGGGCTTATGGCCTGCGATGAGGTGGGCATGGAGCCGCCTCCTTGATTAGGTACCTGAATATGAGCCTAGTACAGATACGGATACAAATTAATCTTTAATACATAAACGAATGAGAGTTTCGCCAGAAACCGTCGACAAAAACCCATCTCACGCACCAAAACCACGCACTTTTTTTGACCCCCATCACCCCCACGTCACCAAAAACCCCGATCCTGTGTCAGCCTCCAGCCATCGGCGAGGACATCAATTCGCTACTAAACCCGCGACAACTATGCTCAGGTACAGGAATATAGCCAGCATATGGCGCCTGACCGGCAGTCTCGTAAACAACAATACCCAGCCCACTTCAGAGGGCATTACCCATGGATAGCAGAACCTTACGCAACCTCATGCGCATCGTGCAGACCGGCTCGTTGTCGGCCGCAGCCGAGCATTCGTGCCTGACTGTGCAGGCGTTGGCCGCGCAGTTGAACAAGGTCGAAGAGCAGTTCGGTTTCCGCTTGTTTCGACGTTCCAACAAAGGGCTGACGCTGACGCCGCAAGGCACTGAGCTGACGCCGTATATGGACAAAGTGCTGATTGCCACGCGACAGATGGAAGAAAAGGTCGAGGCGCTGAAGGTGCCGGGCCAGCGCACGTTGAAGGTTGCGTTGAACAACACCTTGTCGCCGGATTTCAACCGGCGAATGATCGGACGCCTGATTGAGGTTTTTCCCGATTATCAGATGGAATTCAGCTACGCCGAGTCGATGGAAAACCTCAGTAAGCTGAAGAACGAAGACTTCGACCTCGCGGTTCTGATAGGCCCGCAGCGTCCGGGGTTGCCGAGCATCGTCCTGCCCGATGTACAGGTGCAGGTGGTTGGCGCGCATTGCGGGCAGGAGAACGATCCGCTGACGTTGCTGGGTAACAAGTTTCAGGTTCGTCCTGCGGAAGATTGTCCGTATTCCCACAGCTTTTTGCGTTTTCTCGACGCCGGGCTGGGCAATCACGAGAACGGCCAGCGCATGGTTTATTCGTGCAGTGAAACGTTGACGCTGTCGCTGATCACGCAGATGGACGCGGTCGGCATGGTTTCGCGGGAGGCCGCGCAGAAGAACGGCCTGACGATTTTCCCCGGTTTCGAGGATTTCCTCGAAGTGCGCCTGGCGGTGAACAATCCGGAGTTGTCGAGCCAGGCGTTGAACGATGTCGTCGATCTGCCGCTACATGAACGAGCCGAGCGCAATGTACGCAGCCGTCCCAACCGCCACACTGAGAAAGAGGTTTTTGCTGAAATACGCACATAACAACGTCGGAATCGCGGCATAGAATTCCGGGCGATCGAGCTGTATGTGCTGATCCTTGATCAACAAGGGTGTCAGGCTGATCGCAGCGACGATCGCCACCGGCAAGTATTCCAGCGCCCGCGCAACAAACGGCGGCCAGTGCTCGGTATTCACTTGCAGTGGCAAGGCGCGCGGCAGAAAGGTCACGGCCATCATCAGCGCGACCACCAGAATCAGGAACGTTTGGTCAGGCATACACCCACTCCGCAGCCCACAAACGTGGCGATGAAAACGTTGAACGGCGAGCTGCCGACCAGGCTCAGTGCGCCCATGCAAATCACCGCAGCAGCGGCCGCGATGAGTTTGTTGCGGGTGTTGCACAGCGACACCAGCACGTAGAGCATCATCGCCGTCAGGGCATAGTCGAGCTGGTATTTGATCAGGTGCGCCGCGTACTGTGCGCAGACCGCGCCAAGCAAACCGCCGAGCACCCAAGAGGTGTGGCAGAACAGGTTGAAGCCGATCAGGTAACGCACGTTGACCGGCGCACCCGTGCCGAGTTTAACGCTGTGGAACGCGAAGGATTCATCCGTCAGGCCACCGGCGTAAGCCCAACGCTCCATGCGGCTCAAACCCAGCGCGCGCAGGGCCTTGGCCATGTACACCGACATCAGCATGTGGCGCGCGTTGATTAGGAACGTGGTCAGCACGATGGTGGTCAGCGAAGCACCGCTGGAGATCAGCGCCAGCGCGGCGAATTGCGAGGCGCCGGCATACACGAACAAGCACATCGCCACCGGCAACCACATCGGCAGGCCGGCGTTGACGGCCATCAGCCCGAACACAAATGACACCGTGAAATATCCGGCGACCACCGGACTGGCTTCGGCGAACGTGCGCGACGGCTGATGGGCAGCCATCAGCGGCGCACTGCCGGACGTTTCATTCATAGATCCCTCTCAAATGTCCGTTCGCCATGAGGCTCGCAAAAACCTTGGGCGGTCCAAAAACGCTTGCCCGCGAGGTTAGCATCGTCGACGAACAGAAACATCCGCAACACTCCGACCCGTTTCATATCGGACGACGCCGCTTCAACCAGTCGTTGACCGACACCCTGGCTACGATAGCGCGGGCTGACCGCCAAATGATTGATGGTGCCGCGACTGCCGAGCATGCCACCGAGCACCGCGCCGACGATTTCGCCGGCAACGTCGAAGGCGAGATAGGCCGTGGTGGTTTTCTGGATCAGCACGCCGCGCAGGCACTTCGCGTCCTGCCACTCGCAGAAGGACACTTCGTCGAACTGGCGGAAGAAGCGCTCCATGCGCTGCGCATCCTTGGCCGTGGCGCGGCGCAGCACCACCGGCGTCGAGCACTCGACGCCGTCGATTGGGGTGATCTGATTAGCGAACAATGTCGAAAGCGGTCCCGGGCCGCGAGAAGGAAATCGCCAGAATCTGCCGGTACGCCATCGCATGCGTGTGCGTGTTGCGCGCCGGGGTCACGTAGTGGCGCATGTCGCGATCAAGGAAGTAGGTGGTATCGAGAATTTCCTCGTAGGTGGTCGACGCCAGCTGATGCTCGTGGATGTCGTACAAACGACTCTCCGCGCCCTCGACATTATTGCGGCCCCAGAAGTGCACACCGCTGAACGGATAGCCGTCGCAGTGAATGCCTTCGGGGGTGATTTCCAGTTGCTTGCCGGGTTTGATTTCGATGCGGATCTGATGGATCTGGCACTGCCAGATTTCATCGTGCAGCTCTTCCGGCAGCACGCTTTTGTACACTTCGAAATCGGTGTCGATCAGGCTGCGCATCACCGGTGAAGTAATTATTTCATCGGAGAAGTCCTGAAAGTGTCGCACGAGGCCGCCAACATAGGCGTTGTTCTCTTTCGACTGCACGTACGCGCGATGCTCGAGTTGCTTGAGCTCGCGGGTTTTCGGGTTGTACTCAAAGTCGCTGTAACGACGGTAACGCATGCCGGCTTCGGCCTGACCGTAGTAACTGTCAGGCTCCATGTTTTCCCAACTTTTGGTCAGTCTGACGAAGTCGGCAAAATGACCGTAGAGATTGAAGTCACCACCCTGGACGTTGACATATTTGTCGCGCCGTAGCGATTCGCCCACTTCTCTGTTCAAAACGATCATTACCAAATTCTCCGCTGCGTTGAGCGGCCTAATCTATTAGGTGGAGAATTTGCGTCCATGAGAAAGAATTTCAGGCATTTAAAGCCCTGTTTGAAACGGAGTTTGCAGCGCCTCAAAAACAACTTTTACATGACAAAAACACGGGTTTTTTCTGGTTTTCATCGAAAAACCGTCGAAAAAAAACCCCGAACCAGTCGGGGTTTTTCTCATGTTTCTTACACTTGATCAGGCATCAGAAGATGTTGATCGGGTAGTCCACGAATACACGCAGTTCGTTACCGCTGACGTTGTACTCGCTGGATTTCTGCGAAACACGCAGGATCGAGCTACGCAGTTTCACGCTGAGGTCTTTGGCCGGGCCAGATTGCACGACGTATTTGAACTGGTTGAAGATCTCGCGCTCGGTGCCGCCTTCGCTGGTGGAGGTGGTGATGTTGTCGCCACGCACGTAAGCGAAGTTGTAGCTCAGACCCGGTACGCCGAAAGCGCCGAAGTCGAGGCCGTAGCCCAACTGCCAGCTGCGCTCGTCTTCAGCGTTGAAGTCGGACCAGTAGGAGTTGGCCAGGTAGATGGAGTTACCACCGTCACCGACGCGGTGTTGATCTTTCTGGTAACCGCCATAGGCGTAGCCCAGGTTGCTGTCGCCGGTGGAGCGCTGGTGCGCCACGGTGAACGAGTGCGGGCCAGTGGCGAATGTCGCGGCCAGGCTCCAGATCTTGTTGTCGCGACCGGTCACGATGCTTTCGCCCGGAACGGTGTTTTCGCGAACGTACGAGCTGTCGAGCTTGGTGCGATAGCCGTTGAAGTCCAGGGTCAGCGACTGATCCTTGTTGAACGGCAACACGTAGTTGGCGTTTACGTATTGTTTCTTCAATACGTCTTCGACGTCGGAAGCGTACAACGCACCTTTGAAGTTCTCGGTGAACTGGTAGCTACCGCCCAACACGTTGATCGACTTCAGACCACCGCTGTCACGGCCTTCATCGCTCTTGCGCGATTCGGCGGTGAAACGACCGGCGTTCAGTTCTAGGCCTTTGATCTCTTTGGAAGTGATCAGGGTACCGGTGTAGCTTTCCGGCAGCAGACGCACATTGTCGTAGCTCAGCACCGGCAGGGCCGGCATCTGGTCGCCGTAGGTCAACACGGTGTTGGAGAAGCGGAACTTCACCGCGGCACCGCCCTTCGCTATGTCATGGTTCGCGCGACCGTCATTTTCCTGCTTGAAGAAATCGATACCACCGGCGCCGCTGCGGCCCTTGCCGCCGTCCAGACGCAGTGCGTACAGACCGAAAGCGTCGACACCGACACCCACGGTGCCCTGGGTGAAGCCGGACGAGAACGTACCGATGGCCGCTTGGCCCCACTCGGCCTTGTCTTTGTTGCCGTCTTTGTAATCACGATTGATGTAGGCATTGCGCAGCAGCACTTTGAGGCTGCTGTCTTCAACAAAACCCTTGGACTCGGCCTGGTCGTTAGCCATGGCCTGAGTGGCGCTCAACATCCCCAGTGCGATCAGACTGATTCGCTTGTTCAACATTTTGTTTTCCTTATTACGGGTTGAAACGCGCTGTGTCGAACGGCGGAAACGGCGCTTTTGCACTCTTTTATTCACCCCGAAACAAAAAGGCCCGCCCACGATAAAGTGATGGCGGGCCTGCTCCTTGTTTTGAGTCATGGCGGTTGGCCACAGGCGTTGGGCCGAATCGTAGCCGCGCCCTCAACAATGTGTCAATTTCAAGAATCGTCTTTAAATAGGTAAAAATCGTCTAAGAAACGTAAATTTTGCGCTGACTCCTTGCTGGGAAATGCAAACAGCCAGTGAATCCAGCGCGTATCAGGCGCAACCATCGATAGAACAAAATGCAGAAGTTTTACCGGTTTCATCGAGGACGATTGCCTGTTGCAACCAATCGGCAAATGCCTGCGGCTTGCCCAGCCAAGGGCTGATGTCGATCAACTGGAACGTGCCATTCTGCTCCAGAGCAAGCGTAGGAAAACCCTGACCGCCCAACTGAGCCAAAAACTGGCGACTGGCTTTGATGTGCCCCTCGCTATCAACGGACTCAAACGCAATGTGGAAATCTTCCTGCGCATAGCCCATCTGCATGGCCAATTCCAACAGCACGGCTGAATCGGCAATGCGTCGCCCTTCCACATAGTGCGCGGTCTGCAACCGCCCCAACATGCGCAGGCCGCCTCGGTCGATGGCTTCGGCCGCCATGACCGCCGCAATCGGTGGCGTCGAATCGAACACGGCCGAGTGATCGCGCAGCAAGCCGTCGAAATACGCCTCGCCGAAAGGCTGGCCGGTGTACTCGGCAATGCGTCGGTCGTGGGGCATGACGTAATTGCGCAGTTGCGAGGAAACCGGCTGGCGGTTGGCGCCACTCATCATGCCCCCGGCATGGGCAATCACTGGCAGCACCTGTTGTGCGGATTCAATCAGCGGCTTGGCGCCATAACACCAGCCACACAGCGGGTCGTAGATGTAATGAAGAATCATGGGGAAACTCCGGCAAAAGTGAGGAAAATCGATGGCGGCAGATTAGTCCCCGCACTCATGCGGAAAAACGCTGGAATGGCTTTCAGTCTGTTTCACGAATCGGTCGAATTGGCCGACCGGTCAGATTGTGTCGAACCGGACACAAATTGAAACAATCAGACAAGGGTACTTATAAGGAATAATTAACGGAAGTAAATGCAAAGCATTACCATTCGCGCGATCGAATTCTTCTACCCTTTCGGATGCGCTGTTCAATGCCTGCCCCGTTCCGTCTTACGCCCGTCACCCTTGGGCTTTCTGCTTTTCTGTCCAGTGGTTTTGCCTATTCGGCGACCGAATTACCCGCCACCGCGATCAGTGCCGAAGCGCAAGCCGATGATCCGCGCGTGAAGCTCAGCAGCACCGCGACGCGCACCTCAACGCCGGTGCGTTATGTGCCGCAGGCGATTGATTCGATCAAGACCTCGAACGTCGCCAACTACGGCACCAATGACATCGGCGACGCCTTGAGCGGCATGCCCAACGTCAGCAGCAGCGCCGACACCCGCTTCGACAGCCTGCGTATTCGCGGTTTCGATGCCAGCAACGACTTCTATCTGGACGGCATCCGCGACGACAGCCAATACAAGCGCGACTTGCACAACATCGAACGCGTCGAAGTGCTCAAAGGCCCGGCCGCCGTGCTGTATGGCCGTGGCAGTCAGGGCGGGATCGTCAACCGCGTGAGCAAAATGCCCGAGTTCGGCCGCCGCTCGACCATCGAGGCCCAGGCTGGCAGCGAAGATTTGCGTAGCCTTTACGCCGACCTCAGCACTGATCCGAGCGAAAACATCAGCCTGCGCCTGAACATGGGCAACATGGATGAAAACAGCTTCCGTGATGGCGTCAGTGGCAACCGCCAACTGTTCGCGCCGTCGATGAGCTGGCAACTGACGCCGGACCTGAACTGGCTGGTGCAGTACGAATACAGCCGTTACAACCGCACCCCGGATCGCGGCATCCCCGGCGTCAACGGACGCCCGGCGGATGTCGGTCGCGACACGACCTATGGCAACGATCACGACTTCATCGACGACAAGTCGCAATCGCTGCGCTCGAAACTCACTTACGAAATCAACGACAACTGGCAACTGCGCCAGACCCTCGGCGTGTTCAAGCTCGACAGTGATTTCGACAACACCTACCTCACCGGTTACACGCCGGCGACCAACAAGGTCACGCGCCAGCACTGGCAGCAGGATCTGACCACCCGCAACGTCTATAACAACCTCGAACTGGAAGGTGGATTCGATACCTTCGGGCTTGAGCATCGCTTGCTCACGGGCGTCGAGATCGGCAGCCAGCGCCGCGATCCGACGCTGTACAACGCCGCCACTGGCAGAACGCCCGGCGCGCAGCCGGTGCCGTCGCTCGACTTGTACAACCCGAATCGCGATCTGCGCCACACCGGCAGCATGCAGGTCTCCAGCAGCAGCCACACCGAAGTCGAAAGCCGTGCGGTGTACGTCCAGGACCAACTGCGCCTGAACGATCAATGGCAAGTGCTCGCCGGTCTGCGCTACGACACTTTCGATATCGAGTCGACCAACAAGCTGCGCAACATTTCTGAAGATCGCGACAGCCACAGCACCAGCCCGCGTGTGGGCCTGGTCTGGACGCCGCTGCAAAACCATTCGTTCTATGCCTCATGGTCGAAGACATTTTCACCAGTGGGCGGCGGCTTGATCGGCATCACCCCGGGCGCGGCCGGCAACACCAACGACCTCAGTCCCGAGCTGACCAAGCAGAAAGAAATCGGCGTGAAGAGCGACTGGTTTGATGACCGCTTGAGTACCACGCTGGCGATCTATGACCTGGAGCTCTACAACCGCCGAACCAGCGATCCTAATGACCCGACGCTGACCGTGATGTCCGGTCTGCAACGTTCGCGCGGGATCGAGTTGACCGCCACCGGTAACATCGTCGGCAACTGGTACATGCGCGGTGGCGTCGGTGTGCAGGATGCGAAGATCGAGAAGGACAACAACGGCCTGGAAGGCAAACGCATCAACAACGTCGCCAAGCACAACGGCAGCCTGTTCCTGACCTGGAAACCGGATATGGGCTGGTACGGCGAAACCGGTCTGACCCTGGTTGGCCAACGTTATGCCGATAACGCCAACACCACCGTGTTGCCGGGTTACGGCCGTTGGGATGCGCTGGTCGGTTACCGCTTCAAGGATTGGGATTTGCGTACGGCGCTGAACAACATCACCGATCGCGAATATTACGCGTCGGCGACCAGCCAGTATCAAATCCAGCCGGGTGCGCCGCGTAGCGTCGTGATGACCGGCACCTATTCCTTCTGATTCAACGCAAAACCTGTAGGAGTGAGCCTGCTCGCGATAGCGGTGTGTCAGTCGACATCAATATCAACTGACACACCGCTATCGCGAGCAGGCTCACTCCTACAATGGTTTTGTATCGGGCATAAAAAAGCGCCGCCATCCCGGCAGCGCTTTGACCAATCCCTGTTGTTGTTCTTATCCCTCCATCACAGCCCACAACGCGTCCAGTTCGGCCTCGCTGAACAGGTCAGCGGGGTAACGCTCGATCATCATCCGGCGCGGATCAGGTTGCCTGATCTGACGCGTTCCATTGGACTTCAACCAGTGCGCGACAATCTGGAGCGATTCGCCGTTAACGGCCATGGGATGCAACGTCCGCTCGCTGACTACGTTCACTTCGGCGTTCATTTCAGCGCTCTCTCCCCGTTCATGAGCGGCTACGTTATCCAAGGTTTATGACAGAACTGTTGAAGTTCTCCTCCCTCCCTAGTGCACGAGTGATGAATACAAGAGCTATGCCAATGTTTCGCTGTTGTCGACAAGCGGATACAAAGAAGCCCGCAGTCCAACCGGGCTGCGGGCTTGTGTGCATGCATAGCGAGCTAATCATTGCTCGGCCGATTTGTTAATCAACTCAAGCTGTTACGACTCAACTCACTCTTTGTGCGGCGCGGGTTGCTGTTGGGTAAGGCAGTGGATATTACCGCCACCCAGTAACAGTTCACGGCCCGGCACCATCACCACTTCGTGCTGCGGAAACAGCTTCTGCAGAATCTCTTTCGCCGGGGCATCCATTGGATCGTCGAAGCTCGGCGCGATGATGCCGCCGTTGACGATCAGGAAATTCACGTAGGAACCGGCCAGGCGCACAGACGGATTGCGCTCCTGCGTCCCGTCCACCGGATCGACACCGGCGCACTCTTCTTCGGTCGCGTAGAGCGGCCCCGGAATCGGCATTTTGTGCACCGTGAACGGGCGACCCTTGGCGTCGGTGCTGCTTTGCAGGACTTTCATCGCAGCCTGGCAGCGCGGGTAGTTCGGATCCTGCGGGTCGTCGGTCCACGCCAGCAGCACTTCGCCCGGACGCACGTAGCAGCAGAAGTTATCCACATGGCCGTCGGTTTCGTCGTTGAACAAACCGTCCGGCAGCCAGATGATTTTATCCACAGACAGATTGGCGCTGAGTACCGCTTCAATCTCTTCGCGGCCCAGATGTGGATTGCGGTTGCGGTTGAGCAGGCATTCTTCGGTGGTGATCAGCGTGCCTTCGCCGTCGACGTGAATCGAACCGCCTTCGAGCACAAAACCTTCAGTGCGATAACGCGGGCTGCGCTCGATCTCGAGGATCTTGCCGCCGACCTGCGAGTCGCGATTCCACGGCGAATACAGACCGCCATCGAAACCGCCCCACGCGTTGAAGTCCCAGTTCACACCGCGCACTTCGCCGCTGTTGTTGATGACGAAGGTCGGGCCGCTGTCACGTACCCAGGCGTCATCGCTGGACATCTCGACCACGCGGATATTCGGCACGTCGAGGCGCGCGCGGGCGTTTTCGTATTGGCCGGCGGAAACGGCCACGGTGACGGGTTCAAAACGCGCGATGGCTTTGGCCACCGCAGCGTGTGCGGCTTGCGCCGGTTTGCCGCCCAGACGCCAGTTGTCCGGGCGCTCGGGCCAGATCATCCAGGTTTGCGTTTGCGGCGCCCACTCGGCCGGCATGTGAAAGCCGTCGGCGCGCGGGGTACTTTTCAAGGTGGTCATCGGGATCAGGACTCCAGGGAACCGTCGAGGGTTTTCAACGCACCGTACAGGTTCGGACGGCGGTCACGGAATGAACCCCACGCGCTGCGAATGTGTTCGAGCTCGTCGAGGTTGAAAGTGTGCACAAGAATACCTTCTTCGGTTTTATTCATCTCCTGCACTTTTTCGCCGAACTGGTTGGCGATGAACGAAGAGCCGTAGAACGTGATGTCGTAGCCGTCCTGTTCTTCGTTGCCGATGCGGTTGCTGGCAATCAGCGGCATCAGGTTGGCGCCGGCGTGCCCCTGCTGCACACGCTGCCAATGATCGCGCGAGGAGATGGTTTTGTCGTGCGGCTCGCTGCCGATTGCGGTTGGGTAAAACAGAATTTCCGCGCCTTGCAGGGCCATGCTGCGTGCAGCTTCCGGGAACCACTGATCCCAGCAGATGCCCACGCCGATCTTCGCGTAACGGGTGTTCCACACTTTGAAACCGGTGTCGCCCGGGTTGAAGTAGTACTTCTCGTGGTAACCCGGGCCATCCGGGATGTGGCTTTTACGATAAATCCCGAGGTTGCTGCCGTCGGCATCGATGATCGCGATGCTGTTGAAACGTGCGCGGCCGGCCAGTTCGTAGAAGCTGATCGGCAGTACCACTTGCAGCTCTTTGGCGATTTTCTGGAAATGTTTGATCGCGACGTTTTCTTCCACCGTCGTCGCCAGTTGCAGGTAGTCCGGGTTTGGCTTCTGGCAGAAGTACGGCGCCTCGAACAGCTCCTGAATCAGGATGATCTGTGCGCCTTTGGCGGCGGCTTCACGCACCAGCCTTTCAGCGATTTCGAGGTTGGCTTGCAGATCCCAGGAACAGGCCATCTGAGTGGCGGCAACGGTAACGATACGGCTCATGAATCATCTCCGGGCAAGTGCTTTGGCGGTCGACAATTCGACCGAAAAGAAAACGCGCGCACCGGACATGAGATCGCCATGCCGGAGCAATGGCGACTTTATAGCCGATAAATATCGGCTTTAGTAGCTTGTTAAATGCCTTTCGTCTAAATAAACCAAACAAAAGCCGATATAAATCGAATTATTGTCGCACTTTCTGTAGGAGCTGCCGAAGGCTGCGATCTTTTGATCTTGATTTTAAAAAGCAGAATCAACAGATCGCAGCCTTCGGCAGCTCCTACACGTGATCAGCGTTACAGGCCTTCTGTGAGGACTCGGTCGAGCATGTCGACAAAGAAATCCACGCTCTGGCGCGACGTCACCATCGGCGGTTTGATCTTGAGAATGTTCAGATCATCACCGGTCGGCTGCATGAAAACCCCCAATTCACGCAAGCGATCGCACAGCAGCGCGGTCTCCTCGGTCGCCGGCTCCAGCGTCTCGCGATTACGAATCAGCTCAAGCCCGAGATAGAACCCGGAACCGTGCACCGCGCCCACCAGCGGATGTTTATCGATCAGCGCTTCGAGCCGCGCCTTGAAGTGGCCACCGACCACCTGTGCGTTTTCCCAGAGTTTTTCTTCTTCCATGACATCGAGCACCGCCATGCCGATCTGGCAGCTCACCGGACTGCCGCCCGCCGATGAGAAGAAATAGCCCTCGGCCTCCAGCGCCTCGGCAATTTCCCGCCGCGTGATGACCGCACCCAGCGGTTGACCGTTGCCCATGCCCTTGGCCATGCAAATGATGTCCGGCACCACGCCCTGCTCTTCAAAGCCCCAGAAGAAATGGCCCATGCGCCCGTACCCGACCTGCACTTCGTCGGCGATGCACACGCCGCCCTGCGCGCGCACCAACCCGTACACCTGTTTCAAATATCCCGGCGGCAGCGAGATACCGCCGGCATTGCCATACACCGGCTCACAGATAAACCCGGCCAATTGGCGCTTCTGCTCGGCGAGCTTCCCCAGGTGGTGCTCAACGCTGCGCACATAATCCGGCGCTGAATCGAGACCGCGGAATTCACCGCGATAAGTGTTTGGCGCAGATACCGGATGCACCCAGTCCGGGCGACTTTCAAGGGCTTTCGGGTTGTCGGCAATCGACGTCGAGACCGCATCGGCGCCAATGGTCCAGCCGTGATAGGCCTCGAGCACGCTGATCATGTCGCGACCGCCGCTATAGGCCCACGCCAGACGAATCGCCAGGTCGTTGGCCTCGCTGCCGCTGTTGACCAGAAACACCCGATCCATGCCCTCCGGCGCCAGCTTCAGCAAGCGCTCGGAAAACTCCGCCACCGCCGCATAGTTGAACCGCGAATTGGTGTTGAGCAACGACCACTGGCGAGCCGCGACCGCTGCCATGCGCGGGTGACCATGACCGAGCACCGCAACATTGTTGAGCATGTCCAGATAGGAACGGCCCTGCATGTCGATCAGGTGATTGCGCCAGCCACGTTCGATACGCGGCGGATCGGCGTAGTAGTGTTTTTGCGTACGAGCGAAACTGGCATCGCGGCGTTCGAGTAACGTTTTCGCGTCCAGCTCCGGCTCGGCATCGCAGGCCAGCCCCAACAATGCGGCCGGCGATGGGCACAGCGCCTGCCAAGCCGCGGCATGCGCCGGGGGGCAAAACAGCGGCGCATTGAGCTGCGCGCCCCGACACAACTGCACCTGCAACGGGCCGCTGACCGCGCCCAGCACCTGACCTTTGACCAGCGCCGCGCCGCTGTGCAGCGACGGTGTCACGCCCCACAGGCGCACGCTGAGTTGCGGGCCATCCAGTTGCAGCACACCGTCAGTTGCCTGATGCACGACGCCAGCGAACGGAGCCTCCACGGCGGTACCATCGGGCACACGCAATTCCACGTGCAGCGGGAAGGTGTCCGGTTCAACGGCACAGTCGGGACGAGTGCGCGACAAACGGTACTGACCATAACGGCTCGCCGCCAAACCATGGGCCGCCGCCGCTTCGTTCAACAGGTGCTGATCGATACCCTCCTGCTCCCAGTTGCCGGCCTCGAAATGCGGACTCAGGACACCGAGATCGATCAGCGCAAACTCGCGCCCGACCAGACCGGGCAGCAATGGCGCAAAACCTGCGCTGTCGATCGCCGGCAATGCGTGACCGACGGCAGTGAGGATCGCCGCTTCCATCAGCGCCTGTGGCACCGATGTCGCCACCCTGAAGATTTCCCACTCATGGCTGAGGTTGTCGCGGCTGTAAGTATTCGTCGGGTCGATGCTGACCTGTTGCTCGCCACTAAGCACCAATACCGCCGCGCGCGCGACGATCAATGGCCACAGTGCTTGCAGCTCCTCATGTTGCAGCGGGTTGACCGCGTGGTAGGCCTGCACCGCCGGCAGGATGACAAACGGTTCACCATCGGCGTGATGCAGCAACGCCGCACACGTCACCGACAGATCGGTGATGCGCCAGGTGCGCACCAGATCGCCAAAGTCGATCACACCCTGCAACTGCCAGTGACGCTGGGCATGGCGCGCCCAGACAGCGTTGTCATCGGTGATGTCCATGTGGATCGCCTGCACCGGCAGCTTGTCCAGCAACGGCTGCAAGCGGCGCTCGGCCTGCGCGGCGGCGTCGGCGATCGATGTGCGTTGCTGCTCATCCCTGATCACCGGCAGAAGGTGGCTGATCAGTGCGCTGGCGTGGCGGGCATCCCACTGCAACGTGCGCTCAAGTCCCGGATGGTCGAACCCGGCCAACGCCAGATCCATCTCGCCGCAGAGCCGGCCAAACCCCGCCACCACGTCGCGCCCCAAGTGTTCGAGATGCGTGAGCGGCTGGCCCTCGATGTAATCCAGCAGCCGCACATGAACGGTTTCGCCGCCGACTTCCAGTGACAGCAGGTCTTCGCCGTTATTGGCCGCGATCACCCGCGGCACCGTCACCGCGCAGTGTTCGGCCAGATACTTGAGTCCGGCATGCTGGGCTTGCAGCTCCACCAGGGCGTAATCGCCTCGGCAGATTTTCAGCACGAAGCGCCCGCGTGGGCTGTCGACGCGAAAATTCAGATCCTGCTGACTGCCAAGAGCCTGCAACGTGCCGCTAAGCCCGTAATGCTCCGCCAGCCATTGCCGGGCCTGCTCGGCAGACACCTGCGGGCTGGGCAAACTGGCACGATGAATCAACGTGGCGAGCGGCATGAAACGACCCCTGAAATGTTATTAGGCGCCTATATCGCCATTGCTGGACGGGATCCGCAACCCCCAACCGCGCAAAGGTATACGGGCTATTTGTCTTCCAGCACTCGCACCCTCCGGCACTTTGCGCAAGAATGTCGGCCATTCACACCAGCCTATGGAAGTCCCCATGAATGTAATCACCACCGACCTGCCCAGTGTCCTGATCATCGAACCGAAGGTGTTTGGTGACGAGCGCGGCTTTTTCTACGAGAGCTTCAATGCCAAAGCGTTCCAGGACGCCACCGGTCTGGACACGCAATTCGTCCAGGACAACCACTCGCGTTCGCAAAAAGGCGTGTTGCGTGGCCTGCATTACCAACTGCAAAACACCCAGGGCAAACTGGTCCGCGTGACCGTTGGCGAAGTATTGGATGTGGCCGTGGATATTCGCCGCAGCTCGCCGCACTTCGGCAAATCGGTGGCGGTGCGCCTTTCAGCGGAAAACCATCGTCAACTGTGGGTGCCGGAAGGTTTCGCCCATGGTTTCGTGGTGCTGAGCGAGTTCGCTGAATTCCTCTACAAGACCACCAACTACTACGATCCATCGTCCGAGCGCAGCATTCGTTGGGATGACCCGGCTCTGGGCATCGACTGGCAGCTGGACGAAGCGCCGAAGCTGTCCGCCAAGGATCAGGCCGCAGCCCTGCTCAAGGACGCTGACGTCTTCGCCTGAGGCCGGGCATAATGCGTCTGTCCCTACAGGCGCATTTGGCTCATGAAACCAACCCTTCCCCCCAGACCCCGCTGGCGCAGTCTCGCGCTGCTGGCCCTGTGCCTGGCGCCGCTGCTGTGGCCGCTGGAACATCTCGCCGAGCGCTATTACCGCAGCGAACTGGCCGGCCAGAACCGCCAGACCCTCGACCTGTACGTCGCCAACCTGCTGGGCACCCTGCACCGCTATGAAGTGTTGCCGCAAATCCTCGGCGACCTGCCGGCGCTGCGCGCGGTACTCGGTGCGCCGGACGACGGCGTCACCCAAGGCAATGCCAATCGCCTGCTGAAGAACATTGCCGCGCAGACTGGCGCCGAAGTCATGTACCTGATGGACACCAGCGGCCAGACACTGGCGGCGTCGAACTGGGACAAGCATGACAGTTTTGTCGGCCGCAATTTTTCTTTCCGCCCCTACTTCAGCGAAGCCATGGCCGGACGTCTAGGGCGCTTCTTCGGCCTCGGCACCACGTCGGCCAAACGCGGTTATTTCTTCGCCGCCGCCGTGCGTAACGGCGAAAAGATCATCGGCGTGCTGGTGATCAAGGTCGACCTCGACCACACCGAAAGCCTTTGGGGTAAAACCCCGGAACAACTGTTGGTCACCGACCACAACGGCGTGGTCATCCTCACCTCGCGCCCCGAATGGCGCTTTCGCTCGACCCGTAACTTGAGCGACAGCGAACGCTCGGCGATCACTGCCATCCAGCCCTACCCGACCCGCGATCCGCGCCCGCTTAACCTTAGTCCGACGGCGTGGCTGATCCAGACCCACGACATTGCCGAAACAGGCTGGAGCGTCAGCATCCTCGCCCCGCGCACGCTGATTGATCGCCCGGTGCGGACCGTGGTTGCCATCGGCGGCGCCACGTTGTTGGTACTGATGCTATTGCTCGGTCTGATGATGCAGCGCCGTCGGCATTATCTGGAACGCATCGCGTTCGAGGCCAAGGCACGCCGCGAACTGGAAGGCCGCGTCGCCGAGCGCACCAGCGACCTCGAAGGCCTCAACCGGCGTTTGAAAGAAGAAGTACTGGAGCGTGAACAAGCCCAGCAGGAACTGGTGCGCGCCCAGGACGATCTGGTCCAGGCCGGCAAGTTGTCGGCACTGGGGACCATGTCAGCGAGCATCAGCCACGAACTCAATCAGCCGCTGGCAGCGATCCGCAGCTACGCGGAAAACGCCGAGGTGTTGCTCGATCATCAGCGCACCGACGATGCGCGCGGCAACCTTAAACTGATCAGCGAACTGACCGGGCGCATGGCCTCGATCATCGCCCACCTGCGCGCCTTCGCCCGCCGCGATCGCCACGCGCCGGAAAGCGTTGCCCTGCAACCGGCGCTCGACGATGCGCTGGCCTTGCTCGCCAAACGGCGCCGCAGCATGGAGGTTGAGCTGATTCGCGATCTGCCAGCCGCGACTCTGTGGGTCGAGGCAGGGGAAACGCGCCTGCGTCAGGTGCTCGGCAATCTGCTGGCCAACGCCCTCGATGCCCTCACCGAAAAAGGTCCGCCACGCAAACTGTGGTTGAGTGCCGAATCCACCGCCGAGGGCGTCAATCTGTACATTCGCGACAACGGCCCAGGGTTCTGCATGGAAGCCCTCGGCCGCGCCAGCGAGCCCTTCTACACCACCAAGACCCGCACTCAGGGCTTGGGTTTGGGGCTGGCAATCTGTGAAACGCTGATGCGCGCCTTCGGTGGTGAACTGTCGTTTGCCAACCACAAGCAAGGCGGCGCCTTGATTACCCTGCGGCTGCGCGCCGGTGCGCCCGGGGTCAGCCTGCAACCGTCCGAGGATCGAAGTGCATGACCATCGACAATCGCATTCAGGTGGTGTTGATCGACGACGATCCGCACCTGCGTCAGGCCCTCGGCCAGACACTGGATCTGGCCGGTCTGAAAATTCTGCCGCTGTCCGAAGCCAAGGGTCTGGCGGCGCAGCTTGAGCGTGACTGGCCCGGCGTGGTGGTCAGCGACATTCGCATGCCGGGCATGGACGGACTGGAATTGCTCAGCGAATTGCACGCGCAGGATCCGGAATTACCCGTGCTGCTGATCACTGGGCACGGCGATGTGCCGCTGGCGGTGCAAGCCATGCGTGCCGGCGCTTATGACTTTCTCGAAAAACCCTTCGCCAGCGACGCACTGCTCGACAGCGTGCGCCGTGCCCTCGCCCTGCGCCGGCTGGTGCTCGACAACCGCAGCTTGCGTCTGGCACTGAGTGACCGCAATGAACTGAGCGCGCGACTGGTCGGCCATTCGACACCGATGCTGCGCCTGCGTGAGCAGATCGGCGCGCTCGCCGCGACCAAGGCTGACGTGCTGATCCTCGGCGAAACCGGCGCCGGTAAAGAAGTGGTCGCCCGTGCGCTGCACGATTTGTCCAGCCGCCGTAACGGCCCGTTCGTGGCGATCAATGCCGGCGCACTGGCCGAGTCAGTGGTCGAAAGCGAACTGTTCGGCCACGAGCCCGGCGCGTTCACCGGTGCGCAAAAACGCCGGATCGGCAAGTTCGAATTCGCCAATGGCGGCACGCTGTTTCTCGATGAAATCGAAAGCATGAGCATGGACGTGCAGGTGAAGTTGCTGCGCATGCTGCAGGAGCGCGTCGTCGAGCGGTTGGGCGGCAATCAACTGATCCCGCTGGACATCCGCGTGATCGCCGCAACCAAGGAAGACCTGCGCCAGGCCGCCGATCAAGGCCGCTTCCGCGCCGACTTGTATTACCGCCTCAACGTCGCGCCACTGCGCATCCCGCCGCTGCGCGAACGCGGCGAAGATGCGCTGGTGCTGTTCCAGCATTACGCCGATGAAGCCAGCGCCCGCCACGGTTTACCGCCGCATGAACTGCAACCGGCGCAACGCGCCTTGCTGCTGCGCCACACCTGGCCGGGCAACGTGCGTGAACTGCAGAATGCCGCCGAACGCTTTGCTCTTGGACTGGAACTGGCGCTGGATCACAGCGGCGCCGAAGGTGCCGGCGCCACCGTGGAAGTCACTGGCGGCGGTCTCAGCGAGCAGGTGGAAAATTTCGAAAAATCCTTGATCGCGGCCGAACTGGGGCGCTCCCACAGTTCAGTGCGCAGCCTCGCCGAAGCCTTGGGCATTCCGCGCAAAACCCTGCATGACAAATTGCGCAAGCATGGCCTCAACTTCGGCGACAGTAGCCATGGGGACGAGAACGAATGAGCACAGACAGTCGCTATCTGGAGTCGGTTCTGCATCACGACATTCCCCTGACCCGGGACATGGGGCTGAAAGTGCTTGCCTGGCATGAACAGCAGTTGAGTCTGCATCTGCCCCTCGATCCGAACGTCAATCACAAGAGCACCATGTTCGGCGGCAGCCTTTACTGCGGCGCGGTGCTGGCCGGTTGGGGGTGGTTGCATTTGCGCTTGAAGGAAGAAGGCATCACCGACGGGCACATCGTGATTCAGGAGGGGCAGATCAGTTATCCGCTTCCGGTCACTGGAGATGCCGTGGCGATTTGCCCGGCGCCGGATTCAGCGGTGTGGAAGAAGTTTCTGGCGATGTATCGGCGTTATGGGCGGGCGCGGTTGGCGCTCGATACGCGGATCGTCAATCAGGGCAGCGAAGAAGACGCCGTGACATTTACCGGGCAGTACGTTTTGCACCGCTGAAGATCAAGAGCCCCTCACCCTAACCCTCTCCCCGAGGGAGAGGGAACTGACCGAGGTGTCTTGCGTTATACATCGACCTGAAAGACCGCAGCGATTGTGGATTCAGCAAAGCTCGACCAGGTCGGCGCAGCTCTCAAATATCCTGTGGTCGGCTCCCTCTCCCGGGGGAGAGGGCTGGGGTGAGGGGGATTGCGGATCAGCCCACTTAACCCCGAGCCAACTCCAACAATCTGGAACGCCACGCCGCCTTCGCCGGCAGCGCCAAAAAGAACTCGTTCAGCAGTGATTCCCGCGCCGGATAGCAGAACGCCGCCCCACGCAGATCCAGTACCTCACCGCCCGCCCCTTCCAGCACACCTTGCGCCGCCGCCGTGTCCCATTGCGAAGTCGGTGCCAGGCGCGGATAGCAATCCGCCGCGCCTTCCGCCAGCAGGCAAAATTTCAGCGAGCTGCCGATATTGGCCAATTGCAACTCGCCCAGACTCGCACTCAACCCCGCCAGCAAACGCTCTTGCTCGGGACTCGAATGACGACGGCTGGCCACCACGGTAAATGCCTCACCCGGTGCCGGCACATCACGCACCTGAATCGCAACCGGCGTGCCGCCCTTGTCGCAGCGCCACGCACCAAGACCGGCGCCTCCCACGTAGAAACGACCATTGGTTGGCATCGACACCACGCCAAACACCACACGACCGTTTTCGATCAGCGCAATATTCACAGTGAACTCTTCACTGCCGCTGATGAACTCCTTGGTGCCATCCAGCGGATCCACCAGCCACCAGCGCTGCCAGCCGGCGCGTACGCTCTGAGGGATGTTGGCGTCTTCTTCCGACAACACTGGAATGCTCGGATCCAGCACCGTCAGCCCGGCGACAATCAGATGATGCGCGGCCAGATCCGCCGCCGTCACGGGCGAGTCATCGGACTTGGCCGTGACTTCAACGCCGGAGCGCCAGAACGGCAAAGTCGCCTCGCCGGCCTGCAATGCCAGCTCAACGACCGGCGCCATCAACGGGTGGGGAAACGTCATCGATATCTCACTCATGCTGGAAAGAACCCGCGCTCGGTCAGCAGATCGCGGGTCAAATACAGGGCGGCCAGGGCACGACCTTCGGAAAATTGCGGATTGAGCGCCAGCGACGACAGTTCGCGCAGGTTCACCTTATCGACGCGCATCGGCTCAGGCTCATCGCCTTCCAGACGCTCTTCGTACAAATCAGTGGCCAGGACCACCTGAATCTTCTGGCTCATGTAACCGGGCGACAACGACAGCTCGGTCAGATGCTCCAGTTGCCGCGCACCAAAACCAGCCTCTTCCTTGAGTTCGCGCTCGGCCGCTGCCAATACATCCTCGCCGGGCTCGATCAGGCCTTTGGGCAGGGACAACTCATATTCGTCAGTACCGCCGCAATACTCTTCGACCAGCACCGCGTGCTCGGCATCCAGCATCGCTACAATCATCACCGCGCCATAGCCCGCACCTTTGCCAACCAGACGCTCGTACGTGCGCTCCACGCCGTTGGAAAAACGCAGTTTGAGTTCTTCAACGCAAAACAGGCGACTGGTGGCGACGATCTCGCGGGCAAGTACGGTGGGTTTCTGGCGCATGCAAAGCTCCTTGGCGTGAACGCGCTACTATAACGCGGCTTTCCCGATTGTTTATGTCGGATATCTTTCTACCGTTTCGAGACGTTGCCATGCCTTCATTACCGTGGTCCGACATCGATACCGTTCTGCTCGACATGGACGGCACGCTGCTGGATCTGCACTTCGACAATCATTTCTGGCTGGAACACCTGCCCCAGCGTTACGCCGAACTGCACGGGGTCAGCCGGGCCATGGCCGAGATGGAATTGCAGCCGCTGTTCGAACGCCATGCCGGTCAGTTGCAGTGGTATTGCCTGGATTTCTGGAGTGCCGAGCTGAAGTTGTCGGTGCGGGAATTGAAGCTGGAAACTGCGCATCTGATTGCCTTGCGACCGGATGCCGATACCTTTCTGGCGGCGATCAAACGCGCCGGCAAACGGGTGATCATGATCACCAACGCGCACCGCGATTCACTGTCGCTGAAGCTTGAGCGGATCGAACTGGCGCCGTATTTCGAACGGCTGATCAGCTCGCATGACTACGGTTTTCCCAAGGAAAATCCGCAGTTCTGGGATGCCTTGCAGGCCGATATCGGCTTTGATCCGGCGCGTAGCCTGTTTATCGACGATACCTTGCCGATTCTGCGCAGTGCGCGGGATTTTGGTGTGGCGCATCTGTTGGCGGTGAAAGAGCCGGACAGTCGCAAGGGGCCAAAGGACACGGCTGAGTTTGCGGCGGTTGAGGATTATCGGGATTTGATCGCTGGTCTTTGATCTTTGTAGGAGCTGCCGAAGGCTGCGATCTTTTGATCTGGTTTCTAAAAATCAAAGTCAAAAAATCGCAGCCTGAGGCAGCTCCTACAGGTGTTTTGTGTTACTCAGGAATACGCAGAGTCTGCCCCGGATAGATTTTGTTCACATCCTTGAGCATCGGTTTGTTGGCATCGAAAATTTTCTGATACTTGTTGGCATCCCCGTACACACGCAGAGAAATAGCGCTGAGGGTGTCACCCGACTTGACCACGACAAATTGTGCGGCAGTGACAACCGGGCCACTCACAGTAATCTGGTCATCCACGCTGCCAACCCCGGCAATATTGCCCACCGCCAGCAGAATCTTCTCTTTCTCTTCCTGACTCGCGACTTCTCCGGTGACGGTCACTTTGTCGCCATCCACCGTCGCCTGCACATTCGGATTGCCCAGGCCGACCTTGCTGATGTGTTCCTTCAACTGCTCACTGGCATTGGCGTTGCCCGGGGTCAGCAGATCGATCAGCTTTTCACCGGCTTCTTTTACAAAACTTAAAAGACTCATCGTGGTTCTCTCCATGGAATAAAGGGTCAGTCGTCCAAGCCTAGACCACCGCAGACAAACCCGGTTCCAAGCCGACCAATGACCCTGCCACCGCGCAAGCGGTAGAATCGGCCACCCCTGCCAGCGCCCGGAGCGAAGATGGACATCAAGCAGCTGAAATTCCTCATCGCCCTCGACGAAACCCGCCACTTCGGCCAGGCCGCCGCGCGTTGCCACATTACCCAGCCAACCCTGTCGATGCGCCTGCGCAGCCTCGAAGAAGAACTCGACCTGCCGCTGGTCAACCGTGGCCAGCGTTTCGAAGGCTTCACCGCACCCGGCGAGCGTGTGCTGGCGTGGGCACGTTCGGTAATGGCGGCTTATGACGGTTTACACGCTGAAGCAGCGGCGTGTCGCGGCAACCTGATCGGCACGTTGCGGTTGGGCGTGGTGCCACTGTCGAGTTTCGATCCGCTGCCTTTGATGCAACGCCTGCATGCCGCACACCCGGATCTGCGTTTCGAAATGTCGGCGCTGAGTTCCGAACAGATCCTCGAACATTTGGCGAACAACCGCATCGACATCGGCGTGTCCTATCTTGATCGCCTGGATCACGAACGCTTCGAATCACTGACCTTCAACGAAACCCGCATGGGCCTGCTCTACGACCAGCGCACCTTCACCTTTGGCGAGGCTCCGTTGAGCTGGCAGTCACTGATCGAACTGCCGCTGGGCATGCTCACCAGCGGCATGCATTTTCGCCAGTCCATCGACCACAACTTCCACAGCCGTGGCCTGACCCCGCAACCCTTGCTGCAAACCGACGCCGTGCATCAATTGTTACAAGCAGTACACGGCGGCTTTTGCTGCGCGATCATGCCGCTCGACGGTGGTCTGGAAAAACTCACCGATCACCTGCGCCTGCAACCCATCGAAAACGCCCAGACCCTCGCCCCGCTGGGCTTGATCATGCGCCGCAGCGCCCCGCGTTCGGCGCTGGCCGAGGCCTGTTTCGCGCTGTATCAAAAATCACCAGAGGCTTCGTGATCGACGGCCTCTATCGATAGATCGACACTAGCGATTAGACGCGACAACTTGCCGCGCCTAGTCTTAACGTTGATCAAACCGTCGGTGATGCCATGAACGCCAAGCGCCCAGCCTGCGCGGCGCCAGTAATCGAAACGCCCGCGCCTGCCGCCAGCCAGACCTACAGTTACAGCGATTTGCCCCGCGAGGAATCGGCCAGCACTGCGCTGGCCGAGGAAGTTGCGTTGGCGATCGCCTACAACGGCATCAGCCAGGCGGTGATGCTGGTGACGCCGACCGACCTGGAAGACTTCATCGTCGGCTTCAGCCTCGGCAGCGGCATCATCATCGACGCCAGCGACATTTATGACCTGCAACTGACCGGCGCAGGCTCGGCGCAATACGCGCAAGTGACTATCGCCAATCGCGCGTTCTGGAACCTCAAGCAACAGCGCCGGCAAATGGCCGGCACCAGCGGTTGCGGGTTGTGCGGTGTCGAAGCGGTGGAACAGGCGCTGCCTGATCTGAAAGTCCTGCCCGGTGCGCCGTTGCCGCCGATTGAATGGCTCGACGGTTTGCGTCAGCGCATCAGTGCATTTCAACCCTTGGGCCAGTACTGCGGTGCGGTGCACGCGGCGGTGTTCATGAATGCCTGCGGCGAATTGCTGCTCGGCCGCGAAGACATCGGCCGGCACAACGCCCTCGACAAGCTGATCGGCGGACTGATCCGGCAAAAGATATCCACAGACGGCGGCCTGGCGATTGTCACCAGCCGTTGCAGCCTCGAATTGATCCAGAAAGTCTTGCGCGCCGGCATCCAGACTTTAGTCAGCCTGTCCGCGCCCACGGGCCTTGCCGTGCAATGGGCCCGTCGACACAACCTCAATCTCATCCACCTGCCGCAGAAAAGTGCGCCGCGGGTGTATAGCCCCGCGATGGAGAATCAAGCGTGAGCCAACATCATCAAGCCGACCAGAAACCTGTCCCGCGCTACAAGCCATACAAAGGCGCCGCCGGCGGCTGGGGTGCCCTGATCAGTGTGGCTCAGGCCTGGTTGACCAGCGACAACGCGCTGAAAAACCTGCGCATGATGCTCAAGACCAACCAGAACGGCGGCTTCGACTGCCCGGGTTGCGCGTGGGGTGATTCGCCGGAAAGCGGCATGGTCAAGTTCTGCGAAAACGGCGCGAAAGCGGTTAACTGGGAAGCCACCAAGCGTCGTGTCGACGCCAAGTTCTTCGCCAAACACAGCGTGACCTCCTTGCTGGAGCAGAGCGATTACTGGCTGGAATATCAGGGCCGCCTGACCGAGCCGATGGTCTACGACGCCGAAACCGATCGCTACAAGCCGATCAGCTGGGACGACGCCTACACGCTGATCGCCAAGCACCTGCAAAGCCTGCCGAGCCCGGATCTGGCCGAGTTCTACACCTCGGGTCGCGCCAGCAACGAGGCGGCGTATCTGTACCAGCTGTTCGTGCGCGCCTACGGCACCAACAACTTCCCTGACTGCTCGAACATGTGCCACGAGGCCAGCGGTGTGGCGTTGGCGCAAAGTGTCGGCGTCGGCAAAGGCACCGTGACTTTCGACGATTTCGAACACGCCGACGCAATTTTCGTCTGGGGCCAGAACCCGGGCACCAACCACCCGCGCATGCTCGAACCGCTGCGTGAAGCGGTGAAGCGCGGCGCGCAAGTGGTGTGCATCAACCCGTTGAAAGAGCGTGGCCTGGAACGTTTCCAGCACCCGCAACACCCGATTGAAATGCTCACCAACGGCGATAAACCGACCAACACCGCCTATTTCCGTCCGGCCCTCGGTGGCGACATGGCGCTGCTGCGCGGCATGGCCAAGTTCCTTCTGCAATGGGAGCGCGATGCGCAGAAGGCTGGCGAACCTGCTGTGTTCGATCACGACTTCCTCAACGCCCATAGCGCCAACGTCCTCGAGTACTTGGGCGTGGTCGATGACACGCCGTGGGAACAGATCGTCGAGCAATCCGGCTTGACCCTCGTAGAAATCGAGCAAGCTGCGCGCATGTACGCCAAGGGCAAGAACGTGATCATGTGCTGGGCGATGGGTATCACCCAGCATCGCCATTCGGTGCCGACCATCCAGGAAATCGCCAACCTGATGCTGCTGCGCGGCAATATCGGCAAACCGGGCGCCGGCCTGTGCCCGGTGCGCGGCCACAGTAACGTGCAGGGCGACCGCACGATGGGCATCAACGAGCGTCCGCCGGTGGCGTTCCTTGACTCGCTGGAGCGACGCTTCCAGTTCAAGGTGCCGCGCCACAACGGCCACAACGTGGTCGAGGCGATCCATGCGATGGCCGAAGGTCGTGCGAAGGTCTTTATCGGTCTGGGCGGCAACTTCGCCCAAGCCACGCCGGACAGCCCGCGCACGTTCGCAGCGCTGAGCAATTGCGACCTGACCGTGCAGATCAGCACCAAACTCAACCGCAGCCACCTCGCTCACGGTAAAGACGCGCTGATCCTGCCGTGCCTCGGTCGTACCGACATCGACATCCAGACCGAAGGCCCGCAAGCGGTCACCGTGGAAGACTCGTTCAGCATGGTTCACGCCTCCAACGGTCAGTTGCAGCCACTGTCGAACCAGATGCGCTCCGAGCCGTCGATCATCGCCGGTATCGCTGCTGCCACACTGGGCAGCAAACCGGTGGACTGGAACTGGCTGGTGGCCGATTACGGGCGCATCCGCGAACTGATCGCCGACACCATTCCCAACTTCAAAGAGTTCAACGAGAAGATCAAGAACCCGGGCGGTTTCTACCTCGGTAACAGCGCTGGCGCACGCAAGTGGAACACGCCATCAGGCCGGGCCAATTTCCGCGCCAACATGCTGCCGAAAGATCTGGTACACGAACGCACCCGCGCCACCGGGCAATTGCCGGATCTGATCCTGCAATCGATGCGCTCTCACGATCAGTACAACACGACGATTTATGGTCTCGACGACCGTTATCGCGGAGTGAAGGGCCAGCGTGATGTGCTGTTCGCCAATGAGGCCGACATCATTCGTCTGGGCTTCCGTCCGGGGCAGAAGGCTGACATTGTTTCGATATGGGACGATGGTCGTGAACGTCGGGTGAAAGGCTTCACTTTGTTGGCGTTTGATATTCCGGCCGGGCAAGCGGCGGCTTATTACCCGGAAGTGAATCCGCTGGTGCCATTGGAGAGCACCGGGGATGGCAGCCATACGCCGACGTCGAAGTTCATTGCGATTCGGTTGGAAGCGGCGAGTGAGACTGGATTGATCATGGCCAAATCTGCTTAATTCAAAATCAAAAGATCGCAGCCTCCGGCAGCTCCTACACCGGCTCCTGTAGGAGCTGCCGGAGGCTGCGATCTTTTCGCTTCTACTTTTCAACCGCCCACAAAAAAGGCCGTTTTTTCACAAAAACGGCCTGTCCGAAGTAGCTAAAGACCGGCAAAAAACAGTTAAGTTCCGGTGAAAAAACAGCAACTTGCAAAGTTGTATACAAGTCGTGTTATTCGTCGGATTTCGATTGTCACGCTTGTCACACAGCCTCAGGATCGGCGCCGTCATCCCTTTGAGGCTCATCTATGAAGTTCTCCTCGATTCTCTTGTTGTCCCTTGGCCTGGTCAGTGGTTTTGCTTCCGCAGGCGGCACCACCGAAGCAGGTGTGGGCGGCGCATTGGGCGGGGTTCTTGGCTCGGTCGTCGGTCAGTCCTTAGGCGGCAATACAGGTTCCACCATCGGCGCAGCCCTGGGCGGCGCGGGTGGTAGTGCGGTTGGTGCCGACAAACGCAGCCGTGGCGAAGCCGCCATCGGTGGTGCGCTGGGCGCAGCCGGCGGTAACGTAGTCGGCCGCAGCATGGGCGGCACCACCGGCAGCCTGATCGGCTCCGCAGCGGGTGGCGGCGCCGGTGGCGCGCTGGGCAACTACATGGGCAACAAGAGCGATGACGATGATCGTCATTATGATCGCGGTCGTGATCGTGACCGTGGTTATTACCGCGACCGTCACCCGGGCCGCGGCCACGCTTACGGCCACCGCAAGCATCACAAATACCATCGCGACTGAGGCCTCAAACACCTCGCTGGCCGGTAAAGCAAAATCGCAGCCCAAGGGCTGCGATTTTTTTTTGCCGTTTACACCACCAGGTATTCCAGTGCCTGCCGCAGTTCGGCAGGAATCGGCACTGGCAGATTGCTCGCCCGGTCAACGAACACATGCACGAAACGCCCGGCCGCACACGCCTCGCTTTCGCCGACCTTGAACACCGCCAGCTCGTATTGCACTGAACTGTTGCCCAACTTACCGACTCGCAGACCGATCTCGATCAGGTCCGGAAAGGCGATCGAAGCGAAGTAATCACACGCCGAACTGACCACAAACCCCACCACCTCGCCGTCATGGATGTCCAGACCACCAACCTGTATCAGGTAGGTGTTCACCGCCGTATCGAAGAAGCTGTAGTAGGTGACGTTGTTGACGTGACCATAGGCGTCGTTGTCGTGCCAGCGCGTGGTGATAGGCTGGAAGTGCGGATAGTCGGTGCGCTGAGGGGTGGACATGGTTGGGCTGATTCTCCTGTTTTTCAGTGAGGCCGCTAGCCCTCACCCTAGCCCTCTCCCAGAGGGAGAGGGGACTGACCGAGGTGTTTTCTCGGAATACACCGACCTGAGGCTTTCGATTCGAACTCAAATTCTGAAACACACGAAAATCGGCTCCCTTTCCCCCTCGCCCCCTTGGGGGGAGAGGGCTGGGGTGAGGGGGATAGATTTTCGCCGTAACACTAAGCTTGAGCAAACCCCTTCCCTTGCGCCGCCAACTCACCAATCAACCGCGCCGGTTTCCACTGATCGCCCTGCCGCGTCTCCAGCGCCAGCAAGCGCTGATGAATATCCGCCAGCCCTTGCTGATCCGCCCACGCCATCGGACCGCCCTTGTCCGCCGGGAAGCCGTAGCCGTTCAGATACACCAGATCGATGTCGTGTGCCGACTCGGCAATGCCTTCCTGCAAAATCTTCGCGCCTTCATTGACCAACGCCAGCAAACTGCGCTCCAGAATCTCCTCCGGACCAATCTCGCGGCGCTGGAAGCCCAGCCCTTCGCTGACCTGCAATACCAGCGCATCGACCTCAGGATCGTGCTCAGCCTGACGACTGCCAGGTTCGTAATGGTAATAACCGTTGCCGGACTTCTGCCCAAACCGGCCCATCTCGCACAAACGGTTATCTACCTGAACCTCTGGCGCATCCTGCCCCTTGCCGGCCAACTCGCGTGCACGCCACTCCAGATCGATGCCGACCACGTCGTACATGCGGAACGGCCCCATGGCAAAACCGAAACCTTGCAGCGCCGCGTCGACCTGCTGTGGATAAGCGCCTTCAAGCAACATCTTGCGCGCCTCCAGCACATACGGATGCAACATCCGATTGCCGATAAACCCGTGGCAATTGCCCGACACCACGCTGACCTTGCCCATGCGTTGGCCCAGCGCCAGCGCTGCTTCCAGAGCGGCCGGCGAAGTCTGCGCGCCGCGCACGATCTCCAGCAGCTTCATGATGTGTGCCGGGCTGAAGAAATGCAGGCCCAACACTTGCTCCGGGCGCCTTGTCGCGGCAGCAATCGCATCGATGTCCAGCGCCGAGGTATTACTCGCCAACAGCGCCTCAGGCTTGAGCAAACCATCCAGCTCACGAAAGATCTTCTGCTTCAGCTCAAGATTTTCGTACACCGCCTCGATCACCAGATCGACATTGCGAATCGCCGCATAATCCGCCGCCGCACTGACTCGCGCCAGACGCGCATCCGCCTCGGCCTGATCAATCCGGCCCTGGCGCACGTTATGTGCATAAGTCTCGGCCACGGTGGCGAGTGCCTGCTCAAGCATCTGTGGATTGTTATCCACCCACTGCACCGTCACACCGGCGTTGGCCAGGCACATGACAATGCCCCGGCCCATGGTGCCCGCACCGATCACCGCGGCCTGCTGAATATCGAAGGATGTCTGGCTCATGTTGTTCTCTTGTTGGCGATCCAAAGACAGACCTCAACCATAGTCAGCCAACGACGGTTTTTGAAGTTTATTACCGTGATGATCGACATTCAGCGGATGGATAGAGCCCCCGCCTTGATGACACTTAATGTAGGAGCTGCCGAAGGCTGCGATCTTTTGATCTTGAACAAATCAACATCAAAAGATCGCAGCCTTCGGCAGCTCCTACAACGATCAGAGGTGCTCTTGCGCCCAGTTGCGGACTTCGGCGTAGGGATATTCCTCCAATGCCGCAAACCCGGGAATCGCTCGCGCCTTGAGCTTGGTAAACAGCGGCACACTGATCCCGCACAGAAACCGCGTTACCCGCTCCGCTGTCGGGATGACCCCGGTGTGCTGCTCATGCCTGTGGATAAAATCGCCACACAACGCCGCAAAGTTTTTATCCACAAGCGCGGGCAACTCCGGTGGTGCCGGCAACCGTGCAACCTGGCCATGACACACCGAGCAATGCCCACACCGCTCAGGCGCATTGCGATCCCCGAAATACTCGGCCAGGCGATAACCCAGACAACGCTCGGTGGCAAAAACTTCAAGCATCGCGTGGATGCGCGCCACTTCGGCCTGCTCATGTCGGGTGAAATAGTCATGCAGCTCAGCGCTCAGGGCATCGCTGTCAAAGTCACTATTCAGCAGGCTGTAGACCTCGGTCATCTGCTTGCTTTCCAGCTCGACCCAGCCCTTTTCCTGAAAGTAATCCAGCGCCTTCACCACCCGATTGCGTTCGGCGGAATATTGCGAATACATCGCCTCGAAATTCACCGTGGCCCAGGTGCGCGCGCGCGTCGAGGTCTGAATGATCGCGGCTACGAACTCCCTGCGCTCACCGTCAAAACGCTCAAGCAGCGCTTCCGGTTCCAGCAGATATTTGAAACGGTATTCGGCGTAGTAGGCATAGCGCGGCGCGATCAACCCGCGCAGCTCCAGTTGCACCAGCAATGTTTTCAGCGGCAGTGAGCGAATATTGCTCTGATCCGCCAATGGCCCGAGCAGAAACTCCCACTGTCCTTCCGGCACCGAGGCCTTCAGTTCGTCGAGCACATAGCGGATGCCATCACGCTCCGGCGTATCACCGTAGACGAAGTTTTCCAGCACGTTGAGGCTGTCGCGATTGGCCAATACCAGACAGTCCGACGGCTGCCCGTCGCGCCCCGCACGGCCGATTTCCTGACTGTAGTTTTCGATGGATTTGGGCAGGTCGAAGTGCACGACATTGCGGATATCACTCTTGTCGATACCCATACCGAAAGCGATCGTCGCAACGATGCAATTGGACTGCCCAGCCATAAAGCGCTTCTGGATCGCCTCGCGTTTGTCGTGGGCTAAACCCGCGTGATACGCCTCGGCCTGAATGCCGTTGCGCTCAAGGTGTTCGGCGATGTGCTCGGCGGTTTTCTGCAAGGTCACGTAGACGATGCTCGGCTGCCCCGGACGATCACTCATCCATTCCACCAGACGCCGCCGCTTGTCCTGGCCGCGCACCGGTTCGACCAACAGGTTGAGGTTGGGCCGATAGAAGCCTGTGGTCACCACATCGGCGGCGGCGATCGAAAATTTGGCCTGCATGTCGGCGATGACTTTCGGCGTTGCAGTGGCTGTCAGCAGCAAAGTTTGCGGGATGTTGAACTGGCGCTGATAGTCCGGCAGCTTGAGATAATCGGGCCGGAAGTTGTGGCCCCATTCCGAGATGCAATGCGCCTCGTCCACCACCAGCAACGAGATCGGCACCTGCTGCAAAAAGTTGCGAAAGCGCTCGTTCTTCAAGCGCTCCACCGAGATCATCAAAATCTTCAATTCACCCGAACGGGCGCGGGCCATCACGTCATTGGCATCATCGCGACTCTGCGCAGAATCGATGCTGCCTGCGGATATGCCATGACGCTGCAAGAAGGCCAGTTGATCCTGCATCAGCGCCAGTAACGGCGAGACCACCAACGTCAGGTGCGGCAGCATCAGCGCCGGCAATTGATAACAAATCGACTTGCCGGAACCGGTGGGAAAAATCGCCGCCGCCGAACGCCCGGCCAGCACCGCGCTGATCGCCGTCTCTTGTCCGGGTCGAAACTGTGGAAAACCAAAAACCTGTTCCAGGGTGTTGTGCATTCGCTGTCACTCCATTGACTGCTGCCATGCCAACAGCCTAGCGGGCGATCGCAGCGAGTCGAGAAAAGGTCGGGGCCAAATCGATTCGGAATGATACAGCGGATGCCACGAACACCGTGGCACTCTGTGGGAGCGAGCCTGCTCGCGAAGAGGCCAGCCGCCACACCACAAAGCTTAAAAAATCAGGGACGCAACACCGCCACCCGCAACTGCTCATTGAGCATCTGCTCATGCACACCTTGGCTCTTGCTCGCCCACAGCGCATGGGCCGGACTGATGTCGCCAGTGAACGCTGCCGCCAACTGACGCAGATCAGCGACGCTGCGCACACGCGGGCAGAACGGTTGCTCATCACAGCTCTGACTGGCGTTGCGATAGGTGCTCAGCAATCCCTCCCAGAGGCCGTCGCGCACGTGGCGAATCGACTTCAGCTGCACGTGGGGCACACCGAGTCGCTGCTCAAGCCCCTCTTCATCCAGCGCTTCGCTGGCCAACAGCGCTTTGGCGAACATCAACACTTCACCACGCGACGCCGTGTCCATGCTCGCCTGGCTGATGAGTGCCTCCGGCCAATCGGTGCGATCGAGACGATCCAGCACCCATGCATTGCCAACGTCCGAGGCCATGGTCAAACGGTAAGTGCTCAGCCCGAGCAATAAAATCGCGGCCATTCGTAGCCAGTGCATACCTAATTCCCTTTAAGCGCGTGTCAGACGTTTGGAAACGCCCTACAGATTCTGGCGCGCACGATACAGCGCTTTAGCCCGAATCGCCTGACAAACAAGTAGGAATTATTACGCCTAAGGGTTTTGGCCTGAAAAAGCTGCGAAAACACGTAGGGCATTTCCTCAAACCACGGAAAAACCCCTACGAATACTGTCCATTGCGGCTGTCTTGTCCCACAGAGAAACGCCCTTCTATAGTGGCCGGCGCGGCTGCAAACACTCTGCCGGCCCGCCCCAGCGCCTTCGAACAGGACACGCCTCACCATGATCAACCGCTATCGCCCACTCAAGACCTGCTACAGCGAAAACCCGGTGCTGCTTATCGACAGCCACTCCAGCCAGACTGACCTGATCAATGCCGCCGATCAGCGTTTACGCGCGGCCGGAGATTTGCTGGAAACGCTCTATTGCCTATGTTTCAAACAGGCTGACGTGAAAGATATTCCCAACATCGTTAACGCGCTTTATCTGCTTGTTCAGGATGGCTGCGACTTGCTTGAAGTCGCCAAACAAAAACCATCATAAACAACACACAACTAACTCTTCTACAAATACGGAAACACCAACACTCTTTATTTGTACATGCAACTCACACTAACTTGTTCGCTCTTACAAATAAACGAGAGCAACACCATGACAGTTTTAACTATATTTTTTTGCGGCACTGGCTCCAACAAGTTCGATACCGCCCATGAAAACTTCTGGGACGGCGAACTGGTTTCCACACTGGCTGCCAACCATACCGGCCGCGAGTTCGCCGAATGGATCGTCGTCGACGGACCCGGCAGCGGCAACCTGCAAGCTGACGACCTGTTCACCAAGACCAAGGAGTACGGCGTGTCCGGCACACTGTTCGGCAAAGGCTGGGAAGAAAACGTGCGGCACGCCATCAATATCATCAAGGGCAAATGCGACTGGCAGCGCGTACAACTCACCGAGGCCGAATACAACCGCCTCAAAGCCGCCGGTATTCCTATTGACGATGTCAAAGTCGAAGGCTCGTGGATGTGGCGAAAGTACAACTACGGCGACCGTAGCATCACTCAACAGAAGTTACAGGAAGGGATCATCAGAACGTTCCGCAAAGATGGCATTATTCCCACCCGCGTCAATCTGGTGGGTTGGAGCCGAGGCGGCATAAGTTGCCACATGCTGGCCAATGCGATGTTAAAGGACAGCCAACTTAAAAACATTCCGGTGAACATCTTTGCATTGGACCCTGTTCCGGGTATCGGAAACTTCCAGGAAAACCGGGTCAAACTCGGCACCAACGTCAAAGAATATGTCGCCTTCTATGCCCGCGATGAACGCTCCAAGGGTTTCAGTTGCGTGATCCCGCAGACCGCCACCGGCACCAAAACCAGCGTCTACCCCATGGCCGGCCGCCACGCGACCATGGCCGGCAACGCCACAGCTGACGGTGGCGTGCCTGCCAGCGCAAGCGACCTGAAAACCCTGGTGGAACCTGGCCGCGTGGTCCGTCACTACGCCGAAACGTGCCTCAAGCGCTGGGGCGTACAACTGAACAAAACCCTCAACCTGACCCAGACCGACCTGCAAAACCTCACCAACGGCATCGTCCGCGATGAAGCCCGGTACAAACGGATGCACAATATCTCCTACACCTACTTCACCGAACTGGATAAAGGCGAACGCTACGTGTCTCTGGGCAGCAAAGGCGTGCCGTTCTCGGCGGTGAAAGGCACGATCTACGCGCCTGCGACGGGGCTGACGACGAGTGTGCTGGATGTGGCGGCGTATCGGGTTATTGGTTGAAGGCCGTGGGCGCGTGAACGGACGAAAAAACCTACAGTAATGGCCTATCCGCTATTCGTCCCATTCCTACAAACCCAGACTCCCTTGCCGCCTATCGCGGCTTGGTAAGTCAAATCTATAGTCGTGACTGTCGCTGCCAAATCAGCGACTCGGGTTTGGTCACCTGAAATTGAGAGAGAGAAACTGCGCATGCCCTTGTATGCTTGCCGCCATCTATTGTGCGGCATGCTTTATGGCGGCTGTGTTTGGGACGCTTCGGCGTACACGGAGTTCTCTCTCTCTGGTTGACCAACCCGAACACAGTCGCCTCCCATCGTTTGGTCATGATGGCGGCGGCTATTGAAAAGCCTATAGAGAGAAGAACAATGAAAGCATGGAACCCGCTTACTCCTGATCGCTACCGCCCACTCGAATCCAACCTCACCGACACCAAGCCTCTACTCATCGACACAGCCGCCAACCCGCAAGACATCCTAGAATGCGCCGTCCAGCGCCTGCGCGCTTCAAGCGACCTGCTAAAAACCCTCTACTGCCTCAGCTTCAAACAAGCCGACGTCGAAGACATCCCCCACATCACCCACGCCCTCTATCTGCTGACGCAGGATGGCTGTGACCTGCTGCAGGTTGCGCAGCAGCGAATGCTCAATTGGAAGGATCCAGCCTGAAAACAATCTCAGGCAGGTGTGTTTCCGACAAGAATCGCCTGCCTCACCAACGAACGTAATTTTGGACACTCGGTGTCTACTGCCAGGAGTTGAATTTTGCAAACTACTATTGATTGCGTACGATGGACGCCACTGTTCAGCCAAGAGTTTGCCTCCATGACCACTGAAACCATTGATCACAGCACTCTCAGTCGCCTGATTGAAAACGGCTCTGTAAGAAGCACAAGTATCGTCGCCAAGCCTGGTGGCTGGACGATTCAAATTCAGCATGGCAATGAAGAACATACGCTAACAGCGCAACGGAGTGGCCAGGTGCGCCTGTTCAAACGGCTTGAAACACTGGTGACCTATTTGAGAGGACTGGGTATCAGCCAGTTCGATGTTGACGCTTCCAGCTATGACCCATCGCAAATGAAAACATACGCTCGTCCTGATCGCGCCGAAGCAATGAAACAAGCGCATGAGGCAGCCGCATATGACGAATGGTTCAAACGGCAGGTTCAGACCAGTATTGACGATCCAAGACCTAGTATTAGCGATGAAGAAACCCGCCGAATATTTGCCGCCAAGCGTGATGCCCTGCGTAAACGAGTACGCTAATGAAGTTGATTTGGCGTCCGGAGACGCATATTGACCGAGAGCGGATTATGGATCGTATTAGTCAGGACAACCCTGAAGCAGCGGCTGACCTCGATGAGATATTTGAATCAAAAGGGGAGCTCGCCCGACAGCGTCCAACGCTGTACAGAAAGGGCAGAGTTGAAGGAACACGGGAAATCGTCGCAACCCCCAGTTACGTCATCGTTTACACGATCAAAAACGAATGTGTGGAAGTATTGAGAGTGATGCATGCCAGGCAACAATGGCCGTGATCACGTCAGACAGTTGAGTGATGGGGCGCTCAGAAGGTTGAATGACCCAAGGGTAAACGTAACTCCTTGCCCCCCGGTCAACTGTAATTATTCCGTTGTTATCACCCCAAAAGTGAAGGAATTTTAGCTTTATGGCCAGGAGAACCTCGCCGCTACTTCCGAAGGTTGCACGACTCTTGAACGATCTTGGTGAGCGCCTGAAACTGGCCCGTCTTAGGCGCAGACTCACTGCAAAACTAGTCGCTGAAAGGGCTGGAATGTCAGTCATGACATTACGCTCACTGGAAGCAGGTAGTGCAGGCGTCACAATGGGAGCGTACTTGTCAGTGATGCACGTACTAGGTCTCGAGCAAGATCTGAATCTTCTGGGTTCCACGGATGAACTCGGTTACCGACTGCAGGACTCCAGGCTTCTTTCCTCTAAGACTTCACTCGGCAAAAAATCAGCGAGTGAACCGAGTCTCGATATTCCAAAACAAAGAAAACTACCGACTTCACACACGAGCGTTATCGAAGCCGCATATGTGAGTGAAGACAAACTCAAGAACTTCCCAATGAATACTCACTCGCTGTCTGAATTGCTGACGCGAAAGCCCTCGCAGGGCACATAGCAAGAAAAACGCCCACAAAAAAGCCGCCCCGAAGGGTAATGCCAGTCAGTTAAGCTGACTGGCATTTTTATTTTTGATCGGATACTTCGGCGATTTCAGCCGAATCGCCCGAGGATAAACGCGCTCCTCACGTCGATGCGGCAGAACGTAGTGCGGCGCTGAAGCATGAAGCTCGGCCAAATACTTGGGGATGTTCCCGGAACGGTCGGCCGAGACGCTGTTGATAAACCCGAGAATCGCCCAGGTACACGCGGTGAAGCTCATTTCGCACGGGTAAATGCCAGGACAGTGGCGACTCATTTCCACCATCTGATAGCGCAACAAGTTGTAGCCCAACAACACGCCCCACAACTCTTGCTCGATCATCTCGGGTGTCTTGCTACGCAGCGTATAGCTGCTGTTGAGCAGCGTCTGCTTCATTTCCCGAAAGCCTAATTCGATTTCCCAGCGCTGGCTGTACAGATCAACGATCTCGTCGGAAGGAAAACGCAGTGGGTCAGCCATCGAGGTCAGAATCTGACACACCTTGCCCTTGACGGTTTTGCTCAGCAGTCGCGCGGTCAGCCGCTCCGGCAGCCCAGGCCATTGCTTGCGGGCCTGCGGCGAAGTGCTCAGCAAAACAATCGCATCCTGGCGCCCCAAACGCTGGATCACCTCGTACTGCGAGCCTTTTTTCAGCGGCATCAGCCAGTGGCGTTCGACACCTG